>NZ_JBITZW010000067.1:0-1009 GCF_044547105.1 Kitasatospora sp. NPDC052868 | reverse complement strand
TGGTGGTCGGTGCGGCCGAGGTAGTGGAGGGTGCCGTCGGGGCGCCAGGTGACGAGGTCGCCGGTGCGGTACATGCGTTCGCCGGGCTGGCCGTAGGGGTTGGCGGTGAAGCGTTCGGCGGTGAGGGCGGGGCGTCCGAGGTAGCCGCGGGCGAGGCCGGCGCCGGCGATGTAGAGCTCGCCGGGGGTGCCGGTGGGGGCGGGTTGGAGGTGGGTGTCGAGGACGTAGAGGCGGGTGTTGGGGATGGGGGTGCCGATGTGGGGGGTCTGGCCGGTGGGGGTGAGGGGTGTGGTGGTGGTGGCGCAGACGGTGGTTTCGCTGGGGCCGTAGGCGTTGATGAGGCGTCGTCCGGGGGCCCAGCGGGTGGCGAGGTCTTCGCTGAGTGCTTCGCCGGCGGTGATGAGGGTGGTGATGGTGGGGAGGTCGGTGGGGGTGAGGACGGCGAGGACGGCGGGGGGGAGGGTGACGTGGGTGATGGCGTGTCGGGTGGTGAGGTGGATGAGGGCGGGGCCGGGGAGGAGTTCTTCGGCGGGGGCGAGGACGAGGGTGGCGCCCTTGCAGAGGGTCATGCCGAGTTCGGAGACGGCGGCGTCGAAGCTGGGTGAGGCGAACTGGAGGACGCGGCTGGTGGGTTCGACGGCGAAGCGGTCGATCTGGCCGGTGGTGAGGCTGGCGAGGCCGTGGTGGGGGACGACGACGCCCTTGGGTCGGCCGGTGGAGCCGGAGGTGTAGATGACGTAGGCGGGGTGGTTGGGCTGCAGGCCGGGCTGGGGGTTGGTGGTGTCGAGTCCGGCGAGGCGGGTGAGGGTGTCGGGGTCGTCGAGGACGATCCGGACGGTGCCGTCGGGCAGGGTGTTCTGGGCGGACCTGGTGATGACCAGGGCGGGTCGGGCGTCGCCGAGCATGTAGGTGATGCGGTCGGCGGGGTAGTTGGGGTCGATGGGGAGGTAGGCGCCGCCGGCCTTGAGGATCGCGAGGAGCGAGATGACGAGGTCGGTGGAGCGTTCCA
>NZ_JBITZW010000066.1:0-1049 GCF_044547105.1 Kitasatospora sp. NPDC052868 | reverse complement strand
CCGAAGGGTGCGGTGGGTTCGGTGATGTCGCCGAGGAGGTTGGTGAAGAACTTCTGGTGTTCTTCGCGGGGGATGCGGAGGCGGGCTTGGGCGACGAAGTCGCGGAAGGGGAGGGGGGTGGGGAGTTGGTCCTGGTGTCCGTTGAGGTGGGCGCGGACTTCGTCGAGGACGATGGCGAGGGCGGTGTGGTCCTGGATGAGGTGGTGGATGTGGAGGGCGAGGAGCCAGCGGTCGGTGTGGGGTTCGGGGGTGGTGTAGGCGCGTAGGAGGGGGGCTTGGGTGATGTCCATGGACCGGCCGGTGGCGGTCAGGAGTCGGGTGGCGGTGTCGTTGCCGGTGGTGTCGTTGTGGGGGAGGTGGATGGTGTGGGTGGGGAGGGGGGCGTTGCGGGTGACGACCTGGAGGGGTTCGCGTTGGCCGTTCCAGATGATGGCGGTGCGCAGGATGTCGTGGCGGTTGATGACGTGTTGGAGGGCGGTGAGGAAGTCGGTGAGGCGTTGGTGGGTGTCGAAGGCCATGAGGGCCGGGAGGACGTAGACGTCGGTTCCGGTGTCGGCCTCCATGAGGTGGTGGAAGAAGATGCCTTCTTGGAGGGGGGCGAGGGGGTAGATGTCGGCGATGTTGGGGGCGCCGCCGGGGATTTGGGTGGTGAGGTGGTTGATCTCGTCGGTGGTGAGGTCGGCGAGGGTGATCATGTCGGGGGTGATGGTGGTGGCGTTGGTGGGGATGAGGTTGGGGGGTACGGGGATTTCGTGGTGGGTGGTGGTGGTGAGGCCTGCGACGGTGGGGGTGGCGAAGAGGGTGCGGACGTCGATGGGCAGGCCGTGGTGGCGGAGGCGTTCGACGAGGGTGACGGCGAGGAGGGAGTGGCCGCCGAGTTCGAAGAAGTTGTCGTCGATGGTGACGGTGGTGAGGCCGAGGACGTCGGCGAAGACGGTGCAGAGGGTTTCTTCTTCGGGGGTGCGGGGCGCGCGTCCTGCGGTGGTGGTGGCGTAGTGCGGGGCGGGGAGGGCGTTGCGGTCGAGCTTGCCGTTGGCCGTCAGCGGCAG
>NZ_JBITZW010000065.1:0-1069 GCF_044547105.1 Kitasatospora sp. NPDC052868 | reverse complement strand
CCGCGCGCGGTGATGTGACGACGGCGGGTCTGGGGTCGATCGATCATCCGTTGCTGGGTGCGGTGGCGAAGTTGGCGGATGGTGAGACGACGGTTTTGACGGGTCGTCTGTCGTTGTCTTCGCAGGGTTGGTTGGCGGATCATGCGGTGGCGGGGACGGTGATCCTGCCGGGGGCTGCGTTTGTGGAGCTTGCCGTTCGTGCGGGTGACGAGGCCGGGTTGGCGGTGTTGGACGAGTTGGTGCTGCATGCGCCGCTCGTGCTGTCGCAGGGCCGGGGGGTGCAGGTCCAGGTCACCGTGTCGGCCGCTGAGGGGGATGGTCGGCGGCCGGTGACGGTCCACTCGCGTCCGGAGGACGGCGAGGAGGTGTGGACGCTGCACGGGGAGGGTTTCCTGGGCGGTGTGGTGGTGGCGGGTGAGGGGTTGGAGGTGTGGCCGCCGGCGGGTGCTGTGCCGGTGGCGGTGGAGGGTGTGTACGAGCGGTTGGCGGGGCTGGGGCTGGAGTACGGTCCGGTGTTCCGTGGGCTGGGTGCGGCCTGGCGTCGGGGGGACGACCTCTTCGCTGAGGTGGGGCTGCCGGTGGAGGAGCACGGGAGCGGGTTCACGCTGCATCCGGCGCTGTTGGATGCGTGTCTGCATCTGGCGGCGGTGGAGGGTGAGGGGGTGCGGTTGCCGTTCGCGTGGTCCGGGGTGGCGGTGCACGCTTCGGGGGCGACGGCGGCGCGGGTGCATCTGGCGGTGCGGGGCGACGGGTTGTCGCTGCGGGTCGCGGATGGTGCGGGTGCGCCGGTGGCGACGGTGGGTTCGCTGAGTGTGCGGCCGTTGGATCCGGCGCAGTTGGCGGCGGGCCGGCCCTCGGATGTCCACCATGTGCGGTGGACGGCCCTGCCCGCCCCGGCCGTCGGGGCCGCCTCTGCCGCTGGGCCGGTGCTGTTCGCGGTCGGTGGCGGCGGTCAGGGGCCGTTGGCGGGCCGGGTGCGGGCGGTGGCGGGCGAGGTGCTCGCCGCGCTGCAGGCGCACCTGCGGGACGAGCGCTCGCAGGACGCACGGCTGGTCGTGGTCACCCGCAA
>NZ_JBITZW010000064.1:0-1098 GCF_044547105.1 Kitasatospora sp. NPDC052868 | reverse complement strand
CCACCGCCACCGTCGAATCACCCAAACCCGCCCTCACCCTCGACAAGATCGTCGCCACCGGCAGCGGAGGCGGCAACAACGGCGGAGGCCACAACGGAGGCGGCAACAACGGCGGGGGCAACAACCGCCGCAACACCCTCGTCACCACCCTCACCCCCGGACAGGCCCTCACCTACTCCTTCGTGGTCACCAACAGCGGCAACACCGACCTGACCGGCGTGGTCGTCACCGACACCGCGTTCTCCGGCACCGGCACCCCGCCCGCCATCTCCTGCCCCTCCACGGACCTGCCCGTCGGCGCGTCGATGACCTGCACCGCCACCTACACCGTCACCCAGGCCGACGTCGACGCCGGCACCATCACCAACACCGCCACCGCCACCGGCACCCCGCCCACCGGCCCACCCGTCACCTCACCCCCCGCCACCGCCACCGTCACCACGGCCAAGCCCACCCTGACCCTCACCAAAACGGCCGACCCCGCCACCGTGACCTCCGCCGGACAGACCATCACCTACACCCTGACGGTCACCAACACCGGAAACGTCCCCCTCACCGCGGTCTCCGTCAAGGACACCGACTTCACCGGCGAGGGCACCGCCCCCGTGATCTCCTGCCCCTCCACGGACCTGCCCGCGGGCGCCTCGATGACCTGCACCGCCACCTACACCGTCCTCGTCCACGACCTGAAACTCGGCCGGATCGACAACACCGCGGTGGCGACCGCCACCGCACCCGACGGCACCACGGTCACCTCCGCCCCCGCATCGGCCACCGTCCAGGCCAAACCCGCCACCCAGCCCACCGGCTCCCCCTCACCCTCCCCCTCACCGTCGCCCTCACACCACCCCACCCACGAGCCCACCCACACGCACAAGCCCACCCCCAGCCACGCAAACGTGCCCCCGCCCCACGGCACACCCCCCGTCGGCCACCCCCTGCCCGACACCGGAACCGGAACCCTCCCCCTCCTCGCCGCAATCGGCGCCGCAACCCTGATCGCCGCCGGCACCCCACTCCTCCTCACCACCCGCCGCACCCGCCGCCGCCACTAACCACCACCCACCCACCAACACGCTCCGGCCGGCACACACCCCA
>NZ_JBITZW010000063.1:0-1118 GCF_044547105.1 Kitasatospora sp. NPDC052868 | reverse complement strand
AGCCAGTAGTGCTGGTGTTGGAAGGGGTAGGTGGGGAGGTTGGTGGGGGTGGGGTTGGTGGGGTGGTGGGGGGTCCAGTTGATGGGGGTGTTGGTGGTGGTGTGGGCGTGGGCGAGGTTGGTGAGGAGGTGGGTGAGGGTGCCGTGGTCGCGGCGGAGGGTGGGGATGGTGGTGGTGTGGGTGGTGGTGTGTTCGGCGGTTTCCTGGATGCTGGTGGTGAGGACGGGGTGGGGGCTGGTTTCGATGTAGGTGGTGTGGCCGTTGGCGAGGAGGGTGCGGGTGGTGGCTTCGAATTGGACGGGTCGGCGGAGGTTTTCGTACCAGTAGTCGGCGTTGAGGGTGGTGGTGTCGTGGATGTGGGTGTTGGTGAGGGTGGAGTAGAAGGCGATGTGGGTGGTGGGTTGGGGGTTGATGTCGGCGAGGAGGGTGGTGAGGTGGTGGTGGAGGGGTTCGATGTGGGGTGAGTGGGAGGCGTAGTCGACGGGGATGCGGCGGGCGCGGATGTTGTGGTGTTCGCAGTGGGTGGTGAGGGTGTCGAGGGCTTGGGGGGTGCCGGCGACGATGGTGTTGGTGGGGCCGTTGTGGGCGGCGATGGTGAGGTGGTGGTGCCAGTTGTTGGTGGTGAGGAGTTCGTGGACGTGGGTGGCGGGGAGGTTGATGGAGGTCATGCCGCCGGTGCCGGCGAGGGTTTTGAGGGTGCGGGAGCGGAGGGTGACGATGCGGGCGGCGTCGTCGAGGGTGAGGGCTCCGGCGATGTGGGCGGCGGCGATTTCGCCTTGGGAGTGGCCGATGACGGCGTCGGGTTCGATGCCGTAGGTGCGCCAGGTCTGGGCGAGGGCGACCATGGTGGCGAAGAGGGCGGGTTGGACGGTGTCGACGTGGTGGAGCCAGGTGTCGTCGGTGCCGGTGAGGGTGTTGACGAGGTTCCAGCCGGTGTGGGGGTCGAGGGCTTGGGCGCAGGTGTCGAGGTGGGTGCGGAAGACGGGTGAGGTCTGGTAGAGGTCGCGGCCCATGCCGGCCCATTGGGAGCCTTGTCCGGGGAAGACGAAGACGGTGCGGCCGGTGTCCTCGCGGGCGGTGCCGGTGACCAGGCCGGGGGCTTCCTCGCCGCGGGCCAG
>NZ_JBITZW010000062.1:0-1580 GCF_044547105.1 Kitasatospora sp. NPDC052868 | reverse complement strand
TGCTGCAATGACACGACTTCGGTGGTGTGCTTGAGCCCCGCTACATTGTCGGCGCGGAATCACTTGACCAGTGAGCTATTACGCACTCTTTCAAGGGTGGCTGCTTCTAAGCCAACCTCCTGGTTGTCTCTGCGACTCCACATCCTTTCCCACTTAGCACACGCTTAGGGACCTTAGTCGGTGTTCTGGGCTGTTTCCCTCTCGACCATGGAGCTTATCCCCCACAGTCTCACTGCCACGCTCTCACTTACCGGCATTCGGAGTTTGGCTAAGGTCAGTAACCCGGTGAGGCCCATCGCCTATCCAGTGCTCTACCTCCGGCAAGAAACACGTGACGCTGCACCTAAATGCATTTCGGGGAGAACCAGCTATCACGGAGTTTGATTGGCCTTTCACCCCTAACCACAGGTCATCCCCCAGGTTTTCAACCCTGGTGGGTTCGGTCCTCCACGAAGTCTTACCTCCGCTTCAACCTGCCCATGGCTAGATCACTCCGCTTCGGGTCTTGGGCATGCAACTCAACCGCCCTATTCGGACTCGCTTTCGCTACGGCTACCCCACACGGGTTAACCTCGCTACACACCGCAAACTCGCAGGCTCATTCTTCAAAAGGCACGCAGTCACGAGACACACAGCAAGCTGCATGTCCGACGCTCCCACGGCTTGTAGGCACACGGTTTCAGGTACTATTTCACTCCGCTCCCGCGGTACTTTTCACCATTCCCTCACGGTACTATCCGCTATCGGTCACCAGGGAATATTTAGGCTTAGCGGGTGGTCCCGCCAGATTCACACGGGATTTCTCGGGCCCCGTGCTACTTGGGAGTTCTTCAAACGAGCCGTACAGATTTCGTCTACGGGGGTCTTACCCTCTACGCCGGACCTTTCGCATGTCCTTCGACTATCCATACGGTTTCTGACTCGCCGACCGGCCGGCAGACCGGTCAAGAAAAATCCCACGACCCCACCAGCGCAACCCCTGCCGGGTCTCACACGCTGACGGTTTAGCCTCATCCGGTTTCGCTCGCCACTACTCCCGGAATCACGGTTGTTTTCTCTTCCTGCGGGTACTGAGATGTTTCACTTCCCCGCGTTCCCTCCACATACCCTATGTGTTCAGGTATGGGTGACAGCCCATGACGACTGCCGGGTTTCCCCATTCGGAAACCCCCGGATCAAAGCCTGGTTGACGGCTCCCCGGGGACTATCGTGGCCTCCCACGTCCTTCATCGGTTCCTGGTGCCAAGGCATCCACCGTGCGCCCTTAAAAACTTGGCCACAGATGCTCGCGTCCACTGTGCAGTTCTCAAACAACGACCAGTCACCCACCCCCAGGACACCCCAACGGGCACCCCTTCAGTGGGACCGGCATCACTGAAGCAACGACCATGACGGCCGTTCCCTCAGGACCCAACAACGTGCCCGACACACCCGATCAACAACCCGTCTTCCACGCCGAAGCAGTACTAACAGGTGCCAACCCAGTGTGCCGAATAGTCAACGTTCCACCCATGAGCAACCGTGCAGGACATTCGCCTGCAAGCGGCATATTGCTCCTTAGAAAGGAGGTGATCCAGCCG
>NZ_JBITZW010000061.1:0-1585 GCF_044547105.1 Kitasatospora sp. NPDC052868 | reverse complement strand
TTCTCAGCTTGATCTTTAACCTCGCGCGGCGAGGTGGGCTTGGAGTGTGGGTTCGCGTTTGACGGTCTTGCCGACGTCGTGGCGGGGCGCCAGCTTGCGGTTCTTCGAACCCGGTGGCCGTCCGGGGCCGGGCCGGGAGGGTTTTGGCACACCGGCCGGGGTGGGGACCTTCTCGCGGATGTTGCGGAACCCGCGGCGTACCCGGGCCGGCGTCAACTTCGCTGCGGGCAGGGGACGTTCCCAGGGGCGGCGCAGGTCTGCGGTCAGCGGGCGGGCCAGGCGGAGCTGGGTGTGGGCGACGATGACCAGCCAGGTCCACAGGTCGGCGGTGTCCGGAGCGCGGAAGTGCGGCGCGGTCCAGCCGAGGGTGCCCTTGAGCAGGCGAAACGTGTGCTCGAGGTCGAATCTGCGCAGGAAGGTGCGCCAGATCCGGTCCAGGTGCGCGGTGTCGATCCCGGTGGCCGAGGACCACAGCCACAGCGGCTTCGCCTCGCGTTCGCCGGGCAGGTGCTCGACCTTGAGGCGGACCAACGTGCCGTGGGTGATGGGGATTTCGCCTTCGTGGTCGAGCCAGGGGCCGCGCTTTTGCAGGCGCTGGTGCATCCGGTCCCAGGCCCTGGCCTCGGCCTTTCCGTAGCGGGTGGTCTCGGTGCTGGCGGTGCTGTCGGGTTCGTGCCAGGACTCGGGCTTGGCAAAGGTGAACGCGGTGCCGTGCTTGCGGGGTCGCCCGCCCCTGGGCGTGGAGCGGGGCTCGCCCGCGTCGCGGAGCATGACGCGGTCCGACCGCAGCCGGCCGATGAGCTCCAGAGGCAGGTCGGACAGGAGGTGGGCCAGGCGGGTGACGTCGTAGCCGGCATCCATGACCAGCAGGATGTCCGGATCACCACGGGTCCAGTGCCCGGCCTCGAGCAGGCGCCCGGTGACCTCGCGCAGCTGGGCGGCGGTCACAGCGGTGGCGTCGTCAGCCGGTCCCAGCCGGACCGCGTCCAGCAGGCCGGTCCAGGAGGTGCGGCCGGACTCCAGGGCGGCAACGAAGGAATAGGGCCAGCCCGGGATCATCTGGTCGGCGCTGCGGCCGCGCCCGTAGACATGGCAGAACAGGCGGTCGTTACTGGTGGGGGCGTCGGGGCGGAGCCAGTTGGAGACGTCCACGGCCAGGGCGATGCGCCCGTCGGCAAGCCGGGGGATCGGCAGGGAGGCCAGCGTGCGCCGCAGCCGGGTCGGCTCGAGCCAGCCCCGGTCCAGCGCGGCGTACATTGCCCCGTGGCCGCGCCGGTGCTCGGCCGCCAGCGACAGGTCTACCAGCGTCTTGACCGGCCCGTCCGTGCACAGCAGCGCGTCGGTGAGCTCGAAGAGCACATCCGCCCGCTTGTACAGACTCTCGTAGAACTCGACCCGAAAGCGGGACAAGATGCCCAACGCGTCACCTGCGGGCGCGTCGACGGGAAGACTCATGGGCAGCGGCCGTTCTCTCGTGCTTCCTGACTCGACATCTCGAAGCGTGAAGAACGGCCGCCTCCGCTGTCCCGGAAAGAACCGCAGATCAGCAGGTCAGGTGACCAGCGAGGTTAAACAACAAGCTCAG
>NZ_JBITZW010000059.1:0-2205 GCF_044547105.1 Kitasatospora sp. NPDC052868 | reverse complement strand
GCGGTCGGCGGGGTAGTTGGGGTCGATGGGGAGGTAGGCGCCGCCGGCCTTGAGGATCGCGAGGAGCGAGATGACGAGGTCGGTGGAGCGTTCCAGGTGGACGCCGACGAGGGTCTCGGGGCGGACGCCGTGCTCGGTCAGCAGGTGGGCGAGGCGGTTGGCGCGGGCGTTCAGCTCGGCGTAGGTGAGCTCGGTGTCGCCGAACACCAGGGCGGTGGCGTCGGGGGTGCGGTTCACCTGGGCGTGGAAGAGCTCCGGCAGCGTCGCGGCCGGCAGGTCCTGAGCGGTGTCGTTCCACTCGGTTAGGAGCTGCCGACGCTCGTCGGCGTCGAGGATCTCGATCCGGCTGACCGGCTGCTCGGGGTCGGCGGCGACGGCCTCCAGCACCCGGACGAAGCGCTGGGCGACGGCCTCGACCGTCGCGTGGTCGAACAGGTCGGTCGCGAAGGTGACCCAGCCGTGGAGACCGGCGGCCCGGCCCTGTCCGTCGAAGCGCTCACCGAGCTGGAAGTCCAGGTCGAACTTGGCCGGGGCCTGCCCGGCGGGGAGCAGTTCGGTTGCGAGGCCCGGGAGTTCGAGGGTGGCCTCGGTGTTGTTCTGCAGGGTCAGCATGACCTGGAACAGCGGGTGCCGGGCCATCGAGCGGGTCGGGGCCAAGTCCTCGACGAGGCGCTCGAAGGGGACGTCCTGGTTCGAGAAGGCACCGAGGCCGGCGTCCTGAACGCGGCCGAGGAGCGCGGCGAACGTCGGGTCGCCGTCCAGGTCGGTGCGCATGACCAGGGTGTTGACGAAGAAGCCGACCAGGTCGTCGAGGGCTTCGTCGGTGCGGCCGGCGATGGGAGTGCCGACCGGGATGTCCGTCCCCGCCCCGAGGCGGTTGAGCAGGGTCGCGAGCCCGGCCTGAAGGACCATGAACAGGGTCACGCCACGGGAGCGGGCCAGGTCGGCGAGCTGCTCGTGCAGTTCGGCGGACAGGTTCAGGTCGTAGGTCGCGCCCTGGTGGGTGGCGACGGCCGGGCGGGGCCGGTCGGTGGGCAGCTGGAGCTCTTCCGGCAGGTCGGCCAGGGCCTTGCGCCAGTGGGCGAGCTGCTGGGACAGGACACTCGCCGGGTCGGTGTCGTCACCGAGGAGGTCCTGCTGCCACAGCGTGTAGTCGGCGTACTGCACGGGCAGAGCCGTCCACGCGGGGGCGGCGCCTTCGAGTCGGGCCTCGTACGCGGTGGAGATGTCGCGGGCGAGCGGGCCCATGGACCAGCCGTCGCCCGCGATGTGGTGCACGAGGAGAACCAGCACGTGCGCGTTCGCGGAGACGCTGAACAGCTCGGCGCGCAGCGGCACCTCGGTGGACAGGTCGAAGACGTACCCGGCCGCGCGGGCCAGGGCCTGCTCCAGCTCGGCCTCGGTAAGCGAGGTGACGGGCAGGTCGAGGGTGACCGCCGTCGCTTCGAGAATGCGCTGGTGGGGCTGCCCGTTGAGGGTCGGGTAGACGGTGCGCAGGACTTCGTGGCGGGCCAGCACGTCGTGCAGCGCGCCCCGCAGGGCGTCCCGGTCCAGGGTGCCGGTCAGTCGCAGTGCGGTGGCGATGTTGTAGGTGGCGCTGGGGCCTTCGAGCTCGCCGAGGAACCAGAGCCGGCGCTGGGCGGCGGACAGCGGTACCACGCTCGGGCGCTCGCCGGCGGTCAGCGCGGGTCGGGCGGCGTCGGCGCCGCCGAGGCGCTCGGCCAGGCCGGCGACGGTCGGGGCCTCGAACAGGGCGCGGATGCCGACCTCGACACCCAGCACCGCACGGATCCGGCTCATCAGCCGAGTCCCGAGCAGCGAGTGGCCGCCGAGCTCGAAGAAGCTGTCGTCCACACTCACCGACGCCACGCCGAGCACCTCGGCGAAGACCTCGCAGAGGATCTCCTCCTGGCGCGACGAGGGCGCGCGTCCTGCGGTGGTGGCCGCGTAGCTCGGGGCGGGCAGGGCCTTGCGGTCGAGCTTGCCGTTGGCCGTCAGCGGCAGGGCCTCCAGCACCACGATCGCGCTCGGGACCATGTAGTCGGGCAGGGACTTCCGGAGGTGCTCGCGTGCTGCGGAGACGAGTGCGGAGTCCTGCTCGGTGGCGGCCGTCGGGACGATGTAGGCGATGAGGCGTTTGTCGCCGGGGGTGTCTTCGCGGGCGAGGACGGTGGCGTGGGTGATGTCGGGGTGGGTGGTGAGGGC
>NZ_JBITZW010000058.1:0-2243 GCF_044547105.1 Kitasatospora sp. NPDC052868 | reverse complement strand
TGGGAGCCTTGTCCGGGGAAGACGAAGACGGTGCGGCCGGTGTCCTCGCGGGCGGTGCCGGTGACCAGGCCGGGGGCTTCCTCGCCGCGGGCCAGGGCGGCCAGGGCGTCCAGGAGCTCCCCGCGCCGGGAGCCGACCACCACCGCCCGACGACCGAACAACGTCCGGCCGTTGACGAGTGCGGCGGCGACCTGTCCGACCCCGGCCTCGGGCCGGTCGAGCAGGGCCTTGTGCAGCCGGGCGGCCTGGTCGCTCAGGGCCTCGGGCGTGGTGGCCGACACCACCCACGCGGTCGGGCCCTCGACCTCGGCGGCCGCCTGCGCCGCATCCCCGGCCGCGGGCTGCTCCAGGATGACGTGGGCGTTGGTGCCGCTGACCCCGAACGCGGAGACTGCGGCCCGGCGCGGACGCCCGGCCTCCGGCCAAGGGCGCTCCTCGGTGAGCAGCCGGACCGCGCCGACCGTCCAGTCCACGTGGTGGGTGGGCTCCTCCACGTGCAGGGTCTGCGGGAGGAGGCCGTGCTGCATCGCCATGACCATCTTGATCACGCCGCCGACACCGGCCGCCGCCTGGGTGTGGCCGATGTTGGACTTCAACGAGCCCAGCCAGAGCGGCTCTTCACGCTCCTGGCCGTAGGTGGCCAGCAGTGCGTTGGCCTCGATCGGGTCGCCCAGCGACGTCCCGGTGCCGTGCGCCTCGACGGCGTCCACCTCGGCCGGGGTGAGGCCGGCCCGGTCGAGGGCCTGGCGGATCACCCGCTCCTGGGCGGGGCCGTTGGGGGCGGTGAGACCGTTGCTGGCGCCGTCCTGGTTGATCGCGGTACCGCGGATCACCGCCAGCACCTGGTGGCCGTTGCGGCGGGCGTCCGAGAGCCGTTCGAGCAGGACCAGGCCGACGCCCTCGGCCCAGCCGGTGCCGTCGGCCGAGGAGGAGAACGCCTTGCAGCGGCCGTCCGCGGCGAGGGCGCGCTGGCGGCTGAACTCCACGAAGCCGCTGGGGGTGGCCATCACGGTCACACCGCCGGCCAGGGCGAGCGTGCACTCGCCCTGCTGGAGGGCCTGCGCGGCCATGTGCATGGCCACCAGGGAGGAGGAGCAGGCGGTGTCGACGGTGACCGCCGGGCCCTCCAGACCGAGGGTGTAGGAGATCCGGCCGGAGGCCACGCTGCCGGTGCCGTTGATGCCGATCTGGCCCTCGAACTCCTCGGGCATCTGGCTCAGGAAGCGGCCGGCGTAGTCCTGGTACATCACGCCCGCGTACACGCCGGTGCGGCTGCCGCGGACGGTGGTCGGGTCGATGCCGGCCCGCTCGAAGGCCTCCCAGGAGGTCTCCAACAGCAGGCGCTGCTGCGGGTCCATGGTGAGCGCCTCGCGCGGCGAGATACCGAAGAAGGCGGGGTCGAACTCGCCCGCGCCGTGCAGGAATCCGCCCTCGCGGGCGTAGCTGGTGCCCGGGTGGTCCGGGTCCGGGTGGTAGAGGTTCTCCAAGTCCCAGCCGCGGTCGGTCGGGAAGGTGCTGATGCCGTCCCGGCCTTCGGTGACCAGCTGCCACAGGTCCTCCGGCGAGGCGACCCCGCCGGGGAAGCGGCAGGCCATGCCGACGATCGCGATCGGGTCGTCGGTGCCGGCGGTGTGCGTGGAGACCTCCACCGTCCGTGCGCTGCCGGAGATCTGACGTTCGATCAGGTCGGCGATGGCGGCGGGGGAGGGGTGGTCGAAGACCAGGGTGGTGGAGAGCGCGAGGCCGGTGGCCTTGTTGAGGCGGTTGCGCAGCTCGACCGCCATCAGGGAGTCGAACCCGAGCTCCCGGAAGGGCCGTTGGGCGTTGATGGCGCCGTTGTCGCTCTGGCCGATGACGGCGGCGACCTGGGTGGTGACCAGGTCGACCAGGGCCTGGGTGAGGTCGCGGCCGGTCAGCGCGGCGAGCCGCTGGGCCAGGCCGCTCTCCACGCCGGCCCGGGCGGTGGCGCGGTGGACGCCCGCCAGGCCGCGCAGCAGGTGCGGAACGGCGCCCGAGGCCGCCTGCGAGCGGAGAGCGGCCGGGTCGAGCTTGGCCGGCACCGTCAGGGGGAGATCGGTGGCCAGGGCGGCGTCGAAGAGGTCGAGGCCCTGGGTGGCGGTGAGCGGGTGCACACCGAGGCGGGCCAGCCGGGTGAGGTCGGCTTCGGTGAGTTCGCCGGTCATGGCGCCGGTTTGGGCCCAGAGGCCCCAGGCGAGGGAGTGGGCGGGCAGGCCGTGGGCCTG
>NZ_JBITZW010000057.1:0-2254 GCF_044547105.1 Kitasatospora sp. NPDC052868 | reverse complement strand
CGCTGCCGGTGCAGTACGCCGACTACACCCTGTGGCAGCAGCAGCTCCTCGGTGACGACACCGACCCCGAGAGTGTCCTGTCCCAGCAGCTCACCCACTGGCGCAAGGCCCTGGCCGACCTGCCGGAAGAGCTCCAGCTGCCCACCGACCGGCCCCGCCCGGCCGTCGCCACCCACCAGGGCGCGACGCACGACCTGGACATCCCCGCCGAACTGCACGAGCAGCTCGCCGACCTGGCCCGCTCCCGCGGCGTGACCCTGTTCATGGTTCTCCAGGCAGCCCTCTCCACCCTGCTCAACCGCCTGGGCGCGGGCACCGACATCCCCGTCGGCACTCCCATCGCCGGACGCACCGACGAAGCCCTCGACGACCTGGTCGGCTTCTTCGTCAACACCCTCGTCATGCGCACCGACCTCAGCGGCGACCCGAGCTTCGACGAGCTCCTCACCCGCGTTCAGGACGCCGGCCTCGGCGCCTTCGCCAACCAGGACGTCCCCTTCGAGCGCCTCGTCGAGGACCTCGCCCCGACCCGCTCAATGGCCCGGCACCCGCTGTTCCAGGTCATGCTCACCCTCCAGAACAACACCGAGGCCGCCCTCGAACTCCCGGGTATCGAGGCTGTGTTGGTGGCGACCGGGCAGCTGCCTGCCAAGTTCGACCTGGACTTCCAGCTCCGTGAGCTGCACGACGCGCACGGGAAGGCGGTCGGCCTGCACGGCGCGCTGACCTTCGCCACCGATCTGTTCGACCAGAGCACGGCCGAGGCGATCGCGCAGCGTTTCGTGCGGGTGCTGCGTGCCGCCGCCGCGGAGCCCGAGCAGCCCGTCAGCCGCATCGAGATCCTCGACCCGGCCGAGCGCGCCCTCATCCTCACCGGCTGGAACGACACCGACCGCGAGCTGCCCGCCACCACCCTGCCCGCACTGTTCCACGCCCAGGTCACCCGCACCCCCGACGCCACCGCCCTCATCTTCGGCGACACCGAACTCACCTACGCCGAGCTGAACGAGCGCGCCAACCGCCTCGCCCACCACCTCACCGCACACGGCGCCGGCCCCGAAACCATCGTCGGCGTCCACATGGAACGCTCCACCGACCTCATCACCGCCCTCTACGCCACCACCAAGGCCGGCGCCGCCTACCTCCCCCTGGACCCCGACCACCCCGCCGACCGCATCGCCTACATGCTCGACGACGCCCGGCCCACCCTCGTCATCACCACCCGCGCACTCCAGAACACCCTCCCCGACAACACCACCCGGATCGTCCTCGACGACCCCCACACCCTCACCCTCCTGGCCGGCCTCGACGCCACCAACCCCCAACCCGACCTACTCCCCACCCACCCCGCCTACGTCATCTACACCTCAGGCTCCACCGGCCGCCCCAAGGGCGTCACCATCCCCCACCACGGCGTCGCCAACCGCCTCGCCTGGATGCAACACGAATACCAACTCACCACCACCGACCGCATCCTCCAGAAAACCCCCTTCGGATTCGACGTCTCCGTCTGGGAACTCTTCTGGCCCCTCCTCGAAGGCGCCACCCTCGTCCTCGCCCGCCCCGGCGGCCACCGAGACCCCGCCTACCTCACCACCCTCATCCGCCACCACAACATCACCATCACCCACTTCGTCCCCTCCATGCTCCAAGCCTTCCTCCAAGACCCCACCGCCCCCACCTGCACCACCCTGCGCGCCGTCTTCTGCAGCGGCGAAGCCCTCCCCACCGAACTCCGCGACCGCTTCCTCACCCACCTCAACACCCCCCTCCACAACCTCTACGGCCCCACCGAAGCCTCCATCGACGTCACCGCCTGGCCCTGCCACACCCACCCCCACACCACCACCGTCCCCATCGGACACCCCATCTGGAACACCCGCCTCTACGTCCTCGACCACAACCTCCAACCCGTCCCCGCCGGCACCCCCGGCGAGCTCTACCTCGCCGGCACCCAACTCGCCCGCGGCTACCTCGGACGCCCCGCCCTCACCGCCGAACGCTTCACCGCCAACCCCTACGGCCAACCCGGCGAACGCATGTACCGCACCGGCGACCTCGTCACCTGGCGCCCCGACGGCAGCATCGACTACCTCGGCCGCACCGACCACCAAGTCAAAATCCGCGGCTTCCGCATCGAACTCGGCGAAATCGAAACCGCCCTCACCACCCACCCCGACATCACCCACGCCACCGTCCTCGCCCGCGAAGACACCCCCGGCGACAAACGCCTCATCGCCTACATCGTCCCGAC
>NZ_JBITZW010000056.1:0-2487 GCF_044547105.1 Kitasatospora sp. NPDC052868 | reverse complement strand
TACTGATCGTTTCAGAATGACTTTCGAAGGCGCCGGAGGCAGATGATGCTGCAGGCGAGGTCGAGTAGTCCCTGGTGGAGATCGGCGCGTCGCTCGTAGCGGGTGCGGAGGCGCTTGAACTGGTGGAGCCAGGCGAAGGCGCGCTCTACGACCCAACGCACCTTGCCGAGTCCGGAACCGTGGGCGACGCCGCGTCGGGCGATCATCGGCTTGATGCCGCGCTTCCACAGCAGGCGGCGGTACTTGTCGAAGTCGTAGCCCCGGTCGGCGAACAGCCGCCGGGGCCTGCGCCGCGGGCGTCCCCGCAGTCCTCGAATCGGCGGTATCGCATCCAGCAGCGGCAGCAGCTGAGTGACGTCATGGCGATTGCCTCCGGTGAGCGTCACCGCGAGCGGAGTGCCACAACGGTCCACGATCACATGATGCTTGGAGCCGGGGCGGGCACGGTCGACGGGCGATGGGCCGACATGATCCCCCCTTTGAGGGCGCGGACGTGCGAGCCGTCCACCGCGCAGTCGTCCAGGTCCAGCAGGTCCGCGCGGCGCAGTTCGGTCAGAAGCGCGGTGTGCAGGCGGGGCCAGACGCCGGCCTCGGTCCAGTCCCGCAGCCGGCGCCAGGCCGTGACTCCGGAGCAGCCCACGACCTGTGCGGGGACGTCGCGCCATGCGACACCGGTCCGCAGCACGTAGATGATGCCGGCCAGGGCCGCCCGGTCCGGGACTCGCAGTCGCCCGGGATGGCGGTGGCGTCGTTCGGGAGCGGGCGGCAGCAGCGGAGCCACCCGCTCCCACAGGTCATCCGGAACAAGATCAACACGCACGCGGACAGCGTGCCGCCCAAGATCGTCGAGCGCAAGAGTGCAGCTCAACTCATTCTGAGACCCTGAGTAACCCGACCAGGGGCGGGCATTTGCCCGCCGGGTCTCGGGCTAGAGCAGGCGGATGGAGCCGGTGGCGGTGCGGGGATCATCCTTGACGGTGACCTTGTAGCCGCGCAGGAGTCCGTCGAGGGTAGCGCCGAGGTCGCCGAGGGCTCCCTGGCTGTTACAGGTGGCGGTGGCCTTGTCGCGGGAGATCGCGACGGCGGTGGCCGTGCAGAGCGGCACGTTGCCGAAGGAGGTGAAGGTGACCTTCTCGCCCGCGATGCCGGGACTGAGAGTGGCGGACAGGCCGGTGACCTTGAGGGGCAACTTCTGCAGCCGGGCCTGCTGGGCCGTCACCGAGCCACCGGTGCCGTGAGCGCGGACGTACTCCGGCTCGTCGCACACCAGAACGCCAGGGTCTTCGTTGAACCACAGGCCGCCAGGGCACTTGTCAAGCCTGGGCCGGTAGGCGCCGTCGCAGACGTAGAAGTACTGCGGGTCGACGCGGTGCTGGTAGTAGCCGTCGGACTTGATGCAGATCGTGGGGTCGGGAACGGGGTCGGCTGCCGCCACTGCGGTTGCGGGCATGGTGGCAAAGGCCGCTGCGGTCAGGGCGAGGCAGGCGGCAGCGGCGATGGTTGCTTTGCGTGTGATCACGGCCACCCATCTTCAGGCACGAAGGGAGCGCGCACAATGCCCTGTGGCGCCATGAAGGGCCACAGGGCATGAACCGCCGGGGGCCGTGTGGCTAGTTCGCGGGCTTCTCGAACTGGATGTGCATCACGGGGCCGCCGGGGCCGTTGATGGTGAAGGACTTCACCTGGCACAGACGGCCGGCCATGCAGCCGTTCGACGTCCACTTCGCGGCGGCGGCGTCCGGCCAGACCTTGTAGCTGCCCCACGCGACGTGCTCGTCGATGTCGGCGTAGCTGTAGTCCCAGTCCCACAGGTTGGTGTAGAAGACGAAGGGGCTGTCGCTGGCGGCGGAGCCGGTGAACTCCGCGTTGATGCGCTGGCCGTAGCCGATGTGGACGCCGGAGTCACGCTCGGATCCGGTTCCGCGGCAGATCCCGCCACCGGGGCAGTACTCGGGACGGGACTTCTGCGGGTTGCTGTCGGTGCGCTTCCATTCCTTCTTCTGGCCGTTGGCGTGCTCGACGCCGGCTTCGCCGTACAGCTCCAAGTTCTTGTCGTCGCTGTCGTCGCCCCAATCGCGGATGTTGTCAACCTTGACCAATGCCGCCCACACCTTGCCCTGGATACCCGGAGCTCCCATCGTGGCCGGGGCCGGTTCGGCCTGTGCCGGGCTCGCCGAAGCAAACAGCCCGGCACTCAGAGCAAGTACGGCAGCAGCAAGACGTCGCATGATCATCTCCATGGGTAGGCGGGCACGTCACCCGGAAGAACGATCAGCCAATCGTTCCGACACGACACGCCCCCAGATCAGAGGTGGGCCGCTGTTGGCAGGGCTCCGGCGACGCTTCGAGTGCGCCCCGGCCCGTCATCGTCGCCACGGACGCCGAACGCCGAACGCACCGCGCCCGGCGCCGCTCGGGAGCGGGTGGCACCAGCGGCGCCACCGCCACCCGCTCCCACAGGTCGTCAGGAACAAGATCAGCACGCAC
>NZ_JBITZW010000055.1:0-2794 GCF_044547105.1 Kitasatospora sp. NPDC052868 | reverse complement strand
CCCAGCGGCAGGCCGGTGGCGAGGACCGCCGTCACCGCCGCCGCCGGGACCAGCCTGCGCAGCAGGCCGGGAATCGCGCGGGCGCGCGACGCCGCTCGCAGACGTCTCCAGCCCTGTGTCGAACCACCCGGCGGCTTCGCCTTGCGCACTCTCATAGCGGTCTCCCGTATGTCGGTTGGAGCGCCCGAGCCCCCGAGGAGCGCGCCCGGATCGCCGTGAGCGACCAGGGCCCGCCGGTGACGGGGGTGCGGCATCCGACCGCTGTGGGCTGCAGGACGCCGCGCAGACCCCTCTCGGGCCTGCACACCCATCACCGCGGGCAGCCCCGACAGGGCCGCCGAGCCGCCGATGCGCGCGTCCTGTTCGAAAGCATCACCACATTCCCCAAGGCCACGTCCTTCGACAGCGTCGAAGTGCACCTGATCAGCTGAGACTTTCACCGGATTGGACCGCCAACACACCAACCACGACCACGAAGCCCCACTGCTTGGGTCTGACGTCGGCGCGGACACGGCGCCGGTTGCGGCGGGAGCCGTAGGCCTCGTCACCGCCGAGGTGGTCAGACCGACTTCGCGAGCGGTCGGTGTCCGCCTTCGCCGGCGAAATGGATTCTCGGCTTGCGTAACCTCGGCGCGCCAGGTATGAGAATCGACGGAGAGATCAGTACGGACACGTACGATTGGCCACGCGTGGAGGGGCCTACGACGTCCCTCCTTCACCCACGTCGGCGATCGGCCGACGTCCCACTGGCGGGACATGTAGCGGTGCTTCACGGGAATCGGGCACGCGGCCGGTCCTTCCGAGTGGGCCGGTGAGCGGTTTCAGACTGCAGCAGGGCCGTCCGGGTCCGCCTGCCCCAAGGAGTCCCGAGTGACGACGAGAACCTCCATAGCCTGACCGGCGCAGCCGTCCACCGGCACGCGAAGGCCATCAGAAGGGTTCGGTCGGCCGACCGAACAGTGAGTCCCCCACCCTCCCCGCAGTCGATCGGCCGTACTGCCGTGCCGAATCAGCCGGACGGCCCGGGGCGGAGTTTGCTGGATCTTCCCTAGGAGACAAGCAATGCCAGTGCTGGCAATGATGCGATCCGCCGTCAGGCGGGCCGTCGTCATGCTGACCGCGATCGCCGCCGTGCTGATCTACGGCGCGCAGATCCCCGCGTACAGCGCACCGATCAATGCGGTCACCGGAGTCACCACCACGTGGCCGGGATCTCCGTCCGGACCGCTCCTGAACGGGATGACCGTCACCACGCACATCACCTGGTGTGTTCCGGACGGCAGCCATGCGGGTGACACGTTCTCGGTCACCATGCCGCCCGAGCTCGCGAACTTCCCCACCGGCACGCAGACCGTCCTGGACAGCACCGGCGCGACCATCGGCACCGCCTCCATCTCCGGCAACCCCGCCGTCATCACCTACGTCATGGGCACGTACGTGGAGACCCACACGGGCGTCTGCGGGGAGACCACGGCCACCGCGCAGCTGTCGACCAGTGAGACCGGCTCCCACGACCTCGTCTACACGACGAACGCGGGCGTCACCTTCACCACCCCCATCGTCATCAACCCGATCCCGCCCCGCAATCCCAGCAATGCCGAGAAGTACGGGATCATCAACCACAACAACTCCTTCCCGAACACGGACATCGTCTGGGTGATGCACACCCCGGCGAGCACCACCGCGACCACGGCCACCTTCACGGACACGGCCCAGGCCGGCCAGGCCTTCAACTGCCCCGTGTTCATCGCCGGGCTGACCCTCCCCTATTCCACCAACGCCGCGTCCACCATCACCCAGCAGAACCTCGACACGACCACCAACACACTGGGCAACGACGTCACCTACACCGGCACGGCCACCGTCAACTCCTGTACGACAGGCGCCATCTCGGTCACCGTCACCGTTCCGGCGAACGCCAGCGTCGGGCTGAAGCTGCCGGTGACGATCACGGACAACACTCTCAAGCAGTTCACGGACACCGTCGTGGTCACCATGGCCGATGGCACCACCGTGAACGCCGGGTCCGGGCTGGACAACCCGAGCTGGAACAACTCGGGCAACGGGAACAACCTCTCCATCGTCAAGTTCTCCACCGCGGACGGTCCGACGGCGGGCGACTACGACTCCGCACCGGGCAAGCCGGTCCCCGCCGGGGCCCCGGTGCCAGTGACGATGACCGTCAGGAACAACGGTTCGCTGGCCCTGACCAACGTGGTGGTGACCGACAACACGACATCAGGTCCGGCGCTCACCGGCCTGTCGTGCGACTTCTCCGCGCTGGGCGGTCCTGCCACCGGCACGACCTGGGCCGGCCCCTTCCAGGCGGGCGCCACCTTCGACTGCACGGGGACCGTCCCGGCGATGCAGCCCGGCACTCAGGAGACCGACACCTCGACGGTCACCGCCACCGACACCACGGGCGTCCAGCTCACGGCCTCGGACGCCTTCAACGCGGTGACTCCCCCCGCCGCTCCGGCGCTGACGATCGCCAAGTCCGTGACTCCGGCGACGGTCTCCGCAGCCGGTGACACCGTCACGTACTCGTTCCTGGTGACCAACACCGGGAACGTGGACCTGACGGCAGTCGGAGTGACGGAGACCGCGTTCTCCGGCACCGGCACCGCCCCGACCGCGAGCTGCCCCGTCACCACCCTCGCCCCCGGCGCCTCCACCACCTGCACCGCGACCTACGGCGTCACCCAGGCGGACATCGACGCGGGCATCGTGACCAACGCCGCCACCGCCCACGGCACCCCGCCCACCGGCTCACCCGTCACCACCCCGCCCTCGA
>NZ_JBITZW010000054.1:0-3484 GCF_044547105.1 Kitasatospora sp. NPDC052868 | reverse complement strand
TCCAGCGGATCGAGGACGTGCTCCGCTCCGGACCGGTCGTCCGCGAACTCTCCTTCGACCAGTACCGGAACGCCTCGACGAAGCCCGCCCCCACGGCCAAGGCACCGTCCCACACCGAGGTGGAGGACTCGGATGCCGGGCGGCCGGCGTCGCAGGCTCCGTCGTTCCTGCCGATGCCGGAGCGGATGCGGCAGAAGTCGGACAGCGAGGGCGAGGCCGACGACGACTGGGATTCCGACTCGGACGGCGAGGAGCCGGCGGCCCCGGTCGTGCAGGCGCCCGCGACCCAGACTTCCGCGACCCAGACCCCCGTCACCCAGGCGCCCGCCACCCGGCCCCAGCCGTTCCTGCCGATGCCGGAGCGGATGCGGCAGAAGTCGGACAGCGAGGGTGAGGCCGACGACGACTGGGATTCCGACTCGGGCGGCGAGGGGCCGTCGGCTCCGGTCGTGCGGACTCCCGCCACCCAGACCGTGCAGCTGCCGCAGATCGCGACCCTGAACATCGGGGCGCAGACGCAGCCTTCGGAGTCGTCCTCACCGGTGGACGAGCCGGAGCTGCCGGACCTTCCGGAGCTCGTGCACGAACCGCCGATCACGGGGTCGTTCACGGCCGACGAGCTGTGGCGGGACGGCGACCGCCTGCCGGCGTTCGTCCTGTACGACGGCGTCGAGGGGATGGTGTGGGACGACGGGTTGGAGGGTGAGCCCAGTGACGCCCAGCTGGACCGGATGGCGGCGGTCTACAACCGGGCGGCCGAGCAGGCCGCGCTTCGGTTGGAGCTGATCGTCGCGCGTGCCCGGCAGGTCGTGGCGGACGGCGGCGACCGGCTGGCGGCCGCCCAGACGCTGCTTGACACGCACCAGGTGCTCAGCGCGGACGGTTGGACGCCCGCCTACATCAGCGAGTTCCTGCGGCAGCAGATGCTGTTCCGCGACAGCGCGGTGCCGAGGAAGTTCCCGAGGGAGCTGGTGGCCTGGCCCGTGGGTGCCGCGTACTTCCTCGTCGATCCCACCAATCCTCCGGCACTCGGAGCCGACGTCGTCCAGGGGGGATCGCTGGTCGGCCCGGACGGCGCCTCGATGGCGTTCTACGACTGGCTCGACACGGCGGCGGTCGGCGGGAACAGGCAGTACCTCTACAACTGGGGTGTGGCGCAGTCGGGTACCTCGGCCTCGCGGGAGTCGCTGGAGGCGAAGGTCCTGCTCGCCCACTTCCGCAACCCGAACAGGCGACACATCGGCGACGAGTACTTCTGGCTGAACGGCTTCGAGCACCGGCTGAAGATGACCCCCGGCTTCCACATGGAGATCGGCAGGCGCGACGTCTTCGGCTTCACCTACCAGCCCGGCTATCTGCGCAGTGTGGCCGCCCAGCACATGTTCACCTACGAGCTGCTGCGCACCGTCCCGATGCCCCGGGTGAACCGGGACGCGGGGACGATCGATCTGATCCGGCTGGAGCAGCGCAGCGTGCTGCGGGAGCTGCCCGAACCCTATGACCCCGGCGATTCCGGGACGAACCACCAGCAGATCAAAATCCATCGTGGTGCGGCCGAGTCCTACAGTCTCCTGAACCCCTACAAGGAGGTCGTGGGCGGCGACTTCTGGCTCACCATGCAGACCGTCCCGATCCAGCGGGTGTTCGGAACCCACCTCCAGACCAGGATGGACGAGGTGGAGGGCGAGACCTCGCTCTACCTCGGCGAGGACGAGTTCCTCACCATGGTCACCGACCGGCAGGTGGAGTGCTGGGGCGAGGGCCAACCCGTGGTCACCGAGCAGGAGCTCCAGACCTACCGCGACACGATCGCAGCGCAGCAGGCCGCGGCCGAAGCCGAGGCCGAAGCCGCCGAGAACGGGAACGGGAACGGGAACGGGAACGGGAACGCCGAGGAGGGCGCCGCCCCCTGGTCGGAGTCGCAGGCTCCGCCCAGTGATTCGGACGACGACTGGGGCACCGGGTCGGCCCCCGCTTCGCCGGTCCGCACCACGCTGCAGTACGTACCCCAGGGTTCGGTGACCGGGGGCTCGGACGCCGACGCGCAGGAGGCGCACTCGGAGCCGTCCTCCCCGGTGCTCGCGCCGCTCGTGCTGGACCTTCCGCCGTTCGTGGCCGAGCCGCTGCCCGCGGGCTCGTTCAGGGCCGACGAGCTGTGGCGCGAGGGGGACCACCTGTCGTCGCTCACCCTGCTCAACGGCGTCGAGGCACTGGTCTGGGACGACCTGTTGTCCGGCCTCGCGGAGGGCCACGTGGTGGACGGCATGGCGATGGTCCACGACCACGTGGCCGACGGGATCGCCCGCCGACTGGCGCAGATCGTCGAGCGCGCCATGCAGGAGGCGGACGGCAACGCCGCCGCCCGGAGGCTGGTGGACACGTACGAGCTGCTCAGTGCGGACGGCTGGTCACCCGTGTACATCAGCGAGTTCCTGTACCTGCAGATGTCCATGCGGGCCGACGGCGTGTTCGCGGACCTCCCGGAGCTGCTGGTCGAGCGGCCGCCGGCCTTCGACAACGGGGTCGAGGTGACGCGCCGCAGCCTGGTCGCCCCCGGCGGGGGGCTGGTGGAGGGCGGGCCGCTGCGGGGCGCGGGCGGGGTGTCCGACACCTTCTACACGTGGCTGGACCGGCAACCGGGGACGTCGGACTTCATCGACGGCTGGGGAGCCCAGCAGGCCGGCAGCTCCTGGAAGGCCCATCCGGCTCTCGCGAAGCTGCTGTACGCCCACTTCCGCTCCGAAGGAAACCTGGAGTCGACCTACTACTGGGGCTTCTCCGACCTGAGCGGCGTCCTGCAGAACATCACGGATGTGCGCGGGGGCCCCCACTACGTCAACTACGGCCCGACCGACCTGCGCGCCCTGGTCGCCCAGCACGTGTTCACCTACGAGCTGCTGACGACCGTCGAACTGCCGAACGTGGACCGGCAGAACGGCACGGTCAGGCTGATCCGGTTGGAGAACCGGCGGCACGTGGACGACGACAACCCGGGACTTCCGAACCCCCTGACCCACCCCGTCCCCGTCACCGGCCCCGCGCCCGGCAGCGGGATCGTGCTGGAGCTCAGGCGCGGGGCGGCCGAGTCGTTCAGCCTGCTGGTGCCCTACAAGGACCCGCAGGATCCCCACGCCAACGGCGGGCCGTTCTACGTGACGGTCCAGGACATCCCGATCCAGCGGGTCTTCGGGACCCACCTGCAGAGCCGTCCCGCCACCCTCGACGAGTCGCTGTACCACGGCGAGGACGAGTTCCTGGTGATGTCGGCCGGTATCCCGGCGGTCTACTGGGGCACGACGGTGCCGCGTACCCCTGCCGAGCAGGAGACTGCGGCGCTGGCGGAGCAGTTGGCGGCGCAGGGTCTGGGGGATGGGCAGAACCCTCCCCTCGCTCCGCCGTTGGTGGCGGGGCCGGTCGGGGGTCCGGTGCCGGTGGTGGAGCCGGGGCCGGTGGTGGTCGGTGCGGGGTTGTTGCCGGCGCAGGC
>NZ_JBITZW010000053.1:0-3667 GCF_044547105.1 Kitasatospora sp. NPDC052868 | reverse complement strand
TACGGCCAGCCCGGCGAACGCATGTACCGCACCGGCGACCTCGTCACCTGGCGCCCCGACGGCACCCTCCACTACCTCGGCCGCACCGACCACCAAGTCAAAATCCGCGGCTTCCGCATCGAACTCGGCGAAATCGAAGCAGCCCTCACCACACACCCCGCCATCGCCCAAGCCACCGCCATCGCCCGCGAAGACACCCCCGGCGACAAGCGCCTCGTCGCCTACCTCGTCCCGGTCTCACCGGAGGCCGTGGACACCGAGCTGCTGCGCAAGCACCTCGCAACCGAACTCCCCGACTACATGATTCCCAGCGCCATCGTCCAGCTGGAGTCACTGCCGCTGACCGCCAACGGCAAGCTCGACCGCAACGCCCTGCCCGCACCCACCCGCACGACCAGCGCGTCCGGGCGGAGCCCCCGCAACGCACAGGAAGAACTCCTCTGCGGTGTGTTCGCCGAGGTCCTCGGCGTCACCTCCGTGACCATCGACGACAACTTCTTCGAACTCGGCGGCCACTCCCTCGACGCGACCCGCCTCATCAGCCGGATCCGCACCGCGCTCGGGGCCGAGGTCGCCATCCGCGCCCTGTTCGAGACACCCACCGTCGCCGGCCTCGCCACACGACTCGAAACCCAAAAGAAGGCCAGGCCGGCTCTGCGGCCGCGGCGTAGGTAGGAGGAGTTCTGATGATCCCGTTGTCCTTTGCCCAGCAGCGCCTGTGGTTCCTCAGCGAGCTTGAGGGCCCCAGCGCCACGTACAACATCCCCACCGCCCTGCGGCTGACCGGCGCCCTGGACCGCGGGGCCCTGCGGGCCGCGCTGCACGACGTCATCGAGCGGCACGAAGTCCTGCGCACCGTCTTCCCCAGCACCGCCGACGGCCGGCCCCACCAGGACATCCTCGAAGCGACGGCGGTCACCCTCGACCTGCCCGTCACCGAGGTCACCGAGGCCGACCTGGAGCAGGCCCTCGCCGACGCGGCGGGCCACACCTTCGACCTCTCCAGTGACATCCCGCTGCGTGCGGAGCTGTTCACCAACGGGCCGCAGCAGCAGGTCCTGCTGCTGATCGTCCACCACATCGCCGGTGACGGCTGGTCGATGGGCCCGCTGGCCCGGGACCTCTCCGAGGCCTACGCCGCCCGACGCGAAGGCAACGCCCCCACCTGGGAGCCGCTGCCGGTGCAGTACGCCGACTACACCCTGTGGCAGCAGGACCTCCTCGGCGAGGACACCGACCCCGAGAGCGTGTTGTCCGAGCAGCTGGCCCACTGGCGCAAGGCGCTCGCCGGCCTGCCGGAGGAGCTGCGGCTGCCCACCGACCGGCCCCGCCCGGCCGTCGCCACCCACCGGGGTGCGACCTACGACCTGGACATCCCCGCCGAGCTGCACCAGCAGCTCGCCGACCTGGCCCGCTCCCGCGGCGTCACGATGTTCATGGTCCTCCAGGCAGCCCTGGCGACCTTGCTCTCCCGCCTCGGCGCGGGCACCGACATCCCCGTCGGCACGCCCATCGCCGGACGCACCGACGAAGCCCTCGAGGACCTGGTCGGCTTCTTCATCAACACCCTGGTCATGCGCACCGACCTCAGCGGCGACCCGAGCTTCGGCGAGCTCCTCGCCCGGGTGCAGGACTCCGGCCTCGGCGCCTTCTCGAACCAGGACATCCCGTTCGAGCGCCTCGTCGAGGACTTGGCCCCGACCCGCTCGATGGCCCGGCACCCGCTGTTCCAGGTCATGCTGACCCTGCAGAACAACAGCAGGGCCGCCCTCGAACTCCCGGGCCTCGCAACCGAACTGCTCCCCGCCGGGCAGGCCCCGGCCAAGTTCGACCTGGACTTCCAGTTCGGCGAGAACTTCGACGCGCAGGGCCGGCCCGCCGGACTTCAGAGCGCCATCACCTTCGCCGTCGACCTGTTCGACCACGCGACGGTCGAGGCCGTCGCCCAGCGCTTCACCCGGGTGCTGGAGGCCGTCGCCGCCGACCCCGAGCAGCCCGTCAGCCGCATCCAGGTCCTGGACGCGGCCGAGCGCCACCGGCTCCTGACCGAGTGGAACGACACCGCCCGTGGCGTCCCCGCCGCGACGCTCCCGGAGCTGTTCCACGCCCAGGTGGCCCGCACCCCCGACGCCACCGCCCTCGTCTTCGCCGACGAGACCCTCACCTACGCGGAGCTGGACGAGCGGGCCAACCGCCTCGCCCACCTGCTGACCGAACACGGCGTCCGCCCCGAGACCCTGGTCGGCGTCCACATGGAACGCTCCACCGACCTCATCATCTCCCTGCTCGCGATCCTCAAGGCCGGCGGCGCCTACCTGCCGATCGACCCCAACTACCCCGCCGACCGCATCACCTACATGCTCGGCGACGCCCGACCCGCCCTGGTCATCACCAGGTCCGCCCAGGACACCCTGCCCGACGGCACCGCGCGGATCGTCCTCGACGACCCCGACACCGTCGCCCGCCTGGCCGGCCTCGGCACCGCCGACCCCCGGCCCGGTCTGCAGCCGAACCACCCCGCCTACGTCATCTACACCTCAGGCTCCACCGGCCGACCCAAGGGCGTCACCGTCCCCCACCAGGCGATCGGCCGACTGGTGTGGGAGAGCGACTACGTCGACCTGGGTGCCGGGGACGTCATCGGCCAGCTGGCCTCGGTGTCGTTCGACGCGGCCACCTTCGAGATCTGGGGCGCGCTGCTCAACGGCGCCGCCCTGGCGATCGCCCCGCCGAAGGGGCTGTCCGTCCTCGAGCTGCGCGAGTTCCTGACCTCGCACCGCGTGACCGCGCTCTGGCTGACCGCCGGGCTCTTCCACGAAGTGGTGGAGTCCGACGTCGAGGCGCTCCAGGGCCTGCGCTACCTGCTGGCCGGGGGCGACGTCCTCTCGGTGCCGCAGTGCCGGACCGTACTGGAGCGTCTGCCCCACGTCCGGCTGCTCAACGGGTACGGGCCGACGGAGAACACCACCTTCACCACCACCCACGCGATCCGGACCGCCGACCTCGACCGCGGGGCCGGCGTGCCGATCGGCGGTCCGATCTCCGCGACCCGTCTCTACGTCCTCGACAGCGGGCTGCAGCTGGTCCCGCCGGGAGCGGTGGGTGAGCTGTACGCGGCGGGCGAGGGCCTGGCCCGCGGCTACCTGAACCGCCCGGGCCTGTCCGCCGAGCGCTTCGTCGCCAACCCCTACGGCACTCCCGGCGAGCGGATGTACCGCACCGGTGACCTGGTGCGCTGGCGCGCCGACGGCACCCTGGAGTTCGCCGGCCGCGCCGACGACCAGGTGAAGATCCGCGGCTTCCGCATCGAGCTCGGCGAGGTCGAGTCCGCACTCGCCGCGCACCCGTCCGCCGCCCAGGCCGCCGTGATCGTCCGCGAGGACAACCCCGGCGACAAGCGCCTGGTCGGCTACGTCGTCCCCACCCCGGGCGACGGCACCCAGAGCGGCGACGACCACGCGGCGATCGCCGCCGGCATCCGCGGCGACCTCCAGCAGCACCTGCCGGAGTACCTGGTCCCCAGCGCGATCGTGCTGCTGGAGGCCCTGCCGCTGACGGCCAACGGCAAGCTGGACCGCAAGGCCCTGCCCGCCCCGGACTTCACGGCCGACGCCTCCGGCCGGGCACCGCGGACCGAGCAGGAGGAGGCCCTCTGCACCGTCTTCGC
>NZ_JBITZW010000052.1:0-3831 GCF_044547105.1 Kitasatospora sp. NPDC052868 | reverse complement strand
GGTGCTCGGGGTCCACAGGACCTTGCCCGGCACGGCGGCGGAGCTGCTGGCGGTGGCCGTGCCGCAGGAGATCGCAAGCGTGGTGAGGGCCACGAGGCCGACGGCGGTCCTGCGGTGCTCGGACAGAAAGGACATGCCTCTCCCGGGTGAATGAGTGGCCGGAACGGACGCCGTCCGGGCCTGTCGGCCCGGACGCATGGAGCGATTCGACCACCTGACGGCCCGTGGGGCCAAGCAGGCCGACCGGCAGCGGCCCTTTCGGGCAACTCCACGGTCGGCCGGGCACCGGGGCAGCGACTCCGCCGCGGGGCCCGCGTCGTATGAGGAGGTGCCCTCGTCCAGGAGCGGCTCCTGCGTGCTCGTCGGGCAGAGGGCGATCACGGCTCGATGTCCGCCGGACCGGTCAGGCTCCGTCGGCCAGTCGACGGCCCTGCTCCAGGAAGGCCATGATGCCTACCACGCCGCCGAGTTGACTGATCGTCCGGGCGGCGCCGAAGGGCGCGTTCCAGAACGCACCCTGCGGCGGGGCGGGCGGGCCGACGTACGCGTACGGCTCCGGCTGGAACGCGTCGCCGGGTGAGATGCCGTAGTTCACCTCGCCGGCGGTCACCCCGATGTCGAAATGCTCGGGCCAGATGACCGGGTCCGCCCCCGCGAACAGCCCGCGCAGCGCGGCGTCGCCGAGCGCGAAGCAGTGCGCGAGCCGGCGGGCGGCGGACGGGTCCGCCTCGATGGCTTCGTCGGCGGCGATGCCCGGCCCGTCCTGGTACAGCCCGACGGGAGCACCGACGGTGAGCCCGAGGGCCGCGCCGAGCGCGCTGCAGGTGGTCCGTTCGAGGGACAGCACCTGCCCGGGCGCAACCAGCTCCGCGCCGATCACCCGCAGCTGCGGCTCGACGCTGGTGGCGAAACCGCCCGCACAGGCGCGCAGCCGGATCGTGCCGCCGGCCCGGTACTGGGGGCCGGCCAGGACCAGTTCGGCCACCGCGTGCAGGGCCCGGCGGGTGCGTACGACCGTCTCGGTGTCCATGAGGGCATGGTCTCCCAGGAGAGGGATCCGCGCGCGGTCCGGCAGGGACGACACAACCGTGGATCAGGCTCCGCCTGCCGCCGGCGGCGAGTTGCCCCGGGCGGCGAGGCAGGGAGCGCCATTCTGGTGATCCTCGGCTCGCTCGACGCTCCGGCCGCCACCGCGCCTGCTCCATCGCTCCGTCGGTCGACCGCGCGACGCGCTCCGGCAGCTCTGATCTGACATTCCGCATCGAGCCCACGGAAGGCCCGTCATGTCCGACGACAAGCATCGTGCCACCGCCGAAGCCATCCTCCCGCTCGTCGGGGGCCCCGCCAACATCCATTCCGTCGCCCACTGCATGACCCGGCTGCGGCTCGGCCTGCGCGACCGCTCCCTGGTGGACGAGGAGAAGCTCCGCGCCCTTCCCGCCGTACTGGGCGTCGTCGAGGACGACACCTGTCAGATCGTCCTCGGCCCGGGCGTCGTCGCCCGGGTGGCACCCGAACTCCAGGCGCTCCTCGACGGGCGGCGGGAGCGGGAGGACGACGGCGCCGCCCCGGGACCGGATGACGCCCGGGAGGGCCCCGGCACCGGTGCCGCCGTCGGCGCCGAGGACCTGGCCCGACGCGGGGCGGCGATCAGAGCGGAGGCCGGGGCCAGGAACGCGACCCCGGTCAAGCTCGTGCTCCGCCGGATCGCGAACGTCTTCGTGCCGCTGATCCCCGCGCTGATCGGCTGCGGCATCGTGGCCGGTGTCAACGGCGCGCTCACCAACCTCGGTTGGGCTCCCGGACTGGCGCCGGCCCTCACCGCCATCTCCTCCGGGTTCATGTCCCTGCTCGCCGTCTTCGTCGGCTACAACACGGCGAGGGAGTTCGGCGGCACACCCGTGCTCGGCGGCGCCGTGGCCAGTGTGACCGTCTACGCGGGGGTCTCCAAGGTGGAGATCTTCGGCCACCACCTCGCACCGGGCCAGGGCGGGGTGATCGGAGCGCTCGCCGCCGCGCTGCTGGCGGTCCGGGTCGAACGGTGGAGCCGGCGGGTGATGCCCGACGCCCTCGACGTCCTGCTCACTCCGACGGTCACCGTGCTCGTCACCGGCCTGGCCACCCTGTTCGGCCTGATGTTCGTCGCCGGAGAGGTCTCCAGGGCGATCGGCGTTCTCGCCACCTGGCTGCTGTCCCACGGCGGCGCCCTTGCCGGGCTGGTGCTCGGGGGTCTGTTCCTCCCCCTGGTCATGCTCGGCCTCCACCAGGCCCTGATCCCGATCCACACCACCCTGATCCAGCAGCAGGGCTCCACCGAGCTGCTGCCGATCCTCGCCATGGCCGGGGCCGGGCAGGTCGGCTGCGCCGTCGCCGTCTACCTGCGGCTGCGCGGCAACGCCTCGATCAGGGCGACCATCAGGTCCGCCCTGCCCGCGGGGTTCCTCGGCGTCGGCGAGCCGCTGATCTACGGGGTCTCGCTCCCCCTCGGGCGCCCGTTCGTCACGGCCTGTCTCGGCGGTGCCTGCGGCGGGGCCGTCGTGGGGCTGCTGGGCCAGCTCGGTGCCGCCATCGGCTCGACCGCCATCGGCCCCTCCGGCTGGGCGCTGTTCCCGCTGCTGACCGGCTCACGCGGCCTCGGGGTCAGCGCGGCCGTCTACGCCGCCGGTCTGGTGACCGGATACGCCACAGGCCTCCTGGCCACGTACTACTTCGGCTTCACCCGGAAGATGCTCGACGAGCTCGGCGCCCGCGCACCGAAGCACGGTCCGGCCACCGAGGCCGCCACCCAGGCCGACGCCCCCGGGCCCTTCGGCCCCGGCCTCGACTCACCTGCCGTCCCGGAGTCGTGAACGCGGGTGCGCAGCGCGAACGTCGTCATTCACGATGCCCGTCGACCGGTGTCTCCCAGGGTGGGTGACACCTCCACGACGGAACCCAACCACCCCATGTGACCGGCGCGCTGGGCGGCGCTCAGGCGCGGTACCAGGTGCGGGACCCTGCCCCGCGACCTCCGTGCGCGGACCGGGGACCGCAGAGCCGGCTGCGGGAGGCGGCGACCCGTCTCGAACACCTCCCGGCCACCCGGCACGGGAGGCCGTTGGCAGAGCGGCGCGACCGTCTTGTATGGTTTCTGGCGAATCATCCAGAGGGGTGGAGGGACCGGCCCTACGAAGCCCCGGCAACTCCCCGGCCACGTCGATGCCCGACCACGGGCCCGACCACCGGGATCAGTGCCAACTCCGGCCCGTCGCCAACGTGGCGCCGGGAAAGATGAGGAGAAGCGGTGCTTTCTCTGCCCTCCGTCGCCTGGGATCCGCGCGCGCTGAAGCGGCCCGCCCCGAGCGACGCCACCGGCCCGTCCGCCCCCGCGTCCCCGCACACGTCGTTCGCGGTACCGCTCACCGTGACCCGCGCCACGCCGCATGCCGGACGCCGCTCCACGGCGGGCGCCCCGGCGTGGGCCGCCACGCCGCCCCCCACCGCGGGCGCCCGCACGCGCTGACCGGACGCCCGCCCCGGGCCTCGGCCCCTCGGCCGCCGGGCGCGACGTGCTCTCCCCCACCCCTCCCCCACCCCTCCCCCGGCTCCGACCGGCGGCCCCGCGATGACGCGGGACGTGCCCCACCCGACACACCGCCGACGGCGCCGCGCGCCGGTACCGCCTGCCGCCACCGTGCGGCCGGCGGGTCAACCGCGCCTCGAAGAAAGAGACTTGGTACTACCCATGGACAACAGCAGCGGCGTCGGCGTTCTCGACAAGGCCGCTCTGGTGCTGAGCGCACTGGAGTCGGGCCCCGCCACGTTGGCGGGGCTGGTCGCCGCCACCGGTCT
>NZ_JBITZW010000051.1:0-4632 GCF_044547105.1 Kitasatospora sp. NPDC052868 | reverse complement strand
ACCGTCCCGGTCGGCAGCACCCTGCCGATGAAGGCCGGCTCCGCCGCCCAGGTCCTGCTCGCCTGGGAGGAGCCCGAGCGCCTCCACCGCGGCCTCCAGGGCGCCCGGTTCACCGCCACCGCGCTGAGCGGCGTCCGCCGCCGCGGCTGGGCCCAGTCGATCGGCGAGCGCGAGCCGGGCGTGGCCTCCGTCTGTGCCCCCGTCCGCGGCCCCTCCAACCGCGTGGTGGCCGCCGTCTCCGTCTCCGGCCCGATCGAGCGCCTGACCCGCCACCCCGGCCCCCTGCACGCCCAGTCCGTCATCGAAGCGGCCCACCAGCTCACCGAGGCGCTCCGCCGGACCTGACCGGCCGTCCACCGCCGCGCCCTGCCGCGGACCGTCGGGGCCGTGCGGCGTCCTCCCCTCCGGTCGTCGTCCCGGGCACGGGGCCGTCGTCCGACGGTTCCCGGCCCACCGGACACACCTCCCCTGGCGCGGACGTCCGTCGACCGACGGTGCCGGCCGGACGGAAACGAACGGTATGCGACCATATCCGCCATGTTCAGCACATCCCTGCCGGATCGGGGCACCACCTCCCCTGCCGATCCGCGCCGCCGCCTCCTGCTCGAACTCGGTGCGGGCCTGTTGAGCGGGGGCCTGCCCGTCCACGACGTGGAGGAGGAACTGCGCAGGCTCGGCCGGGCCCTGGGGGCGCCCGACGTCCGGGTCGCCGCCCTGACCACCGGGCTGTTCGTCGCCCTGAGCGCGGACGACGCGGTCGCGTTCGAGCCGGTCGGCGCCGCACTCCGGTTTGAGCAGACCGCCGACCTCCTCGACGTGGTGCACCGGCTGCGGGCGGGCGGTCTCGACGGGCACCGGGCACTGCGCGACCTGGACGCGATCCGCCGGGCGCCGGCCCGCTGGCCCGCCTGGGTCGCGGACCTCGGAATGCTGCCGGTCGGCGTGGGGCTCTGCCTCTACCTGCAACCGGTGGCGGTGAACGTCCTCGCCGCTGCGATCGGCTCACTGATCGTGGTGGCCCTCACCATGACGGCCCGCCGCCTGCCACCGCTGCGGCCGCTGCTGCCGGTCACCGCCGGATTCCTCGTTTCCGTCCTCGTCCTCGGGGCCGCCCGGGCCGGACTGCTGGACGGACCGCTGCGCACGATCGTCGCCACCCTGGCGATCCTGCTGCCGGGCGGTCTCCTGGTGACCGGACTGTCGGAGATCGCCGCGGGCGCGGCCAGTGCCGGCACGGCCCGGCTGATGTCGGGCTCCGTCCAACTGGCGCTCTTCCTCACCGGCGTGGTGGCCGCCGCCACCGCCACCGGCGTGCCCGCCTCCGCACTGGCCAACACCCAGGTGGCCACGCCCGGCCGGTGGCTGGTGTGCCTGGGGCTGGCCCTCGCCGTGGCCGGCGTCGTGATCAACGTCAACACCCCGCCGCCCGCGATCCCCTGGATCGTCGCCGTGATCGCGGTGACGACCGCCGTACAGGTCACCGTGACCTCCGCCAACGGCGCGGCGATCGGCGGCCTGGCCGGTGCCGTCACCGCCGCGGCCGCAGCCACCGTCGCCCACTGGCTGCGGCGCGGCTCGTCCTGGCAGGTGCTCTACCTTCCGGCCTTCTGGATCGTGGTGCCCGGCTCCTTCGGCCTGCTCAACACCGCGCAGATCGAGGTCGGAAACGGGGCACAGGCCGTGCTCACCGCCGTGTCGGCCCTGTTCGGCGTCTCCGTCGGCACCCTGATCGGCTCGGTGATCAGCCGCGTTCCGCGCCCGACGGCCGCTCTGCTGCGACGACGGCCCTGACTCCGGCGTCCGCCCTCCGCCCTCCGCCGCCGCGCCCGGCCGAGGCCCTACGGCCGGCCGGTGAGCAGGTCGGCGACGAGCGCGATGCCCTCGGTGATCGCCCGGATCCCCACGTTGCCGAAGCCCAGGATGAGTTGGGCGGGCGCGGCGGCCTGGGAGGCGCGGCAGACGCTCATGCCGTACAGGCCGACGGATCGCGCCCGGGCCGCCGCGAGGACGTGCTGTTCGTCCGCTCCGGCGGGCAGTCCGGCGACGGCGTGGAAACCGGCGGCCAGACCGGTGACCGGCACCTCGGGGGCGTGTTCGGCCAGCGCGGCCAGCAGGGCGCCGCGGCGGGCCGCGTACCCGGTGCGCATCCGGCGCAGGTGGCGGTCGAAGTGCCCCGATTCGATCAGTGCGGCCAGGGCGAGTTGGTCGAGCGTGGGTGTGCCGCGGTCGCTGCGCTGCTTGCGGTCGGCGATCGGCCCGACCAGGGCGGGCGGGCAGAGCATCCAGCCGATCCGCAGGGCGGGGGCGAGGGACTTGCTGACGGTCCCGCAGGAGACGACCCGGTCGGGGGCCAACCCCTGGAGTGCGCCGACGGGTTCGCGGTCGTACCGGAACTCGGCGTCGTAGTCGTCCTCGATGATGATCGCGTCGCGCTCCCTCGCCCACGCGGCCAGGGCGAGTCGGCGCTCCGGACTGAGGAGGACGCCGGTCGGCCACTGGTGCGCGGGGGTGACGACGACGGCGCGCGCGTCCGTCGCGGCCAACGCCCGGACGTCGATGCCGTGTTCGTCGACCGGTACGGGGGTCGCGCGCAGTCCCGCCGCCGCGGCGGCCGCGCCGATCGTGGCCGGTGAGCCCGGGTCCTCGAAGGCCACCGTCCGGACGCCGTCGTCGGCCAGCACCCGCAGGGCGAGGCCGAGGCCCTGGGCGTAGCCGTTGCAGACGACGATGTGTTCCGGGTCCGCCGCGGCGGCGCGCACCCGGCGCAGGTAGCCGGCCAGGACTTCACGCAGCACCGCACTGCCGCGCGGGTCGCCGTAGCCGAAGTCCGCGGTCGGCATGGCACGTGCCGCGGCCCGGGTGGCCCGCAGCCAGTCCTGCAGCGGGAAGGCCCCCAAGTCCGGTACGCCCCATTGGAAGTCGGCCACCAGGCCGGGGGTCGCCGGGCCCGGCCGGGCGGCTCCGGGCGGCGGCGCGGCGCAGGCCGCCACCCGGGTGGCGGAGCCGGGCCTGGTCACCAGGTAGCCCTCGGACTGGAGTTGGGCGTAGCACTCCTGCACGAGACCGCGCGAGAGACCGAGTGTGCGGGCGAGTTCGCGGGAGGAGGGCAGCCGTTCGCCGACCTGGAGGCGGCCGGCCCGGATCGCGGTGCGCAGCCCCTGCTCCACCTGGGCGCGCAGCGGGCGGCCGCTGGTCCGGTCGACGGCGAGTAACAGCTCGGGCGGGGAACTGGACCACTCCAACGGCATGGAACTGGAGCTTACCGGCGATCCGGAGGGGCCCTTAGCGTTCCTGCCGTGACCAAGACCAAGACCCTCGGCTCGACACCTCCGCCGCTCGCGGCGCGCCCACCGCTGCTGACCAGGCCGCTCCTGCTGCGCTTCGTCTCCATCCTGGGCTCCTCGACCAGCCTGTACCTGCTACTGCCGGTCGTCCCCGGCTATGCCACGGCCGGCAGCGGGAGCGGTGGGGCGGCCGGCCCGGCCACCGCCGCGCTGATGCTGGCGACGGTGGCGGGCGAGTTGGCGACGCCCGGTCTGGTCGACCGTTACGGCTACCGGGCTGTGCTGACGGCCGGCCTGGTGCTGTTGGGGGCACCAGCGCTGGCGCTGCCGCTCTCGCAGGACCTGTGGTGGATCGTCGTGGTCTGCCTGCTGCGCGGGCTGGGCTTCGGCTTCGCCCTGGTGGCGGGCGGCGCGCTGACGGCGTCGCTCATCCCGGCCGAACGGCGCGGCGAGGGGCTGGCGCTGGTCGGCGTCGTCAGCGGGGTGCCCTCGCTGGTGGCGCTGCCGTTGGGCGCATGGCTCGCCTCGCACGTCGGCTACGGGGTGGTCTTCACGGCGGGGGCCGTCGCCTCGCTCGCCGCGATCCCGGCGGTACCCGGCCTGCCCGACACGATCCGCGCGTCGGGGCGACCGATCGGCATCCTGGAGGGGATGCGGACGGCGGCACTGCTGCGTCCCGCGGTGGTCTTCGCGGCCCCGGCCGTCGCCGCCGGGATCATCGTCACCTTCCTGCCGCTGGTCGTTCCCGCCTCGGCCACGGGTCTGCTCACCGCGGCGCTGTTCGTCCAGCCCGCGACGGCGACGGCGGCCCGCTGGCTGGCCGGCCGGCTGGGGGACCGCCTGGGCCCGGGCCGCCTGGTGCTGCCCGGGCTGCTGCTGTCGGCCGTCGGCATGCTGCTGATGGTGCTGCTCCGCAGCCCGGTGGCCGTCGTCCTCGCCGTCGGCGTCTTCGGGATCGGCTTCGGCATCTCCCAGAACGCCACGCTGGCCCTGATGTACTCGCGGGTCCCCGCCGCCGGCTACGGCACCGTCAGCGCCCTGTGGAACATCGCGTACGACGCCGGCATGGGCGCCGGCGCCCTGGCCTTCGGCTGGCTCGCGGCGGGCACCGGCTACCCCTGGGCCTTCGCCCTGACCGGCGTCGCGATGCTGGCCGCCGTCGTCCCGGCCTGGTACGACCGGCGCGCGGGGGCCGGCGCAGCCGGCCGCTGAGGTGCGGGCGGCACCGCTCCGAGCGGCCGGCCGGCGATCCCTACGAGCCGGCGGTGGCCGCCTCCAGGGTGGTCGCCATGATCGGGCTGGTGAAGGTGTTCGTCGCGTCGCCCGTGGAGGGGTGGTAGGAGCCCCA
>NZ_JBITZW010000050.1:0-5249 GCF_044547105.1 Kitasatospora sp. NPDC052868 | reverse complement strand
TCATCACCCTCGACGCCCGACGACGCGACTCCGCCAAGAGCGCCCTCATCACCCTCGTCGAACACGCCCTCCTCGCCCGCCTCCGCTGACCGGAGAACCGCAGGCCGGGAACCCCGGCGGCCCGCCACCAGAGCGGGCCGCCGGGACACGCGCGTGTGCGAGAGGTGTCACACCGGCGCATCGCGCAAGACCCGCGCATAAGCAGCGGATAACGGTTCGGTAGGCATTTGGTGATCAACAGTGACTCTGTGTAGCTCATCCACGTCACTCAGCGCCAGAAGACCACGGTTATGCCCCCGCATGTCGGCGAATGTCCGAAATGTGTCACAGTCGGCCGCCGTCGAGAGCTGTTTGTCCCCCATCCCTGCACGTGCTGAAATTCCAGCTACCCCTAAATCCTGTTCGTCAGTCCCACCCAGCAGCGGGCAGCTGCCAGGGGTAGCGCTGGATTGATCCATGGCCGCCGAGCGGCCGAGAGGTTGTTGTCGAGTGAGGCGTAAGCAGCAAGTCGCCCCGCAGCGGCGCTCCGAGCCCCGCCAGAGCGAGCCGAACGGTACCGCAACGGACCAGGCCGGGTTCTCCGCGTTCACACCCGCCGAAGAGCGGCCCCCGACCGCCGCCCAGCCCGCGGCCGTGTCCGCCAAGGACCGCCGCGACGGCGGCTCCCAGGCGTCCGACGCCACCCCGCAGGGCGGCAGCCGGTACGACTTCGTCCGGCCGCGCAACTGGCGCGTGCCGACCCGCCTGGTCGCGATCCTGCTGATCCCGGTGATCGTCGCCCTGGTCTTCGGTGGTCTGCGCGTCAACACCTCGGTCGACGGCTACATCAAGGCCTCCCGAGCCGAGAAGACCGCCCGCCTGGCCAAGGCCGCCACCGAACTCGCCGAGGCGCTGGAGACCGAGCGCGACAAGACGCTCATACCCCTGCTGACCAACCAGGACCCGGGCGGCGACGTCGCCAAGACCCGCGCCACCACCGACAACGCGCTCAAGGCCTACAACGCGGCCTACGCCGCCACCAACGGCGAGGGCGAGCTGTCCCGCCGCCACGAGGCCTTCCAGGGCTTCGCCAACGCGCTGCCGCACCTGCGCCAGAACGCCTACAAGCCCGAGCTGTTCGCCACCGCGACCCAGTCCGCGTACTCGGTGATGGTCGCGCCGCTGCTGTCCTACGACAACTCGGTCGGCCTCGGCAGCTCCAACATCACCAGCAAGGGCCGCGCGATCTACGCGATGTCCCTGGCCAAGGCCTCCGCCTCGACCCAGCGCGCGCTGATGCTCCACCTGCTGGTCGGCATCTCCGCCAACGCCACCACCCGGTACGAGAACAGCGACCTGATCCAGCAGCTGCTGGTCTCGGCCAAGCTGGAGCAGGTGTCGCTCGCCGAGTTCAGCAGCGGCAGCGCCCCCGAGGACCTCAAGACGTACGCCGACGCCCAGGTCGCCCAGGCCAACGCCGACCAGCGCGCCGCCTACCGGATGCCCAACGGCAGCGCCCCCACCATGCTGGGCCTGCTGGCCCTCGGCGCCACCTACACCCAGAACGCCGCCGACGGCATGACCAAGGGCAAGGCCGCCGCCGACGCCGCCTACAAGGACGCCAAGGACTCCGGCCTCACCCCCGAGAACTGGAACCAGGCCTCCAACACCCACATCGCGACCCTGCGCGCCACCGAGGTCGCGCTGCTCGACGACGTGCTCCAGGACGCGGCCGGCCTGCGGGACCGCGCCCTCTACGACGCCATCCTGAACTCGGTCATCGTCCTCGTCGCGCTGATCCTGGCCGGCGTGCTGACCGGTTTCACCGCGCGCTCGATGATCCTGGGCATGCGCACCCTGCGCAACGGCGCCCTGGAGATCGCCGACCACCGCCTGCCGGACCTGGTCGAGCGGCTCTCCAAGACCGACCCGGACCGGGTGGACACCTCGGTGACCCCGATCCCCCTGCACGGCAAGGACGAGATCGGCGAGGTCGCCCGCGCCTTCGACCAGGTCCACCAGCAGGCGGTCGCACTCGCCGCCGAGCAGGCCCTGCTCCGAGGGAACGTCAACGCGATCTTCACCAACCTGTCGCGCCGCAGCCAGAGCCTCATCCAGCGCCAGCTGGCACTGATCACCGACCTGGAGAACAACGAGGCCGACCCGGACCAGCTGGAGAACCTCTTCAAGCTGGACCACCTCGCCACCCGTATGCGCCGCAACGGTGAGAACCTGCTCGTCCTCGCGGGCGAGGAGGCCGGCCGCCGCTGGAACACCCCGGTGCCGCTGGTCGACGTGCTCCGCGCCGCCGCCTCCGAGGTGGAGCAGTACGAGCGCGTCGAGCTCGCCGGCATCCCCGAGGCCGAGGTCGTCGGCGCCGCCGTGACCGACCTCGTCCACCTGCTCGCCGAGCTGCTGGAGAACGCCACCTCGTTCTCCAGCCCGCAGACCCGGGTGCTGGTCAACGCCACCCGCCTGCCGGACGGCCGGGTGCTGGTCGAGATCCACGACAAGGGCATCGGCCTCACCGCCGAGGACTTCGCCGAGATCAACGAGAAGCTGGCCGAGCCGCCCACCGTCGACGCCACCATCTCCCGCCGCATGGGCCTGTTCGTGGTCGGCCGGCTGTCCCAGCGGCACGACATCCGCGTGCAGCTGCGCCCGTCCGGCGAGTCGGCCGGCACCACCTCGCTGGTCATGCTCCCGCCGTTCCTGACCCAGATGGGCGCGGTACCGGAGCCGGAGGAGCAGTTCACCGTCTCCCGGATCTTCGCCGACCAGGAGCCGACCGCGGCCGACTGGGCCGCCGAGGTCCAGAACCGCCCGCGCAGCGCCGCAGAGCTGGGCTTCGACGACCACCTCACCGGCAACGGCGGATCGGGCTTCAGCCCGGCCCTGGAGGCCGTCCAGCGCTCGCAGCGACTGGACCAGGTCCGCCGCGCCGCCCTGGAGTCCGGCCCCGGCACCGACGGCGAGCCGCCGGTGCTGGACGCCGAGGTCGAGGAGGCCCCGTACCAGCCCGAGACCGGCTACCAGCCGTACGGCTACGAGGACGACCAGTACGGCCAGAACGCCCAGAACGGCCAGTACGACCAGGGCGGGTACGGCAACGAGCAGTACGCCGACGGCCCGTACGGCCAGGACGACCAGTACGGCGGGTACCAGCAGCAGGGCTACGGCGACGAGCAGTACGCCCAGGACGGCCAGAACGGGCAGTACGCCCAGGACGGCCAGTACGCCCAGCAGGGCTACCAGGACTACCAGGGCTACGACGGCTACGCCGACGAGCAGTACGGCCGACAGGGCGAGGAGGCCCCCTCGGGCCACCCGTACAGCCCGGAGCCGGCCGCGCTGCCCACCGCCGAGCCCGCCACCACCCTGCCGTCCGGCCTGCCGCAGCGCCGTCCCGGCCAGCAGCTGGCCAGCGGCGGCACGACCGTGGGCCCGCGCCAGAACGACGGCCAGGACACCGGCGAGACCCCGAACTGGTTCACCGGCGCCAAGGACACCTCCGGCCCGGTCGAACCGCGCGGTCACGACGTGTCGGCCCTCGGCGGCTACGGTCCGACCGGCCCCACCGGTCCGACCGGTCCGACCAACTCGCCCTGGCAGTCGCCCAACGACGGCGACTGGCAGCGTGCCGAGCAGCTGCGCGAGCCGGCCTCCGGCGGTACCACCGCCTCGGGCCTGCCCCGCCGCGTACCCAAGCAGAACCTGGTGGCCGGCAACGCCAAGCCCACCCCGCAGGACGGGCCCCAGGTCTCCCGCAGCCCCGAGGAGGTCCGCGGCCGGCTCACCAACCTGCGCCGCGGCGTCGAGCAGGGCCGCAGCGCAGGCAGCACCGGAAGCTTCCGGATCGACCCCGATCAGGCAGACCCGTCCGGCAACGGACAGCAGAACCGCAGCACCGATCTCTTCGGCGGCTCGAACCACCAGGAGCGTTGAGTTGAGTCAGATGAGCCAGGCCGCACAGAACCTGAACTGGCTGATCACCAATTTCGTGGACAACACCCCCGGGGTGTCGCACACGGTGGTGGTCTCCGCCGACGGCCTCCTGCTGTGCATGTCGGAGGGTTTCCCCAGGGACCGCGCCGACCAGCTCGCCGCCGTCGCCTCCGGCCTCACCTCCCTCACGTCCGGCGCCAGCCGGATCTTCGAGGGCGGTGACGTCAACCAGACCGTCGTCGAGATGGAGCGCGGCTTCCTGTTCCTGATGGCCGTCAGCGACGGCTCCGCCCTCGCCGTACTGGCCTCTCCGGACTCCGACATCGGCCTCGTCGGCTACGAGATGGCACTGCTCGTCGACCGGGCCGGCGCCGTCCTGACCCCCGCGCTTCGCGCAGAACTCCAGGGCAGTCTGCTGCACTGACGGTTCGTCGGATACCGTCCTGGTATTCGAAGCACCTCCACGCCCGTCCCGGGCCCGCTTCGGCGGGCTCGGGTTCGGACGTTGTACGGCCTTCGCACCACCGGCTGGGGACCTGTGCCCGAGCTCGCACCGCACCGCCGCACCCTGTGAGGAGAGGAACCGTGACACCGCCCGACGACCGCAGCGGCCAATACGGCGTTCCGTACCCTGGCACAGGCCATGACGCCTTCGGAGCACCCGGCGTCGTCGGCCACGGTCAGCAGTACGGCCGGCCGCAGAACGGCCACCAGAACGGTCAGCAGAACGCCCCGCAGTACGGTCAGCAGCAGCAGTACGGCCAGCAGTACCCGCAGCAGGACCACTACGGCCAGTACGCCCCGCAGCAGCCCTCGTTCGACGCTCCCCCGGCCGGCTACCCGATGCCCGGCCGGACCGTCCCCGGCCACGGGCCCGGCTACGCGCCCGTCCAGGAGCCCGGGCACGTCGAGGAGTACGAGGACGAGGAGGACTCGGGCCCGCTGATCCGGCCCTTCGCGATGACCGGCGGACGCACCCGGCCGCGCTACGAGTTGGCGCTGGAGGCACTCGTCTCCGCGGACGTCGACCCGCAGCGCCTGGCCACCCTGCTCCCCGAGCACCAGCGGATCTGCACCCTGTGCACGGAGGTCAAGTCCGTCGCCGAGGTCTCGGCGCTGCTCTCCCTTCCTCTGGGGGTGGCCCGCATCCTCGTGGCCGACCTGGCCGAGGCCGGCCTGGTCGCCATCCACCAGCCCGCTTCCGGCGGCGAATCCGGAAACCAGCCCGACGTCACGCTGCTCGAAAGGGTCCTCAGTGGACTTCGCAAGCTCTAACGCGGCCGCCCCCACCCGCGCCACCACCTCCGCGAAGATCGTCGTCGCGG
>NZ_JBITZW010000049.1:0-6691 GCF_044547105.1 Kitasatospora sp. NPDC052868 | reverse complement strand
TTCGGCAGCGTGGCGGCCTGGATCGGGAACGGCGCGGTGACGCCCTGCCGGGTCAGCACCGACAGCAGCGCCTTCGGCATCTCCAGCTCGTCGAACGCCTCGACGGCCGGCAGCGCCGGGGTGGTGCTCACCGGCATCGCGAACTCGGTCCTCCCGGAGGACCCCGGGCGGCCGCCCTGGCCGGAGGGCCGGCGACCGCCGGCCGGGCGGGAGCCGTAGAAGCCGCTGCCGCCGGAGCGGGAGCCCGCGGCGGAGCGGGAGTTGGTGTTCTGGTACGAGGAGCGACTGGAGCGATTCATACGAAGACCTTCCTCAGGGCGGCACGTCACGAGGATGGCTCTGCAGCGCGGGGCGCCGGCGGAGACCGCTGGGGAACGGGCCGGAAGAGTGACGGACGGGGCGTGGACGGTAGAACCGTGCGGCACGTCACCTACGGTCGGCGCTCGCCTGAAAGGAAGGGAGCGAAGAACCTCGAGCCGTGGGTTGTCACGGCAGGGCGCCGATCCGGACGCGACGCCGTGCGTCTCGCGTGGGGATGGTCGCCGGTGGCGAAGCCGGGGGCCTGAGCGGCCGGGGTGTCACAGCGCAATGCCGAGGGGCCCGCACCGGGCATGTACGCGGTGCGGGCCCCTCGCTGCTAGGCGGGTGCCATGGCAGAACTACAGCGGACGAATGTTCTCCGCCTGCGGGCCCTTCTGGCCCTGCGTGACGTCGAACTCGACCTTCTGGCCCTCGAGCAGCTCACGGAAGCCGTTGGCGTTGATGTTCGAGTAGTGGGCGAAGACGTCCGGGCCGCCACCCTCCTGCTCGATGAAGCCGAAGCCCTTTTCCGCGTTGAACCACTTCACAGTGCCATTAGCCATAAAAAATTCTCCTTCAAGGGGCTGTCCGAAGCCCACACCGTGCGGGCTCCGAGTCGCCGCGATGAGCACCCACCCGGGGAAGAGCCGGGAAACAAAAATGCGCCTGCGATACATCGAGCAGGCGCACACAAAGTTCATGGGAACCACTACTGCAACCAAAACGACTCTAGCAGGCCCGGGCCCGCCGCGGTGGATTATTTTCCCCCCGACCCCGCGGACGCCACCCCCGGCCCCACCGCCCCCGAAGCGGAAATATCACCAACACCCCTCACTCCCAAGCAAGTTAGATCCCCCTCCGCCCCCACGTCCAGGCCGTGGACGCCACCGCCCACACCTCGGAAACGCCCACGTCAACGACACCGAAATGGACCCCCACCACCGCCCCGGCCACCCCCGACATCACCGGAGCCACCGACCGCCCGATTCCCATTCCGCCCGGCCCGAATTCCAAAACCTCCCCAGGAGCCACCCCCACTCCTTCCAAAACCACCCGAAAAGTCACGCCGAAATCCCCCCGCCCAGCCGGGCCCCCATCGCCGCCGGGGCGGGGTCAGGGGGTCTGCGGGTCGGGTGGGGGTTGGTGGGCTGCGGGGGGTAGCAGGAGGGTGGCCACGGCGCCGCCGGCGGGGTGGTTGGTGAAGGTGAGGGTGGCGCCGATGACGCGGGCGTGGCCCTGGGCGATGGTCAGGCCCAGGCCGTGGCCGCGGCCGCGTTCGCGGACGCTGGTGCGGAAGCGCTGGGGGCCGTGGTGGAGCAGGTCGTCGGGGAAGCCGGGGCCGTGGTCGCGGACGGTGATCCGCAGGCCGTCGACGTTCAGCAGGACGGGGCCGGTGCCGTGGCGGTCGGCGTTGACCAGGAGGTTGCCCAGGATGCGGTCCAGCCGGCGCAGGTCGGTGCGGACCACCGCGTCGGCCTCGCCCGCCACCGTCACGGTCGGCTCCGTCAGACCGGTCAGCGTGACCGTGCGGCGCACCGCGCGTTCCAGCGGCACCTCCGACAGGTAGGCGGTCTCGGCGTCGGCGTCCAGCCGGGACACCTCCAGCAGGTCCTCCACCAGCGAGCGCAGGACCTGTACCCGGTTGCGGACCAGTTCGGTCGGACGGCCGGGGGGCAGCAGTTCGGCGGCCGTCACCAGGCCGGTGAGCGGGGTGCGCAGCTCGTGCGCCACGTCGGCGGTGAACTGCTGCTCGTCCTCCAGCCGGCGGTGCAGCGCCCGGGACATCGAGTCGACCGCCGCCGCGAGATCGGCGACCTCGTCGCGCCCGTCGACCAGCTCGCCGATCCGGGTGTCCGTGCGGCCGGCCGCGATTCCGCGCGCGGCGGTCGCGGCGGTGCGCAGTCGGCGGCTGATCCGGTCCGCGACCATGACCCCGGCCAGCACCGTCGTGAAGACCGACGCGGTGACGGCGATCAGGATGATCCGGTCCAGGTCGGCGATGGCCTGCCGGTCCTGGGCGAAGTCCACCCGGACGGAGAGCACCCCGCCCTGGACCGCGCCGGCCGCCCACATGGCCTCGCCCTCGGGCCCGGCGGCCAGGACCGACCCCTGCCGCTCGTCGGCCGCCAGGTTGCGCAGCCGCGCCGGGAGCGCCGGATCGTCCAGGGCGGCGGTGCGGCCGGTGATCGTGCGGTTGAGCTTGTACGAGGCCAGCGAGGAGTCGAGCGCGGCGAGCGCGGAGCTCCGGGCCTGGTCCACGTGCTGGCGGACCATCGCCTGATGCACCAGCAGGCCGACGGTGACCGCGACCAGGACGGAGATCGCGGCGACGGCGGTGGCGATCTGGCGGCGCAGTGTCATACCGGCCGCCGCAGCTTGTAGCCGAAGCCGCGCACGGTCTCGATCCGCCCGGCGCCGATCTTCGCCCGCAGGCGCTGCACGTGGACGTCCACCACCCGGGTGTCGGCGCCCCACTCGTAGTCCCAGACCCGTTCCAGCAGGCTGGAGCGCTCCAGCACGATGCCGGGCGCGGCGGTGAACTCCAGCAGCAGCCGCAGTTCGGTCGGGGTGAGCGGGACGAGCCGGCCGTGCACCCGGACCTCCATGCTGTCGGTGTCCACCTCCAGTCCGTCGAGGCTGCGCACGGTCCGGGTGGGCGGCGCGGGTGGCGCAGGCGCAGGGGATGTGGGCGGTGCGGGTGGGGCGGATTCCGTCGGGGTGAGCGGTGCCGCCGCCGGTACGGGGGGCGGTGGCGGGGTTTCGGCGGCCGGGACCACCCGGACCCGGCGCAGCACCGTGCGGATCCGGGCCACCAGGACCGCGCTCTCGAACGGCTTCACGATGTAGTCGTCCGCGCCGGCCTCCAGCCCCGAGACCACGTCGACCGGATCGGTGCGCGCGGACATCATCAGGATCGGCAGCTGGCTCTCCTCGCGGATCCGCCGGCAGAGGCCGACGCCGTCCAGGAGCGGCAGCATCACGTCGAGCAGCAGCAGGTCCGGGCGGACGGCCTGGAAGGTCTCCAGCCCCTCCAGTCCGTCGGCGGCCGTGGAGACCGGGAACCCGTACCGCTCCAGGGCCATCCGGGTGGCCTCGCGGATCACCTCGTCGTCCTCGACGATCAGGATGTGCGGCTGGGCGGTCGGGGCGGCGGGGTTCATGGCTTCGCTTCCGGGGCGGCTGGGGTCGGACGGACGGGGGAGGCGACGGCGGCGCCGGAGGGGAGGGCCGGGCGCGCGGTGGCGTCCCCGGCGCCGGCTCCGTTCCCCGGTGCGGAGGGTCGGCTGGGGGCGACCGCCCCGGGGGCCGGGCGGCTCGCCCCGGGCATCACGGTGGGCGTGGCGGTCGGCGGGGCGGGGACGGCACCGGTCTCGGCGGGGTTCCCCTGGCCGGAGCCGGGGACCGGGCCGATCCCCTCGACCTTCCGCTCCGCCAGGGCGAGCCGGACCCCGTCCCAGCTGTAGTGGCTGCTGGTCCGGACGTAGACCGTGGTCGGCTCGTACAGCCACAGCTCCGGGCCGATCGTCTCGGCGCTGAAGCCCTTCTGTACCTGGACCCGCAGCACGGGGACGACACGGTCCCCGGCCACGGTGTAGACGTGCAGCACCACCCGCTCGCCGGTGCCGACGGCGGTGACCAGTTCGTCCCGCCCGTCACCGGTGAGGTCGCGGTGCTCGGCGCTGCGGACCTCACAGGCGGGGCAGCCGTCGAGGGCGCGCCGCTCCTCCGCCGTCACCCCGGGGTCCTTGGCGAGCACCGTGCGGGCGTCGAGCACGGTGATGTCCTGGCCGGGCACGGTGACGTCCGGGATCGGCTGCGGCGGCGGATCGGTGGCCCGGCTGCCGTCCGCGGTCGGGGAGACCGGGGGCGGGGCGGCCGCCAGGTCCGACCAGAGCGGCTGCGGTACCGGGGGAGGTGTCACCCGCCCGCTCACGCCGTTGTCACGCAGTTCGCCGGGCGCCGCGCACCCGGTGAGCGAACCGGCCAGTAGTCCGAGGAGTCCGGCGCCCGCCGCGGCGGACACCCGGACCCGCAGCCGGCTCCGAAGCGGTGCTGCCATGGTCGGATCCCTTCCTTCTGGTCTGCCTGGTCTGTTGGTCTGCCTGATGTGCCTGGGCTGCGGTGATCCGCCGGTTCGTGCACGGCACCGGGCCGTCTCCGACAAGGCCTAGGTCGTCCGGAGGGGAGCCCCCGGTTCCGCCCGGGGGCGGGGGCGGCCGGTGTCCGTCGGCTTCGGCGGTCCATGATCCCTCTCCGGCCGCCGGGGAATCAGGGCGGGTGCGGGTGCGTGCGGCGCCGTGCGGCGGGCACGCGTGCGGGTGGGGCTCGCGGCGGCGGCCGCGAGCCCCACCCGCACCGGCGCCTGCTCAGGTGGCCAGGTCCGCCAGGATGATGATGTTGTCGGTCCAGTGGCCGTCCGCGCCGATCCGGCCGCCACAGGTGATCAGGTGGAGCTCCGGCGCCTTGGTGTCGCCGTAGACCGTCTCGGTCGGGAAGTCGTCCTTCGGCGCCTGCAGCAGGGTGCGGACGCGGAAGGAGACCGTGCTGCCGTCGGTCCGCCGGACCTGGATGCCGTCACCCGGCTTGAGCTTCGGCATCGCATGGAAGACGGCCGGGCCGTGTGCGGTGTCGTAGTGCCCGATCAGTACGGAGGGGCCGGTCTCGCCGGGGGTGGGGCCGTTGCGGTACCAGCCGACCTCCGAGGCCCGGTCGGCGGGCGGGACCTCCACCGTGCCGTCGGCGTTCAGGCCGAGGCCGGTGACCGGGGCGTCCACACCCGCCGCCGGGATGAGGAGCCTGGTCGGGACCGAAGCCGCGACCGCCCGAGGGGTGGGGACGGGCGCGGCGGGTGCCGTGGGTGCGGACGGTGTGGAGGCCGAGGCGGGAGCGGCGGCGTTGTGGACGGACGTCTCCACCCGGACCACCGGGGTCTCCGGGTCCGAGAGCGCCACGGTGGCGCCGACCACCAGGCAGAGCAGCCCCGCCGCGGCGAAGGCGGTCCGGCTCAGCCCGCTCAGGCCGGGTGCGACCGTCCGGTGGCCGTGCCGGCCGCCGGGGCGCGCCCCGCGGCGGCTCTCACGGCGCCTGGCTCGTCGGCCACCGTCGGTCGACTGCTGTGCATACTCCGCTGCTTCTACTGCTTCGAGGGTCCCGGGCCGCCCGTCGTCCGGCAGGGGCCCGCCGCCCCGCCCCGGTACGTGACCGTACGGAGGCGGGGCGACGGGGTGCCCGGAGGGCCCGGAACCGGTGTCAGCCGCGCGCACCGGAACGGCGGCGCAGGAGGGCGAAGCCCAGCACACCGGCACCGACGGCGGCCACGGTGCCGCCGCCGACGAGCATGACGCCGGAGTTGCCGCCGGAGCTGGAGCCGTCGCCGGCCGCGGCCGCGCCCTTGGGCACCTCACGGACCTGCGGGGCGCCCCCGCCGTTGGCCTCCGGCCGGGGCGACGGGGTGGCGGTGACGGTCGCACCCGGGGCGGCCGGGGCAGCGCTCGGCCGGGCCGGCGGGCTGACCACGGGGGCGCCCGCCGAGCCGCCGGCGGGAGACGGCATGGCGGTGGGGGTGGCGACAGCCGGGGCGGCGGACGGGGCGGCCGGGGCGCCTCCGTCGGCCCAGGCCGGCCCGCCGGCGACGACGGTCATCAGGGCGGCGCCGGTGAGGGCGCAGACCGCCAGGACGCGGCGGGCGGGCGAGCGGTGGGTACGGCTCTTGGTCATGCGGTGGATCTCCTTGGTCGTGGACGTTGCCGCGGATCCCGTACGGCTCCGCTGCGGTCCGCACCCGGCCGGAGGTGGCCGGGGCGACGTCAGTGACGCTAGGGAGGCCGTGTCGCGGTCCCCGGCCGGTCGTGTCACGGCGGTTCATCGGCCGCCCATCGGCTGTGTAACGGCGCCGGGGCGGGTGTGACGACCGGGTCGCGGCACGCGGGTTCGGGCGGCACGACCGGCCGGCGGACCGGGCCCGGGCTGGTGGCCCTGGCTGGGGATTTGCCTGCGGCCCGGGATGGGCGTAGTGTTCTCTAGTCGCTCGGCTGGGAGCACCGGACACGCATTGGCGCGGACGGTCCCGGGGCGGCCAATCCCTGCAAACACCACACCCGGTTCGGGCTGGGCTGCGTTCTGCCTTTTCGGCTTCGCGGCTCGGGTCTTATTTGGTGTGCCCGTTTATATGGATTGCGGCCGGATTCGCTTTCTGCAGCGGGGATCGGCTAGAGTTTGAAACGTCGGACGGGGCGTCAAGCCACAGAAGACAGCAGCGAGTTGGATGAAGGAAGCGCCGGAAACGGTACGGAAAGCATCTGATAAGCTGGAAACACGAAAGAACGAAGCGCCCGGAGGGCCCGCTGGAAGGCGGTCCGAAGGAAGTGTCCGTTCCTTGAGAACTCAACAG
>NZ_JBITZW010000048.1:0-14660 GCF_044547105.1 Kitasatospora sp. NPDC052868 | reverse complement strand
AACCGTCGTCTCACCATCCGCCAACTTCGCCACCGCACCCAGCAACGGATGATCGATCGACCCCAGACCCGCCGTCGTCACATCACCGCGCGCGGAGGGCGACTCCAGCCAGTACCGCCGCCGCTGGAAGGCGTAGGTCGGAAGCTCGACGTGCCGGGCCGGCCGGGCCGGCAGGACGGAGGACCAGTCGACGGCCACCCCGCGCGTCAGCAGTCCGCCGACCGCCGCGAGCAGGGCGGTGGCCTCGTCGCGGTCCCGCCGAAGCGTCGCCAGGACCGCGGGGCCCTGGGTCTCCTCGGCTTGGGCGTCCTCGGCCAGGGCCTCCTCGGACAGGGTCTCCTGGGCCATCGCGGTCAGCACGGCGTCCGGGCCGACCTCGACGAAGGCGGTCACACCGAGCGCCCGCAGCGCGGCGACGCCGTCGGCGAACCGCACGGCGCCACGGACGTGCCGCACCCAGTACTCGGGGTCGGTCAGCTCGCCGGGGCCGGCCACCGCACCGGTCAGGTTGGAGACCACCGGCAGCACCGGCTCGGCGTACGCGACGGACCGGGCCACCTGGCGGAACCCGTCCAGCATCGGGTCCATCAGCGGCGAGTGGAAGGCGTGCGAGACCCGCAGCCGCTTGGTCCGGTGCCCGGCCTCGGCCAGCGCGTCGGCGATCGCCGTCACGGCCTGCTCGGCACCTGAAACGACCACCGAGGAGGGGCCGTTGACGGCCGCGACGGCGACCTCGCCGGTGTTCCCGCCGATCGCCCGCAGCACCGCGTCCTCGGACGCCTGGACGGCGATCATCGCGCCGCCGGCCGGCAGCGCCTGCATCAGCCGGCCGCGGGCCGCCACCAGCTTGGCCGCGTCCGCGAGTCCGAACACCCCGGCGACGTGCGCCGCCGCCAGCTCGCCGACCGAGTGGCCGAGCAGGTGGTCCGGGCGGGCGCCGAAGGACTCCAGCAGGCGGTAGAGCGCGACCTCGACCGCGAACAGCGCGGGCTGGGTGTACTCCGTCCGGTCGAGCTCCTCGGCCTGCGGGGTGAAGACCAGCTCGCGCAGCGAGCGGCCGAGGTGCGGGTCGAGCTCCGCGCAGACGGCGTCGAAGGCCTCCGCGAACACCGGGAAGCGCTCGTACAACCCGCGGCCCATACCGGCCCGCTGGGCGCCCTGGCCGGTGAACATCACCGCCCACGGGCCGGGCGCGACCTGGCCGGAGACCACGCCGGGCGCGGTGTCGCCGTCGGCCAGCGCGGCCAGGCCGGCCAGCAGCCGCTCCGGTCCGTCGCCGGCCACCACCGCGCGGTGGTCGAACAGGGTGCGCTCGCTCAGCAGCGCCGCGCCGATCTCGGCGGGGTCGAGCTCCGGCCGGTCGGCCAGCGCCTCCCGCAGCCGGGCGGCCTGGCCGCGCAGGGCCTCGGCCGTCCGGGCGGAGAGGACCCACGGCACGGCGCCGTCGGTGGCCGGGGCGGTGCCGGCCTGAGCCGGGGAGTCCAGCGCTGCTGCGGCCCCCTCGGCGCCCTCGGCGGCGTCGGGGTTCTCGGTGCCCTCGGCGGGCTGCTCGGCCGGGGCCTGCTCGACGATGACGTGCGCGTTGGTGCCGCTGATCCCCATCGACGCCACGCCCGCCCGGCGCGGACGGTCGCCCGCGGGCCACTCCCGCCGCTCGGTGAGCAGCTGGACGGTGCCCGTGGACCAGTCGACGTGCGGGGTCGGCTCCTCGATGTGCAGGGACTTCGGCAGCACGCCGTGCTGCATCGCCATGACCATCTTGATCACGCCCGCCACACCGGCGGCGGCCTGGGTGTGGCCGATGTTGGACTTCACCGAGCCGAGCCAGAGCGGCCGGTCCGCCTCGCGCCCGCGCCCGTAGGTGGCGATCAGGGCGTTGGCCTCGATCGGGTCGCCCAGCGAGGTGCCGGTGCCGTGCGCCTCGACGACGTCCACCTCCGAGGGCGCCAGCCGGGCCGAGGCGAGCGCGTCCTGGATCACCCGCTCCTGCGAGGGGCCGTGCGGGGCGGTCAGACCGTTGCTGGCGCCGTCCTGGTTGACCGCGGAGCCGCTCAGCACCGCGAGCACCGGGTGGCCGTTGCGGCGGGCGTCGGAGAGCCGCTCCAGCAGCAGCATGCCGACGCCTTCGGCCCAGCCCGCGCCGTCCGCCCCGGCGGCGAACGCCTTGCAGCGGCCGTCCACGGAGAGCGCGCGCAGCCGGCTGAACTCGATGAACAGGCTCGGGGTGGCCATCACCGTGACACCGCCGGCGAGCGCCAGCGTGCACTCGCCCTGGCGCAGCGCCTGGGCGGCCATGTGCACCGCGACCAGGGAGGAGGAGCAGGCGGTGTCCACGGCCACCGCCGGGCCCTCCAGCCCGAGGGTGTAGGAGACCCGGCCGGACGCCACGCTGCCGGCGGCGCCGGTGAGCAGGTAGCCGTCGAACTCCTCGGGGGCGTTCTGCAGGAAGCGCCCGGCGTGGTCCTGGTACATCACGCCGGCGAACACGCCGGTCCGGCTGCCGCGGACCGAGGTCGGGTCGATGCCGGCCCGCTCGAAGGCCTCCCAGGACGTCTCCAGCAGCAGGCGCTGCTGCGGGTCCATCGCGACCGCCTCGCGCGGCGAGATCTCGAAGAAGTCCGGGTCGAAGTCGGCGGCGTCGTAAAGGAATCCGCCGCGCCTGGTGTACGACTTGCCGGGCGCGCCGGGCTCGGGGTCGTACAGCTCGTCGAGGTCCCAGCCGCGGTCCGTCGGGAAGCCGTCGACGGCGTCCCGCTCGTCCATCAGGAGCTGCCAGAGCTCCTCGGGCGAGGTGACCCCGCCGGGGAAGCGGCAGCCCATGCCGACGATCGCGATCGGCTCGTGCTCGCGGTCCTCCATGTCGCGGAGCTGACGCCGTGCCTTCCGGAGGTCGGCGGTCGTCCGCTTCAGGTAATCGCGGAGCTTGTCCTCGTTCGACGTCACGGCGTTCAGCCCTTCAACAATCACGCGCGGTGGGAAAGCCTTGAAAGAAAGGAAAAGAGGGAAAGCGGCCGGGGCTCGGGGAGTTCGGAGCGTCCCGGGAAAGCCCGACGTCCCTGCCGGCGCCCGGGTGGGGCCGACAGGGCCGGTGGCGGGGCTGGGGCCTGTCTTCCGGCCCCAGGGTCAGCGGTGGCTCTCGAAGACCTTGACCAGGATCTCGGCGTCGGTCGGGTCGAGGGTGAGGTGGAACACCGAGTCCAGCAGCTCCGGCAGTTCCCCGACCGTCACCTGGCGGACCTCGATCGCGCCGTCCGGCTGGATCCGGGAGAGCGAGTTGTTGGTCAGGGTCCAGCGGACGTGGTCCTCGGTGCGCTGCACGACCATCGACCCGGCCAGCACCGAGCCGGAGCCGGCCCCGGCGTAGTGCTGCATCATGTCGAAGTCGATCGGGTAGCGCGGCTCCATCCGGAACGCGTACAGGTCGAACCAGCCGTCCCCGTGCAGGGAGCGGAGCACCCAGGTGTCGTCCTCCTCCAGTTCGAGACCGAAGGTCCAACCGCCCTGCTGCACCTCCGACCCGTCGCAGATCAGGATCGGCTCCAGCATGCCCTCGCCGCCGAAGCCGACGTCGGTGAGCCACTCCTCGCCGTCCAGGGCGACGGTCGTGAAGCCGTGGGTGACGGCCCGGAGGACCTTGGCGCCCAGCCGGATCCGGGCGCCGCGTGCGGTCACGTCGAAGCCGATCGCCTCCAGTGCGGCGGCGAACAGGACCGACTGGTCGTAGCAGCAGCCGCCGCGCCGGCCGCCGACCATCCGGTTCTGGATGCTCTCGATGTCCAGCGGCAGACCGCGGCCGAGGACCATCTCCAGGTACTCGAACGGGAAGGCGGCGGTGTGGGCGCGCTGGAGCGCCCGCAGGTTGTCCAGGGTCGGGGTGATCCCCGGCTCCAGGCCGACGCGCGCCAGGTACGCGTCGAGATCGAACGCCGGCCCGCCCCAGGTGGCTTCAGCCATGTCCTCGTCCTTCTCTCTGTCTCTTCCGCGCGCTTGCGCACGTTCTGCGGGTCTGAGGTGCTGCGGGGTCTGAGGTGCTGCGGTCCGGTCCGGGAGGGTCAGCGGCCGGCCAGCAGCGGGCCGAGCAGGTCGCCGATGATCCGCGGCCCGTCCGCCGTCAGCACGGACTCGGCGTGGAACTGCATCGAGCAGAAGCCGGGGCCGCGCAGTGCGTGGATCTCGCCGGTGGCCGGGTCGCGGCTGATCTCCACCTCGCCCGTCCGCGCCGCGAGGGCGGGCAGCGGGGCCCGGTCCTCGTCGCTGCGGGCGGCGAAGGTGTTGTAGAAGCCGACCAGCTCGTCCCGGCCGAACAGCGGGATCCGCTTCTGCACCCCCTGGTTGGGGACCTCCCGGGGGGCCAGCCGGAAGCCCAGCGCATCGCTGAGGACCTGGTGGCTGAGGCAGACCGCCATGAACGGCGTGCCGTCGTCCAGCAGTCGGCGCACGGCCGACCGCAGGTAGGCGATCTTCGGGTGGTCCGCGGCCCGCGGGTCGCCCGGCCCGGGTCCGAGGACGACCAGGTCGTACCCGGTCGGCTCGGTGCCCGGGTCGTCGAAGCGGCGCACCTCGACGTCCAGGCCCAGGGCCGAGAGCTGCAGCGCGAGCATCGCCGTGAAGGTGTCCTCGGCGTCCACCACCAGGGCGCGGCGGCCGGCCGGTCCGGGCAGCGGCTGGGCGCGGTCCTCGAACTTGTCCGTCCAGAAGGAGGAGAGGGTCTGGTTGCGGCTCTCCAGGGCCCGCAGGACCTGGGGGTGGGCGGCGAGTCCGGGCGCCGCGCCGCCGCGGGACCGCCCGGGTCCGTGCAGCATGGCGGCCAGTACGCCGGCGGCCTTGGCCCTGGTCTCGGCGACCTCCGAGGCCGGGTCCGAGTGCCGGACCAGGGTCGCGCCGACCGGGACGCTGACCCGGCCCGTCCGGTCGATCTCGGCCGTCCTGATCAGGATCGCCGAGTCGAGGGTCGGACCGTCGGCGTCCCGCCCGAGCAGGGCCACCACGCCGCTGTAGTAGCCGCGGCCGGCCGGCTCGTAGGTGCTGATCACGCCGCAGGCGCTCTCCAGCGGGCTTCCGGTGACCGTCGGGGCGAACAGCGACTCGCGCAGGATCTCCCGGACGTCCCGGTCGGTGGTGCCCTCGATGAAGTACTCGGTGTGGGCGAGATGGGCCATCTCGCGCAGCTGCGGGCCTAACAGGCGGCCGCCGCGCTCACAGATCCGCGCCATCATCTTGAGCTCTTCGTCCACCACCATGTAGAGCTCGTCCGCCTCCTTGGTGTCGGCCAGGAAGGCGGCCAGCCCGTCCAGCGTCGGCCCGGAGGCCGGGTACCGGTAGGTGCCGCTGATCGGGTTCATCACGGCGGTGCCGCCGCTCAGGCTGAGGTGCCGCTCGGGCGTCGCCCCGACGAAGGTCCGCTCGCCGGTGTGGATCAGGAAGGTCCAGTACGCGCCCGACTCCAGCTCCAGCAGCCGGCGGAAGACCGTCAGCGCGGCGGCGGGCGTGTAGTCGGCGATCTCGGTGAGGAACGAGCGCTTGATGACGAAGTTGGCACCCGCGCCGCGGCCGATCTCGTTGCCGATGATCTCCCGCACGATCCGCGCGTACGCGTCGTCGTCGACGTCGAAGGCCCCCTCGGCCACCTGGAGCGGCAGATCCGCGATCCGGGCCAGGGCCTCCTCCACCGGGACGGCGGTGTGCGAGTCGACCACCATCGACAGCAGCGGCGCACCGTCGTCCACCACGGCGAAGCCCCGCTCGGCGATCTGCCGGAAGGGCAGCAGGACGAGCGTGTCGTACCGGGCCCGGCCGGTGGCCGTCGCCGGACCGACCGGGACCTCCGCCAGCGAGCCGGTCGGCACCGGGTGGCCGAGCAGCAGGTCGAGCTGGTGCCGGCCGCTCGCCTCGGGGCGGTGCAGCAGGGCGAAGGGCGGGGGATCGGCGACCAGGACGGCGTCCAGCGCGGAGTCCCCGTACGGGCTCGTCATGTCGCGTCCTTTCGGGACTGCCGAGGCTTCGCGTCGGGGTGGCGGCTCGGCGTCAACGGACCGCGACCGCCGCGGCCCGGGCGCCGACGGGCGCGTCGAGACCGGCCAGGACGTCCTCGGTGGTCACCGCCATCGCGCAGCGCTGCGCGGCGTACTCGATGCACATCCGGTGCTGCGACTCGCCGAAGTCGGCCACCGAGTCGGCCACCAGGAACGGCTGGATGTCGTGCGCGAACGCCTCGAACGCGGTCATCAGGATGCCGAGGTGTGCGTACACCCCGCAGATGATCAGCTGGTCCCGGCCGAGCGAGCGCATGGTCTGCAGCAGGTCGGTGTTGTGGAAGGCGCTGTACCGCCATTTGGTGAAGACATGGTCACCGGCCTCCGGGGCCAGTTCGTCGATGATTCCGCGCTGCTCCGGCTCGGCGGTCATCCCCGGTCCCCAGAAATCGACCAGGAGGCCGCGCTCCTCCTCGGTCATGCTCCCCGGCTGCGCCGTGTAGGCGACCGGAATACCGAGCCGGGAGCATTTCTGGCGGATGAGCACGCTGTTCTGGACCAGTTCGACCAGCGGCGACTGCCCCGCCGGAAAGGACTGCAGGAAGTACTTCTGCATGTCGTGGACCAGCAGCACGGCGCGCTGCGGATCCACCGACCACTGCGCGACGTTCTCCGGAAGTTCACCGCGCTGCGGCATGCGGTACGGTGCGATCTTCGGAATTCCCATGATGTGAAACCCTTTCGGCCGCCGTCGGTCCGGCGGGCGATCATTGCCCCAGCGTCGCGCCACCGTCGACGGTCAGGGTCTGCATGGTGATGTGCGCGGCCTTCTCCGAAAGGAGGAAGAGCACCGCGTCGGCAATGTGGCGGGTCTCGGCGATCCGGCCGAGCGGAATGCCGGTCTTGTAGGTGTCCGGCGAACCGGCGATGGTGGCCTCGGCCGACCCCTGCCCACCCCAGAGCGCGGTGAGCATCCCGGTGTTGGTGGAGCCCGGCGCGACCACGTTGCAGCGGATCCCGTGCCGGGCCACCTCCAGCCCGAGGCTCTTGGTGAACATCGCGGCCGCGGCCTTCGAGGCGCAGTACGCCGACATCCCGGCGCGCGGGGTGTGGGCGGCGTTCGAGGCGATCGTGACGACCGCGCCCGAGCGGCGGGCCGTCATCCGGTTGACCACGGCCTGCGAGACCACGAAGGTGCCGGTGGCGTTGACCGCGAAGGTCGCCGCCCAGTCCTCCTCGGTCAACTCGGCGGCGTCGCCCGGGCGCAGCACGCCGGCGCAGTTGACCAGGTAGTCGATGGCGCCGATCCGCTCCTCGATGTCGGCGACCGCCCGGGCGACACTGCGGGCGTCCGCGATGTCCAGGGCGTAGGGGACGCCGAGCGCGTCCTCCTTGCGCAGTTCGGCCTCCACCGCGGCGAGGCCGTTCTCGTCCCGGTCGAGCAGGGCGACGGCGACCCCCTGGGCGGCCAGGGCGTGCGCGATCTCCCGGCCGATGCCGCCGGCCGCGCCGGTGACCAGGGCGACACCGCGGTGCGTGCCGAATTCGTCCATCGGGTCCTCACAGGTTCCGGGTGCTTTTCCGGGGGTGCTCAGGTACGCCCCGCTGCCGCCACCTGCGGTGGAGGCCGTGGCGGCGGCCGGGCCGGTGCTGTCGCCCGACGGCGCCGGGGCGGGCAGTTCGGCTCGCTGGCCCAGTTCCATCAGGGCCAGGGCGAGCGACGTGCCCGTACTGCCGAGCGCCGCCTGGTACTCGGCCAGGGCGGCGTTCTCCCAGGCGAGATCCACCTGGCGGACGCCGGCTTCGCGGCGCATCGTGCGCAGTCGTGCGACGGCTTCGGTGCGCCGACGGACGACTGCTATCAAACCTTGGTCGAGCTCGATGATGTGTTGTTTCTGTTCATCGATGCTTCGGACGCCCATGTCGGTACCCGATCCTCGCGGTGAACAGCCTTAGGAGGACTTTCATCCTTCCCGCGGCGGGGCGGTTCCAGGTAGCCCCTACCACCCCCTAGGCGGCGGGCCTGGAGGGTTCTCGCAGCCGACCCCTAGCCCGGGGGCGCCCCGAGTGACGGGGGCCACATTCCCCGGCGGCATTTCGTCCGAATGGTGGTCAGATTAGGGGCAGGGGTGGGGCGGTAGGGGATGGGAACGCCCGGTGACCCGGGGGTAGCGTTTCGCGGGATTGTCGGTATTGGTTTCCGATTTGCCCGCGGCCGACTCTTCGCGGGGAATTTTCGAGCCGTGCGAGCTGCGTGAGCCGCGCGTGCGGTCCAACTGTTTGAGCTGGGGGACTGGCGATGTCGAACAACGAGAGCGGTCTGCGGGAGTACCTGCGCCGGGCGACGGCGGAGCTGCGGGACGTCAACCGTCGGGTGCGGGAGATGGAGGAGCGGCAGCAGGAGCCGATCGCGATCGTGGGCATGGCCTGCCGGTTCCCGGGCGGGGTGGCCTCGCCGGAGGAGCTGTGGCGGCTGGTCGCCGAGGGGCGCGAGGGCATCTCCGCCTTCCCGTCGGACCGCGGCTGGGACCTCGACGGCCTGTTCGACGACGACCCGGACCGCCCGGGGACGTCGTACTGCCGGGAGGCCGGATTCCTGCACGACGCCGGGCTGTTCGACGCCGGGTTCTTCGGCATCTCGCCGCGTGAGGCGCTGGCGATCGACCCGCAGCAGCGCCTGCTGCTGGAGACCTCCTGGGAGGCGATCGAGCGGGCCGGCGTCGACCCGCGCTCGCTGCGCGGCTCGCGGACCGGTGTGTTCGCCGGGGTGATGTACCACGACTACCAACCGCCGCTGCCCGCCGTGCCGGTGGAGTTGGAGGGCATGGTCGCCACCGGCAGCGCGGGCAGTGTGGCCTCCGGTCGGGTCTCCTACACCCTGGGGCTGGAGGGCCCGGCGATCACCGTCGACACCGCCTGCTCCTCCTCGTTGGTCGCCATCCACCTGGCCGCCCAGGCGCTGCGGCAGGGCGAGTGCGAACTCGCGCTGGCCGGCGGCGTGACGGTGATGTCGACGCCCTCGACCTTCGTGGAGTTCAGCCGCCAGCGCGGGCTGGCCCGGGACGGTCGCTGCAAGTCCTTCTCCACCGACGCGGACGGCACCTCCTGGGCCGAGGGCGTCGGCATCCTGGTGCTGGAGCGGCTGTCGGTCGCGAAGGCCAACGGCCACCGGGTGCTGGCCGTGCTGCGCGGCTCGGCGGTCAACCAGGACGGCGCGAGCAACGGTCTGACCGCGCCGAACGGGCCGTCCCAGGAGCGGGTGATCCGGCAGGCGCTGGCCCAGGCCGGGCTCACCACCGGGGACGTGGACGCGATCGAGGCGCACGGCACCGGCACGCCGCTGGGTGACCCGATCGAGGCGCGGGCACTGCTCGCCACCTACGGCAAGGACCGCCAGGAGCCGCTCTGGCTGGGCTCGTTGAAGTCCAACATCGGCCACTCGCAGGCGGCGGCGGGTGTCGGCGGGGTCATCAAGATGGTCATGGCGATGCAGCACGGCGTGCTGCCGAGGACCTTGAACGTCTCGGAGCCCACCGAGCACGTGGACTGGGCCTCCGGCGCGGTGCGGCTGCTCACCGAGGAGCAGGAGTGGCCGCAGGCGGAGGACCGCCCGCGCCGGGCCGGCGTCTCCTCCTTCGGTATCGGCGGCACCAACGCGCACGTCATCGTGGAGCAGGGCGCGGTCGAGGAGGCCCCTGTCGAGGAGGTTGAGGTCGAGACCTCCCCGATGGCCGGGCCGACGCCGTGGCTGCTGTCCGCCGCGAGTGCGGAGGCGCTGCGCGGACAGGCCGACCGGCTGGCCGAGTTCATCGAGGCGGACGAGGAGCCGAGCGTCGGTGGGGTGGCGCGGGCGCTGCGGTCGCGGACGGCGTTCGAGCACCGGGCCGTGGTGCTCGGCGACGATCGCGAGGAGCTGCTCGCCGGGCTGCTGGGGCTGGCCGAGGGCGAGGTCCCGACCGGGGTGGCGCAGGGCGCGCCGAAGGTGGGGGCGCTGTTCACCGGCCAGGGTGCCCAGCGGGCGGGTATGGGCCGGGAGTTGTACGAGCGGTTCCCGGTGTTCGCGGGGGCCTTCGACGCCGCGTGCGGGGAGTTGGACCAGCACCTCGGGCGTTCGCTGCGTGATCTGTGCTTCGAGTCGGACGAGTTGGACCAGACCGGCTTCACCCAGCCCGCGCTGTTCGCCTTCGAGGTCGCCGCCTACCGGCTGTTGGAGGCCTTCGGCGTGCAGCCGAGGATCCTGGTCGGGCACTCCATCGGGGAGTTGGCGGCGGCGCACGTCGCCGGGGTGTTCAGCCTCGCCGACGCGGCCAAGCTGGTGGCGGCCCGCGGCCGGCTGATGCAGGCGCTGCCGACCGGTGGCGCGATGGTCGCGGTCCAGGCGGGCGAGGCGGACGTGCTGCCGCTGCTCGCGGGGCACGAGGGCAAGGCGTCGATCGCGGCGCTCAACGGGCCGAACGCGACGGTGATCTCGGGTGACGACGAGACCGTTACGGCGATCGCCGAGCAGCTGGCCGAGGGCGGTCGTAAGACGCAGCGGCTGCGGGTCAGCCACGCGTTCCACTCGCCGCTGATGGATCCGATGCTGGCGGAGTTCCGTGCGGTCGCCGAGCAGATCGCCTTCAGCGAGCCGACGATCGCGGTGGTCTCCAACGTCACCGGCACTCTCGCCGAGGCCGGGCAGCTGACCGACCCGGAGTACTGGGTGCGGCACGTCCGGGACGCGGTGCGCTTCACCGACGGCATCACCGCCGCGGTGGAGGCCGGGGCGACGGCCTTCGTCGAGGTCGGCCCCGACGCCGTCCTGACGGCGATGACCAGGCAGAGCGTGTCCGGTGAGGGGCAGGTCGGCGCGGTGGCGCTGGTCCGGAAGGGCCGCCCCGAGGTCCGGACCGCCGTGGAGGCCCTCGGGGGCCTGTGGGCCCGCGGCGTCGAGGTCGACTGGTCCTCGCTGCTGCCCGAGCAGGCGGCACCGGTGGACCTCCCCACCTATGCGTTCGACCACCAGCACTACTGGATCCAGGCGCAGGCGGCCGGTGCCAACCTGGCCACCGCGGGTCTCGGTGCGGTGGAGCACCCGCTGCTGGGCGCCGTCACCGAGCTGGCGACCGCCGACCAGCTGGTCCTCTCCGGCCGGCTCTCACTGGCCACCCACGCCTGGCTCGCCGACCACGCCGTCCACGGCACGGTCATCCTGCCCGGCACCGCCTTCATCGAGTTGGCCCTTCAGGCGGCGCACCGGGCCGGTACGGCGCATCTGCACGAGCTCGCGCTTCAGGCGCCGCTTGTGCTGCCGGTGGACGAGGGTGTGCAGTTGCAGGTGGTGGTGGGCGCGCGTGAGGACGGCGGGCTGCGGCCGGTCACCATCCACTCCCGGCCCGAGGACAGCGACCAGCCCTGGACCCTGCACGCCGAGGGCCTGCTGGCCCCCGCGGCCGCGCTGGGCACCGACCTGACCGCCTGGCCCCCCGCCGACGCCGCACCCGTCGCGACCGAGGGCATGTACGACCACCTCGCCGGCCTCGGCCTCGACTACGGACCGGTGTTCCAGGGCGTGCGCGCCGCCTGGCGCGCCGGCGACACCGTCCACGCCGAGGTCGAACTCCCCGAGAGCGCCCACGCGGACGCCGCCCGCTTCGGCCTGCACCCCGCCCTGCTGGACGCCGTCCTGCACACCATCAGCCTCGGACGCGACGGCGGCCTGGACCAGACCCTGCTGCCGTTCTCCTGGAACGGCGTGGCCCTGCACTCCGCGGGCGCCACCACCCTGCGGGTACGCGTCACCGGCACCGCCGGCCACACCGTGGCCCTGCACGTCGCCGACGCCACCGGCTACCCCGTCCTGACCGTCGACGCCCTCGACCTGCGACCCGTCACCGCCGAACAACTCACCACCGCCACCACCGCCGGCGCCTCGGGCGGCACCCGGTTCACCGTCGACTGGACCGAACTCGCCCTCCCCGCAGCCGACCCCCAGCCGTCGATCGGCGACCTCGCCGACCTCGACGCCCTTGACGCGGACGGCGTGCTGCCGGACGTGGTCCTCGCCAGGATCGAGGCCGCGCCCGGCGAGACCCCCGACGCGGTGCGCGCCACCGCCCACCACACCCTGCACCTCCTGCAGCGCTGGCTCGCCGACGAGCGCACCACCTCCTCCCGCCTGGTGGTCGCCACCCGCGGTGCCGTCGCCACCGACACCCCCGACCCCGCCCTCGCCCCCGTCTGGGGCCTGGTCCGCGCCGCCCAGGCCGAACACCCCGGCCGCCTCGTCCTCGCCGACCTCGACGACACCCCCGAAAGCCTCACCGCCCTCCACCGCGCCCTCACCACCGACGAACCCGAACTCGCCCTCCAGACAGGCACGGTGACCGTCCCCCGACTGGTGGCGTCGACCGCGGCGAGCGAGCCCGCTCCCGCGCTGGACCCGGCCGGAACGGTCCTGATCACCGGCGGCACCGGCGGCCTCGGCGCCGTCGCCGCCCGCCACCTCGTCACCACCCACGGCATCCGCCACCTGCTGCTGGTCAGCCGAAGCGGCCCCAACGCCCAGGGAGCGCAGGACCTCGCCGAGGAACTGACCGCACTCGGAGCCCAGGTGTCGGTGGCCGCCGCCGACGTGGCCGACCGGGCGGCATTGGCCGACCTGCTCGCCACCGTCCCCGCCGAGCACCCCCTCACCGCCGTCCTCCACTTCGCCGGCGTCCTCGACGACGGACCCCTCACCACCATGACCACCAGCCAACTCGACCGCGTCCTCGCCCCCAAGGCCGACGCCGCCTGGCACCTCCACGAACTCACCCGCCACCTCCCCCTGACCGCATTCGTCCTCGCCTCCTCCCTCGCCGCCACCTGGGGCAACGCAGGCCAGGCCAACTACGCCGCCGCCAACACCCTCCTCAACACCCTCGCCACCCACCGCCACACCCAGGGCCTGCCCGCCACCGCCCTCGCCTACGGCCTCTGGACCACCGGCACCATGGCCGCCACCCTCACCGACACAGACCTCCGCCGCCTCGCCAACGCCGGCATCCTCCCCCTCACCGACACCCAGGGCCTCACCGCCCTCGACACCGCACTCACCACCACCCAACCCCACCTCATCGCCGCCCGCCTCGACCTCAAAACCCTCACCGACCACACCCCCCAACGCCCCCTCCTACGCCGCCTCATCACCCCCCGCATCCGCCGCGCCACCACAACCACCACCCGCACCACCACCGCCCTCCAAGACCACCTCACCACCCTCGACGACACCGCCCGCCAAACCCACCTCCTCGAACTGGTGCGCCGTCAGGTCGCGGCGGTGCTCGGTTTCAGCGGCGCCCATGCCGTGCCGGTCGACCGGCTGTTCCAGGACCTGGGCTTCGACTCGCTGACGGCCCTCGAGCTGCGCAACCAGCTCAACGGCGCCACCGGCCTCCAGCTCCCGGCGACGCTCGTCTTCGACTACCCCACCCCCACCGCCCTGGCCCGCTTCCTCGCCGGGGAACTCCTCGGCTCGAAGACCGCCACCACCACCGTGCGCACCACCGCCATCGACGACGACCCCATCGCCATCGTCGGCATGGCCTGCCGCTACCCCGGCGGGGTCGCCTCGCCGGAGGACCTGTGGCAGCTCGTCGCCGACGGCCGGGAGGGGATCACCCCGTTCCCGTCGAACCGCGGCTGGGACTTGGAGAACTTCTTCGACGACGACTCCGAGCGTCCGGGGACGTCGTACTGCCGGGAGGCCGGATTCCTGCACGACGCGGGGATGTTCGACGCGGGCTTCTTCGGCATCTCGCCGCGTGAGGCGCTGGCGGTCGACCCGCAGCAGCGGCTGCTGCTGGAGACCTCCTGGGAGGCGATCGAGGGCGCCGGCATCGACCCCAGGTCACTGCGCGGCAGCAGCACCGGCGTCTACTCCGGGATGATGTACCACGACTACCAGCCGTCGATGGCCGCCGTCCCCGGCGAGCTGGAGGGCATGATCGCCACCGGCAGCGCGGGCAGCGTGGCCTCCGGTCGGGTCTCCTACTCCCTGGGGCTGGAAGGCCCGGCGGTCACCATCGACACCGCCTGCTCCTCCTCCCTGGTTGCCATGCACCTCGCCGCGCAGGCGCTGCGGCAGGGCGAGTGTGACCTCGCACTGGCCGGCGGCGTGACCGTGATGGCCACCCCGGTGGCCTTCGTCGAGTTCAGCCGCCAGCGCGGTCTGGCGCCGAACGGGCGCTGCAAGCCTTTCTCCTCCTCGGCGGACGGCACCTCCTGGGCGGAGGGCGTCGGCGTCCTGGTCCTGGAGCGGCTGTCCAAGGCGAAGGCCAACGGCCACCGGGTGCTGGCCGTGGTCCGGGGTTCGGCCGTCAACCAGGACGGCGCGAGCAACGGTCTCACCGCCCCCAACGGCCCCTCGCAGGAGCGGGTGATCCGCCAGGCGCTCGCCCAGGCCGGACTGTCCGCCGCCGAGGTGGACGCCGTCGAGGCGCACGGCACCGGGACGTCGCTGGGCGACCCGATCGAGGCCAACGCACTGCTGGCCACCTACGGCCAGGAGCGCGAAGAGCCGCTCTGGCTGGGCTCGTTGAAGTCCAACATCGGCCACTCGCAGGCCGCGGCAGGCGTCGGCGGCGTGATCAAGATGGTCATGGCGATGCAGCACGGCGTCCTTCCGCAGACCCTGAACGTGGCCGAGCCGACCCCGCACGTCGACTG
>NZ_JBITZW010000047.1:0-16368 GCF_044547105.1 Kitasatospora sp. NPDC052868 | reverse complement strand
GGGGGCGGGGCCCGGGGGGGGGGGGGGGGCCCGCCTTGGGTGGGGGGGGGGGGGGGCCCCCCCGGGGCGGCCCCCCCCCGGGCGGGGGGGGGGGGGGGGGGGGGCACCGGCCCCCCCCCCCCCCACGCGGCCCACCGCCCGATCGGGCCGCCCCGTCGGCCGCCCGCCCGCCCCGCGGCCCCGACCGAAAGGGCGTCCCTGCGGGACGGCTCAGCCCGGCCCGGCTCGCAGCCGGCCGGGACGTCCGGGCCGCAGGCGGCCCTCCCGCCCCACCCGGACGCCGGGCCAACGGACGTGCCCTGCGGGCACGACAGCACTCTCCGCCGCGCTCCGCGCGACCAGGCGGCACCCCGACGACGGGGCGCCGCCCGCCCCCGACCGCACCACCGAACCCACCGAGGACCACCCATGCCCGAGCCCGTGCGCGCCGCCGCCCAGGTCGGAGACCCCTCACCGCAGACCTGCCTCCAAGTCGCGGGGGAAGCCGCCCTCTTGGCCGTGATCGCCGCAGACGAAGCCATGGCCGCCGTCCGCCGCAGCAACTCCGGTGCCGCGCGGTTGGAGGCAGCCATGCACGCGGCCCACCAGGAAGCCGTCGAGGCGGCCCGGCACGCCGACCGCGCCGAGCAGTACGCCGTCGACCCGGAGATGCCCGCAAGCTCCCTCGCCTACTGCGCCCGCCAAGCTGTCCACCACGCGGTGCTCGCCCAGGCCGCCGCCGGAGTCGAGATCACGGCAGCCGGCCTGCGCGCCGAACTGGACCGTGTCCTCACCCCCGAGGAACAGGCCGAGCGCGAGCGCGCCCGCCGCCAGGAGGAAGACCGGCGCGAAGCCGAACAGCAGGCCGCCACCGGCATGGACCGCGAGAACCGCGAGAAGGCCACCACGAACCTCTACCTCGCCAAGCACCACGTCGCCGAACTCGGCTGGAGCACCGGCCACCTGCGAGTGATGGAGGCCGCCGCCACCGGCCGCCTGTACCGGCGAGGCGGCCGTGCCCGGCTCGCGGCGCGGAAGGGGGAGTGGAACGGCGGGCGCCGGATCAGCCAGGAGCGGACCCAGGCTCTGCTGACCGCCAAGTTCCTCACTGCCGCCCAGCACGGCGACGACACCCACCTACTCACCCCCAGCCCGATGGGCCACGTCGCCCTCGAACTCGCCCGGCTGCACCAAGACGGGCTGCATGCCAGCGACCACGCCGCCTACGAGGCCCGGTTCGCCCGAGTCCGCCGCCGCCACAAGCGCCGCGACGACCAGAAAGCCGCCGCCCGCCGCCTGCCCCCGCTCGAACCCAGCGCCCAGAAGCTCTACCAGAAGCCGATCACCATCGCTGAACAGCAGGCCCGCGCCAGCCAACAGCCACCCGTCGAGCCCGCACCGGCCACCCCGCCACGACCCGACACGAAGCCACTGCCCGCCGCCGCCCCGCCGCAGCCGGCACCCGCCCCGCCCGTGACGACCCCGCGAACTCCAGCACCACCTCCGCCCAAGCCCCGGCTGGCCCTCCCGCGTGCCCGGCCGATCCCCGTCTCCCCACTCCAGCCCACCCTGTGGTGACCCCGCCCGAGGCACCCCAGACCAACACCTCTGTGACACCCCTGAAAGGCACCATGAGCCCATGGAAGAAATCCACAAGATCACCAGCCTCGATGCGACCTGGAAGCCCGGCGACGTGGTCTTCGACGCGAACGGCAACATCCGAGTCCGGTCCAACCACCCGAAGTGGGTATGGGACTACCCCAACGAGGGAAACACCCGCACCGTCTTCGGCGACCCCTCGATCCCGGAAGGCAGCCTGGAGGAGAAGGACGTGGCCCGGCCGCTGATCCTTCTCGTACGGGACGGCCAAGCCGTCAACGGGCGCCCCGTCTAGCCGAAGCGCCCGACCGGCCACAGGCACCGGTGGTGCCGTTCTTGTGCCTCCGGCGGGTCCTCTCTCGGAGGGGGAGGGGGCGGGTGGGTAGGTGCGGCGTCGTTCGTGGTTGGGGTTGTGGGGGCGGGGTTCCCTCCTCGGCCGGACACCCGGAGGGCGTATCAGGGCCCCGGGCAGGGTGTCCAGGCCGGGCCGCTTCGCGGTCGCTGCGCGAGCCTGGACACCCCACCCGGAACCCTGATCCGGCTGGCGCTGTCCGACCGAGGAGGGAACCCCGCCCGGGGCCAGTAGTGGCCGGGCCCGGCCGGGCGGGTGCGGGTGGAGGCGGCGGGAAAAGGGCAGGTCAGGGGGTTGTCCGGCTTGACCCCACCCCAAGAACATGGTTTAATTAGTGATGTCGGAAGGGGAGGGCAACACCCCAGCCGGCCACCGGAGGCCGACCGGCCCCGGCACCCACTCTCACCAGGAGAACAACTGTGACCACTTCGCCCACTGTCGCCGAACTCGCCCACCCGATCGCCCTCGCGCTCGGCGGCAACTGGCGACCGCAGCAGGTACTCCACGGCGTCCAGGAACTGGCCCACGCCGCCAACCTCACCCACCTCGACGGCCGACAGCTCCACCTCTCCGAGCGCTACGACGACCCCGGGCACCTCTACGTCAGGGGCGCGTTCCCCGCCACCGACTACCCGTTCCGCAAGGGCGAGCGCGACAGCGTCCGCGTCGCCATGGACGAAGACCCCGCCCGGATCGCGGCCCTGATCTCGGACCGCCTCATCCCCGCGCACCGCACCGTTCACCAGCGCGTGAAGGATCACAACCGCGAACAGGGCGCGATGCGCCGCCGCACCGAGGAGGCCGCCCGCGAACTCGCCGCCCGCCTCCCCGGAGCCCGGACCCGGATCGACGGGACGAACGCCTATGTCCACATGAACTTGGAGCCCGGAGAGGTCCGCATCGGACTGGTAGAAGGGTCGGTGAACATCGTTCTCCAGGACGCGCCGTTGATCATCGCTGACGCGGTCGTATTCGCGGTCAGCCGATTCCTGCCCGACATCCAGACGTCCGAGGACGAGCGCGGCCAGCAGGCCGACGAATTCGACCTCTGATATTCCAAGAATTCCGGCGGCGCGCTCCCCGGAGCGCGCCGCCCCGCCCCGCCCCAGAAAGGCCGCCATGAGCGCCGACCTGTTCGTCATCCGCCCCCAATGGACCGTCCAGGCCCCGCACCTTCGATGCACCCTCAGAAGGGCACTCGCCGTACGGCCCGGACACAACGTGTGGTCCGGCACCGAACACATCAACAACGCCCGAGCGATGGCCTACGGCCGAGACCTCCCCGACTCCGGCCCGTGGCACCTCACCCGCTCCCAGCTCCGCACGCTCAAAATCGCCATCGAATGGCGCAGGGCCAAGCGCGAGGCCCACCCCCAGAAAACCGCCCCGGACATCCTCGAACACTGGACAGCAATAGAGGACGAGGTCATAGCGGCATATCGGAATTCCTGCCACGCGGAAGGGCTGCACTGGATCTGAGGACTTGCCGAACACCTCAGAACATGGTTTAATTAATGCATCGAGAGGGGGAGGGCAACACCCCCGACCGACGCCCCGGCCAGCCGGCCTCGAACCCACGAACTCTCACCAGGGAGACCAGGAAATGCCCAGCAAGCCGAAGATGACCCAGGACGAGCGGCGCGCCTACAGCGCCCGGATGCGCGGCGAACTCGAAGCCGTCATGGACCGCGCATACGGCGCGATGGTTAGCGACGAGCGGTTCTGGTTCGCCGTCATGCGCACGGCCGCGACCCTGGATGACCGCAGCCCCGTCAACTGCATCGCCATCGCCGCCCAGTGCCCCCACGCAACCCGCGTCCTCAGCTCCGGCGACTGGCGCAAGGCCGGACGCTTCCCGGCCAAGGGCTCCACCTCCATTCGCATCTGGACCCCGCTCCGACGACGGACCGACGACACGACGGCCGCCGCCGAGACTGGACCCCGGGAAACCGCCGCCGCCGATGCCGCCGCCGAGGGGGAGGGGCGGAAGGTCTCCGGCTACAAGGCGGGTCCGGTGTTCGACATCAGCCAGACCGACGGCGACGCCTACGAGCTGCCCGCCGCCGCCCCGCTCGCCGCCGAGACCGTCCGGGACATCCTGCTCACTCAGTACCGCGAGTGGTACCACGAGGACCCCGAGCAGGCCGGAGGGTTCGACTTCACCCGCGAAACCCCCGACAACGCCGCCCGCATCCTGCTGTACGGCCACGCCTGGCGACGCCTGCCCGAGGCGGACGCCGCACTCCCCGGCCAGCACACGGCCGAGGTCGCCTCAGCCGCCCACGTCGCCGCCCTGATCCTCGGAATCACCCCCGGCCCCGCCGTCATGCCCCCGCTCGCGGGCATCGTCACCCAGGACAAGAAGCCCCCCGTGCACGAGTCCGCCGTCCGCGCCATCGAAGCGGGCCGTCTCGTCGCGCGCGCCGTCACCGCCGCTGCCGAGCGCCGCCGCGAACTCGCCTCAGCCGGTTGACCCGGACCCAAGAACATGGTTTAATTAATGGTGTCGGAAGGGGGGCAACACCCCGACCGACACCCCGCCGGGGCCGACCGGCCCCGGCGGAACCTCTCACCAGACAGGACACGACATGCTCACCACTCAGACCCCCACCGTCCAGGACTTCCCCACCGCCACCCTCGTTACCGCCGCACCCTGGTTCCGGGGCCACCAGCTCGACACCCGCCCGGCCGTCGTCGTCGGCCCCTTCGGCGGCCCCGAGTTCGCCGACACGGCCGAAATGGTGGTCGTCTGGTACTTCACCACCGGCGTCCCGAAGCCCGGCGACAGCGTCCAGGCGATGTTCCCCCACGAGCTCACGCCGCTTGACGACACGCTGACCACCATGGACCAGGCCACGTTCTGCGACCTCGCCGCCAGCCTGCCGCTCGGCCGCTTCGCCTACGACGACGGGCGCGACCTCATCACCGCCGTGAACCGAGCCGTCCGCGAACGGATCGAAGCCGCCCCGGCCACCCGCCGCAGCTGACCCAAGGCCCCGCCGGTCCGGGGGAGGGCAACACCTCCGGACCGGCGGGCCACCACACCCGAGCGGACACCCCTTCGGGGCGACAGCAACACGGTCCGGTGCGTTCACCGCCGCCGGCCGACTCCGCCTAGCGGCTCCGCCGACCGACGACGGGCACCGGACCGCGAAGGACGCGCCCCGCGGGGGCGCGGCAGCCCCTGCCGTCGCGCAGGGCGCGACGGCGGCGGACCGCTCGTCCCTCACGGCCCGCCCCCGGTGGTGCTCACCGCTTCCAGCACCCCGTCCGCCCTTCGGGCGGCCAAAAGACTCTCACCAGAAAAGACCAGTTCAATGACCATCCAGATCACCCACACCCGCCGGGAAGGAACCCTGGTCGACGGCACCAGCCGGAGCGACGGATCAGCCAAGATCCTCAAGCTCCGCGAGTACGGCCGCACCCTGCGCCAGGGTTTCCGCTGGAGCCGGACTCTCGACTGCTGGTACCTCCCGCACAGCCGCGACCACGCCGCCTACACGCCCTCCCTCGAACTCCTCGCCCAGCGACTGCGGGACGCCGGCCTCGACGCGACCCTGACCGTCGACAACGCCGACCGCCGCAGCTTCACCGAGGCCGAGCAGGACCGCGAAGACCGCGCCGAAGCCCGCGCCGACCGCTTCGCCGGATACGCCGACAACGCCGCCCGCAACTCCCAGGCCGCATGGAAGTCCGCCCACGAGATATCCGAGCGGTTCGCCTTCGGCCAGCCCATCATCCGCGGACACCACAGCGAGCCCCGCGCCCTCCGCGACCGCGAGCGCATGGACACCTCGATGCGCAAGAGCATCAGCGAAGGCGACCGCGCCCAGCACTGGGCCGACCGGCACAAGGCCGCCGCCAACTACGAGCAGTTCCGCACCAACCCCGGCCGCACCCTCCGGCGCCTGGAAAAACTGCGTGCCGACCTGCGCGCCGTCGAGAAGTGGCAGCGCGGCGAGTCCGCCAAGGGCTACTCCCGCAACCCCGACGACCCGGAGCAGACCATCCGGCACGAGGAGCTGACCGAGGAGATCGCCCACTGGGAGCAGGTCATCAAGGACGCCGAGGCCAACGGCTTCAAGGTCTGGTCGAAGGCCGACTTCAAGCGCGGTGACTTCGTGCTCTACCGAGGCACCTGGTACGAGGTCCTGCGCGTCAACCCGAAGTCGGTCAGCATCCCGCACATCTTCAACGGCGTCGGCAAGACGGTCGTCCGTTCCACCGACGACGGCTACGACGGGTGGACCTCCACCGCTCCCTACGACGACGTCTCCGGGCGCAAGAGTGCCGACGAGATGCAGCAGCCTCCCCAGGTCGTTGCCACGGAGCACCAGGAGGAGGCCGAGCACTCCCCGCGGGTCGAGGAGCCGGTGGCCCCCGCCGCAGAGGCGAACTGGCTGGAGGGAATGGCGCTGGTGTTCATCGCCTCGAAGCACTCCCCCCGCCGCCGCAAGCGCGCCCTGTGGGCGATGACCCGCCGCGAGGCACAGGCCGTGTGCGGCGACCCCCGCACCTCCGGCCGCTCGTACATGCTCACCTGGACCGAGCGGCCCGGCACCGAAGGTGCGGACTGGGAATGGGTTCCGGACAACGGCAGCCTCGACCCCGTTCTCGAAGACCTGGGCATCACCCCGCGCCGCGAATGGACCCCTGCCCCGCAGACCCTGGCCGACGCCGCGTAGCGACTGCCCGCCCGCCCCGGCAGCCGAGCGCGCCGGGGCGGGCCCCCTCTCACCAGAACCCACCAGAACAGGGCACCACCATGACCACCCAGCTCCTCGAACGACCCGTCGTCCCCACCACCCCCACCACGGACCCGGACGACCAGACCACCCCCGTCCCCGGCCAGCCCGACCACCGGATAGCCGCCCCCGAAACGGCACCGCCCGCCGCCCACCAGGCCGCCATGCCCTACCGCATCGGAGCCCCGGACCCCGCAGGCCGCTATCCCGTGATCATCGGCCAAGACCAGGTCATCGGTCGCGCCCACCGGTGGAACCGGGACTGGTGGGCCGAGACCAGCGCGGGGGAAGCCAACTTCGGCCGCCCGGACAAGGGCGTTCCCGGGGTCGAGATGGCCGCCGCCCGCCTCGCCGAGCAGTACGCCGCCGGAGCGATCACCGCCGTTCCGCTGGACCAGATCCGCGCCGAAGTGCTCCAACCGCTGACCGGCCCCGTGCCGCTGCTGCACCCGCGAATGCCCGTCAACGACCGCAACGTCAAGAGCGCGCTCACCGCGTTCGCCGGACTCGCGAACCTCCGGTGGCGCGCAGTCCTCACCGGATTCCCTGGCTCTGACAACCACTGGGTCTTGCTCTGCGAGCTGTGCGGGTGGACCGGCCCCAAGTTCTGGAGCCACCTGCGCGGAAGGAACGGCGGCTTGCCGAGCCTCCACCGCCACGAAGGCGGATGCGTCGGCCCGGACCGCGTCCGCGAACTGATCCCCGCCTACCAGCAGTAGACCGACCACCGGGGGCGGCGGCACGCCGCCGCCCCCGGGCACCACCGAGACGGACACCACCATGCCCATCCGCTACAGCCCCGAGAGCATCGTCATCGCCGACACCCCGGCCGAGATCCTCCAATGGGCCGCCCACCACATCGAGCACGTCGGCATCCATCAGGGCCCGCACCTCTTCGACGGCCCCGGCCGCACCGCCCTCCTGCCGTGCTGGCCGCGCGGCGCCCTCGAAGTCGCCGCCGGCCACGCGCGCGGAGCCGCTGGCCGCACCTACGACTGGCCCCGCATCAACCACGCCCGCGACGAGGCGTACGCCCTCCTCGCCGAGACCCTCACCGGCCACCCCGCCGACGCCGCCGCCCACCGCGACGTCATCGACCGGTGGAGCGCCGAGCCCGGCCGCACCGCCGCCGACGCCGCCCGCGCCTTCCGCGAAGCTGCCGCCCGCTCTACTCGGGCGAACACCGCACAGGGCCTTCTATCCCTCTGACCGCCCCCGACCCTCCGAGAGCCAGCACGATGGACCAGACGACCACCCACCGCAGCACCACCGGGGCCCCCAGCCGACGAGGAGCCGCCACCCCGAGCAAGGACGGCGTCCACCGGATCGGCGTGCCCCTCCAGCCCAGACTCAGCGCAGCCGAGCTGATCCGCGTACTCCTCGCCGCCCCCGCCGAGACCGACCTTCACACCCTCGACCCCGTACAGGTCCGCGCGACCATCGCCGAGGTGCTCACCCAGCACGGCTACGACGTACTCGACCGCTCGCCGTACGACCCCGACCGCGACCGCCACCAGGACGCCCGCCGCGCGATCCGCCGCGCTTACGGCCCGCGCTTCCAGGACTCCCCGGCAGAAACGGCTGTGCTCGCCGACCCCCTGAGCGAAGTGCTCGCCCCCGAGGCGGGCGAGTGGCCGTGACCGCGCCCGCCGCCGAGACGACCGGAGCCCGGGCCCGGCAGACCCTCTACTGGCGGGTGCGCAACGGGCGCACGCCCCAGCCGCCCGAGAGCGCCCACCTCACGTGGCACATCCGGCACGGCCACCCCGGCGGCGAGTACAGCGACCTCGGACACGAACTCGGCCCGCCCGAGCACCACGCCCCGACCCTGCTCACCCGCAGCCAGCCGACCAGCCGCCGGGAAGAGGAGGAGTTCCGGGGCGGGTGCCTGGCCTGTGACTGGGAAGGCCCCGTCCACCGCGGCGGCGGGTACGGCGACGGCGACAACGAGGCCGTGGAGGACGCCCACGACCACGCCTTCCCCGGCTGGCACACCCTGCCGCCCCTCACCACCGTCGAGGACCGGTCGGTGCTCCCGCGCGACCGGGGGCGGTGGGCACAGCTGACCTCCGGCTACCCGCCCGGGTGGCTGGACCAGGGCGCCCCGCTCGTGGCATGGAGCCGCCGCCGCGAAGCACACGCGCCCCCGCACCGCGGACGCCCCCGCTACGAACTTCGCGTACCCCGGCCAGGCCCGACCGCGCACCGGCCCCGCCGATCAGGAAGCCCTGTTCTGATGAACGCCGCACCCCGGGCCAGAGCCCCGCCACCCCGGCGCAAAGATGGTTCAATTACACCGCCGTCGGCGAAGCGGGCAACCTTCGCCCCGGCGGGTGCCCAACCGGCACCCGCACCACCAGGACAACAAAGGACGGCCAGCACACAAGGGCAACAAGGTGCTGGCCGTCCGGGTGTTCTCTCACCAGAAAGAACCACACCATGCTATGCGATCGGCACGCCGACTGCCCCCAGCCCGGCGACACCGTCCAGCTCAAGAGCGGTAACAGCATCGGCGCCAAGACCAGCGACAGCTACGTCCTCGTCGAGGACTTCCCCCGTACCGGCCGGCACCTCGTGCTCAACCTCCCCGTCGACCACCCCGCCCACGACGACTGGGCCGCCGCCGTCCCCCTGGAGGAGATCGCCACCCTCACCCGGCTGGAACCCACCGGCAGCCGCACCTGGACGCCCGTCCCCGATCCGGACGAACTCCAGTGACCCCACCGAGCAGTCACGACCACGAACAGGAGGCGACCGTGCCCAGCGACACCGGCCGCACGCTCTACTCACGCGCGGACCTGCGCAAGGTCCACGGCATCAGCGAATCCACCCTCCAGAACCTCTGGACCGACCGGGAGAACAACCAGCACCCGCCCGCGGAGATCATCGACGGCGTCATGCACTGGGACGGCGACGAGTGGGCGACGTGGCACCACGAGCTCCAGCGCCGCCGAGCTGCGGCGAACACCACTAACGCGCCGAAGCTCGACGGCGACCCGGAGGAGATGGTGGGCCCGGCCGAAGCCGCGAAGGTCTGTGGTTTCGCCGGCTCCGAGACCGTCTCTCACTACGTCAAGAACCCGCCCGAGGGCTGGCCCGACCCTGACGACTGGGACGAGCTGCCGACCCGCCGACGCCCGAAGTGGAAGCGCTGGCGACTGTGGCAGTACCTCGCCGACCGCAAGGGCCGCGGCCACGCCGGCGGACGCCCCACCGGCCCCCGCGCCCGGGTCGCCTACCCCTACCAGGGGGACGAGCGGCTCACCCTCGCCCGGCAGGCCATCGCCGCCAACCCCAAGGCCACGAACGCCGAGCTGATCCCGGACCTCCAGCAGCAGACGGAGAAGACCTACTCCCGGCCGACCTGGAACAACATCCTCAAGTCCGCCCGCGAGCACCCTGAGGAGGACTGACCTTGCCCGACCCACAGTGCCCGCGCTGCGGCGGCCCGCTCGGTGAACGGCCCGCCCGCTCCCGGCTGACCACCAACCGGGACGTCCCGATCTGCACCACGTGCGGCACCGACGAGGCCGTTCGCGAAGCCCAGCGCCAAGCACCCGTACCGCCCGGCGAGTGGCCGCTGACCTAGTTCAGCCGGCCCAGGCCACCCCGTGTCACCCGAAGGTCCCCCGCTCCAACCCAAGGAGCGGGGGACCCTCTGCTTCGCCAGCCACCCCGTATCCCACAGGCATCCGCCGTCGTTGGACACGCAGACCCATCAGGCCGACGCAGAAGGCGACCTCCGATGACCGGGCACACGCGACCGGCCCAGAGCGAGCACCGACCGCCGACCGACGCGACCGTAAAACAGCTCTACGCCACGGCCTTCCGGTGCGGCAAGCCCGACTGCCCGAGACCGCTCTACCGGATGAACAACGAGACCGGGGAGACGATCCTCAATAGTCGCGTCGCCCATATCCACGCACGGCGCCAGGGCGGTCCGCGATGGAGCCCGCAGATGACCGAAGACGCCAACCGCAGCGCCGACAACCTCCTGCCCCTGTGCCTTGAACACGCAGCCGAAGTGGATGAGACCCCCGCGCACTACCCCGCCGATCTGCTCCAGGAGTGGAAGCGCGAGCAACTGCGCGAGTACGACACGATCCAGCGGGCGTGGCCGATCACCGATGCCCAGGCCGCGGAAGCGGCCGAGCGGTCCTTCGGACCGCAGCAGGAGGCCACCGCCACGGCCGCAGCCGCGGCGGTGGCGCAGGTGGCCCGGTGCGCCAGCCGGCTGGTGGAGACCAGTCGGCAGCAGCGCCGGTCAGCGGCGGACGCGGCTGCCCACTGGCAGGCGATGAGAGCCCGGTGGGCACAGAGCCTCGGCCCGTTCTTCGACCCGGACACCGGGGAGCGGCTCACATCCGACGAGGCACGGGTGGAGCCGCCGCACCGCGACACCGAGGACTGCCGGTCCGCACTGCGGTCGGCCCTGCGCGCGGCGAGAGAAGCCACCGAGCCGGTGGCCACCGACCTCGTAGCCGAGCTGGGCGCGGTGCGTGTGGTGTCGAGGGCCCTCGGGCCGTGGTGCGACCAGGTTGAGCAGGAAGCGCGGACCCTGGTGAGTGCTGCCACCCAGTGGGACCTGTCCGACCCCGGCGACGGCGTGTGGCACCAGGCAGCCGCCGGATTGGAGACGGCCGTGCAGGCCCTCGGTACGGCCTGGCACGAGAAGGAAGCCAGCTCGCAACCGCCGCAGCCGACCGTTCCGCAGCCCGAGGCCACGGCATGCCCGCCGGCCGCCTGATCCGACCTAGCGGCACCCCCGCCCGAACGCCAGGCACAGCCGCAGGCCAGGACCGCACACCGACCGCGACGCCCAGGTCCACCCCTACCTCGACACCCGACCGCCCGAGGTAACAGTCCGACAGCACACCGGCCTCGAACGAGCCCGACCCGCAGCAGCGACCAGCCCCACGAGTGCCCGACCTTCCCCTCAAGCTGATCATGATCTTGAGTTTTGAGGACCAAGGTATCGTCGCTCCGCGACGATACAATCAGCCAAGACGACCGGATCTGACCGGAAGAGAGCGGGGGGTGAGCGGGCCGATGGCGTGGGTGACCATGATCGGCCCCTCCGACGAGCAGATCGAATACCGCCTCACCGGCGGCCACGGCTGCGGGAAGTCCACCACCGTCGACGCCGCGCCCCTCATCGCCGCCATCGAGGCGAAGGCCGAAGAAGCCGGGACCACCGTCGCCGCCCTGCTCGGCACCACCGAGGCCAAGAAGGCGTTCTTCCGCAGCCGCACACAGCTGCGCAACGGCAAGCCCGCACGCCTCACCGGGTTCGACGCCGTCGAAGTCGCCGCCGCAGCCGGCCTCAACGCCCGCGACCTCTACGGCGAACAGGCCCTCCCGCGCCCGGTCGCCGACGGACAGGTGGACTACCACCTCGACGCCAGCGAACGCCCCCTCGTCTGGATCGGCGGCGGGCTCAACGAATTCGGCATCACCCCCGGCAGCATCCTCGACCCCGCGCAGTTCCAGGCCGCCCGACGGCTCATGCACGGCGAGGACCCGACCACCGGCAAGACCCTGGTGGAACCCAAACTCGCCATCGCCCCGGCCGCGAAGCTCTCCGCCGCCCCGCTGGTCCGCGCCATCCGCCGCACCGCCGCCGAACGCAGCGTCACCCCCGCCAGCCTGCTCGACTCCAAGGCCAAGCGCGACGACTTCCGCAGGATGGAGAACCAGCTCGCCCGGTTCGGTGAATCGCACCGCGTCCCGGTCTCCACCCTGCTCAAGCTCGCTGGTGCCGTCGGCGTCGACGCCGTCACCTTGTACGGCGAAGACGCCTTGCAGAAGGCCATGGCCGCCGAGGCGGGCGGTCACCTCGACGCCCGCGCGCTCCTGCGCGCCGTCCAGGCCCGCGCCACCGAGACCGGGCAGGACCCGGCTGACCTCTTCACCACTGCGACCATGAAGCGGCGGTACGGCCAGACCGAGGGTGAAGGCCGCCGCCGTCTCCGCGACCTTCCGATGGACGTCCGCGAGGCCATCGCCATGGCCAAGGCCGCCGGACTCGCTCCCGAAGAGGTGTGGGACGCCGAGGAGATCAGGGCCGCTCTCCTCGAAGGGAGGGTGCAGGTCGGCCGGTTCGGAGCGGACGTCACCCTCGACCTCGCCAAGTCGAAGTCCGCGTTCCTTGCCTATGCGCCCGAGGAGATCGCCGCCCAGGTCGAAGGCATCTACACCGCCGCCGGCCGCGAGTCCATCAGCGCCCTGGAGCGGTGGACCGCCTACGCGATGCGCGGCCGACATGGTGACGGTGCCGAGGCGGAGACCGTGCCCACCAGCGGCTTCTCCGGCTGGATGATGGTGCACCGCGCCGCCCGGCCCGTGAACGGCGCCCCGTACGGCGACCCCCACTTCCACCTGCACTTCACCCTGGCCAACATGGTCAAGGGCACTGACGGCCAGTGGTCCACCGTGGCCGGCGGGGGCCGCGACCTGCACCGGCACGCCCGCGCCACCCAGGCCCTCATGAACGCCCGCATCCGCCGGGAGCTCACCGACACCTTCGGCATCACCTTCCGGCGGGAGGAACGGACCGGCGCGTGGGAGATCGCCGCGATCCCCGAAGCCACCATCCGCCTGTTCAGCAAGCGCGACAGCCAGGTGCGGGACCTGCTGACCAAGCTCGGCATCGACTACGACAGCGCCACCACCCGCGAGCGCACCGCCGCCTCCGCCGCGTCCAAGGCCGCGAAGAACGGCGAAGCCGCCGGGGTCGAGGACGACGTCCTGCGCGCATATTGGCAGGCCGAAGGCCGTGCCGCCGGTGACGACCCCGACGCCATTGCGGCCGGCGCCATGCAGCAGGACCAGGCAGACCAGAACCCCGGCCTGGATGAGCTGTGCGCCCAGGTCTTCGACCCGAAGACCGGCCTCACCAGCCACTCCAAGGACTTCACCCACGCCGCCGCCATCGCCGCCGTCCTGGACGCCCTCCCGTACGGCGTCGCGGACGCCGACGAAGCCGAACAGCTCACCACCGCCGTCCTGCGGCACGCCGGGTACGCGGTCAAGCTCAACCCCAAGGGTGCCCAGCACTTCGCCCACGCCGACCGCTACACCACGGCCGACGTGGTCGCCGCTGAAGCGCTCATCGCCACCGAGGCCACCAACCGCCTCAACGAGCACGCAGCCCTCGTCAGCCACGACACCGTCGCCATGACCCTGTCCGCCGTCGAAGCCCAGCACGGCGGAGACTTCGAGTTCTCCGCCGAACAGCGCGCCGTCCTCGAACGGCTGCTGACCGCCGGCCACGGCATCGACGCCGTCGAAGGCGTCGCCGGAGCGGGCAAGACCACGATCATGAACACCGCACGGCAGGCGTGGGAGGCCAACGGACTCGTCATCGCCGGTGCCAGCACCGCCGCCGTCGCCGCCGCGAACCTCAAGGCCGAAGCAGGGATCACCAGCCGCACCCTCGCCTCCTGGCTCACCGGCATCCGCACCGGCGGCCCCGGCTTGAACGGCGTTGACGTGCTCGTCGTGGACGAAGCCGCGATGTGCGATGACCGCGACATCGCCGAACTGCTGGCCCACGCCGCGACGACCGGCACGAAGATCGTCGCCGTTGGTGACCCCAAGCAGCTGCACGCGCCGGGCATCGGCGGCAGCTTCGCCGCCATCCACAAGATTGTGGGCGGACTCAGCCTCACCGAGAACTTCCGGCAGCGGGACACGATCGAGCGCCGGGCGCTCGCACTGTGGCGCGACGACAACCGCACGGACGCACTCCGCACCTTCGCCGGAACCGGCCGCGTCCACGCCCTCGCGGACAAGGACGAGACCCTCGCCGCGATGCTGACCCTCTGGGCCGACAAGCGAACCGCGCACACCGACGACCACACCGCCGTGCAGCAGCTCCTCATGCTCGCCTCCACCAACGAGGTCGTGGAGGAACTCAACCTCGGCGCCCGTGCCATCCGCAGGGCCAGCGGCGCCCTCACCGGCCCCGACCACCTCTTCGCCCTGGCCGGCGGCGGCGAACTGGCACTGTCCGTCGGTGACCAGGTCCTCCTCCGCGCCAACGACTACCGCAACAAGCGGTCCCGGGGCGAGCACGAAGACGTCCTGAACGGGTTCCGCGGACTGGTGGTCGCGGTGGACGAGGACCGCCGGGTCCTGGTCGAGTGGCGCACGAAGACCGAGGACGGCGGCCACCGCGACGTCGCCGAATGGGTCGACGCCGACTACATCGCACGCGGCGGACTCAGCCTCGGATACGCCATCACCGGTCACAAGAGCCAGGGCCTCAGCGTCGAGGAAGCCCTTGTCTACGGTCCCGGCGCGCAGGCCAACGCGCTGTACACCATGCTGTCGCGGGACAAGAAGGAGACTCACCTCTTCCTGCCGCTGTCCGTCTACGAAACCGACGTCGACCGCGCCCGCGCGGGAACAGCGAGCACCGAGCAGGAACAGCTGGACCGCGCCGTCGCGGGCCTCATCCGCGAGATCGAGACCGGCACCGAGGAACGCATGATCCTCACCGAGCTCCCGCCGGCCGCCGTCCCTGCCCACGTCCGGCACATCGTCCCCGACCTGCCGACCCCGCGCGCCCCCGGCACCGGCGACACCGCCGAACAGGATGACATCGAGGAGACCACGCCGAAGCCCGGACAGCGCCACACCACTGGCACCTCCAACCGGGCCGCGACACCTCCCGCAGCAACGGAGCCCCGGACCGCGACCACCGCCCGCCCGTACGCCCACCTCAGCAACGAGGCCCTGCGCGACGCCGCGCGCAAGGCCGCCACCGCCGCACGCGCCACCGCCAAGGCCGCCGACAAGGCGGAGACCACCGCGGACTGCGCCGAGCAGAACGCGACCGCCGGAACCGGTCCCAACGTGCTCGCGCTCAGCCGCCGACACCAGGAACTCGCCGAACGCGCCGGAGCGATCCGCGCCGTGCGGGCTCTGGAGGAGGCAATCGCCGGACACACCGCCCGGCGGGACGACGCCCAGGCCCGCATCAGCGGGATCGAGGAGAAGCTGGCCGCCACCGGACGGTTCGGTCGCCTGGTACTGCGCGGCGACCAGCGGACCGCAGCCGAGGCAGAACACCAGGACCTCGCACAGACCCGCCAGACGGCCGAACGTGAGCTGGAGAGGGCGAAGGAACAGCTCCGCGAAGTCGCACAGCAGGCCGGGCCCGCCGGTGAGCACGAAGCCGTGCTCACCGAAGCTGACCTTCCGCAGGACAAGAAGGCCGCCCTGCTGCGACGCGCTCAGGACAAGGACACCGAAGCGGCCAAGTCCCTCCGCGCCGAGGCGATCAGGGCACGCCGTACCGCGCGGGCCGCAGACGGGCGAGCAGCTGGCCTTCGGGTCGAACTGACGCTGCGGGCCGACCGCAGCCGACAGCCCGTCGACCCGGCGGAAGCAGCAGCACCGACGCCGCCGCAGCCCGAGTCTCAGTACAGCAACCGGACCAGGATGGACTACCCGAACAACAGCATCCCGCCGGACCCCGCGCAGGACGCACTGCCCGTGTAGAGCAGCCGGAGCGGGCTCACTAGCTGATCGTTTCAGAATGAGTTGAGCCGTGAGTCTTGTGCTTCTCGATCTTGGTCGGCAGGGTGTTCGGGTGCGTGCTGATCTTGTTCCTGACGACCTGTGGGAGCGGGTGGCGGTGGCGCCGCTGGTGCCACCCGCTCCCGAGCGGCGCCGGGCGCGGTGCGT
>NZ_JBITZW010000046.1:0-16754 GCF_044547105.1 Kitasatospora sp. NPDC052868 | reverse complement strand
CCGGCCAAGCCCGCCGAAGACTTTCACCGGCCTCCGCTTCGCTCCACCCGCTGAAACTCCCCGGCGGGTCGACCGCCCCGGGGGCGGCCGAGCCGAACGACCCCGGCCGGGCGCGGCCACCACCGCGAGCCGCCCACCGAGGGATCACCCGCTGCCCCGACCCTTGGGGCGAAGGACGATGGCCGGCCTTCCCGGCAACGGCGGGGGTTCGTCACCACGGCCCCCAGGACGATCCCGGCCTCCACGGCGACGGCCTGGTCCACGCCGCCGACCGCACCGCCCCTCTCCCCCGACCGCGCGCGGCCGGCCACCGCCGGACGCAGACGAGAAGGCCAGCGCCGCCGAGCGACCCAACCCGCCGCCGACCGCCAGCACCAACCAGCCCACACCCAGCAGCCCCAGGGAGGTATGTCGCCCCGGTGAGTTCGCCCCGGCCGCCCTCCCACCAGCGAGGACGCCACCGGCCCCGGCGCGGACCCGGACGCCAAACGAGCAGCCAACCGAGCACCCAGACGAGCACCCAAGCGAGCACCCAGACGAGCAGCCAAACGAGACCGGCCCCGGCCGCCGGCGGGCCCGCGCCCGCGGCCGGGCACCCTCCACTCCACCGGGCCGCACGGGACACCCGAGAGGTGCACTTCGCCCGGACCCGTCCGTGGGGAAGTAGTCGGACCTCCCGCACCAGGTTGTCCCCGGCGCTGACCAGCGCGGACACGGGACAACCGGGGCCAGCCCGGAGCAACCTCCGAGGCAACCCGCCAGGCAACCTCCGCAGCAACTCGCCGAGCAACCTCCGGGGCAACCTCCGGAGCAACCACGTCGGCGGCGGGGACCAGGCCGTCGCCGACCTCGACGCACGGACGGGGTGCGCACCCGGGTGCGCAGGGGGGTGCACACCCGCCCTGACCTGCGATGGGGAGAAAACCGGTGAGAACCCCGGGGCGAAACTCACCGGCCCTCCGGACGCCCCGGGGCGAAACTCACCGGCTGTCGGCGACGGCCTGGTCCTCCTCGGCGGCGGTCAGCTGACCGTGCACCCGGCGGCGGTCAGCCCCTCGGTGATGACGGCCCGCTCGGCGGCGGTGAACGGGCGGGAGCTGTCCCACTCGTTGCGCCCGTCGAAGGCGAACAGCACGACCGGGCCGCGCGTCGTCTGGGCACCCGCGGGGTCGAGGCCGGCTACGTGCGCCAGCACGCGGACGGCGAACGGGTTCGGCTCGAACTCCGGCATGATCAGCGCGCAGTCGGACATGCTGATCCGCAGCCCGAGCGAGGCGTCGGTGAGCCAGGCCCGGCCGACTCCGTAGTTGCCCAGCGCCTCCTCGGCGGTGGTCTTGTCTTCGACCCACTCGGCGCGGCCGTCGGGGTGGATCAGGATCGAGGTGTGATCAGTCATGCGCCGACCGTAGCGGGCCACCGAGGGGCGCCGTGCCGCCTTCGGGTGACACCTGCCGCCCCTCCCCACCCCGATCACACGGTGCGTCGGCCGCGACCGCGCCGCAGCCGGTAGCCGTGCAACGAGACCACCGGCGCCGGCTCCCGCTCCTCGACCTCCGGCTGCACCCGGGCCTCGACCACGGGCGGCGGCGGGAGCTCCTCCGGCCGCGGCTTGCGGTGCTGGTGCCGCGCCGGCGGAACCTCCGGCACCTCCTCGCCCCTCGGCCGCCGATGCCGCCCCGTCCCCTCCGGCTCCACCCAGGCCGCCGACCCCGTCACCGCCGACCCCCGCCGTCCGCCCGCCGCACCACCGGCCCGCACCACCCGACCGCCCTGCCACCGCACACCAGCCTCGACCACGTCCTCATGCCCTGCCCAACGACCGCCCTGCCCGACCGGCACCACCCGTCTCGCCACACCATGTGCATTACCTGCCGCCGACCATGATCACGACGATCACACCCTTGCATCAGCCATCCGACGGCGAACCGAACCGACCACGACCACCGACCAGGAATCCAAGATCGAGAACGACCACAGCTCAGACACTTCGAGATGATCAAGGCCACCGGCCCGACAACCCACTCCTATGCATCACGACCCGAGCGACCGACCAGACACCTCTTGCAGATGCCTCTGATCATGGTCCGCGCAGGCGCGGGGAGACCCCGTTCACCGGGTGAACGGCGGTGCTGTTCACCCGGTGAACGGGATCTCGGGTTCACCCGGTGAACGCTGCCGGGACCGCCGGCCTTCGGCGTGCCCGCCGCGCGGGCCGGTCCTCGACGCTCATCATCGGCGGCATGGACTACGTGGACCGGCTCGCCGCCGAGCTGCTGGAGACCGCCCTCGACCCGCGGCTGGTGCGGCTGGTCGACGCCGTGCTCGACGCGCCGAACGGCGCCGAGGTGATCGCTTCCCTCGACCGGATCGCCGCCGCAGAGGGTCCACAGGGAAGTTGTCGGCGCCCCGAACCGCCGCGCTGACCCCCCTTGTCCCGCAGGTCAGACCCCTTGTCCTCGGCGACGTCGCCGACCCTGCTGGGGAACCCGAAACGGAACCCGAAAGAGCACCCGAAAGAGGACCCCGAACGGGACTCCAAAGGGGATCCGAAACGGAACCAAGATCGAATGGAGGACTAAGGTATCGTCACTCCGCGACGATACGGGCGGCTCTCGGGCCGTCCTTTTTGCTGCCCAGGCGAGGGCCTGCGCGGCGGTCCGGCAGGGGTGCTCGGGGGCGGTGCTTCCCGGCGCGAACGGCGGGCCGGGCGAACGCACGGGATGCGCGCCGGGGAGTGCCGACCGGGGCCGGGGCCCCGGGGCGGCAAGCGCCCGGGTACCCCGGGCAGCAACCCGGGTTGCACCCCGCCGGCCGGATGGTGCGCACCCGGGTGCGCACCCGGTTCGGCCTGGTGCGCAGCGGGTGCGCACCCCCGGGAACGCCGCTGCCCGCCTCCCCAGGCGGGCCGGGTCGGCGGGCAGCGGTACGGCGGTCAGAGCGGGCGGGTGGCCGACTCCTCGATGTACGGGGCGAGGGCGCGGGCGACCATCTCCAGCCCGGCCTGGACGTCGAGGTGCGCGGCGCCGTCGAGCTGTCCGCCGGCCTTCACGTCGCCGCGGATCTGCACCGGGGCGTCGGGCCGCTCCTGGGCCAGGTGGACCGTCGCGGCCCGCACGCCCTCCGCCAGCACCACTTCGACGGTGACCGCGCCGACGGCGGCCTCCCCGGTGTCGATCCGGTCGACCTGCCGCTCGAAGCTCCGCTCGGCGAGCCGCCCGGCGGGCACCGCCCGACCCAGGTGCCGGTGGACGTCCTCCAGGGCGCTCATCAGCCGGGTGGCGACGTCCTCGCCGGCCGCCACCGCCTTGTCCGAGCCGGACTCGATCAGGTCGCCCAGCGCGCGGAAGGCGACCGCCATCTGCCAGGCCGCGGCGGCCAGCGGCTCCGGGTTCTGCTCCAGCATCGACGGCAGCAGCTTCTCCTCGGCCTCGATGCCGATGCGGCGGACCGTGCCCGCGCGCAGCACGGCGAAGGCCGGCTGCACCCGGCGGTGCCCGGCGGCGCTCACTGCTGGCCGCCCTTGCCGGTCGCCAGCGGCGCCAGGATGCGGGCCAGCTCGTGCAGCCCGTCACGCACGACCAGGTGGTCGGCGACCGGGACCGGCACCGTGGTGTCGTCGTCCAGCACGGCGACGGAGCGGTGCGCGTCGGTCATGGTGAGCGCGACCGTGGCCGTCTCGTCCCCGGCCAGCAGCAGTTCGGCGGTCAGCGTGCCGACGACCGGCAGGCCCTCGCGCAGGTTGCTGTCGACCAGCCCGACGTTGCGGCCCTTGAGCTCGGCGGGCGGCACCTGGTCGGCCATGTGCTCGTACACGTGCCCCGAGGCCCGGCGCAGCCGGGACAGGACCTCCTCGCCGCACTCCAGCTGGTCGACCGGCTCGGCGGACACCAGCCGACCGAACCCGCTCAGCGCGATGGAGAGCTGGGCCGCCGCCTCGCCGAGCGGCGTGCGGTCCGGCCCGATCCCGGCCGGGAACAGCACGTCGGAGGCGTGCCGCGCGAGGTCGCGCACCGCCTGCGGGTCCAGCGGCGCGGCCGGGGACAGCTGCCCCGGCACCGCGGTGGTCTGGTAGGTCGTCATCGTCGTCTCCCCTGCGTCGGTGGCGGTCACCACGTGAGTTCTTCCTGTCCCCGGATCTGCGGGCCGGGCCCGGCCTGCTCGGCCTCGGCCTCCTCGGCGGCCTTGCGGGCCTTCGCCGCGCCGGCCTTGCCGAACGCGCCGAAGATCCGGTCGAGCTGCTTCTCGTGGCGGCCGTGGATTGCCGCCAGCTCCCGCTGCCGGACCCGCTCCTCGTGCGCCCGCACCCTGCACCCGGGCTTGCAGTACTTCGGCGCCGGCCCGCGCTTGTTCGCCGGGACGAACGGCGTCCCGCACCAGACGCAGACGCGCAGCGTGGCGGCCCGCTTCGGCTTCGGCTTCCGCTTCGGCGGGTCCGCCGGCTGCTCGGCCCGAGTGGTCTCCTCGGTCACCGCAGCCCCGTGGCGAACGCGGTCAGCTCAGCGTCGACCCGGGTCGAGGCGGTGGCCCGGATCAGGTCGACCATGTACCGGCCGTAGAGCTCCTCCTGGAGCGGGGTCAGCTCGATCCGCTCCTGGCCCGCCCCGGCCCGGACCAGGGCCAGCAGGTCGGCCCCGTCCTTCGCGGCCTCCCGCGTGATCTCGGTCTTGAGCACCGGGGCGAGCGCCCGGCGGACCCAGGCCGCGACCTCCTTGCCGTCGGTGCCCTCCCCCCGCCACCACGGCGCGTGCCGGTCGCCCGCCACGTCGTCGAGGAACGTCGACAGGTCGTCCTCCGCCTTGGCCAGCTCGTCGCGCAGCCAGCCCAGGTGAATCAGGTCCCGGGCCTCGACCTGAACGTCGAGCAGCTGCACCAGCTCCGTCCGGCCGTCGGCGCCGATCAGCACCGGCACCCCGGGCACCAGGTCGGCCCGGCCGTAGACCACGTCGGCCGTACCGGTCCCCAGGGCGTCGAGGACCCGCAGGTACGACTGGTAGATCACCTCACCGTCGACGTGGCTGGGCAGCGGCGACCACGACTCCCCGTCCTCGTCCGGGAGCGGGCGCAGCTGGATCAGCAGGCCCTCCTCGATCGCGTAGAGGTCGGCCAGGACGTCGGGCTCGGCGGGCAGCAACAGGTTGACCTTGGGCATCGGGGCCCCTCTCGGCACGGTCCGGGAGCACCGCGACGGGCGTCCCGGGCTCTGCCCCAATCCTAAAACCCGTTACGTAACGAGTTCTAGAGCGCGCGGAGGTTCGCGGGAGCGCGGCGGGTCCGCGCGCGCCCCCTCCTCCGTGGCCGGTCGGGGCCGTTCCCGGGACCGCCGGTCAAGGGGTGCGCACCCGGCATCGGCCATGGTCACGGCAGGTGCGCACCGGGGTGTGCACCCCCGGCGGCGGCTACCGGCCCGGCGCGCCGCCGCGGCCGCGCGGGTCGTTGCCCGGGCGCAGGTGCGGCGGGAACTGCTGTCCGAGTCCGGGGCCGGCCTTCTTCGGCGCGGCCTTCTTCGGCACCGCCTTCTTCGACGGCCTGGCGGTGGTGCTGCCCGCCCGGGCGGCGCGGGCGGTCACCTCGCGGGCGAGGTCGGCGCGGACCTGGTCCTCCAGCTGGAGCCGCTCGGGCGGCAGTGCGGCGCGGCGGGCCTGCTCCGCGAGCAGCTGCTCGACGCCCCGCCTCGCCTTCGCCACCGCCAGCCGGGCGGCCTGGAGCGGCGGCTGATGGTCGATCTGCTGGATCCGCGCGTTGCGGGAGTCCTCGCCGATCGCCGCCCGCTCCGCTTGCTGCCAGCCGCTCTCCAGCGCGGTCAGCGCCTCGTCGTACCGGCCCCGCACGTCCGGGGCGGCCTCTGCCGCCCGCTCCAGCGCCCGCGCGGCCAGCCCCTCCAGCCGGGCGGCCTCAGCCTCGGCTCGGGCCGCCAGGGCGGCGGCGGTGGCCGCCGTGTCGGCCGCCTTCTTCGCCTTGCGCGGCCAGCGCGAGGCGGTGCCCGCCTTCGACTCCGCCTCGACCTCGCGGGCGGCGGCGGCCTCCTGGCGGTGCTGCCCGGCGGCCGTGGCGTGCCCGTCCGCCTCGGCCTCGTGCCCGACGGCGGCCTGCAGTCCGATCCGCCGGCGGTGGAGCTCACCGCGGCGCGGGCCCATGCCGACCCCGGAGACCAGGCCGTCCAGGCGCATCGCCGTGGCCGTCTCGGTGGCCAGGGTGCCCTCCCGGGTGTCCAGGGTGGTGCGCAGGGTGCGCAGCGCGGTGACCAGGTCGGGAACCGTTCCGGCCGGGGTGGTGCCCAGGGTGCGCACCACCTCCGCCCGCTGGTCGACGGCGCGCTCGCGGGCCTCGGCCAGGCGCAGCGCGGCCAGGTCCGGCCCGGTCGCCTCGGGCGCGACGGCCTTGGGCTCCAGCACGGGGCCGAGCTTCTGCCAGGCGTAGTCCTTGCTGGTCTTGCTGGCGGTCACCCAGACCTGGGCGCCCTCGGCGTCCGTCCAGGCCGGGACGGAGAACGAGTACCCGTTCATCCGGCCGGTGCTGGCCACGTTCGCCCGGTAGTCCACGCCGTGCTGGCGCAGCTCGGCCTCGAAGGCCGGCCTTCCCCGCCCGGCGGCGGCGGCGACCGCCTCGGCGACGGCCGCGCGGATCTGAAGCCGCTCCGGCTCGACCGCGCCGCGCTTCACCGACGCCGCCCGCTCCTGCCCGCTGACCTGCGGGTTGCGGCGGTTGGAGAGCGCGCCGGCGTCGACCAGGCGGTGCTGCTTCTCCAGCGCGCGGACGATCGGCATCGACTTGAGGTAGTCGCCGTGGTCGTCCACCACCCGCCGGTCCCAGCCGACCCGGCTCACCGTGATGTGGACGTGGTCGTCACCGTGGCGGACGACCACCCAGGGGCACCCGCCGTAGCCCATGCGCTCGACGTACTGCTGGGCAATCACCGCGAACCGCTCGTCGGTGAGCACCCCGTCCTCGTCGGGCAGGCTCAGCGAGCACCGCCAGATCGGGGTTTTGATCCCGGACGGCCGGGTGTGGTGGTCGATCAGCCTGGCCACCTGCTGCGGGGTGCCCGGCACGTTCCCAGCCAGCACCCGGGCGTCCTGGTGTTCGTCGCGGCGGCCGGGGCCGAAGTCGTACCGGATCGCGCCGCTGGCCCGCTTGCCCTTGGTGATCTTGGCGATCACGCCGGGTCCACCCAGGTCCCGGGCCCCAACGGCTCGACGTCCTCGACGTCCTGGTCCTCGTCGTCCTGGTCGACGTCGCCGAACGGCCGCAGCCCGCGCATCACCAGCGCGGCGTCGCCGACCGCCTCGATCGCAGCCGCCAGGCGCGGCAGCAGGTCGGCGGGCAACCCGCCGGAGTGCACCACACGGGTGAGCTGGTTCAGGTCGTTGCCCACCCTGGCGAGTGCCATGTAGGCGCCGTGGTTGACCTCGGGCACCCGCGGCACCTCGCCGAGCCCCGGCCGGCCGAGCGCGTCGTTCACCGCCGCGCGGGCCCACACCGCGAACTCCTTGTGCTCGGTGGCCGCGAACGCCGCCTGCCACAGCTCCTCCTCCTCGTCGGAGAGGTTCACCGTGTGCCGGTTCGACCGGTACCCGGCCGCCGTCAGCCGCCCCGTCTTGCCACCCACCACGCCCGCCTTTCGCCGCTCGCGGATGCCGAGCACGCGCCCCCTCGGGCGCGGGCCGGCGGGCCCGTCGCCGCCAGGCGGCGCGGCCCCATCCCGACCCCGAAGCGTAGCGAGGGGCGGGCGAGCAGGAGCAAGCGCAGCGCCGCTCCCTAGCTCGCTCCGTCGTGGTGTGCGGGACTGGGCGGCCAACGCCCTGGACCGTGCGCCGCGACGGCCTCACCAGCGCTGATGCCTGATCTCACGTCACCGGCCCCAGCGGCCGGGCCCCTCGGGCCCGGCTCCCGGCGCTCGCGCCGGGGGGAGCGGCCACCCGGGTCAGCCGGCTGACGGCGCCTGGTCCCCCGGCGTCCGCAGGGCGAGCGGTCGGCGGCCGGTCGGCGTCGCGGCGGCCGGGACCGCCGGCGGATCCGCGGGCGCGAGCGCGGCCTGCTCGGCGACGGTCCAGCCTCGGCGGCGCGGGACGTCGGCGACGGCCTGGTGCTCCGGGTCGTAGCCGGGGCCGAGCGGGCGGCGGGTCATCGAGGTCTCCTCGGGTCGGGGGTGCGCACCCGGGTGCGCACCCGATCGGGGCTGGTGCGCGGGGGTGCGCACCTGGTGTGCGGTCAGCACAGCACGAGCTGCTGGGGCTTCGCGTCGGCCTCGGCCTTGGCGCGGGCGCGGAACTCGGCGAGCAGGTCGGCTCCGGGGTCGGCGCCGCTCAGCTCGCTGCTGGACGGGGGCGTGTCCGGGGCCGGCTCTTCGCCGGGCACCCAGACGTCGCGGCCCCAGACGATCTGCACCGGTCCGCCCCGGCGGCGCTTGGCCGGGTCGGTGGCCGACCAGCGCTCGATCTCCTCGGCGTTCCACTCCTCGATGAGGCCCTGCACCTTGCCCATGCCGCCGGTCTCCACGGCCTTGCGCATGGCCAGTGACCTGCCACGACGGCTGATGACCCCGGCGAACCAGGCGGCGAGGGCGACGGTCAGCACCACGGGTGCCGCCTCCGCGTCCTTCTCCTCCTGGGTCTTCACCTGGTCGTCGTCGTCCGGCGTGTCGATGCCGAAGTACGCCTTCGCGCCGGGCGACCAGCGCAGGTACCGCTGGCCGTGGGCCGCCGCGACGTACTCGCGCCACAGCGCGAGGTCGTGCCGGTCCTTGGCGGGCATCGCCTTGCGGGCCTCGGCGTCCAGGCCCTCGACCCGCTCCAGCCAGTCCTCGGCGATCTGGTGCGGGGTCCGCCGGCCCTTCTTGCCGGTCTTGGTGTCGGCACCGGTCATCTCCTTGACCATGTACTTGGCGAACGCGCCCTCCTCGCCGGGCTTGGGCACGAGCAGCTTGACGCCGCGCTCCCGGCTGGGCAGGTAGCCGCCGGCCTTGGTGACGCCCGCCGACCAGCGGCGGTACAGGACGTCCTCCAGCTCTCCGGCCTGCTTGGCCGTCAGGGGCTTGGCCAGGAAGTACTGCACGTGGAAGTGCGGGTGCCAGCCGTTCGATGTGCCGTAGGTGGTCTCCCACACCCGGACGTCGAAGGTGATCCCGTACTTGGCCTTGATCTTCTGCCACTGCCGCCCGGAGTGCTTGCCGAAGGCGTATGCCCAGGCCAGGCGCTGGATTCGGATCAGGTCCTTGAGGGTGCTGCGGCTGTAGTGGCGCAGGGTGAAGGTGCCCATGGCGAGGCCGTGCCGCTCCTCCGCCCACTGGCCGTTGGCCTTCTCCAGGTCGGCGCGGCGCTGGGCCTTGATGCCCTGTCCGCAGGTCGGGCAGGTGTGGACCCGCTTGCACTGCCGGAGCTGGGTCCACCGGGCCCGCTTCCCGTCGTAGGTCATCGGGACGTCGGTCTTGGTGCGGGCCGCCGCAGGGACGGGCAGCCGGTTGCAGGCCCGGAACGGCTCGTCCGGGGTGTACGGCTGGATCCGCTCGCGGAAGTCGTCCAGGCGGTCCCGGCGGGCGTTCTCGGCCTTCCGCTGGGCCTTGTCGGCGGCGACCTTCGCGCCCCTCTGACGGGACGTCTCCTGCCGGTCTGACCTGCTGGAACGGCCTCCAGTGCCGTCCTGGGGGGTTGCGGTTTTTCCCAACTTCCCGAGGCGCACCGTCTGCCCTGCCGCCCCAGGTGCCGCCTGTGACCGTTTCGGGGGGTTTGGGGCGATATATGACGGGTCGTTGGCCTTGAGCAGATCGAACACCTTGGCGGAGCGGGCGAGGAACGCCGCCTCCTGCTCGCGGGTGAGGTGGAGTCCGCCGGCCTTCTCGGCGGCGGCGACGGCCGCCAGGCCGGGACGGCCGCGCCGGTCGGGGCGGACCTCCGCCCGCGCCTGGCTGCCCTCGTGGCGGTGGGTGTGCTCGGGCTGGGGGGCGGGCGTCGGCTCGCCGGTGAAGGTCGCCGGGGTGACCGGGTGCTCGACCGCGCGTGCGGGAGCGACGTCCGGGCCGCTGGCCTGGGGGTGCATCTGGTGTGCACCGGGGTGCGCACCTTGGTGTGCACCAGTCTCGTGGGGTGTTGCGCCGAGGGGCACTTCACCCGTTACGCTTGTCAGCGTCGGGTTCCTCTGCTGTCGATCGCCGGTTCAGTGGCGACAGTGAAGGGATTCGGCCGGACGGCGGGGCCTGCCAGGGCCCTTAGTCCAGCTTTTGTACTGGGGTAGATCATGCCGTACGAAAGCGCTACGTGAGGTGCACGGCGCGAAAGTGACCCGTGTGACCTACAAGACCGTCAGGGCCCGTCCCCCGTCAGGGAGGCGGGCCCTGCGGCGTTTCTGGTGGTCAGCAGAACTCTGCGGCGAGGTCGGCGCGGTTCTGCTCCACCGCGAGGCTGCGGCGGATTCCGCGGCGGTGCTCCCACTCGTCGGTGCAGCTGCGGACGAGATCGCGGATCACCGGGTCCGGGTCGTCCTGGTGCTGCTCGATTGCGGCGGCCAGTTCGGCGTTGGTGAACTGCGGGACGGTCTTGTTCGGCCAGGTGCTCACGCGGCGGCCTCCCCGCTGACGACCTTGCGGACGTAGCTCGGGGAGCACTCGGCGAGCTTGGCGGTCTCGCGCTGGCTCTTGCCCGCCGCGATGGCCTCCAGGATGATCTCCCGGCGGCGCTCGGCGGTCATCTCTCCAGTGGTCTCCGGCTCCTGGTCGTCTTCGTCAACCTGCTGGTCAGAGCCGGTGTGCACCGGGGTGTGCACCTCGGTGGGGACGGACTGGAGCCAGCGGTCGGCGGGGAGCTGGAGCTGCGCGGGCTCGACGGCCTGGTCCTCGACCACCTCGGCCTCCTGGTACGAGGCGGCGTAGATCGACGGGTCCGGCTGCCACGACTCGTTCTTGATCCAGTCGGTGGCGTAGGTGCCGGTGACGACCTCGGGCTCCTCCTCGACGGCGGGCGGCTGCTCGACGGTCGGCGTGGTCGGCGGCTCGACGGCGGCCGGGACCACCGGGGCCGGGGCGGCGGGGAGTTCCGCCGGCTGCTGCGCGGGGACGCGGTGGTACAGGGAGTCGAGCGCGGTCAGCGCGGTGGTGGCGGTGCGCTCGGCGTAGGCCGCGGGGAGCTGCTGGCCGAGGCGGGGGTCGTTCCGGCCCAGGCGCTTCGCCAGCCGCCAGGCCGCCTTCGCCGAGCGGTTGCGGGTGCGCTCGTTCGGGTGGTGCTCGGCCCGCGCCTGGTGCCACTCGATCCGGCGCAGGGTCTCGCCGGTCTTCCGGTCGGCCTCGGCGTCGACCCCGCGCGAGGCGACGACGATCGAGCGAGCGAGGTACCCGGCCATCTCCGCCGCGACGGTCATCGCCAACGGCGTCGCCAGGTTGACCATGACGTGCTGGTAGTCCGGGGTCTTCTGCATCAGTGCGGCCGTCGCGCCGGTGACCGATCCGGCGATCGGGATCAGCCAGAGGCCGAGCCGCATGCCCAGCGGGTAGGGCCTGGAGAGGAGCGTCAGGCCGACAAGTCCCAGGCCCAGGACGGCGGTGCCGCCCTCGCCGACGGCGACGACGCCGAGCGCGGTGGTGCTCGACCCGAGCGCGGTCTTCATGTTGCCGTAGGTGGCGATTCCGCCGGCGATGCCGACGCTGATCATCGCCACGAACATCACGCCGAGCACGATCCTGGCGGCGGTGCTGATGGGCTGGTGAGCGGGGGTGTGCACCTGGTGCGCGGGGGTGCGCACCTCGGTGCGCGGGTCATACTCGGTGGTGCGGTTCACGTGGGACCTCTCCTCGTGGATTCTGCGGGCCGACCCCGGCTGCACGGGGTCGGCCACAGTTGTGTTGCGGACTTGATCAGGTGAGCGGCGTCGACCAGCGGAGCACGGTGCTGCCGTGCGCCACCTTGACGGCCACCTCGACCACCCGGCCGTCGGTCAGGAAGACGGTCCGGACCACCTGGGTGACGACCGTAGACCCGGTCAGCCCCAGCAGGTCCTTTTCCGGCTCGGTGGCGAGCCGGGAGGTGACTTCCTCCAGGACGCTGCTCTGCGGGACGCCGAGGCGTTCCGCAGCCAGCTCCCTGCTGCCTCCGGTGGAGACCGGCTCGGTCAACTCCGGCGTCACCTCGATGACATGCGGCGGGTAGAACGACGAGCTGACGTGCACCGGCACCCCGCCCCGACTGACGACCCGCCGGCGGACGTGGACCGGGCTTCCGGGCTCGACGTCGAGCCGGGCCGCCACGGTCTCGTCGGCGCCGACCGTGCCGACCTCCACGATCCGGGAGCTCTCCGACTCACCGAGCGCCCTGCCGGTCGCGGACCAACTACGGACCCGGGCCGCGATGTTGTCGCTGCCGAGCTGGGCGACGACGGTACCGCCGCCGGTGGTCGCGGTGGTCAACCCGTCGGCCCGGAGCGCCTTGTAGGCGCGGGCAGCGGTCTGCTGCGCGACCCCGTACTCGGTCATCACCTCCCTGAGCGTCGGCAACCGGTCGCCCGGCCTGAGCTGTCCCGACTCGATCTGCCTGCGGAAATCTGCGGCGATCGCTGCGTATCCGGCCATTCCCTCCTCCTCCTCGTCGGACGGGCGTGCTGCCCGCTCATCACCAAACGGTAGACCAAGAGGACCGTACATCACTAGAGGGGTAGACCAAGTCAGTGTTTTGGTCTACATTCGGTGATGCAAGAAGCCCCGACCGGAAGCGACCCGGCCGGGGCTCTGGCCAACCCCCTCCGTGAAGGGACTCAGCCGTGCCCGACGCTACCCCGAAGATCCCCCCGATCACCCCCGCTGACCTGGCCAAGGCCGGGTCCGCCGCGGCCCGCCTCCTGCGCGGCCTGCTGGGCGGTGGGTCGAAGTGACCGACCGCAGCCTGCCGATCATCGGCGCGATCCGCCCGACGACCACCACCTCCTACACCGCCACCGAGCCGATCACCGCTCAGCAGCTCACCGAGCTGATCCGCTCCCCGTGGTGCCGCTCGCTGAAGGCGACCGACGGCCCGACCAGCCCCGCCGGCTGCGTGACCTACTACGCGCTGGTCGAGATCGACGGCGACGTCCTGGTCGTCACCGGCACCGCGCGGGGGGAGCGCTGATGTTCCGCCGCAGCGAGGCCAAGCCCTCGACCCGCACCGAGACGCCCGACCACCAGGCCGCCGACGGCCGGGTCTGGTCCGGCAGCGACTACGACGAGGCCCGCGCCAACGGCCGCGTGGTCCACGCCCCGCGGACCACGCACAGCCGCGACCAGCTCGGCCAGCCCACCACCACCTGACCGCCTCGGGTGCGCACCCCCTGCACACCGGGGTGCGCACCCCTCCCGACCTGGAGAAACACAGTGATCGGCAACTTGATCTGCTTCTTCCTGATCCTGGGGGACGCGGGGCTCACCTGGTACTGCATCCGCCTGCTGATGCGCCGTGAGGGGTGGAACCGGTGACCGTCCCCCCGCCCCCGTCCGAGCCGCCCACCGTCGGCATGCCGACCCCCGAGCCCGCCGTCGAGGTGGTCACCGAGTGGTGGCGCAAGGAGATCCCGGCCCAGCCTGTGCCCGGCGTCCACATCCCGGTGCCGCTCGGCGCCGGCCTCGACCTCCCCTCGGTCGAGGCTGCCGCCGCCGCGTTCTGGGCCCCGGTCGGCCAGCTCCTCACCGAGCAGGCCACCGCGATCGCCTCGCAGGTCGGCCAGCAGGTCGGCCAGCTCCTCACCGAGACCGAGCCGCAGCGGTACGCCCGGCAGCAGGTCGAGTACGAGGCCCTGGTCAAGGCCCAGCGAGCCGAGCGCGACGCCGCGTTCACCGCCGCAGGGGAGACCGCCGCCGAGCGCGCCGAGCGCCACCGCGTCGAGAAGATCCTCACTCCCGACCAGCCGCTCCGCCGGGACGACCTGGTCGGCCTGGTCGACATGCTCGGCGCCCGGATCACCGAGACCCCGGAGGACCGGGCCGCCCGGCTGCAGACCGAGCGCGAGAGCGCCAAGCTGCGGGCCCGCGCCGAGGAGGACGCCCGCCTGGCCGCCGCCGGGGAGACCCCGGAGCAGCGCACCAAGCGGCACCGTCAGCAGCAGCTCGCCGACCAGCGCGAGGCCAAGGCGCGGGCCCGCCGCCAGCGCCGCCGGGCCGCCCGCGAGGCCGGTCCCTCCGACCGCACCCGGCGCTTCCGGCGCTGGTGCGTCCTCACCGCGATCAGCGCGACCGGCGGGTACATCACCGGCCTGATCCCGCTGATCACCCCCGGCGGGCCGTACGTCGGCCTGCTCCTGGCCCTCTTCGGCTGGGCCATCGACCTGCACCTGCGCGACCGGGGCCGCCTGCGCGTCAGCGAGGTGACCCGGCCCTTCCCGCTCGTGCTGATGGTCCTGGCCCGCATCCCGGTTGCCTCCGGCCTCGCCGTGGCGCTCGGCCTCGGCGACGTCCTCGCCGCCCTCCCCCTCTACTGACCTCGAAGGAGACCCACCATGAGCACCCTGATCGCACTCGGCACGGGCGGCGCCGCCACCGTCACCACCATGTACCTGTACGTCGGCGTCCGCGGGAAGAACAAGATCAAGGTCGACCCCGACCACGTCCCCTACTGGGCGTTCGGCATTGGCCTGCTCTCCGCCAACGCGGGCACCGCCTTCCAGCAGCTCGCCGGAATCGGCAACCAGCTCAGCACGTCCTTCCAGGCCAACGCCGCGCTCGGCGAGTGGAAGACCGGCGCGACGGCCGCCGTGCTGACCATCGCGGTGTTCGGACTCAAGCCGCGGGCCTGGAAGGACTCCCTGTTCGGTGCCGTCGCCCCGTCCCTGTTCACCGCCGCCGGCGGACTCTGGGCCCTGCCGTCCAGCATCCTCAGCGGCCTGATCACCTCGTTCATCGGCTGACCGCCATGGAGAAGATCATCCCCACCGAGGGCCTGCGCGCCACCCTGCTGTGGCCGGTCACCGGCCTGTGCACCGGAACCCCCGTGCTGATCCACAAGCTGATGACGCCCCACCGCACGCGGCGCGCCGAGGCCGCCGCGCTCCAGGCCAACCGGGAGCGGATCGCCGCCGAGGTCGCCGAGGCCGCCGAGATCGCCTTCGCCAAGAAGCTGATCGCCGAGACCGACCCGGTCAAGCGCGCCGCACTCCTCCAGGCCCAGGAGGCCGGGCAGGTGGCGGCCCGTGAGGTCGAGCTGGAGCGGGCGAAGGCCGCCCGCAAGGCCAGCTTCGAGAAGTTCAAGGACTCCGCCGGCGCGGCGGCGCTGCTGCTCGTCGTCGGCGGGCCGCTGGTCTGGTCCCTGGCCCGCCCCTGGGTCGGGCCGGGCATCGGCCTGCTGGCCGGGGTGTGGTGGATCGCCGCACTGATCCACGCCCCTGCCCCGGCGAAGGCCTCCGCCGAGGACGACGAGCAGCTGCTCGACGGCGACGACCTCGACGGCGACGACCTCGACGCCGTCGAGGACGCCGAGGACGACGAGGACCAGGCCGTCGAGGACCTCCCCGGCGCGAAGCTCACCGACGCCGAACTGGTCTCCACCGTCGAGTGCATGGTGGCCATCCGGGCGCAGGCCGACGAGGGCCGCGGGCACGTCCACCTGTCCGAGGTCCTCGCCTCCCTCCAGCGGCACGGCCACTACCCTGCGTACAGCACCCGGGATTTCGGCTCCGTCGCGCGGGCCGCCGGCCTCCCCGTCGAGCGCAAGATCCGGGTGGGCAAGGGGGTCTCCCCGGGCCTGTCCGTGGCGGGCTGGGAGGCCCACTTCGGGCGGCCCCCGGCGCTGCCCCAGCAGCCGGTCCCGGACCGCCCTCTCGCCGAGGCCGTGTAGACCTCCCCGATCAGCACCACCTGAGCCCCCGTTCGGCCACCGGCCGGGCGGGGGCTCTGGCATGCTCGGACAGCCCCTTCCAAGCCCTCTCCCCCGGGGAGGGCCAGGGCCTCGCCGGGCTCGACTACACCCGGCGGCTGACCTGCGAAAACCACACGACTACACGCCCGACTACACGCCGACTACAGCCCTCGACTACACGCCCCGCCGGGAGGGGATCATGATCTTGCACCGGTACCGCTGCGGGGTCTGCCGCACCATCAGCGACCACCAGTACCCCTTCGAGGCGCGGGACGAGCAGCGTCGGCACATCGACGCCGTGCACGACGGCCGGGAGCCCGAGCAGCAGAGCATCACCCCCGTCGACGCCCCGCCCGCCCCGGTCCGCCCCCTCCCCTGGGCACCGCCGGCCCCCGCCTGGGAGAGCGCCAATCGGCAGCTCCTGCGCAGCACGGTCGCCCTGGTGACCCGGTCGAAGCTGTCACTGACCGTCACCCTGGTGGTGGTCGCCTTCGTCGGCTGGCGGGTCTACGAGCTGTTCTCCAACCTCGCCGCAGCCCTGCCTCCGCCCCGCCCGTTCCCCACCCCGTCGGCTCCCCTCGCTCCGCCCGCCGACCGCCCCTGAACCGGACCGCGCGTCAAAACCCGTTACGTAACGGGTTCGAGAGCGGGTGTCCGGTTCGCCCGGGTTCTGCACCCGCCCCTCCCCTGCCGCCGGAGGGTGCTCCGGCTCGCGTCACGGCATGCCTCCGGCGGGCCACCTCCAAGGGGGTGGGCCCCGGTGATCTTGGTGTCTGCACCTCGGTGGGTGGTGCGGGCCGTTGCGCGGGTGATCCCTCGGTGGGCGCCTCCGAACCCTGCCACCCCCAACCGGGGCCGCCCGGCCAAGCCCGCCGAAGACTTTCACCGGCCTCCGCTTCGCTCCACCCGCTGAAACTCCCCGGCGGGTCGACCGCCCCGGGGGCGGCCGAGCCG
>NZ_JBITZW010000045.1:0-19066 GCF_044547105.1 Kitasatospora sp. NPDC052868 | reverse complement strand
TCCGGCAACAACGGCTCTATTCGCGCCCACTGCGCGTCAGTCAACGGCACGACCAGACCAACGATCCGATGATCCGAAAGAAACGCCCTAGGCCCCAAGCGGCCGGACGACCCCGGGGCCGAACGGCTCCGGGACCGGTCCGGGTCTGGCGGCCAGGCGAACGACGACACCCCGGTCACACGACCGCCGGCGGGGCAGCCGCCACAGCACGACGAAACGGGCAGGGCCCCGGCGGAACGTTCCGCCGGGGCCCTGCCGCATGCTGTCGGATCCGACCGTCAGACGCCGTACTCGTCCAGCGGCGGGCAGGAGCAGACCAGGTTGCGGTCGCCGTACGCGCCGTCGATCCGGCTGACCGGCGGCCAGTACTTGTCCGCCGGGTTCACACTCGCCGGGAAGACCGCCTCCTGCCGCGAGTAGCCGTGCGCCCAGTCGCCGACCATCACGGCGGCGGTGTGCGGGGCGTTGCGCAGCGGGTTGTCGTCCGCCGCCCACTCGCCCGAGCCGACCTTCTCGATCTCGGCCCGGATCTCGATCATCGCGTCGCAGAACCGGTCGATCTCGTGCAGGTCCTCGGACTCGGTCGGCTCGATCATCAGGGTGCCGGCCACCGGGAAGGACATCGTCGGCGCGTGGAACCCGTAGTCGATCAGGCGCTTGGCGATGTCGTCCACCGAGACGCCGGTCTCCTTGGTGAGCGGGCGCAGGTCGATGATGCACTCGTGCGCGACCAGGCCGCCGGGGCCGGTGTAGAGCACCGGGAAGTGCGGGGCCAGCCGCTTGGCGATGTAGTTGGCGTTCAGCACCGCGACCTGGGTCGCGTGCTTGAGGCCCTCGCCGCCCATCAGCCGGACGTACGCCCAGGAGATCGGCAGGATGGCCGCCGAGCCCCACGGCGCGGCCGAGATCGGGCCGACGCCGGTGGCCGGGCCCGCCTCCGCCTGGAGCGGGTGGTTCGGCAGGTACGGCGCGAGGTGCGCGCGCACCGCGACCGGGCCGACGCCCGGGCCGCCGCCGCCGTGCGGGATGCAGAAGGTCTTGTGCAGGTTCAGGTGCGAGACGTCCGCGCCGAACTTGCCCGGCTTGGCGAGGCCGACCAGGGCGTTCAGGTTGGCACCGTCCACGTACACCTGGCCGCCGGCCTCGTGCACCGCCGCGCAGATGTCGGTGATCTCGGTCTCGTACACGCCGTGGGTGGACGGGTAGGTGACCATCAGCACGGCGAGCTGGTCGCGGTGCTGCGCGATCTTGGCCTTGAGGTCCTCGACGTCCACGTCGCCGTCGACCAGGGTCTTGACCACGACCACGCGCATGCCGGCCATCACGGCGGAGGCCGCGTTGGTGCCGTGCGCGGAGGACGGGATCAGGCAGACGTCACGCTGGGTGTCGCCGTTGGCGTGGTGGTACGCGCGGACCGCCAGCAGGCCGGCCAGCTCGCCCTGGGAGCCGGCGTTCGGCTGGATGGAGACGGCGTCGTAGCCGGTCACCTCGACCAGCTGCTGCTCCAGCTGGCGGATCAGGGTGAGGAAGCCCTGCGCCTGCTCGATCGGCGCGAACGGGTGCAGCTGGCCGAACTCGGGCCAGGTCACCGGCTCCATCTCGGTGGTCGCGTTGAGCTTCATGGTGCAGGAGCCCAGCGGGATCATGCCGCGGTCCAGCGCGTAGTCGCGGTCCGACAGGCGGCGCAGGTAGCGCAGCATGGCGGTCTCGGAGCGGTGGCTGTGGAAGACCGGGTGGGTCAGGTACTCGTCCTCGCGCAGCAGCGCGGCGGGCAGCGCGTCGGCGCTCTCCGCCACCTCGACGCCCTGGACGCCGAACGCGGCCCAGACGCCGGCCAGGTGCTCGCGGGTGGTGGTCTCGTCGGTGGAGACGGAGATCCGGTCCGCGCCGTCCTGGAACACGTTGATGCCGTTGGCCCGGGCGGCCTCGGCGATCTCGGCGGCACGGCCGGGGACGACCGCGGTGACGGTGTCGAAGAACTCGCCGTGCAGCAGCTCGACACCGCCGGCCCGCAGGCCCTCGGCGAGCGCGGCGGCGTAGCGGTGGGTGCGGCGGGCGATGTCCGCCAGGCCGTCCGGGCCGTGGTAGACGGCGTACATGGAGGCCATCACGGCGAGCAGCACCTGGGCGGTGCAGATGTTGCTGGTGGCCTTCTCGCGGCGGATGTGCTGCTCACGGGTCTGCAGCGCCAGGCGGTAGGCGCGGTTGCCGTCGACGTCGACGGAGACGCCGACCAGGCGGCCGGGCAGCGAGCGGGCGTACTCGGCGCGGACCGACAGGTAGCCGGCGTGCGGGCCGCCGAAGCCCATCGGGACGCCGAAGCGCTGCGAGGTGCCGCAGGCGATGTCGGCACCGAGCGAACCCGGGGACTTCAGCAGGGTCAGCGCCAGCAGGTCGGCGGCGACGGCGACGATCGCGCCGAGGCCGTGGGCCTGCTCGATGACGGGGGCGAGGTCGCGCACCACGCCGGTGGCGCCCGGGTACTGGAGCAGCAGGCCGAAGACGCCGCGCTCGGCGATCTCGGCCGGGATGCCCGCGGAGAGGTCGGCGACGACGACCTCGACACCGGTCGGCTCGGCACGGGTCTGGATCACCGCGACGGTCTGCGGCAGGGTCTCGGCGTCGACCAGGAAGACACCGCCCTTGACCTTGGTGACACGGCGGGCCAGGGCCATCGCCTCGGCGGCCGCGGTGCCCTCGTCCAGCAGCGAGGAGCCGGAGGTGGGCAGACCGGTCAGGTCGGAGACCAGGGTCTGGAAGTTGATCAGCGCTTCCAGGCGGCCCTGCGAGATCTCCGGCTGGTACGGCGTGTAGGCCGTGTACCAGGCCGGGTTCTCCAGGACGTTGCGCAGCACCACCGGCGGGGTGAAGGTGCCGTAGTAGCCCAGGCCGATCATCGGCTGGAGCACCCGGTTGCGGCCGGCCAGCTCGCGCAGCTCGGCGAGGACCTGGGCCTCGCTGCGGCCGGCGGGCAGGTCCAGGGCGGTGATGGAGCGGATCGCGTCCGGCACGGCGGTGGCGGCGAGCTCGTCCAGGGAGCCGTAGCCGACGTGGGCCAGCATCTTCTCCTGCGCGGCGGCGTCGGGGCCGATGTGGCGGTTCTCGAAGGGACTGGCCAGCTCAAGCTCGGTGAGGGTCGGGACGCTGGTGGGGCGTCCCGCGTTCGGCTGGGCGTTCATGTGGTCGAGGCCTCCTGGTCACGGACCGGCGGGGGTACGCGCGCCGGGCGGCTTAGCCGCTGTGGACAACAGCGGATCGACCTGGGCGGGCGGACCCGACAGGCCTCCCCCTCTGTCATCGGGACCTGAGAGCTTCGCCCGCGCGGTGCGCTGTGGGCGCCCCGCCGGCTTGCACCGTCGGTGAGGGTGGTGGCCGTCGGCTCCCTCGCCGGCGGTCCTGCCCTGCTTTCCAGAGTGACCTATCCCACACGGTACGGATGCCTGAGAGATTCCGGGGAGGAGTTGCTCCTTCGGCGCCCCGACCAGCGACTTCCGCTCTCGGGGACTCTCCCGAGCGGGCTCGGCGGTCGCGCCCAGGGTACCAGCGGGAAGCCCTCCGTTCACGGGTGCGTCAGGTCACTCGCAGAGTTCGCGCATGACCCGGACGGCGCAGCGGGTGGCCCGTCCGGCCCCGCCCGGGTCGCGGGTGTCCGCTTCATGCCTTTTGGTGTGAAGTGGCGGATGGGAAGGGCGCTCCAGCCGCCGACCTGCGGGAGTTCCGCAGGAGCAGCGACTGGAGGAAAGCGTGCAGACCGATATCGACCCCCGGGACCTGATCGGCCACAAGGCGGTCGACCGCAATGGAGACAAGATCGGCACGGTCGACGAGGTGTACCTGGACGACGCCACCGGCCAACCGGAGTGGGCCGCCGTCCGTACCGGCATCTTCGGGCGGGACGCCTTCGTCCCGCTGACCACGAGCGAGTTCTCCGGCGACGAGCTGCGGGTGCCGTACGACAAGTCGCTGGTGAAGGAGTCGCCGGACTTCGGCGTGGGCCAGCACCTGTCACCCGCCCAGGAACTCCAGCTGTACCGCTACTACGGGCTGGACACCCCGCTGGACGGCAGCCCGGCCGCGGGGGACGGCTCCGGCTCCCAGCCGGCCGACCTGGACTTCGGCTCCGTCCCGGCGGCGGATTCGACCACGGGCCGCGCGACCGGAACGGCCGCGGCCGCAGGCGCCGCGGCGGGCGCGGCGGCCGCCACCAGCACGGCGTCCGACCCGGCGCCGTCGCCGACCCCGCCGACGGCCCCGCCCGTGACCCCGCCCCCGGCCGCGGCGCCGGTCAAGCCGCTCGCCTTCCACTCGGCGGAGAGCACGACCCCGAGCTCCCCCACCATCCCGGCGGCCGACCTCGGCAAGCCGTCCGAACCCGCCACGGAGGCCAACGTGCGGACCGTCAGTACCGCCGCACCCGAGACCCGGGCGCCGAGCAGCTCGGCGCCCGCCGCCCCGGTCGTCCCCGCCACCCCGGTCGGCACCCCGAGTGCCGCGCCCTCCACCACCCCGGCCGCCACCGGCGGCCCGGCCGCGTCCGCGCCCAGCGGCCCGGTGGAGATCACCTGCCGCGAGGAGCGCCTGGACATCATCACCGAGTGGCACGTCCTGGGCACCGCCAAGCTGCGCAAGTACGTGACCAGCGAGCCGGTCGAGCGCCGCGTCCCGGTGGTGCGCGAGCGGGTCCGGGTCGAGCGGATGCCGGTCGGCGATGCCGAGCGGGCGGCGCTCAGCGACAAGGACATCGCCGAGGCCGTCGAGGAGGTCACCCTGCGCGAGGAGCGCCCGGTGGTCCGCAAGTACCTGGCGCCGATCGAGCGGGTCCGCCTGGTCGTCGAGCGGTACACCTCCGAGGAGGTGATCCGCGACGAGCTGCGCCGCGAGCACGTCGAGGTGCACGACAACACCGCGACCACCTCGACCCCCGCCCCCTCGACCGCGCACACGCCGCCGCCCATGCATTCGACCCCCTCGGACGCGCTCTCCTCGACGACGTCGACCTCACCCTCGTCGCCCCCGTCCTCGTCCTCCTCCCCCTCCCCGCTCGCCTCGGTGGCCGACGCGACCCGGCCGGCCCCGCTGAGGCCGCTCGCCTGACCCGCTCTCACCAGGGACCCCGGACCGCCACGGTCCGGGGTCCTTCGACTTTGCCAAAGCTTCACCGATCGATATTTGACACACTGAAGTATCTGCCTGCATGGTTATTTCAGTTCATTCACTATGTACGGGAGGAAGCAACCGTGAGTGAGGCACCACAGCCCACCACTACGGCCGAGAAGCAGAGCAGCGCCCGGGTCCTGCCGGCCCTGATCCTGGCGATGCTGTCGTTCAGCGTGGTGCAGACCGCGGTCGTCCCGATCCTGCCCTCGCTGGCCAAGGAGCTCGACGTCTCCGGCTCCAGCATCACCTGGCTGATGACGGCCAACCTGCTCTCCGCAGCCGTGCTGACCCCCCTGCTGGGCCGCTTCGGCGACCTGCGTGGCCGCAAGCCGATGCTGCTGATCTCGCTGACCGGTCTGGTGGCCGGCTCGGCGCTCGCGGTCAGCACCCACTCCTTCACCTGGCTGGTCGTCGCCCGCGTCCTGCAGGGCGCCGGCGGTGGCGTGCTCCCGCTGGCGATCAGCATCGTCCGCGACGAGCTGCCCAAGCAGAAGGTCACCGGCGGCGTCGCCGCGATCAGCGCCTCGATGGGCGTCGGCAGCGGCCTCGGCCTGGTCGCCACCGGCCTGCTGCTGGAGCACTGGAGCTACAAGTCCATCTTCTGGATGGGCCTGGCCTTCGGCCTGCTCGCGGTCGCCCTGGTCGCCTTCCGGGTGCCCAGCGACCCGGTCACCGACAAGGAGGGCGGCGCCGACCCGCTCGGCGCGATCACCCTGGCCGGCTGGCTCTCCGCCCTGCTGGTCGCGGTCAGCCAGGGCAACACCTGGGGCTGGACCTCCACCAAGACCCTCGGCCTGTTCGCCGTGGCCGCCGTGGTCGCCCTGATCTGGGGTGTCATCGAGGTCAAGGTCAAGCACCCGCTGGTCGACATGAAGATGATGTCCCGCCCGGCCGTCGCCTTCACCAACCTGGCCGGCCTGCTGATCGGCTTCGGCATGTACGGCTCGTTCATGGTGATCAGCAACTTCGCCCAGACCCCGGAGAAGCTCACCCACTACGGCTTCACCGCCACGGTGCTGCACGCCGGTGTGATGCTGCTGCCCTCGGCCCTCGGCTCGATGGTCGCCGCCCCGCTCGGCGCCCTGCTGATCGCCCGCCGCGGTCCGCGCCTGCCGCTGGTCCTCGGTGGCGTCCTCGGTGCCGTCGCGATGGCCTACCTGGCCCTGCGCCACAGCCACGAGGGCGACATCTACACCGCCTCGGCGATCTTCGGCCTCGGTATCGGCCTCGCCTTCTCCGCGATGCCGGCCTACATCAACGGCGCCGTCCCGGTCGAGCAGAGCGGCATCGCCAACGGCATGAACGCCGTGCTGCGCACCGTCGGTGGCGCGATCGGCACCGCCGTGATGGCCGCCATCCTGACCGGCGACACCATGAAGCTGCCGATCCCGGTCCTGCTGCCCACCCTGGACGCCTACAAGCACGCGTTCTGGGTCGCCGCAGCGGTCTGCGCGATCGCCGGCGCCGTCCCCTTCCTGATCCGCACCATCAAGCCCACCACCACCGTCGCCGTCGGCAACGACATGGCGGACCTCGGCTCCGGCCCGGTGCCGGCCAAGACCGACGCCTGACGAGGCGTCCACCCCTCGCGCCCAGGGACAGGGCGCGAGGGGGACCGGGCCCCCGAACGGTCGACGAGGGCATCGCGACCGCCCGAGGGCTCGTCCGACACGCGGCCCCACCCGGACCCCCTCCGGGTGGGGCCGCTTCGTGTCTCAGCCCCCGCCCGCCGACCCCTCGGCCGACCCTTCCGCACCCTCGTCCTCGCCACCGCCCTCGCCACCGCCCTCGCTCTCGCGCAGCGGCAGTGGTCGGGCCGGCTCCAGCGCCGGATCGTCCACCGAGAAGGTCCGCACCCGCCCCGGCCCGCTCCACGGCGTCTCGAACCGCACGGTCACCCGGCCGACCCCGCTGCCCTGCACCCACCCGGGCCCGAGCTCCGCGTGGTGCACGTCCTGCCCGGGCATCCAGTGCCGGACGGCCACCGCCTCCGCCACCTCGACCCGCTCCTCCTCGCCCTGCGCCGTCTCCTGCTCCTGCGCCGACTCCCGGACGGCCTGCGCGAACAGGTCCTCCTGGGTGTAGTCGGCCAGCTGCGAGACGCCGACGCCGAGCAGCCGCACCCCGCCCGTGATGTCGACCTGGGAGGCCAGCCGCCGGGCCGTCTCGGTGATCACCGACTCGTCGTCCGTCGGCCCGCGCAGCGTCTCCGACCGGGTCAGCGTCGAGAAGTCGAACCGGCGCACCTTCAGCACCACCGTCCGCCCCGAGCGCCCGGCCGCCCGCAGCCGCCGCACACACCGCGCGGCGAGCACGTCCACCTCGCGCAGCACCCGGTCCCGGTCGGCCAGGTCCACCTCGAAGGTGTCCTCCACCGAAACCGACTTGGCGTCCTGGTCGGCCACCACCGGCCGGTCGTCCAGCCCTATCGACATCTGGTGGACCCCGGCGCCGTGCGCCTTGCCCAGCAGCTGCACCAGCTCCGCCTCACCGGCCTCCGCGAGGTCGGCCACCGTGTTCAACCCGGCCCGGCGCAGCGCCTGTTCGGTGGCCGGGCCGACCCCGGGCAGCGCCCGTACCGGCATCGGCCCGAGCACCGCCCGCTCCTGCCCCGGCTCGACCAGCACCAGCCCGTCCGGCTTGGCCTGCTCGGAGGCGATCTTCGCCATCAGCTTGGACCCGGCGGCCCCGACCGAGGCGGTCAGGCCGGTCCGCCGCTGGATGTCCGCCCGCAGGTCCTCCGCCAGGGCGAGCACCAGCTGCTCCCCCGTCCCGTGCTCCGCCTCCAGCAGGGCCGGCCCGTAGGGGCCCGCCTCCAGGTCGACGAAGGCCTCGTCCAGGCTGAGCGGCTGCACCAGCGGCGACAGCTCCCGCAGCAGGCCCATCACCAGCTCGCTGACCTGCCGGTAGGCCTCGAACCGCCCGGACAGGAAGGCCGCGTTGGGGCAGAGCCGACGGGCCTGCGCCATCGGCATCGCCGAGTGCACCCCGAACCTGCGCGCCTCGTACGAGGCCGTGGAGACCACCCCGCGCCCGCCGAGCCCGCCGACGATCACCGGCTTCCCCCGCAGGCTCGGCTTGGCCGCCTGCTCCACCGCCGCGAAGAAGGCGTCCATGTCGAGGTGGATGATGCTCGGCAGTGACCGCACCCGCCGATCATGCCGCACGGGTCCGACAGTCCGTGCGAACGCGGCCGCCGACCGGTCTCAGCGCGGGCCGGCCGCCGCCGCGTCGGCCAGCGCCCGCGGGATGCCCTGCTCCTGCGGGCCGAGGAACACCGGGTCCGGCCGCAGCCAGGCGTTCAGCGCCGCCTTGCCCGCGCCCGGGATCTCCCGCACCCCGCCGTACAGCCAGGTGAGGTCGTGGACCTCCGGCACCCCCACCGCGTACGCGTCGATGCCCGCCGCCTGGCAGAGCGCCAGCGCCCGCCGGACGTGGAAGTCCTGGCTGACCAGCACCGCCCGGTCCACCCCGAAGATCCGGCGCGCCCGGGTGCAGGAGTCCCAGGTGTCGAAGCCCGCGTGGTCGCCGACCACCCGCACCTGCGGCACACCGTGCTCGATCAGGTAGCGCCGCATCGCATCGGTCTCGTCGTAGCCGTCCCGCCCGTTGTCCCCGGTCACCAGGATCGCCTGGACCTTCTCCAGCCGGTACAGGTCCACCGCCGCGTCCAGCCGGTGCGCCAGGTACGGCGACGGCCTGCCCTCGTACAGCCCGGCGCCGAACACCACCGCCACCGGTGCCTTCGGCGCGCTCTCCACCGAGCCCACCCGGCCCTCCCCGGCGATCCACAGCCAGGCGCTCGGAGCCAGGGCGAGGCAGCAGAACACCGTCGCCAGCTGGAAGATCCTGCGCTGGGCGCGCCGCCGCCGCAGCCGGACGCCGAGCCGCCGTACCCGCCGCAGCAGCAGGCCGGGTATACCGGAGCCGAACCGCACGTGCCCCCCTTGATCGGTCCACCAGGCTTGATCAGTTCACCAGGCACGACGAGGCCGCGGGCCCGGACGGTTCCCCGTCCGGGCCCGCGGCCTCGTCAGTACCCGGGTCAGACCGCCCGGTTGCGGCGCTGTGCCAGCTCGTCCGCCGGGTCGTGGCCGACCAGGGTCTCGCCGGTGTCCGTCCGCTCGGCGTGCAGCCGCCCGACGGCCAGCTCCAGCTCCTGCCAGACCGCTCCGACGGCGATGCCGAAGACGCCCTGACCGCTCTTCAACAGGTCGACCACCTGCTGGGGCGTGGTGCACTCGTAGACCGTCGCACCGTCACACATCAGGGTGAGCCCGGTCAGGTCGCCGGACTCGGCCGACTGCAGATGGGCGACCGCCACCCGGATGTTCTGCAGCGAGACACCCGCGTCCAGCAGCCGCTTGACGATCTTCAGCAGCAGGATGTCGCGGAAGCTGTAGAGCCGCTGACTGCTCGCCGGGTAGACCGTGCGGACGCTGGGCTCCAGGAGCCCCGTCCGGGCCCAGTAGTCCAGTTGACGGTAGGTGATCCCGGCGGCCGCACAGGCCGTCGGGCCCCGGTAGCCGATCAGCTCCGAACTCGGCGCGAGCCGCTCGATGGCCGGCTGACCCGGCTGTACCGCCGGGAACCGGCCCACCCTGGGCAGATCCGACCGGGACAGGTCGGCCACGCTGCGAGCGGTGCGCGGCACGTGTACGGCACACAGGCCTCCCACGGCCACTTCATCGCCGGTGCTGGTCATGCCTACCTCCGTCCACTCGTGCTGCGGGCAACCCAAGACCGCGGGCGACAGACACCCGGGCAGCCACTCCTGACGGTAGGCAGTCCCCTATGGCCCGTCAACGATCGCCACGCCGAGCCGGATAAACCGCGTCACTCAGGAGAGTGGTTTTTCGTGCCCCCAGTGTGGGTAGGTGGACGATTTTTGGCAAAACGCCGCGCGGTGTTTCGACCACACAGCGTTCATCCACTGCCGCACCACGGCCGCACTACTGCGGGCCGCTGCCGCCGAAGTCGTCGGGCGACACCTGGTCGAGGAACTCGCGGAACTTCTCGACCTCGTCCTCCTGCTCGTCCGGGATCGCGATGCCCGCCTCGGCGAGCACCTCCTCGCTCCCGTAGATCGGCGTGCCGGTGCGCAGCGCCAGCGCTATCGCGTCGGACGGCCGGGCACTCACCTCGACACCGCCGGTGAAGACCAGCTCGGCGTAGAACACGCCCTCCCGCAGATCGGTGATCCGGACCTCGGTGAGCTGCTGGCCGAGCGCCTCCAGGACGTCTTTGAAGAGGTCGTGCGTCAGCGGGCGCACCGGCGTCATGCCCTGCTGGGCGAAGGCGATCGCGGTCGCCTCGCCGGGGCCGATCCAGATCGGCAGGTAGCGATCGCCGCCCACCTCGCGCAGCAGCACGATCGGCTGGTTGGAAGGCATCTCCACCCGGACACCCACGACGTCGAGCTCATTCACACACGCAACCCTATGGCCCGCGCCCCGGATATGAAAGCGCAGAGCGGACGCCGCTGGTCAGCGAGGTGCGGCCGGTGCGAAAAAAGCTACCCGCGGGTCTTCAGCCCGGCCTGGACCATGGCCGCGTGAAGCCGCACCGACAGCGTGGCCAGCTCCCGGGCGGTGGCCTCGGCATGCGCCCTGGTCTGCGGATTGCGGTGCCGGCGCAGCGGCGCGACCACCTGCTCGACCAGGGCGATCTCCCGGTCCGCGGCGGCCTTCATGGCTCTCAGGTGCCGGGGCTCGAGGCCGAACCGGCCGAGCTCGGCGACCAGCCTGGCCACCTGCAGCGCCTCGCCGTCGTACCCGCCGTCCGAACCAGGGGCGACCAGTCCGTAGGCCTCCCACTCGGCCAGCTCGCCCTCGCCGGCCTCGGCGGCGGCCAGCAGCTCCGCCCGCCCCAGCCGGACCCCGGCGCCGGACTCCGCGGCCGCCACCAGCTCCCGGTCCGCCTCCTCCAGCGGCCCCGGCCGGGCGTCCGCAGGGGGCAGCGCGGGCGGGCTCTCACCGCGCTCGATCGCGTCCAGGTGCTCGCGGATCACCCGCAGCGGCAGATAGTGGTCGCGCTGCATCCGCAGCACGTAGGCCAGCCGCTCGACGTCGGCCGGGCTGAACTTGCGGTACCCCGAGGGGGTGCGCTGGGGCTCGACCAGGCCCTCCGCCTCAAGGAAGCGGATCTTGGAGATGGTGACCTCGGGGAAGTCGTCCCGCAGGAAGGTCAGCACCGCGCCGATGCTCAGCAGCTCGTCGCCGCCGCGCCGTCGGCCGCCCCCGGCCGGCCGGTCCGGACGGACCGGCTGCCTGGGGGCCGCGACCACCCCGCGCATGCCCTGGTCCGCTGGCGGACCGGACGGCGCGGGGTTGGCCGCCCCGAGAGATGAAGGAGTATTCGCGCTCACTCGGGCTCCTGCCGACGTTGGGTTCAGTACCCCCGGTTGTGGCCGGCGAAGAACACCAGCCGGTACTTCCCGATCTGCACCTCGTCGCCGTTGTTCAGCGGCACCTCGTCGATCCGCTCCCGGTTGACGTAGGTGCCGTTGAGGCTGCCGACGTCGGCGACGCTGAAGCCCGCCTGGGTGCGGCGGAACTCCACGTGGCGGCGCGAGACGGTCACGTCGTCCAGGAAGATGTCGCCCTGCGGGTGACGGCCTGCCGTGGTGATGTCCGAGTCCAACAGGAACCGGCTGCCCGAGTTCGGGCCGCGCTGGACGATCAGCAGGGCCGAGCCCGGCGGCAGCGCGTCGATCGCCGACAGCACCTCGGCCGACAGCGCCGGAGTGGCGCCGGTGCCGGTGGTGGTGTTGGGGTCGTAGGACTCCAGGCCGGAGATCGAGATGGTCGACGTGGTCTCCGCCGCCCCCTCGGGCAGCGCGCCACCGCGAAGCGCCGTACCGCAGTTGGAACAGAAGCGGGCCGCGGACGGGTTCTGGTTGCCGCACCTGGGGCACGGAGTGGGGCCAGCCATGTTCACAGCCTCCTGGCGCGGCACACCCGACGGGTTGTGCCCGGCGTACGGGTCCGGGGCGAACCCTCCACCAGAGGTTGAGGGTCCTGACGGGAAACCTATGCGCGGCGCGCCGGAGGGGTCAACCGACGCGCCGTAGCCCGCCTGATTCCCCGCGAACTGGGTACCGGCGCCGTCCCGGAACATCTGGTGCTCGGCGTACTCCACGCCCTCCGGGGCCGGACGCATGCCCGGCACGGCGCGCTCTTCGTCGGCGCGGCGGTGACGCGCGGTGGGCGCCTCGACGGCGGCCGCGTCACGACCCTTGTTGCGACCGAACAACTTCGAGAAGAAACTCACGGGCGAATCCCCTTGCGTGTGACAGACCCGCCCGCGGGGCAGGGTGAGAACCTCGGACAGGCTGCGGGCCCGGTCGTGGATCGGGCCGGCTGGAGTGGTGCTCCGACGTGTGGTGCTCCGACGTGCTGCGGTATGGACCAGTGTCGCCCACGTCCCCGGGAAACCCCGCACCGGGGGCCACCCGCAGGTGACGGGACGTTCGGCGGGCGGCCCGTCACTTCGGAGCCGGCTTGGCGTACTGCGGTGTCTTCAGATCGACGAGGGCGTCGACGACCACCTTCTGCTGCTGGGAGATCGTCGCCCGTGCCTGATGACTCTCCAGGGTGCGGACCACACCTCCCGGAATGTTCAGCGCGGGCGTGAGGTCCTGCGGGTTCCCCACGACGGTGAATCGGTAGGGCTGCGAGACCTTCTTGCCGTCGATCTGCACACCGCCGCCGGACGCGTCCGTGAAGTAGGTGTTGACCACCACGCGCACATCGTTGATCTGAATCGCCTCCGCCCCCGCCGCTCGGAGTTCCTGCAGGGTGTCCAGCAGCATATCTGCCTTCACCTGCCCTTGGGGATCATCGACCGTCAGTACGATGCCCGGACCAGTGGCTTTGACGGTCCCGGCGAGCACGCCGAGTTCCGTCACCTTCTTCCTGGTCTGCTCCTGGGCCTCCTTGGCCTGGTTGGAGCTGTTCTCCAACTTGGCCAGGGACTGCTCAAGCTCCGCCTTCTCCTGCTGTAGACGCTGCTGGCGGCCGTCCAGTTCGTCGAGGATGCGGACAAGATCCTCCTGTCGGGCGCCGCGCAGCTGGCTGTGGTGGTCGTTGGTGGAACGGACCTGGATCGCCAGTCCCAGACCGAGCGAGAACAGCAGCAGCGCCACCACCAGCTGCCCGCGCGACAGGCGCGGCGGCCAGAGGGCCGCCTGGAGCCGACGGCGACCGGCACCGCGGTCCACGGCGGGCTCCGACCCGGCCTCGGGCTCCGGTTCCGGCTTCGCCTCGGGCGCGGGCCCGGACGCGGGCTCAGCCTCGGTGGCCCCCGGGCCGGGTGCGGCAACGGCCTCGGCAGCCTCCTCGCCGGCGGGATCAACGGCCGGCTCGACGGCTGGCTCGACGGCCTGCTCGGGCTGCGGTTCGGAGTCCTCGGCGGCCGGAACCGGCCCAATGTCGGCCTCGGCCTCGGCCTTGGCGTCGACCTCGGGCTCCCCCGCCGCCGGCGCGGCCGGCTTCGAGTCAACTGCCTCGGAGCGGCCGTCGCGCTCCACACCGGACAGCTCCGACGGGCTGCCCGAAGAGCCCTCTGCGGCTTCCTCCGAAGCCTCGGCCGCAGGCTCCTCGACGGACGCCCGCGCGGACTTCTCCGGCACCGCCACCGCCTCGGCGGGCTTCCCGGCCGAAGACCCGGCCGACGTCCCCGTCGCCATCACGGCCACCTCACCGGTCGCCTTCGTCCGCCGCCCCGCGTCGCTGCCCTCGCGCACACCGGCTCCTGCCCGTCCGTCCGCGTCCGGGTGCACCTGCGCGTCCCCGTCCGCCGGCCTCTCCCGGCCCGACTCAGGCGCGGAAGACATGGCGCCTGATCGCAGCGGCGTTGGAGAAGATGCGGATACCGAGGACGACGACCACACCCGTGGACAGCTGCGAACCGACGCCCAGCTGGTCCCCCAGGAAGACGATCAGCGCAGCGACCACCACGTTCGACAGGAACGACACGATGAAGACCTTGTCGTTGAAGATCCCGTCCAGCATCGCCCGGACACCGCCGAACACGGCGTCCAGCGCCGCCACCACGGCGATCGGCAGGTACGGCACCACGGCGTCCGGCACCTCGGGCTGGACGAAGAGTCCGACCACCACCCCGATCACGAGCCCCAGTACGGCAATCACGGCTTAGCTGCTCCTGTCCCTGCGGAGGACGACCCCGGCGTGGTCGCCGTGGACGAGTGGGCGGTCGTGGTCTTGGTGGTGGCGCTCGGCGAGCGCTTGCCCGACGGCTGGCCCCCCGGCGTCGCCGACGACGACGGGGTACCCGCCGTCGGGCTCGCGGAGGGGCCGGCCGACGGACTACCGGACGGGCTGCCGGAAGGGTTCGACGGCGGCACGGCCGGAGTCGGCGCGGTCGGGGTCGGCGAGGGTTCCGGGGTGAACGGCTGGGCGGTCCGCAGCGTGACACCCACCGCCGCCGGCAGCGTCAGGTTCTTCTGCGCGGAGATGGTCGACTTGATGCCGTACTTCTCCTGCAGCAGCCGCAGGTACTGGCCCGCCATCGTGCTCTCGAAGGCGGTGACCAGCTTCGGCCCGTCCCCGAGCACCAGCACGTTGTACGGCGGGACGAGCGGCCGGTTGTCCACCAGCACCGCCTCGCCCGCGGCCCTGATCGCCGAGAGTGCGGTGAGCCGCTGCCCGTTGATGGAGACCGCCTCGGCGCCCGCGTCCCAGAGGCCGTTCACGACCAGCTGCAGGTCGCGGTCCCGCAGTCGGCCGCTGTTCCCGAACCCCTGCCCTGCGCGCGGGTCGACGTTCCCGCCGGCGCCGGTGCCCGCGGCGTCCTCCAGCACCAGCTTGGCGCCGGGCCCGGCGACCTCGCCCAGACCCACCGCCCCCGCCAGGGAGGCCGGATCGCCGTCACCTGAGGGAAGTGCCTGCCGCTGCGCGCTGTCCACCTTCCGCCGCAGGTCCTGGACCTGCTTCTGGAGGTTGTCCGCCGAGCCGTTGCTGTCGTTGATCCGGTGGATCAGCGCATCCCGCTCCTTGGCGAGCGTCGGCGCGGCCTCGTGCGCGTTCACCGCGCCCACCGTCACCACCGCCCCGACCAGGGCCAGTCCGGCGCCCAGCGTGAGCAGACCCCGGACCGTGCCGGGTATCCGGCTGTCGTGGTCCCCGCCCCGCGCCTCGGCCGCCTCCGCGTACCCCTCGTCCAGGCTGTGGTCCATCACGTTGGTCAGCAGGGACATCGAGGCATCCGGACGGTTGAACCGTCCGTTGCTGGCACTCGGCGTCGGCGTCGCTGGCATGCGGACCATCGTCCCATGTCGGCGAAGGGCCCTGTGCACACCCCCTGAGCTGGGCACACACGCCAAAGCGGACGGAAGGTGACCAACCACCCGAACCGGACACCATGCCCACGGGACAGCGGGGCGGGCCAGATCGGCCCACCCCGCTGTCCCCTCTACCTCGGCCCGCGCATCAGACCTCGGCCGTCAGACTCCCGGCATCAGACCCCGCACGTCACCGCCCGGCGCTGTCGACCACCGCCGCCCACTCGTCCAGCAGCGCCTCGGTGGCCGCATCGTCGGGGCCCTCCGCCCAGAGGTGGGTGACCGCCTCGGCCGGGTCCGGCAGGACGAGCGTCCAACGCCCGTCCGCCTCGACCACCCGCACCCCGTCCGTGGTGTCCAGCCGCCGACTGCCGGCCGCCTCCACCACCGAGCGCATGACCATGCCCTTCGCCGCCCACGGCGTGCCGATGTCCCGCCGCCGGATGTGCGCCTGCGGAATCCGGGCATCGATCTGGCTCAGCGTGAGCTGGGTCCGGGCCACCAGCCCGACCAGCCGGACGAAGGCCGCCGCGCCGTCCAGCACACCGCCGAACTCCGGTACGACGAAACCGCCGCGTCCGTCGCCGCCGAACACCGTGCCCTCGGCGGAGGCCGCCTTGGCCAGGTCGTCCGGCGTCGTCGTGGTCCAGATGACCTGGGTGCCGTGGTACGCGGCGACCTGCTCGGCGATCCTGGTCGTCGTCACGGGCAGCGCCACCTGGCCGCTGCGCCGCTCGGCCGCGACCAGGTCCAGCAGCACCAGCAGGGCCCGGTCGTCGTCGATCACCCGGCCCAGCTCGTCCACGAAGGCCACCCGCTCGCCGACCGGGTCGAAGCGCACCCCGAAGGCCGCCCGGGAGGACGCCACCAGCTCACCCAGCCGGGCCAGCCCGGCCCGGCGCTCCTCGGCGTCCTCGGTGGGCCGCGCCTCGTCCAGCCCGCTGGAGACGGTGAGCGCCTCCACCCCGAGCCGCCCGAGGATGCTCGGCAGAACGAGCCCGGCGCTGCCGTGCGCGGTGTCCACCACCACCTTCAGCCCCGCCTCGCGGACCCCCGTGGTGTCGATGGTCCGCAACAGATTGCCGGCATAGGAGTCGAAGACGCTGGACGGGAAGGTCAGGTCGCCGATCTCCCCGGGGAAGGCCCGGCGGTACTCCTGACGTGCGTACACCCGGTCGAGCTTGCGCTGCCCGGCCTGGGACAGGTCGGCGCCGCGCTCGTCGAAGAAGAGGATGTCCAGCGAGTCCGGCACCCCCGGCGTGGTCCGCAGGAAGATCCCACCCGCACTTCCGCGCGCGGTGTGCTGCCGGGCCACCGGCATCGGCACGTTCTCCAGGTCGCGGACGTCGATCGCGCTGGTCTGCAGCCCCGAGATCATCGCCCGCTTGAGTGCACGCGCACCACGCGAGTGGTCACGCGCGATGGTGACGGTGGCACCCTTCTTCAGCGTCGTCGCGTAGGCGCCGGCCAGCCGGACGGCCAGCTCCGGGGTGATCTCGACGTTCAGGATGCCCGAGACGCCGCGCAGCCCGAACAGGTGCTCCTGGCCGCGCGACTCCCAGATCACCGAGGTGTTGACGACCGCACCGGCCTCGATGGTCTTGAACGGGTAGACCCGGACGTTGGCCGCGATGATCGACTCCTCGCCGATCAGGCACTCGTCCCCGATGACCGCGCCGTCCTCGATCCGCGCGGCCCGCATGACGTCGGTGTTCTTGCCGATCACACAGCCGCGGAGGTTGCTCTGCGGCCCGATGTAGACGTTGTCGTGGATGACGGCCTTGTGCAGGAACGCACCGCGCTTGACGACCACGTTGCTGCCCAGCACGGTGTGCTCGCGGATCTCGACCCCGGCCTCGACCTTGGCGTAGTCGCCGATGTACAGCGGTCCGCGGAGTACCGCCTCCGGATCCACCTCGGCGCCCTCGGCCACCCAGACGCCGGGCGAGATCTCGAACCCGTCGATCTCGACGTCGACCTTGCCCTCCAGGACGTCCGCCTGGGCCTTGCCATAGCTCTCGTGGGTGCCCACGTCCTCCCAGTAGCCCTCGGCCACGTACCCGTAGACCCGCTTGCCCTCCTTCAGCAGCTGCGGGAACACGTCACTCGACCAGTCCACGGACTCGCCGGCGGCAACGTAGGCGAAGACCTCCGGCTCCATGACGTAGATACCGGTGTTCACCGTGTCCGAGAAGACCTGTCCCCAGGTCGGCTTCTCCAGGAAGCGCTCGACCCGACCCTCGTCATCGGTGATCGTGATCCCGAACTCCAACGGATTCGGTACCCGGGTCAGACAGACGGTGACCAGTGCGTTCTTACTACGGTGAAAGGCGATCAATTCGGAGAGATCGAAGTCGGTCAACGCGTCGCCGGAGATCACCAGAAAGGAATCGTCCTTCAGCGCGTCCTCGGCGTTCTTGACACTCCCCGCAGTGCCGAGCGGCGTCTCCTCATTGGCATACGTCAGGTGCATACCCAGCTCTTCGCCGTCACCGAAGTAGTTCTTGACCAGCGAGGCCAGGAACTGGACGGTGACGACGGTGTCGGAGAGGCCGTGCCGCTTCAGCAGCCGAAGCACGTGCTCCATGATCGGCCTGTTGGCGACCGGAAGCAGCGGCTTCGGCATGCTGGAGGTCATCGGGCGGAGTCGGGTGCCTTCGCCCCCTGCCATTACAACGGCTTTCATTACGGGTGCGTCCTCCTTCGCGGTGGTGGACCCTGCAGGTCCATCAAACCGTTCCAGAGGTTCTCTACCCGGAAGATATCGTCCGACGCACCGTGTCGCCGTGGGACTTCTCTCAGATCGCGTCTCAGACTGTGGACGCTGCGCCCGCCCGGATGATCTGTCGGGCCTGGACCGCGTAGAGAATACCGGCCCACCAGTACAGTGCCGTCCCCCACCAGATGAAGGCCCAGCTCACGATCTCGGCCGGCTGCGCGATCCAGCTGTCACCGGCACCCAGCAGGAGAAGCGGAAACGCGTACATCAGATTGAATGTCGCGGCCTTCCCCAGGAAACTCACCTGCAACGGGCCGTAGCCGTGCCGGTTCAGAATGGGCAACAGCGCCGCGATAAACAGCTCACGGGCGATCAGAATCGCGGTGAGCCACCACGGCAGAATCTCACGCCAGGTCAACCCGAGCAGGGTGGAGAGGACGTACAGACGGTCCGCCAGCGGGTCGAGCAGCTGGCCGACCCGGCTGATCTGCCCCCACCTGCGGGCCAGTTTGCCGTCCAGGTAGTCGCTGATGCCGCTCAGCATCAGGATCAGCAGTGCCCAGCCATCGTTGTTCGGCCCGTCGAACACCGGCCAGAGGATCAACCAGAGGAAGAGCGGAACGCCGACCAGCCGGCCCATGCTCAGCAGGTTGGGGATGGTGAGGACGCGATCGGTCTGGACCCGCGTCTCCTGGACCTCCACCCGGGGGCCTCCTGTACGTATGACGACTTTTGCATGTTGACCCTACAACAGAAAAGCCCCCGCCCGGTTCACCCGGCGGGGGCTTCTCTGAATGATTGTTCGGCGGCGTCCTACTCTCCCACAGGGTCCCCCCTGCAGTACCATCGGCGCTGTGAGGCTTAGCTTCCGGGTTCGGAATGTAACC
>NZ_JBITZW010000044.1:0-26533 GCF_044547105.1 Kitasatospora sp. NPDC052868 | reverse complement strand
CGCGTCGCCGCCGACCGGCACGTTGCCGACCATGATCTGCCGGGAGTAACGGCGCTTGGCGAGCGGCTTGAGCGGCAGGGACGGAATACCGAGCGAGATCGCGGTCATGTGCGCAGGGTTCCCCGGGGTTGAGGTGTCGGTCGATCCGGCCCGTTGACAACGGCCGGGGCCGGGCGCATCGATGAACGCGCGCCCGGCCACCAACGGTACGGCACGGTGGTGGCCCCGGGCACACCAGCCGTACCCGTCCGACTAGCTGATCTTGACGGGGTTCACCAGGTCCGCGACCAGCACAAGCAGGGTGAATCCGATGAAGACACTGGCCACCACGTAGGCCAGCGGCATCAGCCGGGCCACGTCGAACGGGCCCGGGTCGGGCCGCTTGAACAGCTGTGCGAAGCGGCGGCGGACGCCCTCCCAGACGGCGCCCGCGATGTGGCCGCCGTCCAGCGGCAGCAGCGGCAGCATGTTGAACAGGAAGAGCGACAGGTTGATCCCGGCCAGCAGGTTCACGAAGGTCGCGATCCGCTGGCTGCCGGGGATGTCGAGCGAGAACACCTCGCCGCTCACCCGGGCCGCGCCGACCATGCCGATCGGCGAGTCCGCGTCGCGCGGGGTGCCGTCCACCACCGAGTGCCACAGCCCGGGGATCTTGCCCGGCAGGGCGATCAGCGACTTCACGCCGCCCTCCGCCATGTCGTACATCCGGTCGAGTGATTGCCCGAAGCCCAACTGGACGACACCACTGGTCGGCGTGAAGCCGAGGAAGCCGGCCTGCACGGTCTGGCCCTTGAGCGGGATGCCGTTGTCGCCGTACTTCTGGACGTCGTTGACGGCGATGGTCGGGTTCAGGGTGAGCTGCTGCCCGTCGCGCTGGACCACGATCGGCACGGTCTTCCCCGCCGACCTGCGGATGTCCGCCTGGAGCTGCTCGTAGCCGTGGATCCGGTCGCCGTCGAAGGAGACCACCTTGTCGCCGGGCTTCAGCCCGGCCTTGGCCGCCGGGGTCTGCGGCGCGTCCGCCGGGCAGCTGTCGGTCGGCTGGCCGGCCTTGACGATGCACTGCGAGACGGTGCCGATGGTCGGCACCGCCATCGAGACGCCGAAGCCCATCATCACCGTCAGGAACAGCCCGAAGGCCAGGACCAGGTTCATGAACGGGCCGGCGAACATCACGATGACGCGCTTCCACGGCTTGCGGGTGTAGAAGAGCCGGTCGTCGTCGCCGTCCTGGAGCTCCTCGTAGGAGGCCTCCCGGGCGTCCTCGATCATGGTGCGCCAGGGCGAGCTGCTCCGCTTGGTGATCCGCCCGTCCTCACCGGGCGGGAACATCCCGATCATCCGGATGTACCCGCCCAGCGGGATCGCCTTGATGCCGTACTCGGTCTCGCCCTTGCGGCGGGACCAGACGGTCGGGCCGAACCCGACCATGTACTGCGGCACCCTGATGCCGAACAGCTTGGCCGTCGAAAGGTGGCCGAGCTCGTGCCAGGCGATCGAGATCAGCAGCCCGACCGCGAAGACCAGGATGCCGACCACCGTCAAAACCGTTGCCACCGCTGGTCCTCCGTCATGCCACTCCGCTCGTCTTCTTGTCTTACCGCGGCCGGAGCCGTCAGCCCGCCGCCAGCTCGCGGGCCCGGGCGCGGGCCCAGTCCTCCGCGTGCAGGACGTCCTCGACCGTCAGGGAAGTTCCCGCGCCGGCCCGTCCGCCCCCGTACTGTCCGTGCTCGGCCACGACCTTGGCAACAGTGTCCACGATCGCGGTGAAGGCGAGGCGCCCGTTCAGGAAGGCCTCCACGCACTCCTCGTTGGCCGCGTTGAAGACCGCCGGAGCGGTGCCGCCCAGCGAGCCCACCTCGCGGGCCAGCTCCACCGCGGGGAAGGCCTCGTTGTCCAGCGGGAAGAACTCCCAGGTGGCGGCCTTGGTCCAGTCGCAGGCCGGCGCCGCGTCCGGGACCCGCTCCGGCCAGCCCAGGCCCAGCGCGATCGGCATCCGCATGTCCGGCGGGCTGGCCTGCGCCAGGGTCGAACCGTCGGTGAACTCCACCATCGAGTGCACCACCGACTGCGGATGGACCACGACCTCGATCCGGTCGAACGGCACGTCGTACAGCAGGTGCGCCTCGATGACCTCCAGGCCCTTGTTCACCAGGGTGGCCGAGTTGATCGTCACCACCGGGCCCATCGCCCAGGTCGGGTGCGCCAGCGCGTCCGAGGGGGTGACCCCGGCCAGCTGCTCCCGGCTCCGGGTGCGGAACGGGCCGCCGCTGGCGGTGACCACCAGCTTGCGGACCTCGCCGCGGGTCCCGCCGGCCAGCGCCTGGAACAGCGCGGCGTGCTCGGAGTCCACCGGCACGATCTGGCCGGGCCGGGCCACCGCCTTCACCAGCGGGCCGCCGACGATCAGCGACTCCTTGTTGGCCAGCACCAGCACCCGGCCGGCCTTCAGCGCGGCCAGCGTCGGCGCCAGGCCGATCGAGCCGGTGATGCCGTTCAGCACCGAGTGGCACTCCAGCGAGGCCAGCTCGGTCGCCGCGTGCGGACCGGCCAGCACGGCGGGCAGCGGACGGCCGACGGCCTTCGCGGCCAGCGCCTCGCGCAGCGCCGGCTCGGCGGCCGGGTCCGCGACCGCCACGGTGTGCACGCCCAGCTCCAGGGCCTGCTCGGCCAGCAGGTCCACCCGGCCGCCGGCCGCCGACACGGCGACCACCCGGAACCGGTCCGGATTGCGGCGCACCACGTCGATGGCCTGGGTGCCGATCGAGCCGGTCGAACCGAGGATCACCAGCTCCCGGGGGGCCGAAGGGTCCTTCACCACGGGGGTGAAGCCGAGCTGCGGGTGGGCGAGCGAAGTCATGGGCCCCATTGTGTCCTGCCGACCGCCTCCACAGGACGCCGGGCGCCACCGCGGTTACGGTCGGAGCCATGCGCACCGTCATCGCAGGGGGCCACGGACAGATCGCGCTCCGACTGGAGCGGCTGCTCGCCGACCGGGGCGACCGGCCCGCCGGGATCATCCGCCGCGCCGAACAGGCCGCCGACCTGGCGGACGCCGGGGCCGAGCCGCTGCTGCTCGACCTGGAGTCCGCCAGCGCCGCCGAACTCGCCCGGCTGCTCGTCGGCGCCGACGCGGTCGTCTTCGCGGCCGGCGCCGGGCCGGGCAGCAGCGCGGCGCGCAAGAACACCGTCGACCGCGACGGCGCCGTCCTGCTCGCCGACGCGGCCGAACTGGCCGGGGTGCGGCGCTACCTGATCGTCTCCTCGATGGGCGCCGACGCCGGGGCGGTGTACCCCGCCGACCCCGTCTTCGAGACCTATCTGCGGGCCAAGGGCGCGGCCGACGACGCGGTGCGGGCCCGTACCGCGCTGGACTGGACGGTGCTCCGGCCCGGCGCGCTCACCGACGGCCCGGCCACCGGCCTGGTCCGGCTCGCCCCCTCGGTCGGCCGCGGCCGGATCCCCCGGGCCGACGTGGCCGACGTGCTGGCCGCGCTGCTCCACGAACCCGGCACGGCCGGGCAGACCCTGGAGCTGGTCGCCGGCGACGCCGCGGTGGCGGAGGCGGTCGCGGCGGCCGCCGGGCACTACTGAGACCCGGCTGGAACGCCGAAGGGCCCGGCACCACCGCGTACCGCGGTGGTGCCGGGCCCTTCGGACGTCCGTCAGAGGTCGAGGCCGGTGAGGACCAGGACCTTCTCGACGGTGTAGTCGTCCATCGCGTACTTGACGCCCTCGCGGCCGACGCCGGAGTCCTTGACGCCGCCGTACGGCATCTGGTCGGCGCGGTAGGACGGCGCGTCACCGATGATCACACCGCCGACCTCCAGCTCCCGGTGGGCCCGGAAGGCGGTCTGCAGGTCACGGGTGAACACGCCGACCTGCAGACCGAAGGCGGAGTCGTTGACGGCGGCGAAGGCCTCGTCGGTGCCGTCCACCCGGTGCAGCGACATGACCGGGCCGAACACCTCGGCCTTGGCCAGGATCGCGTCGGCGGGCAGCTCGGCCAGCACGGTCGGGGCGTAGGTCGCGCCCTCGCGGGTGCCGCCGGTGAGCACCTTGGCGCCCTTGGCGACCGCGTCCTCCACCCAGGACTCCACCCGCCGGGCGGCGTTCTCGTCGACCAGCGGGCCGACGTCGGTGGCGTCGTCGTTGGGGTCGCCGGTGACCTGCGCCCGCACCTTGGCCACGACCTTCTCCACCAGCGCGTCGTAGACGGACGCGTCGGCGATCACGCGCTGCACCGAGATGCAGGACTGGCCGCCCTGGTAGTTGGCGAACATCGCGATCCGGGTAGCGGCCCAGTCCAGGTCGGCCTCGGAGGACCAGTCGGCGAGCACCACGGCGGCGGCGTTGCCGCCGAGCTCCAGGGTGGTGTGCTTGCGCGGCACCGAGTCCATGATCTGGTAGCCGACCTTGTCCGAACCGGTGAAGGAGATCACCGGCAGGCGCGGGTCCTGCACCAGGGCGGGCATCCGGTCGTTCGGCACCGGCAGGACGCTCCAGGAGCCGGCCGGCAGGTCGGTCTCGGCCAGGATCTCGCCCAGCACCATCGCGGAGAGCGGGGTGGCCGGAGCCGGCTTGAGGATGATCGGGGCGCCGACCGCGATCGCCGGGGCGACCTTGTGGGCGACCAGGTTCAGCGGGAAGTTGAACGGGGCGATGCCCAGCACCACGCCGCGCGGGAACCTGCGCACCACCGCGAAGCGGCCCACGCCGCCCGGGTCGGTGTCCAGCCGCATGGTCTCGCCGTTGGTGCGGCGGGCCTCCTCGGCCGCCCAGCGGAAGACGGAGACGGCGCGGCCGACCTCGCCGCGGGCCCACTTGATCGGCTTGCCGTTCTCGGCGGTGATCAGCTGGGCGATCTCCTCGGTGCGCTCGGCCAGCCGCTTGGCCACGTGGTCCAGCGCGGCGGCGCGCACGTGCGCGGGGGTCGCGGCGAACACCGGCAGGGCGGCGACGGCGGCGTCCAGCGCCTCCTCGACCTGGGCCTCGGTCGGAACGCTGACCTTGCCGACCAGACGGCCGTCCCAGCTGTTGTGCACCTCGAAGTCGGCGTCGCCGCTCGCCCGGCGGCCGGCCAGCCAGAACTCGTACGTGGTGGTCACGGTGGTACCGGCCCTCTCCTCGTCGTCTCACGGCCCCACGACCGTGGGAGCCTGAACCCGAGGGTAGGGGCGGCGGCGCGCCGACCGGATTGGCCGCGAAGTAGCGTTCGCCCTCGCCGTCACTCCATCCCGTCCAGGCCCGGTCCGGCCCCGGGGCGCTACTCCTCGCCGGAGCGCAGCGCCAGCCAGAGCTCCATCCGGACGTCCGTGTCGTCCAGGGACCGCCCGAGCAGCTCCTCGACCCGCCGCATCCGGTAGCGCAGGGTGTGCCGGTGCACGCCCAGGTCGGCGGCGGCCGCGTCCCACTGCCCGTGCCGGGACAGCCAGGCCCGCAGCGAGGCCACCAGATCGCCGCGCGCGGTGCGGTCGTGCTCCCGCAGCGGGCGCAGCAGCCCCTCCGCGAACGCCGTCACGGCCTCCTCCCCGAGCAGCGGCAGCAGCGAACCCGCGCCGACCTCCTCGTGGTCCACCGAACGGCGACCGCCCCGCAGGGCCACCGCGAGCGCCCGCTCGGCCTGGGCGTAGGCGGTGCCCGACTCCTCCAGCGCGGCCGGCGCCGAGACGCCCAGCGACAGGCCCTCGTGCTCCTCCACCGCGCCGAGGCAGGCCCGGTGCACGGCGCCGTTGTCCAGCGCCAGCACCATCAGCCGCGGCCCGTGGGCCCCCTCCTCGCGCGCCACCAGCAGCTTCTCGCCGACCCGGGCACCGGCCTGCTCGGCCCGGTCGCCCAGCTCGCCGAGCGACTCGGCGGCGTCCACGCCCTGGCCGGCCCCGGCCACCAGGACCCGTATGGTGCCCTCCGGCAGGCCGCCGAAGAGTCCGGCCGCCACCAACCGGGCGGTCGCCACCTCGCCGGCCAGCACCATCCGCAGCAGCGCCGCGCCCATCCGCTCCTCGGCCTGGCGCAGCTCGCGCGAGCGCTCCAGGGTGAGGGTCAGCAGCGCCACCGCCGCGTTCAGCACGTACCGCTCGGTCGGGGTGATCCGGTCCTCGGTGCCGACCGCGAGGAAGCCCCGGGCCCGCCGGTCCGCACCCAGCGACTGGACCACCACGTAGTCCTCGTCCGCGGTGTCTATCCCCGGCGAACGGCCCTGCAGCGCGGCGCTCGACGGTGCCGGGCGGCGGCGCAGCCGGTCCACCTCGGCGGCGAGCCGGCCCGCCCGGCGGGCGGCCCAGTCCGGGGCCACCACGGAGAGCGCGCCGGAGCCGTCGTACAGCGCCGCCCAACCGCCCAGCCGGGCCGCCAGCCGGCGGACCACGGCGGTGGTGCCGTCCTTGCCGAGCGCCGCCCGGGTCAGCTCCTCCTGCGCCTCGAAGCTGGTGGTCACCGCCTCGTACTGCTCCGCGGCTAGCGCCGCGGAGACCACCTTGCTGATCGCGATGAACGGCGTCGGCTCCGGCACCCGCAGCAGCGGCAGCCCGCGCTGGGCGGCCGCGTCCACCAGCGGCTGCGGCACCTCGGTGTGCGAGAGGCCGACGCCGAGGCCCAGCCCCACCACGCCCGCGTCGGCCAGCCGGTGCACGTACGCCTGGAGCCGGTTGGCGGTGCGGCCCAGCTTGATGCCGGTGGTGAGCAGCAGCTCGCCGCCCTCGAGGAACGGCGTCGGGTCGTCCAGCTCGCTGGTGTGCACCCAGCGGACCGGCCGCTCCAGGTGGTCCGCGCCGGCGAGGACCGTCAGATGGAGCGAGGTGTTGCGGACGACGGAGGCGAGTGTGGGAGGCATGGCACCTTCGGGGGGAAACGACCTGGCCGCGCCATTGCGGCCGGGCGAGGAGAGGGCTGAGGGGGTGGTGAGGGTCTCTCCCTTTCATTATGGACGCTCCGGACAACGGGCACTGCCGAATCCACCTCGGCGGCGATAGGGCGCGTCCCGGTCGTCCATTGCCCACACGCAGGCCGCCGTCGCTACGCCTGCGCGGGCCGCTCCTCGCGCAGGTCCACCAGGAGCGGCGGCACCTGCTCGCCGGAGACCGCCGTCAGCGACACCACCGCGTGCCCGGCCGGCAGCGCGTGCGCCAGGTCCGAGGACGACCAGCGCAGCCGCTCCACCTCGCGGGTGGTCACGGACTCGGTCTGCGCCGTGGTGCCGGAGAGCGCCTTGCGGCCGAGCCGCCCGGCCCGGCGCAGGACGCCGCCCGAGGTGTCCGGGGCGTGCGTCACGGCCGTCTCGCTGACCAGGTGGGTGCCCCAGGCCTCGGAGAACAGCCGCCCGTCCCACGGTGCGATCCCCGGGAAGGCCATCCGGCAGCCGACCGCGCCGAACAGCGGCGCCCGCAGCGCCTCCGGCAGGTCCACCAGGGTGCGCAGCAGCAGGACGGCGCCCGCGTGGGCCCCGCGCATCCGCTGCAGCCCGCGGACGATGTGGGGGTCCAGCGCCGCCGAGGCGTCGTCCACCACCAGGCCGGCGAACAGCGAGCGGTCCTCGCGGGCCGCCGCCGCCTGCACGAACTGGCCCACCACCAGGCGCGACAGCATCCGCGCCGCCTCCGGGTGGCTGCGCTCGGGCAGCTTCACCCGGACCCGCAGCGGGTGGTCCAGCACCCGCATCGCGAACGGCGGGCGGCCCGTGCCGTCGGTCGCGAACGCCCCCTCGAAGGCGGGCCGGTCCAGCAGCGCCAGCCGGTCGGCCAGCAGCGCCCCCGGGTCGTCCGCCCGGCCGCGCTGGCGCTCGCGGTGGTCCAGGTCCCGCTCGTACGCGCCCAGCCGGCCCGCCGCGCGCAGCGCCTTCACCAGCGCCTCCAGGGCCTCCGGTTCGCCGCCGAGCAGCGCCCGCAGCTCGCGCACCCCCGGGTAGCGGCCGTTGGCGGCGTGGAACGGCCCGACCACCTGCTGGAGCGCCGTCCGGGCGCTCTCCGCGCGGGCCGTCAGCTCGTCCGGCAGCAGCGCCTCGGCCAGCCGGGCGGCCGCCTCGTCCGGGTCCTGCGCCGCGCCGTACAGGTCCAGGCCGTACGCCGAGCGGGTGTCACCGGGGGCGATCACCACGTCGTACCAGGCGTCCGGGCCGAGGTCGGCGTCCGCCGCCCCGATCACCACCGCGCACGCCGTCCCGGCCAGCGCCTGCAGGCAGAGCGCCTCGGCCACCGGGCGGGCCAGCCGGGCGGACTTGCCCGTCCCGGCCGGGCCGACCGCCAGCAGCGAGGTGCCGAGCAGGGCCGGGTCCAGGGCGAAGCCGGCGGCGCGGTGCGTCAGCGGGTTCTTCGGCACGTCCTGGGTGGTGCCGAGGCGCACCTGGCGCAGCAGCAGGTCGTGCCGGTCCGCCCGTCCGGGCAGCTCCCGCACCTCCGAGGGGTGCGCGAAGGCCGCGGCCCCGCGCGCCGTCACCTGTTCCACGAACGCCGGCACGAACACCTGGTCCGCCTGCGCCGACTGCCAGGCCTGCTGGATCCGCACGTAGTCGACGTCCCCGACCGCCTCCGCGTCCAGCCGCCCCGCCGCCACGGCCGCCCCACCCCGCCGCAACGCCCCCCAGGGGTCGAACACGGGCTCTGACACCTTGGGCTTACCCGGCTTGGCAGCAGGCTTGACCGAAGCCTTCCCGTCGTAGGTGACCGTACGGGCAAGAACCGGCGCCACGTTCTTCCGCCATCCGCCAGGCGAGAGGTACCGGCGCCACACCTCCAGCCATCGCCCCATCCGCCCGAAGAAGACCAGAGCGGAGACCCAGATGACCGGATGGACCAGCAACTGGATGATGTTGAACTGCGAATCCGAGAGCCCCTCGAACAGGCCCAGCAGCTCCATGATGTACATGACCACGACGGCGCCGTACTCGTACGCCAGCACTGCCGCCACCACATTCAGCCCCGCCCGCAGGAGGAGGGGCCAGGTGGGGACCTTGGCGTCCTCGGCGCGGTCGGGGTCGATCTGCCGGTAGCCCTGGCGGTAGACCCCGGGGGCCGCGTCCGGGCGGGGGGCGGCGACCCAGGCGGGGAGGTCGAACGCGGGGGCGGCGCCAGGCCCGGCAGGGTGCCGGGGAACTTGGTGGGGCATGGTTGTAGGGGGTGTGGCGGTGGTCCGCTCGCCGTGTTCCCGTGCCCCGTCCAGTCCCATGTACGGCCCCGCTCCCTCGCCCGCCCGGCCCGACCGTCGTCGGTCCCGCCATACCCATGCCGCCGCACCGGCGACACGCCCGCGCTCAATGTAGTGGAGCGGAGCCTGCGGGTAGTCGCATCACCTGCGCTGGCCGCCCCGGACAAGTCGGACGGCCCAGTGCTACCGAGTGGCGCATGCCCGGCCGGGGAGGGCGGCCGTAGCCTGCGAAGCACCGAGCCGAAGAGTCTGGAGAAACCCCATGAGCGCCGCAACGCCGCTCCCGCAGGAGCGCCGCCTGGTCACCGCGATCCCCGGTCCGAAGTCGCAGGAGCTGCAGGCCCGCAAGCTGGGTGCGGTGGCGGCCGGCGTCGGCACCACCCTGCCGGTGTACGTGTCCCGCGCCAACGGCGGCGTGCTGGAGGACGTGGACGGCAACTCGCTGATCGACTTCGGTTCCGGCATCGCCGTGACCAACGTCGGCAACAGCGCCGAGGCCGTGGTGGCCAAGGCGACCGAGCAGCTGGCCGCCTTCACCCACACCTGCTTCATGGTGACCCCGTACGAGGGTTACGTGGCCGTGGCCGAGCAGCTCAACGAGCTGACCCCGGGCGACCACGACAAGCGCACCGCGCTGTTCAACTCCGGTGCCGAGGCCGTCGAGAACGCGGTGAAGATCGCCCGCGCCTACACCAAGCGCACCGCCGTCGTGGTCTTCGACCACGGCTACCACGGCCGCACCAACCTCACCATGGGCCTGACGGCGAAGAACATGCCGTACAAGCAGGGCTTCGGTCCGTTCGCCCCGGACATCCACCGCGTGCCGGTCGCGTACCCGTACCGCTGGCTGACCGGTGCGGAGAACTGCGCCGCCGAGGCCGCCGCGCAGGCGATCGACATCATCAACAAGCAGATCGGCGCCGAGAACGTCGCCGCGATCATCATCGAGCCGATCCAGGGCGAGGGCGGCTTCATCGAGCCGGCCAAGGGCTTCCTGCCGGCGATCGTGGAGTACGCGAAGGCCAACGGGATCGTGTTCGTCGCGGACGAGATCCAGACCGGCTTCTGCCGCACCGGCCAGTGGTTCGCCTGTGACGACGAGGGCGTCGTGCCGGACCTGATCACCACCGCCAAGGGCATCGCCGGCGGTCTGCCGCTGGCCGCGGTGACCGGTCGCGCCGAGATCATGGACGCCGCGCACGCGGGCGGCCTGGGCGGCACCTACGGCGGCAACCCGGTGGCCTGTGCGGCCGCGCTGGGCGCCATCGAGACCATGAAGGAGCAGGACCTCAACGGCAAGGCGCAGCGGATCGGCGAGATCATGCTGGGCCGCCTGCGGACGCTGCAGGAGAAGTTCGCCGACCACGACTCGGTGCGCATCGGCGAGGTCCGCGGCCGCGGCGCCATGATCGCCGTCGAGCTGGTCAAGGCCGGCGGCAAGGAGCCGAACGCGGAGGCCACCGCGGCCATCGCCAAGGCCTGCCACGCCGAGGGCCTGGTGGTGCTGACCGCCGGCACCTACGGCAACGTGCTGCGCTTCCTGCCCCCGCTGGTCATGCCGGAGCACCTCCTGAACGAGGGCCTCGACATCCTGGAGAACGCCTTCGCCGCCGTCTGATCCGACGGCGCCCGAAGGGCGACACACCCGCCGGAGGGATGTCCGGACAGCGCTGAACGGCCCGTGGAGACCTTGGTCTCCACGGGCCGTTCGGTTGTGCGCGGGCCCGGTCGGCCGTGTGTGCGGGCCGCCGGGGAGGGCGTCCGCCGGGCGGTGAAGATGCTGTGCGGAATCGCTGAAGCCGCTCGGTGCGGCAAAGCCGTTGACGTAGTGTCATGACAGATGGACAGCGAGCCCCAGCCATTGGCGGATCCGTCCGCGGCACCGCCCCCACCGGCGGGTCCGCACGGCGGCCGCGAGGACAACCAGGCCCCTGCGAGAGCGGTGGCACACACCGAAGGCCGATCGACCGACCGTCCGACCCACACCCCCCGGGGCGCACGGAACGGCGATCATCACAGCCGCCCCGGAGCTCTCCCCCCTGCTCCGGGGCGGCTACCTCGCGTGGTCGGCCGGTTCGCGGCCTCGCCCGCGTTGCCGCTCCTGCTGGTCGCGGTGCTGGTGGTGGTGTCCTGGCAGGTGGCCGCGGACGGTCCGCTGCTCGGTCTGGACCGCTGGACCCGGCACGCCGTCCGGGAGAGTCGGCACGGGCTGCACAGCACCCTGCTCAACCACCTCGGCGCGGCGCTGTCGGACCTCGGCGGTTCCGTCCCCGCCGTCCCGGTGCTGCTGGCCGGGGGCGCGCTGGCCGCCTGGCGGTCGTACCGGGCGGGGGTGCGGCGCTGGTGGTCGCCGGTGGCGGTGGCGGTGCTCACCGCGGGACTGATCCCGCTGCTGGTGGTGCCGGCGAAGGCCTGGTTCGCGCGGCCCGGACCGTTCGGGGCGCCGCTGGCCCCGGACCAGTGGGGCTGGTACCCGTCGGGGCACACCGCGACCGCGACCCTGTCGTACGGCGTCGCCGCGCTGCTGGTGGGCCGCACCCTCGGCGCCCGCGCCTGGTGGCGGCTGGACGCGGCCGCCGCGCTGCTCGCCGCCGGCGTGGGGCTGGGGCTGGTCTGGAGCGACTACCACTGGCTGCTGGACGTGGTGGCCAGCTGGTGCCTGGGCGGCCTGGTGCTCTGGGCCCTCGTCCGGTGGCTGCCGCACGGGCGACCCCGGAGCGCGCCCGACGGCCCGTCGGACCGCGCCTAGCCTTCGGCGGGCTCCTCGTTGCGGTGCACCAGGCCGGGCTCTCCGTTGTCGCGGCGCCACTCGACGACCAGTTCGTCGCGGGCGCCGAAGCGGACCAGGTGGCGGCCGACCACGTCCTCCAGGCCGGGCAGGTTCTCCGTCTCCCCCTCGACGGCGAGCAGCAGCGCGTCGGGGGCGGCCTCCAGGGTGGCGGTACCGGCGCCGAAGACCAGGGTGCCGCGGCCGGTCTCCTCGGACCAGTCGGCCTCGATCTTGCGGCCCATGTGGGCGGCGAGCTGCTTGGCGTAGCGGGCGGAACGGTCGGTGGCGACGCGGGCTTCTGAGCGGGGCACGGGCCCTCCATGGTCAGGGAGGGCTTAGGGCACCCTCACTTGGATCTACGCTACCCGGATAGTGAGCCTGGCTCAACAAGTTTCGGTCCGGCACCGCCGGACGCCCTCGACGGACCCGTTCCCGACCTCTTGGCGAGGCCCCAGGCCGGGCCCCGCCCCGGCCGCCGGACCGGCCGATACCCTTGGTCGAACGCCTGCCGAGGAGAGCCGCCCATGACCACCACGCCGACCGACGACGCGGCGGGCTCCTCCCCCTCCGGCCCCGTCGACGCCTCGGATTCACCCGGGTCGCCGCCGGCCGCACCCCAGGACACCACCGCCGAGCTCGCCGACGCGATGACCCGGGCGATCAAGCGGATCCGGCGCCGCACCGGCGAGCGACTGGAGCCCTACGGCATCACCCCCGGCCAGGGCCGCGCCCTGCGCGCCCTCGCGCACGCGCCCGGCTGCGAGCTCCCGGGCCGGGCGATGCGGCTGAGCGACCTCGCCGACCGGCTGCACATCGCCCCCCGCTCGGCCACCACCGTGGTCGACGCGTTGGAGGAGGCGGGCCTGGTCGAGCGCACCCCGGATCCGGCCGACCGGCGGGCCGTGCGGATCGTGCTGACCGAGGCCGGGCGCTCGGCGGTGGAGCGGATCGGGCAGGTCCGGCACGAGGTCGCCCAGGAGTACTTCGGCCAGGTCAGCCCGGCCGACCAGGACGTGCTGCTGCGAGTGCTGCGGTCCGCCGAGGCCGCCTACGGGGCCGCCAGGCCGCCGCGCCGGACAGCGCCCCCGGGCGCAGCGCGGTGATCCCGATCCCGACCACCACCAGCAGTGCGGCGACGGCGGCCGGCGGGCCGAACCGCTCGCCGAGCAGCAGCCAGGCCGAGGACATCCCGAAGACCGGGACCAGCAGCGAGTAGGGCGCCACGGCGGTGGCGTCGTAGCGGCGCAGCAGGTGGCTCCAGGCCACGAAGCCGAACAGGGTGGAGACCAGCCCGACGTAGGCGATCGCGCCCAGGCCCGCCGGGGTGAGGGCGCGCAGCGCCGCCAGGTCGGCGGCCGGTCCCTCGACCAGCAGCGAGAGCCCGAGCAGCGGCAGCGGCGGGACGGCGCTGACCCAGACCATCCAGCGCAGCGCGTCGGGCGGCGCGGCCCGGCGGGTCAGCACGTTGGACAGCCCCCAGGCCACGGCGGCGAGGACGACCAGGACGAACCCCCCGAGCGGGCCGCCGAGCCCGTGGTCCACGGCGCTCAGCCCGATCCCGGCGAAGGCGATCGCCAGGCCGGCGAGCCGTCGGCCGCCGGGGCGCTCGCGCAGCAGGACGGCGGCGAACAGCGCGGTGAAGACGGCCTGGCCCTGCAGGACCAGGGAGGAGAGCCCGGCCGGCATCCCGGCGTGCATGCCGAGGAAGAGCAGGCCGAACTTGACCACCCCGAGCACCGTGCCGACCGCGAGCACCCACCGCCAGGCGACCCTGGGCGGGCCGACGAAGAAGACCGCGGGGACGGCGACGACCGCGAACCGCAGGGCGCAGAACAGCAGCGGCGGGAAGTTCTGCAGTCCGACGTGGATGAGGACGAAGTTGAGGCCCCAGACGGCCGCCACCAGGACGGCCAGGGCGATGTGACGCGGACTCATGGTGCCGCTCGGGGCGGCGGGTGCTGCGGTCATCCCCCGAGCATGGCCGGAGCCTACCGTGTAGCACCAGCGATGAGTTCTGAACCTCACGGTTTAGCATTGCTGCATGATGGATCTGGGGCGCCTGCGGGCGCTGCACGCGGTGGCCGTGCACGGTTCGGTCGGCGGGGCGGCGGCCTCGCTCGGTTTCACGCCGTCGGCGGTCTCCCAGCAGATCGCCAAACTGGAGCGCGAGACCCGGACGGTGCTGCTGGAGCGCCAGGGCCGCGGGGTGGCGCTGACCGACGCGGCACGCGAACTGGCCGCCACCGCGCAGGCGGTGCTCGGGCTGGTGGAGCAGGCCGAGGTGCGGCTGGAGGAGCAGCGCGGCCACGCGGTCGGACGGCTGCTGGTGGCCGCCTTCGCCACCGGCGCGCGCGGACTGCTGCCGGGTGTGCTGGCCGACCTGCGGGTGCGCTGCCCGGAGCTGGACGTCCGGCTGCTGGAGAGCGACCCGTACCCGGCGGCCGAGCTGGTGGCCCGGGGCGAGGTGGACCTGGCGCTGGTCCAGGACTGGCCGACCGTCCCGCTGCCGGTGCAGGAGGGGCTGTCCCGGGCCGACCTCGGCGAGGATCCGGTGGACCTGCTGCTGCGCGCCGAGCACCCGTTGGCCGCGCTCGCCGCGGTGCCGGTCGGGCGGCTCTGCGGTCAGCGCTGGATCAGCGTCCCGCCGGGCAACATCTGCCACGACTGGCTGGTCCGGACGATGCGCGAGGCCGGCGAGGAGCCCGATGTGCTCTACCAGGTGGGCGAGTTCGAGACCCAGATCGCGCTGATCGAGGCCGGTCTGGGGGTGGGCCTGGTGCCGCGGCTGGGCCGGGGCGCGCTGCCGCCCGGGGTGGTGGCGCGGCCGGTGGTGCCGGAGCCCACCCGGCGGGTGTTCGCGCTCTGGCGCACCCAGGCCTCGCGCCGTCCGGCGATCACCGAGGCGCTGGCCGCGATGCGCGCGCGGTGGGCGGTGCTCGGCGGGGACTGATCGACGGACGGCCCTCGGCCGGACCACTCCTATCCGGCGAAGCCGATCACCGGTCCTAACCGGCGAAGCCGATCACCAGCCACATGAAGCCCACCCCGGCGAGCGTGCAGAGCAGTGTGGTGCGCGAGGGGTGCGGGCTGTGCGCCTCGGGGAGGATGTCGGAGGTCGCCAGGTAGAGCAGGAAGCCGGCGAAGAACCCGAGGTAGAGCCCGAGCAGGTGCTCGGGGATGGTGAACAGCAGGGTGATCCCGGCGCCGGTCACCGGGGCGAGCGCGTCCGCCGCCAGCAGGGTCAGCGCCCGACGCCGGTCGTTCCCGTACAGCCGGGTGATCGTGTAGGTGTTGAAGCCGTCGGCGAAGTCGTGGGCGACCACGGCGATGGCGACCACCGTGCCGACCGTGCCGCCGGCCTGGAAGGCCGCGCCGATCGCGAAGCCGTCCATCACGCTGTGGCCGACCAGCGCCAGGGCGGCCGTCAGCCCGATGCCCTGCTGGCCGTCCCGCCGCTCGTGGACGTGGCCGTGCGCATGGCCGTGGGCGGGCCGGTGGCCGTGGGTGTGTTCGGCGTACTCGCCCTCGTGGCCGCGGTGGATGGCGACCGCCCGCTCCACGATGTGGATGGCCAGGAACCCGGCCGCGAACATCAGCAGCGCCTGCGGGACGCCGTGGATCTCGTCGGGCGCCTGGTGCAGCGCCTCCGGCAGCAGGTCGAAGGCGACCACGCCCAGCATCAGCCCGGCGGCGAAGCCGAGCACCAGGTGGCGCCGGTCGCCGGTGTGCTGGGCGACGTAGCCGCCGACCAGCGTCATCAGGAACGCCCCGAGGGCGACCAGGATCGCGGTCACCGAACCTCCCCCGTACCGGGCGGTCTGCCCATCCCGCCTCCCCCGTGTCCCACCCGTCACCGGGCCGGGCACCGACCGGTGCCGGGCGCCCGTGCGGGCCGCTGCCCGCGACGCCGCCACCCGGCCGGGCCCCGGCCGCACCGGACCCCGCGCCCCCAGCCTCAGGCCGCCCCCGCCGCCGCGCCCGCCGAACGGTCCGTCGGGGTGACCCCCGCGGACCGGCTGCCGGAGCGGAGCGGGTGGCCCCCGCGGTGGACCTGCTCCCGGACCTGCTCAGAGGCCGGCGGCGAGGGACTGGCCCAGGTGGCTGTGGGCGAGTTCGCGGACGCCGTCGCCGTCGACCAGGTGGATGTGCTGGTGGCCGTCCTCGCCGGTCAGGTCGAGGGCGGCCTCGGTGAACCGGCCGGTGGTCAGCCGCAGGCCCCGTTCGGCGGCCTCCTCCCGGACGGCCTCCGCCAGTGTCCGGATCTCCTCCTCCGCCACCGGTTCCTCGCCCCGGGAGGCCCAGACCACCCAGCGCCCGGGCAGTGCGCTGCCCGGCGGGCCCTCCCCGGTGGCGACCAGTCCGGCCGGGCCGCGCAGCCGCACGCTCCACTGGGCCAGTCCGCCCCGGGTGAGCAGCTCGCGGACCAGCTGCGCGAACTCGTTCGCCGAGAGGTCCGGCGCCGCGGGCACCGCGGCGCCGGCCATGGCCGCGGGCTCGACGCCGGCCCGGGCGTACGGGTCGGGGGTGACGGCGGCGTCGAGTTGGCGCAGCCGGACCAGGGCCTCGTCCTGTTCGGAGTCCGCGTAGACGCCTTCGCCGTCGTGCTCCTCGTAGGGGGCGGCGGGCGGCAGCAGCCTGGTCCGGGCCAGGGCGTCCCGGTCGGCGTCGACGCTGACCAGGCAGAGCGGCTCGGCGCCCGGCTCGCGCAGCCAGCCGTTGAGCACCACCCCGGCCAGTATCTGGTCGGTGTCCACCGCGTCGGCGGCCTGCAGTGCGCGCAGCGCGAGGCGGGCGACCAGCCGCAGGTAGTCGGTGGCCCGGTCGGCCGGGGGCCGCGGCACCGGCAGGATGTCGCCGTCCGGGCCGAGCCGGTAGCCGGTCAGGGAGGGCACCACGTCCAGCGGGGGCAGGTCGAGGTCGAGCACGGTGGTCCGGGTGAGCGGGCGGAAGACGGCCCGGCAGGGTGCGGGCAGGTCCTGGGTGGCGGTCTCGGCGGCGGCCAGGGCCCGCTCCAGCAGCGACTCCACGGCCGCGGGCTCCGCCAGCCGGTACGCCCGTCGGCACTCCTCAAGGCTCTGGTTGTACTCCTGGACCGCGCGCGCCCGGGCGTGCTCGGCCTCCTCGTGGACGCGCCGGGACTCGTCCACGGCCGAGTCGGCGCTCTCCGCCTGCCGGGTGCGCCACTCCCGCAGGGCCCGCTGGTGGGTCAGCCGGGCCTTGGCCAGCTCGCGCTGGTAGCCGGAGTCCAGCAGCCGACGGGACGGCGGGGCGTCCGGGTCGGCGACGGGCGGCTCGGCGGGTGCGTAGTCCGCCCAGCGCGGTTCGGCCTCCCCCTCGTCCGGCTCGGCGCCGTCCACCGTGTAGGGGCGCGGCTCGTAGTGGCGCAGCTGGCTCTCGAAGTCCATGGCGGAGACCGGCAGCGCCGCCCGGCGCAGCAGGCCGGCGAGCCGTTCGTGCTCGGCCTGGACGGTGACCGTGCGGTGGTGGGTCAGCGCGGCGGCCCGGGCGTGGGCCGCGACCGACTCGTCCCCGCCCTGGTCGGACGGGCCGTCACCCGGACCGCCGTCCCGCTCTCCGCCCGGCCCGGCCGCCGGCCCGCTCTCCGGCCCGTCCGCGCCGAGGTCTCGGAAGACCGAGGCCAGGAAGCCCGGTTGGGGGACCGTGGCAGTACCGTCGGGCTGGCCGTCTGCTGAGTACTGCATCGGTGGTCGTTCCCCCATGGTCGTCCGGCGCCTGCCCGGGGCGGCGGGCGACCGCGCGGCCCGCCCCTGCCGGACATTGTCCACCGAACGGGCGCACCGGTCAGCCAAGCCTCTCAGTTGGTCCGGGTGTTGGTCAGGTGCAGGCCGATGTAGCCGACATAGATCCGGCCACTGCCCGAGCAGTCGTCGAGGTAGTGCAGCCTGGGCGCCGTACGGCCGCCGCCGATCCGCAGGTGCGCCCCCATGAACGCGCGCCGGGAGGCGTCCACGCACTCCGGTACCGGCAGCATCCGCTCGCGCTTCCACTTGGTGTGGCTGAACACCGTCTGGGACTCGCCGCGTACGGCCTTGCGGGGCGGGAAGCGGTGGCAGCCGGCCGGGGTGCGCTCGCACCACTGTTTGAAGTCGCCGCCGGCCTCGCCGCGGACCGCCGCCTCGGCGTACTCCTGAAGGGCGGTCAGGCCGTCCCAGGTGAGCCTGGCCCAGCCCGCACCGGCGCACTGCAGCTCGTCGAGGGCGAGCGCGTTCTTCTGGTCCCCGGTGAAGGTGAGCAGCGGGAACTCGCCCAGCCTGGTCATCAGTTCGGTGAAGGTGTCAGGGGTTTCGGGCTGTCCGTCGGCGCCCTCCGCGGTGCGGTCACCCTGGTCACCCAGGACACCCGCGCCACTCAGGCCGCCGCGACCGCTTCGGTCGCTTCGGTCGGCCGCGGCCGAGGGCCCGGCCGCGCCGGGGCCTGAGCAGAGCCGGTTGGCCGGCCCGCGGGCCTGGGTACCGGCACGGCGCAGCCCGGCGCCCGGCTCCTCGCCGGGGGCCTGAAGCCGGTGCCCGCGGCGGCGCGAGCGGCGCAGACTGAGCCGGACCCGCTCCAGCTCGTCGGCCCTGGCCTGCTGCTCGGCGTGGTCCTGCTGCTCCTCGTGGGCGCGCGCCGCCAGCTCGGCCCGGTCCTCGTCGGCCGGACCGGTACCGGCGCGGGGCCGGGGCGAGGGCACCCGCAGGACGGGCACGGCGGCGAGCGTCGGGGGCAGCGGCTGCTCGGCGGCGATCCGGCGCGGCTCGCGGGCCAGCAGCCCGGCCGCGCGGCGGATGTCCTCCTCGATCCGGTGGCGGGCCAGCACCGGGTGCCGGACGCCGTCCTGCCGGGAGGCCGGGTCGACCTCGGGCAGGTAGGTGCGGACGGCGCCGCCGTAGACGCTGTGGTACTCCAGCGCGACGTTGAACTCCGTGCGGGCCCCCGGGTCCAGGACGTAGGCGGTGGCGAGGCCGGGCAGCTGCTGGCAGAGCGGGCGGACGACCTCGGCGACCCACTCGTCCAGCCCGAGGTGGACCGGGACGCTGGCGACCACGGTGGGCAGCCGGCGCTCCGGGTCGCAGAGCTCGTCGATCAGGCCGTCGACCTCGCCGGCGGTGAGGACGCGCGGCGCGAGGTGGACGGCGGCGGGCCCGTCGGTGGCGTCGAGCAGCGGCAGCAGGGTGCGGGCGAGCTCGGGCACCGGGACCCGGCAAGGGGTCCGTACGCCGCTGCCTGTGGTGTGCGTCTCGGCCTCCAGCCGGACCCAGGTGGGGCCCTCGGTGCCGGTCGCTATGGTGAGGGTGAGCTGGTGGGTGCCGTGCGGGGCCGGGGCGCGCAGTCGGCGGCGGTCGTAGCGGCCGGAGCCGGGGCCGCCGCGCAGCGGGCCCTGGTCGCGGTCGAGCAGGACGCGGTCGCCGAGCCGCAGGCGCTCGGCCGGGGCGTCGGGGCCGAGGGGCTCCGCAGGCCCGGGCGGGGGCTCCTCGCAGCCCTCCTGTTTCAGCCAGGCGCCGAGCCGCTGATCGGCCAGGGCGACGGCGTCGACGTGCGGAAGCGCCGTGGTGACGGTCATCCGATAAGGCGTCGCGGGGCCACGGGGGCCGGGTAGGCCGGCGTGGGCGGGCGACGGGTAGCGGTCTGAGGTCATGCGCATACCTCCGTGGTGCGGGGTGGGGTCTGTCGTCCTCCATCGATGGGTTATTCGTCCGGTTCGGCCGGATCCTTGCCCAGGAAACGCCGTGGCCCGGAGCGGAAGTTCCAACTCCGGGCCACGTCAATTCGTTCGAGTGAATCTGCTCAAGCCGGGCGCCCTGGCGGGCCGCCATCTGCATAGGACGCCGCCGGGGGCGCGCCCGTGGTCGCGGCCGGGCGTCTCGCGGCGTCCCGCGGCCGCCCCGACGGCTCGGTGGTCGCCGCGACCGGCGCCGCCGCGGCCCGGCTCCACGCCGGTTCCGCCACCGGCACTGCCAGCGGGCAGCCCGCCGGGCTGTCGTAGGAGGCGATCAGCACCACCGGTACGGCGCCCAGGTTGCGGCCGATGTGGACGTGCACCGGCCCGGCCTCCTCGACCAGCGAGTCCCCGGCCCGGCTGACCTCCACCCGGCCGTCGTGCAGGGTGCGCGTCAGCGTCCCGGAGAGCACCACCACGTCGACCCGGCCCGGGTGGTAGTGCCAGCCGGTGTCGGCCCCCGGGGACAGGGTGATGGTCTGGACGACGGGCATCGCGGCTCGGCTTCCTGGTCGGTGGTCGGCCCAGGCTAGGCAGCCGCGGCGGGCCGCCGACACGGCTGGGCGCCGAACTGTCCGAAAGAATGTCCGAAACCCCCGGGCCGGTGCGCGATGCCGGCCCGGGCACCGCTCAGACCGGCACCTCGACGTACGTCCGCCCGGCCGCCACGGCAACCGCGGTACCGCCGGTCGCCTCGGCCAGCCAGGTGTGGAAGGCCGCCACCTCGGGCTCCGGCACCCCGACCTCGATCCGCACCCCGGCCGCCTGGTACGCCAGGTCGCTCACCGTGTACCCGGCCGCCCGCAGGTCGTTCTCGACCCGCCCGGCCCGGGTGTGGTCGGCCGTCACGGCGAGCAGGGCCACCGGCCGCCGCTCCACCAGCCCGACCTGGTCCAGTGCCTCGGAGACCGCGCTCCCGTACGCCCGCACCAGGCCGCCGGCGCCGAGCTTGATCCCGCCGAAGTACCTCGTCACCACGGCCGCCGTGTCGGTCAGCCCGCGCCGGCGCAGCACCTCCAGCATCGGGACGCCGGCCGTGCCGCCCGGCTCGCCGTCGTCGCTGGAGCGCTCGCGGCGCTGCTCGTCGCCGACCACGAAGGCGGTGCAGTTGTGCCGGGCGTCCCAGTACTGCTTGCGGATGCCCGCGATGAAGGCCTGCGCCTCCTCCTCGTCGGCGACCCGCGCGAGGTGGCAGATGAACCGGGACTTCTTGATCTCGATCTCATGGTCACCCGCGCGCCGGATGGTGAGGTACTGCCTGGGGGTCGGCTCCGGCGTGGCGGACATGGCGCGGCGGTTCTCCCGGGAGGACGGCGAAGGCTGGCGGGGCCGGGACGATCCGTCCCGGCCCCGCCAGCCTAACCCTCGGTCAACGGCCGGCCAGCGCGTCCAGCTGTGCGCGGTCCAGGCCGGTCAGCCCGGTCACCTCGGCCGGGTCGACGGCCCCGCAGTCCAGCCCGCGCAGCACGTAGCCGCTGAGCGCCCGGGCGGTCGCGGGCTCGTCCATCACGTCGCCGCCCGCCTTGGCGACATACGCGGCCAGCCGGGCGGCGGCGGCCTCCAGCCCCTCCCGGTAGAAGGCGTAGACGGCGGCGTAGCGGGTCGGCAGGTGCGCCGGGTGCATGTCCCAGCCCTGGTAGTAGGCGCGGGCCAGCGAGCGGCGGACCAGGTCGTGGTGCAGCTTCCAGGCGGCGTGCACCTGCTCGGTGGAGCCGGTCGGGATGACGTTGGTGGAGCCGTCGGAGAGGCGGACACCGGTGCCGGCCGCGGCCACCTGCATGACCGCCTTGGCGTGGTCGGCGACCGGGTGGTCCATGCTCTGGTAGGCCGCGCTGACCCCGCAGGAGGCGCTGTAGTCGAAGGTGCCGTAGTGCAGGCCGGTGGCCCGGCTCTCGGCGGCCTCGATCATCCGGGCGACGGTGGCCCGGCCGTCGGGCCCCAGGATGGCCTGGGTGGTCTCGATCTGGATCTCGAAGCCGATTCGCCCGGCCGGCAGCCCGGCGCCGCGTTCGAAGTCCTCCAGCAGTCGGACCAGGGCGGTGACCTGCTCCGCGTAGGTCACCTTGGGCAGGGTGAGCACCAGGCCCTCGGGCAGCCCGCCGGCCGCCAGCAGGGTCGCCAGGAAGAGCTCCAGGGTGCGGATGCCGCGGTCGCGGACCGCCGCCTCCATGCACTTGATCCGGATGCCGATGTACGGCGGTGCGGTGCCGTCGGCCACCGCGGCGGCGACCAGCTCGGCGGCCCGGACGGCGGCCGCGTCCTCCTCGGCGTCGGGGCGCGGTCCGTAGCCGTCCTCGAAGTCGATCCGCAGGTCCTCGACCGGCTCGCGCTCCAGCTTGGCGCGGACCCGGGCGTGCACGTCGGCGAGCAGCGCGTCGTCCGCCACGCCGAGCGCGCGGGCCAGCTCGGCCGGGGTGGCGGCGTGGGTGTCGAAGGCCTCCAGTGCCTGCCGGCCCCACTCGCGGACGGTGTCTGCGGCGAAGGCGTCGGCCGGCACGTAGACGGTGTGGACCGGCTGGCGGGTGCCGGAGTCGCCGGGGTAGCGGCGGGCCAGGTCGGCGTCGACCGGCGCGAGGAGCGCGTCCACCGCGGCACGGGCGGCGCCTGAGAACGCGGCTCCGCCCGTCGGTCCGCTGCCGTCCGCCTCGACCTGCGACATCCGTACTCCTCCGCGCCGTGCCGGTCCGTGCCGGACCAGCGCTTCAACAATTTGTTGAGGCGAAGGTAACCCCGCCGGGATCGGGCGTCAATGGCCGACCGAGCGGTGGACGGGCCGAACGGCCCCGGTGGGTCAGTCCCTTCCGGCGGAGACGTAGCGGTCGCGCAGCTCCGGGAAGAGCTCGGCGACGTCCTTCGGGTTCACCGAGCCGTCCGAGAGGGTGCCGGCCATGCCGTACTCCTTGGTCAGCCAGGCGGCGAGGCGCTGCGGGTCCGGCTGGTGGTCGAAGGTGTCGATGTAGCTCACCAGCGCCTCGAAGCAGAGGTCGGCGTCCAGACGCGCCCGCGCCGGTGCCTCCGGCACATCCGCCACCCCCTGGTCTGCGGGCTCCTCCAGCCGACCGGACTCCGCGGCCTGGTCGGCGTACGACTCCTCGCGGGACGGCGGAACGGGCAGCGGGGCCTGCGCGGCGGCGGGCGCGGACGCGGTGGCAGCAGTCGCGGCGGCGACGGGGGCCGGCGGCGCGGTGGTCACCCGCGGCGGCTTGAACCACGGCGAGGCCTGGCCCGAAACCCGGCCGGCGCCGTCGTCCTGCTGGCCGACGGTCCGCACCGGCCGCTCGGTCCAGACGTTCAGCTCCTCGTGGAGTGCCGGCGGAACCTGCTCGGCGGCGCCCGCCGGCTCGTGCTCGGCGCGGCGGCGCACCGCGGCGAGCTTGGCCAGCATCGGCACCGCCACATCGGGGGCGACCGCCGCGGGCGCGGGCTGGGCCGGTTCGAACTGCACCGGCGCGAACGGAACCGGTACGGACTGCGCCGGGGCCGACTGGACCGGCTGGCCGGACACGGCCTGGACGGCCACGGGCTGGGCGAATGCGGGCTGGGCGAATGCGGGCTGGGCCACCGCGGCGGCCGTCTCCCCGCCGGTCGGCGCTATCGCCGCCGCGGCATCGGCCTTCCGCAGCTCGGCGGCCGCCCGGGACGCCTCCGCCTCGTCCAACCGGTCCAGCACCGCGGGGTCCAGCGGCACGCCGTACTTGGCCAGCTTCAGCGGCAGCAGCGCCTGGATCGGCGCCGAGCGCCGCCAGCCGCGCCCGTAGCGGAAGCGCAGTTGCGCCCGGTACACCAGGCGGTTCTGCTCCAGCCGGACGACCTCGTCGTAGGAGCGCAGCTCCCAGAGCTTCATCCGCCGCCAGAGCCGGAAGGTCGGCACCGGGGACAGCAGCCAGCGCATCATCCGCACCGACTCCATGTGCCGGTCCGCCGTGATCGCGGCGATCCGGCCGACGGCGTGCCGGGAGGCCTCGACGACCACCACGAAGAGCACCGGGATGACCGCGTGCATGCCCATCCCGAGCGGGTCGCCCCAGGACGCCGCCGCGTTGAAGGCGATGGTGGCGACCGTCAGCAGCCAGGCGGTCTGCCGCAGCAGCGGAAAGGGGATCCGCAGCCAGGTCAGCACCAGGTCCAGCGCCAGCAGGACGACGATGCCCGCGTCCACGCCGATCGGGAAGGCGTAGGAGAAGGCACCGAAGCCCTTCTCGACGGCGAGGTCCCGCACCGCGTTGTACGAACCCGCGAAGCCGATGGCCGAGATCAGGAAGGCGCCGGCCGCGACCAGGCCGAGCAGGCCGCGATGGGCCTTGGTGAGTGATGGGCGTGCCATTACGTCTATCAACCCCTGGATGTCGGCTGCTGCCGTACGCTGCCTCGGCTGCCGGTTCCCGCTTGTCGGGGCGCCGGACGGCTGAGCGACCTCCGGGCTCGGCCCATCGGAGTTTACTCGTACACCTGTTTCAGCGTTCTCGCAGCCCGGGCTGTCACCGCACGGCCTTCACAGGTGCCCGGACCAGGCGGTCCGCCGCCCTCGGTCCGCGGCCCGGAGGCCGCCCGGACCGGGGCCGGGCGGGCACCCGACGGCGGGTCAACCGACCTTCTGCGCGGTCCCGTTGAGGTAGGCCAGTACCGCCTGCACCCGGCGGTTCGCGTCCTCGGCGGGGGCGAGTTCGAGCTTGGTGAAGATATTGGCAATGTGTTTGGCGACCGCGCCGTCGCTCACCACCAGCCGGGCCGCGATCGCCGAGTTCGAGCAGCCCTCCGCCATCAGCTCCAGGACCTCGCGCTCGCGCGGCGACAGCCGCTGGAGCGGGCCGGGGCGGCGGGCGGTGCTCTGCATCAGCTTCGCGATCACGTCCGGGTCCATCGCCGTACCGCCGGCCGCCACCCGCCGCACCGCGTCGATGAACTGGTCGGCGTTGAACACCCGGTCCTTGAGCAGGTACCCGATCCCGCCGGTGCCGTCCGCCAGCAGCTCCCGCGCGTAGAGCTGCTGGACGTGCTGCGACAGCACCAGCACGGGCAGGCCCGGGATCTCCCGCCGCGCCTGGAGCGCGGCCTGCAGACCCTCGTCGGTGAGCGTCGGCGGCAGCCGGACGTCGACCACGGCCACGTCCGGACGGTGTGTCAGCAGCGCCTCCTGCAGTTCCGGGCCGGTCTCGACCGCGGCGGCGATGGTGAAGCCGTGCGCCTCCAGCAGCCGGATCAGGCCTTCGCGAAGGAGGTAGAGATCCTCGGCGAGGACAACTCGCACGGCAGCTCCAGGGTGATGGTGGTCGGACCGCCCGACGTGCTGTCGATGGCGAGGACACCGTCGAAGGTACCCAATCGCCGCTCGATCCCGCGCAGCCCCGTCCCACGGGTGGGGTCCGCCACTCCGGCACCGTCGTCCGTCACCGTGATCCGCAGCGTGCCGGCCCGGTGGAGGATGTCGACCCAGACCTGCTCCGCGCCCGAGTGCTTGGCCGCGTTGGCCAGCAGTTCGCAGATGCTGAAGTAGACGGCGGCCTCGACCGGGGCCGCCGGGCGGTCCGGCAGGCTCACGCACACCTCGGTCGGCAGCGCGCTGTCCAGCGCCAGCGCCCGGACGGCGTCGCCCAGCCCGCGCTCGGCGAGCACCGGCGGGTGGATGCCGCGGACCAGGTCGCGCAGCTCCTGGAGCGCCCGGGCCGAGGACTGCCGCGCCTCGGAGAGCAGTTCACGCGCGGCCGTCGGGTCGCTGTCCATCAGGTGCTCGATGGTCCCCAGGGTCATGCCGATCGCCACCAGCCGGGCCTGGGCACCGTCGTGCAGGTCGCGCTCGATCCGCCGCAGTTCGGCCGCCTGGTCGCCGACCGCGTCCGCCCGGGTCTCGGTCAGTTCCGCGACCCGCCTGGTCAGCTGGGCGTGCGAGGACCGGCCGTCCCGGTCCAGCACCCGGCGGGCCAGCTCCACGTAGGCGCGCATCGCGAACGGCGCGATCATCACGCCGAGGGCCATCAGGGCCAGCCCCAGCACCACCGAGAGCAGGATCGCCACGGCGCCCGAGTCGATGACGCCGTACGTCCGGTAGTCCACCGGAGCCGAGAGCGCGTAGGCCGCACCGCCCGCCAGCAGCGCGGCCGACGGCCCCGCCAGGGCCACCACCACGACCGGGTTGACCAGCATCCAGAGGACCTCGGACCGGGTCGCCCCGTCCCGGGCGCCCCAGTGCAGCAGCTGCGAGAGCCGCGCGACGGTCTGGGAGCGGTGGTAGGAGTACCCGGTCCACCAGTGCCCGCGCTCGTCCGCCTCCAGGGCCGGCCGGGGGCTGTACGCGACGGGCAGCCGGACGCCGTACCAGCGCTCCAGCCGGGAGCGCGTCCGCCGGGCGACCCGGCGCACGAAGAGTCCGGCCACCGTCAGTCCCGTCGCCGAGGCCGCCAGCACCGCCATGAGCGTCGCCGGATAGTAGTACTCCAGGGCCGAGGCGACCGCCGCCCCGCTGAAGAGGGCCGCGAAGACCGGCATCACGGTGGCCGGCACGGCGCCCAGCACCAGGAGCGCCAGCCGACCCAGAGCCCGGACGCTCGAGGCGATGGCCGCCTCGGTCTGGGCGCGCACCGCCGAGCCACTCGTTCGACTCACTGCTGCCACGGATACTCCTGATGCCGATACCGGTTGTCCTACGCCAGTGTTGCCTGCACCTGCCGTCGACGGCACTGGCCGTCCCACCCCGATTCCGGGGTGGACCTAGCACCACCCCGGCACGACCCCGGCCGGCCTCGCATTTCGGGTGCAAGCTCGCGCTGCAAACCGTTAAACCGCTAGACCGGTGAACCCGGTAAATTCGGGGGCAACGCAAAGAAGCCCTGACCGGTGACCGGTCAGGGCTTCTCTGGAATGATTGTTCGGCGGCGTCCTACTCTCCCACAGGGTCCCCCCTGCAGTACCAT
>NZ_JBITZW010000043.1:0-33648 GCF_044547105.1 Kitasatospora sp. NPDC052868 | reverse complement strand
GGGCGAGGTCATCAAGACCGTCCCCGAATCGAAGATCGTCGAGACCCTGATCGAGGAGGCCCTCAAGCTCGCCGAGCAGATGCAGGCCGACGGCGCCGAAGCCGGCGCCCCCACCGTCACCGCCGGCGAGTGACCGGCCGTCCGGGCCGGCGCCCCGGTCGGGCGTCCGGTCCGGACGGCCCGGTCCGGCCGGATTCCCTTGCCACAGTGCGGAAGTGAGGAACCCATGACGTACGTCATCGCCCAGCCCTGCGTCGACGTGAAGGACAAGGCCTGCATCGAGGAGTGCCCCGTCGACTGCATCTACGAGGGCCTGCGGTCCATGTACATCCACCCGGACGAGTGCGTCGACTGCGGCGCCTGCGAGCCGGTCTGCCCGGTGGAGGCCATCTACTACGAGGACGACACCCCCGCGGAGTGGAGGGAGTACCGGACGGCGAACGCCGACTTCTTCGAGGAGCTCGGCTCGCCCGGCGGCGCCGCCGGCCAGGGGCTGATCGGGAGCGACCACCCCTTCGTCGCGGGACAGCCCGTCCGGACGGCCTAGGCCCTGTCCGGGGGGATGACGGCGCGACCGCCCCGCCGCCATCCCCCGCCCCCGCGGCCCGACGCGGCGCGGGTCCGGCCGAATCGGAGGAGCATGGACTGCTGGGGGTCGACTACGGCGTGCATCGCCGCCGGTGGGGCGACGGACTGCGCGGTCGGCCGGGCGCGAGGAGGAAGGCCATGATCGTCGACTGCGCGCACTACCGCGACGGACGCCGACAGCACGAGGGCCCGATGCCGCTGGAGGCGGCGGCCGCGCGCTGCACACAGGGCGGATTCGTCTGGCTGGGCATGTTCGAACCGGGCCCCGAGGAGCTGGCCAGGGTGCGCGAGAGCTTCGGCCTGCACGAACTCGCCGTCGAGGACGCCCAGGCCTTCCACCTGCGGCCGAAGGCCGAACGGTACGAGGACGGCACCGAGCTGATCATCCTGCGCACCGCGCGCTACGACGACGAACGCGAGGAGATCGACACCGGCGAGATCAGCATCTTCCTCGCCGAACACTTCGTGATCACCGTGCGCCAGGGCATCGCCAGCGAGCTGACCGGCGCCCGCAGCCGGCTCGAACACAGCCCCGAACTGCTGCGCACCGGCAGTGCCTCGACCCTGTGGGCGATCCTCGACCAGGTGGTCGACAGCTACGCACCCGTCGTCACCGAACTCGAACGCGACATCGAGCAGATCGAGGCCACGGTGTTCTCCGGCACGGTCGCCCCGACCGAACGGATCTACTTCCTGCGCCGCGAGGCCACCGACTTCTACCGCGCCGTCCACCCCCTGCTCGCCGTGCTCGCCCGTCGGCTGCCGCCCGGCAGGTCGGCGCCCGAACTGCTGCCGTACTTCCGCGACGTGCACGACCACCTCCTGCTGGTCAACGAGGAGGTCGCCGCCCAACGCGACCTGCTGACCACCGTCCTGGAGGCGAACATCGCGGTGATCTCCGTCGAGCAGAACAGGATCACCCTCCGGCAGAGCGCCACGATGGAGCGGCTCACGATCGTCGCGACCGTGTTCCTCCCGCTCTCCTTCGTGGTCGGCTTCTTCGGGCAGAACTTCGCGTGGCTGGTCCGGCACATCGACACCCTCACGGAGTTCGTCGCGCTGGGCCTCGGCGGCCTGCTGCTGCCCTGCCTGGTGCTGTACGTCTGGCTGCACCGGCAGCGCGGCCGGACGGCGCCACCGCTGCCGGAGGCGGGCAGCGGGGCCCACCGCCCACCGCGGTCCGCTCCGGGGTAGCGGGCGCGCCGCCCGCTGCGGCCCGGGTGCGACGGGTGGACGCACGCCCGTTCCGCGGCCGTGCGAAGTGGCGTAGCGTGGCCGCGTGAACACGGACTCGCCCTCCCGGCACGACGTCGTGATCGTCGGCGGCGGGCACAACGGGCTGGTGGCGGCGGCGTACCTCGCGCGGGCCGGACTCCGGGTGCTGGTACTCGAACGGCTGCCGCAGGTGGGCGGGGCGGCGGTGTCGGCCCGGGCGTTCGCGGGGGTGGACGCCAGGCTGTCGCGCTACTCGTACCTGGTGAGCCTGCTGCCGCACTCGGTGGTGCGGGACCTGGGGCTGCGGCTGGACCTGCGACGGCGCCGGATCGCCTCGTACACGCCCGCCGTCCGGGACGGGAAGCCCACCGGGCTGCTGGTGGATGCCGCCGACCCGGGCCGGACCCGGGCGTCGTTCCGGGCGCTGACCGGTGCGGAGCGGGAGTGGGAGGCCTGGCAGCGCTTCTACGGGGCGGCCGGGCGGATCGCCGAGCGGGTGTTCCCGACGCTCACCGAGCCGCTGCCCGCCCGGGCCGAACTGCGCCGGCGGGTCGCGGACGACGCCGTCTGGGAGGCGTTCTTCGAACGGCCCCTGGGCGAGACGATCGAGCGGACCTTCGGCGACGACCTGGTGCGCGGGGTGGTCCTGACGGACGCGCTGATCGGCACCTTCACCCGTGCCCACGACCCCTCGCTGCGGCAGAACCGCTGCTTCCTCTACCACGTGATCGGCAACGGGACGGGCGACTGGGACGTCCCGGTCGGCGGGATGGGCGCGGTGACGGGCGCGCTGGCCGAGGCGGCGCTGGCGGCCGGCGCGGAGATCCGGACCGGCTGCGAGGTCACCGCCGTCGCCACCGCCGGCGCCGGTGACGCCGAGGTGGCCTACCGCCACCGGGACGGGGAGGCCACCGCAATCGGTCGGCACGTCCTGGTGAACGCCGCCCCGGCGGTGCTGGCCCGGTTGCTGGGCGAGGAGGCAGGACCCGCGCCGGAGGGCGCCCAGCTGAAGGTCAACATGGTGCTCCGCCGGCTGCCCCGGCTCCGGGACACCGCCGTGGATCCCCGGGACGCGTTCGCGGGCACGTTCCACATCGCCGAGGGCTACCGGCAGTTGGAGACGGCCTACGCCGAGGCGCGGGCGGGCCGGATGCCCTCGGCGCCGCCGTCGGAGATCTACTGCCACACCCTCACCGACCCGTCGATCCTCGGGCCCGAGGAGCTCCGGCAGGGCTTGCAGACGCTGACGCTGTTCGGACTGCACATGCCCGCCCAGCTGTTCACCGACCCGGCGGCCAAGGAGCGTGCGCTCGCGGCGAGTCTGGCGCAGCTCGACGAGGTGCTGGCCGAGCCGATCGCCGACTGCCTGGCGACGGACGCCGACGGGCGGCCCTGTGTGGAGGCCAAGACCCCGCTGGACCTGGAGCGGGAGGTCGGCCTGCCGGGCGGTCACATCTTCCACCGGGACCTCTCGTTCCCCTTCGCGACCGAGGCTCCGGAGAGCGCCGCCGCCCGCTGGGGCGTGGCGACGGCGCACCCGAACGTGCTGCTCTGCGGGGCGGGAGCGGTCCGCGGCGGCGGCGTCAGCGGCATCCCGGGGCACAACGCGGCCCGGGCCGTGCTGGAGGAGCTGGGCCGGTAGCCGACCTCTGTCGGTGGGGGTCGGACGGCGGGGTCAGACGGCGGGGTCGGACGGCGGGGTCGGACGGCGGGGTCGGACGGCGGGGGTCAGACGGCGGGGGTCAGACGGCGGGGGTCAGACGGCGCACCCGCGGATGACCGGGTCCTGGGCGAGTTCGGCCAGCAGCGCGTCCAGCTTCGTCCGGTCGACCGAGGGCATCACGAAGACGTGCACGTAGCTGCGGCGGGAGGACTCGTCGCCCGGGACCATCAGCACGTCCTGGGAGGACAGCGACCACTTCGCCACCAGTTCGGGGCTGGGCTTGCGGAAGCGCACGGTGACCGCGCCGGGGGTGCGGGCCGTCCAGAGCTCGACGCCCGTCTCCTGCTCCAGCTCCCTCAGCCGGCGCTCCAGGTGGCCGGCCAGCTCCTGGGCGCCGCGGATCCGGTCCACCTGGTCCTGGTAGGAGTGCCGGGACAGGTGGTCCCAGATGACCAGCGGGGAGAACCCGTTCCGGGAGCCCGCGAAGGTGGTGTCCGGCGCGCCTATGTAGTCCGGCTGGGAGGGCGGCGAGATCTGGTACTTGACCTTCGTCATGTAGATGCCGCAGGGCCACGGCGCACCGGGCCACTTGTGGCCGCTCATGGCGATCGAGGAGACCATGTCGAGGTCGCCGAACTCCGCGGTGGGCAGCCTGAGACCGAAGTCGTACTCGGGGAGCTCCACTTCGGGGGTCCAGCCGTACGCCGCCGGGTCCTGGGAGGCCATCCGCAGGAACGGCGCGTAGCCGGCGCCGAGCGCGCCGTCCACGTGGATCCAGAAGCCCCTGCGCAGGTCGACCAGCGGCTCGCCGGTCTGCCGGTCCGTGCCGTACGCCACCTGGCGCCGGATCAGGCCGTGCCGCTCGAAGACCGGCAGCAGGCGCTCGCAGACCTGCCGGACGTCGTCGTGGGCGCCCTTGAAGGTGCTGCCGAGGTTGAGGTTGACGAAGACCGGGTGGCCCTTCGCGGCGAAGAACTCGACCAGCACCACCAGGGCGTCGACGTCGATCTCGCCCGTGCCGTCCCAGGACCGGCCGGAGGGGCCGGGGCTGGAGGGCACCTCGGTGGGCCACTCGCGGAGTCCGGTGGCGGGGTCGACCAGCGGGCACTCGTCCGCGTACTTCTCCAGGCCGACCGCGTGGAAGGTCTCGACGCCCAGCACCCGCACCGCCTTGGCGAAGGAGTAGTGGGTGTCCTCGGAGTAGAACGCGACCGGGCGGTGGGCGTTGGGGTTGTGCCGGTCGGGCGCGGCCTGGACGTACCGCAGGGCGTCGAACGGGGCCGTCGGCGGCTGGATCAGCGCCTTGCCGCTCAGGTAGTCCCGGGCGTTCCAGAGCGCGTACATGTTGCCCTCGGTGGAGCCCATCGACAGCATGTAGCCCCAGTACGACTCGGGGTCGGCGGGGTCGTGCGGCCGCTCGGCGTTCCACAGGGCCGCGTAGTAGTCGAGCACCGCCCGCTCGACGACCTTGGTGTTCGGCTTGTAGCCGCCGCTCTGGAACGGGTCGCCGAGGTTGTTGATGTTGTTCGGCATGAACCGGGCCAGGTCCAGCGCGCAGCCCTGCATGTCCTGGGTGGCCTGGTAGCCGACCAGGTGCCGGCGCTTCCTCGACAGGTACTCGTCCACCGTGTCGAGGGCGTGCAGGCGGCGTTCGTCGTCCAACCCGCTCGTGGGGAGCACGAAGTCGCGGCCGTCCAGCTCCGCCCCCGGGTCGACGGCGGGCACGGTGTCGACGGCGAGGGCGGCGGGCACGGTGTCGGCGGCGGTCGCGGCGAAGGTGGCGGTCAGGCTCATAGGCGCGGCACTCCGGGATCGGTGCGGGCCGATCCGGGCGGGGAGCGGCAGAGGGGCGTTCGCCGCTCGCGGCCCAGGATGGAACTTCGCGGCGCCCGGCGGAAGATCCTCCGAACAACATTCGGCAGTGCCGCGCGATGTCTTGCGAATCGACGGGAACAGCTGGAATCCTGCCCGGCATGCCGAATTATCCGCCGACCCGCAGGGCGGCCATCGACGACGTGGACCGGGCGATCATGCGCACCCTGACCGACAACGCCCGGATGCCCAACAACGCGCTCGCCGAGGCGGTCGGCATCGCCCCCTCCACCTGCCTGGCCCGGGTCCGCGCGCTGCAGGAGCGCGGGATCATCCGCGGGTTCCGGGCGGACGTCGACCCCGCCGCGATCGGGCTGCCGCTGCAGGCGATGATCTCCGTCCGGCTCCGGGCCCACACCCGCGAGCAGAACGAGAGCTTCCGCGGCACCGCCCCCGACCTGCCCGGCGTCCTGGCGGTGTTCCACATGGCGGGATCCGATGACTACCTGCTGCACGTCGGCGTGGCCGGCCCCGAGGGCCTGCGCGACTTCGTGGTGGACAACCTCACCACGCACCCGGCGGTGGCGCAGACCCGGACCAACCTGATCTTCGAGCAGATAGCCGGGCGCCGCTACCTCGACGAGCCCTCCCCCGCGAGCACCTGAAGCACCTTCGGATCCGGCCGGGCGAGCCGCCTGCGGTCGGGCCGCCGAGGGCACCGACGGGTGACCCACGACCGGGGACCCTCACGCGGAGTCACCGGTGAGCGTGTCAACTTCCCGCTCCGACCTCGCAATCGGGGCTCCCTCCGGATGCGACGGCCACCACATGGGCGCACGGTGGAGATGAGGACGGCGGTCTACAGCCGGTCGGAACTCCGCAGGGGGCACAGGGGAGCCGGGGACAGTGGGGTCGCCGTCGAGGCCGCGCCCGGACGGATGGAGGGGACGGGGGCTGAGAACCATGGCCGAGAAGGCCTACAGCATCATCGAGGTGGCGCAGCAGGACGGCACGTGGGGGTACTCGGACATCAACTTCGCCGAGGGGAGGACGGCCGGTTCCGCGTCCGGCGCCGCGCCGGTGTGGCGGCCGCCGGGTCCGTCGAGGACCAGCGGCGGGTCTACTACCAGGAGTCCGACCGGAGCGTGGTCGGCGCGGTGTACGACCCGTCGTCGCCGGACGGGCACTGGGCCGGGTACCGCGTCTTCACCACGGAGACCGGCGCGCCCAGCGCCGCCGTGGGCAGTGCGCTGGCGGTCACGGGTCGGATCGGGGGTCTACGGGTCTACTACCTCGACGGCGGCCAGCTCGATGACGGTCGGCTGGGCGACGGCCGGTTGACCGGCGGCCGGTGAGCGGCCCGGTGGGCAGCCGGATCGACGGCCCGGATGGACGGCCCGGCCCCGGTCGTGGGGAACCGGGGCCGGGCCGTCCGAACAGGGGGTCAGCAGTTCTGCAGCGACCAGACGTCCGACCAGTTGAACGACCCCTTGGCGCCGACCGGGATGTTCGGGAACCCGTTGCCCCAGCGGTCGAAGAACGTCGTGGTCACGCGCCCGGTCTGGTTGTTGATGTAGTAGCCGCCGCCCTCCCAGTTGGACACGGAGTAGCGCCGGCACGGGTCGAAGTAGAAGACCTTCCACTTCTGCGCGCCCGGGTCGTCCACGGAGATGCACAGGCTGCCGCTCGGACACGGGATCCCGAACATGTCGGTCTCGTAGCGGTAGTACTGCGTCGGGACCGACGGCGAGACCGACGGCGACGCCGCCACCAGCCGGGCGGATGCGACCGGGGCGGCCTGGGCGGACCCGGTACCGACGACGACCGCCGGCAGCAGGGCCACGGCGCCGAGCAGGCCGGCGGCGGAACGCTTGAGGTTCATGATGGTGTCCCCCTGGAATCGGTGAGTGACTCCAGGGTGTCCCGCGGCCCGCACGGGCGGTACCTCGGACCTCCGAGGGTGCCCCCGCCCTGCCTGACCCCGCCCTGCCCGCCATGACGGCGGTGTGGCAGCCGCCTCAAGGCCGGGATCAAAGCCGCCGGCAAGGGCTGGATCTGATTGATCGTCAAAAATGCAGGATCCAACAGCCTTCTACCGGAAGGCAGTTGCCGAGTCGACAGAAGATCACGTGGCATGCACGATCTCGTCGCACCGCGAACAGACCAGCCCGCTCCCGTGCCATCTCGGCGGGTACCAGGTGGCGCCAGGGCTGGAGGGGTGATAGTCCGATCTCTGCATCCGCCCAGTCCGCTCACCGCACAGCGTGTGGTCCGACTGGTCGCCCGGTACCGACGGGTCGGCTTCGGCCGCGTGGATGGCGCGAACGCCCTCCACATAGCCCTGTTCGACATTGCTGTCGCCGAAGTGGTCCACCCGCTGAAGCCGGGGTTCGAGGAGCACGATCAGACTCATCCCCCCACCCTCGACGAGACCGGGCCATGACGCATCTGGTGGGCTGCTGTTCGGGTACAGCCCTGCGATCCCCCAGCCGGGGGTGCCGAGGATATTCGCGGCGCGGGTGCGCTCGGCCCGTAGGCGAGGTCGGGGTCGGTACTGGTTCGCGAGTCGACTCACCCGGCCTCGGAGTCGCCACCGAGCGTGCCGGACCCGGTGGAGACCCTGGGTGTCAGGGGCATCCGCTTGGATGAGGGCGTGACTGTCTATGACGTGGCTCGCCGGCTGCCCTCCCTCGCCGACCTGCGGAACCTGTGCCGCTCGCTGGCGATGCTCGATGCGGTCCTGAGCCCGGACTGGGAAGGCCGGCATTACTCCTTCAATGCCGGCTGGGCCGACGGCGAGGAGATGGCGTCGATGCGCAACGGATCGGGGGACGAGTACTCCATCGTGTTCTCGGCAGCCGGGGCCTACGTCCGGGGCTTCGACCACGAGGCGCCGATGAGTCCGTACGGCCAGGATGGCAAGCCGTGGCCGGGGGTCATCGACGATGTCCCGGAGGCCTTCAGGCCGCTTGTCGAAGAGCCGTCGTTCACCGACGAGGACGACGTGCCCGTCGTGACGGTCTGCCTGTGGCGAGGGGTGACGGACGACAGGTGGCAGCACGGAGTGATCGACTTCCCCGCCGGCTGTTCCGACCCCGACGGGGCGGCGGGCCTGTTCAAGCTCCTCGTCGACCGTTCGCCGGAGGCGTTCCAGCGCTTCGCCGAGGACTACTACGAGTTTCCCGTCGACCTGGGGGCGGTGCGCGACGTGTATGCCTTGCGACCGCTGAGCCGGGAACTCGTGTCATCACTCAACTCGGAGGTCACCCTCGCCGACCTGGCCGACGACATTGCGGAGATCGGCTACCCGTAGCCGGGGAGGGACACGATCCCACCTAGGGCCCGGTGGGGATCATTCTTCCCGTGAGGACCGGGAAGGGTCGGTGCCGGGGTCGGGGTTCGGATCCAGGTGGAGCGAAGCGCTCTCCGCACAGGTGATTTGACCACCTGGCAGCGCGTGCGAATGGAAAGATCTCGGACTCGCGGCGTGGCCGCCCTGAGCCGATCGGGAGAAGGAGAGCGAATCACGACAGGCCGCAGCCTGCCGTGACCTCTCCCCGGCCCGTCCGGCAGAGTGCGGGCACGCCCGCACCGCTTGACCGCAGCCGAGTACCTGAACGTGATGCCTGGATGCCGCGAGGGCGCAAGGTCGCCGGCGGACGCCGCGGCCCGCCCGTCGGACTCGCATGGTCAGCGGCCGCCAGGGCGACCGAGGGCATCGCGGAGGAACTCGGCGATCTCCGCCCGTGCCGCCTCGGCCTGCGACACCACGGCCGGCATGCTGAGGAAGGCGTGCGTGGCCCCGGGGAACTCGGTCAGCCGCGCGGGCGTCCCGGCCGCGCGCAGGCGCTCGGCGTAGCGGCGGCCATGGTCGGCCAGCGGGTCATGGGTCGGCACCACCACCAGCGCCGGGGCGATCCCGGTGAGACTGCCGGCGTGCAGCGCAGACAGTGCACGGGGATCGGCTCCCGAGGGGACGGCGAGCCGTTGCAACAGCCGCAGTTGGGGAACGGTCAGGGTCGGGCTGTGGGCGTGCTCGGCGACCGAGGGGTGGTCGAACATCGTTTCGGTCACGTCCGCGACGGGATTGACCAGCACCTGGGCCCGCAGGTGCAGGCCGGCCTGCCTGGCGCGGATGGCGGCCAGGGCGGTGATCAGTGCGCCGCAGCTCTCGCCGAACACGGCGATGCGCGCCGGGTCGACTCCCCAGTCGGAGGCGTGCCGCACCAGGTGGTCGAGCGCGTCCCAGCCGTCGTCGGCGGCGGCCGACAGCGCAGTGTCCGGGGCGAGGAGGCGGTGCTCGACCGACACGACAAGGGCCGGCAACCGGGCGGCGAGATGGCTGTTGATCCAGTCGCTCTGCACCGCCGTGCCCACGAACCCGCCGCCGTGGACGTGGAGTACGAGGGGCAGGGCCGCCACCCGGTCGGCGGAGCCGGCGCCGCGTTCGCGCACTGGCCGGTGGACCCGGACCGGCAGGCGGCGGCCGGGCAGTGCCAGTGACTGCCAGTCGATCGCGGCCCCGGGGTCCGGCATCCCGGTGATCGCCCGCATCGCGGGCGCCGCCCGCCTGTGGTTCTCGGCCTCACGGTAGGCGACCAGCTCCCCGTCGGTCATCGTCGACCAGTCCGGCTCGCCCCCCAGTGCCTGCTGCCGCAACCCGCCACCGCCCGCCGACGGCTGCCGCTCACCGCTGTTCCCGCTCATGCCTTCTCCTCCCCGCATGGTTCCGCTACCTTGGGTATCGATACCCAAGGTAGCGGAACTAGCTATGGTGAGGGAATGACTGGAACACCTCCTCCTGCCCGACCCCCCGGACGCCCGCGTGCCGGCCTCGACGCCGAGGTCTTCGCCGTCACCCTGCGCACGGTGCACGACATCGGCTACGCGCGCGCCACGGTCGAACGCATCGCCGCCGCGGCCGGCATCGCGAAGTCGACGGTCTACCGTCGCTGGCCGTCGAAGGGCGCGCTGATCGTGGACTGCCTCCTCGACGCGTTCGGCCCGGCGCCGCTGAACGAGGGCGCCGACCGGGCCGAGCTCATGTCCTCGACCATCCGCTGGATCGCGGCGACGATCGCCGAGCCCGGGGTGGGCGACGCGTTCGCGGGCGTGTTCAGCGACGCCGTCAGCGACCCGGCCCTGCGCGAGATCCTCTCCGCACGGTTGCAGGACCCCTACCGCCTCGCCCTCCAGGACGCGCTCGACGAGCCGGAGAACAGGGTCCTGTTCTTCATCGATGCCGTCGTCGGCACCCTGCTCCACCGGATGGGCATGACCGGCGAACCCATGGTCGACGCCGATGTCGATGCCCTGGTCGCGATGGTGCTGCCGCACTTCACCCGCGGCGCCGATCCGACCTGACGGTGGATCGCCGACCCCGGCAGCGCAGACCGGTGCCACGGCGGCGCGGAAGGCGTCGAGGAGGGCTCGCAGGTCACCCGAGGACGAGACGGACATCGGCGCGCGTACCCCTGCTGATCACCGACATCGACGATCCACGAGAACAGGAGGCGCCATGTCGCGCTCCGAACCACTGCCCCGCACCGTCCGCCTGCTGTTACTCGCCCGGGTCGTCAACCGACTCGGGGCTTTCTCACTGCCCTTTCTCACCGCGCTGATCAGCACCGACCACGGCGCGAGCCTGACCGCCGCCGGGCTGGTCAGCGCCGCCTTCGGGCTCGCGACGATCCCCTCGCGGCTGGCCGGAGGACACCTGGCCGACCGGATCGGCCGACGCACGACCATCGTGCTCGGCCTTGGCGGATGCGCCGCCGCACAGCTGGCGATCGCGGCCTGCACGTCGCTCACCTGGGTGGTCGCCGGGGCGGTGCTGCTCGGGTTGGCCTTCGAGCTCTATGAGCCCCCGAGCCAGGCGATCATCGGCGAGTCCGTGCCGGAGCGGCAACGGGTGCGCGCGTTCAGCCTGTTCAGCGCCGCGCTCGCGGCGGGCGGGATGGGCGCCGGGCTGCTCGCCGCTCTCCTCGGCCGCTGGGACCTGCGCTGGCTCTTCGTCACCGACGCCGTCACCTGCCTGGCCTGCGCACTGCTGATCCGGCTGGCCCTGCCCCGCGACCGCCCGGCACCGCCTGGAGCGGACCAGGACGGCGGCGCCGTACGACCGTTGCGCGACCGAGCCCTGCTGAGCGTCCTGGCCACCGGAACCGCCTACGCCCTGATCAACCAACAGGCCGTGATCACCCTGCCGCTCGCACTCGCGCGGCAGGGCCTGCCCGCCGCCGACGCCGGGCTGTTGTTCACCGCCGCCGCGGCCACCACCGTGCTCGCCCAACCACTGATCCGCCTACCCTGCGCGACCAGGCTCACCGCGCCCGTCGCGCTCGCCCTCGCCCACCTCCTCCTGGCCGCGGGGCTGACCGGCTACGCCCTCGCCCGCACCCTGCCGGCGCTGCTCGCCTCAGCCGCTGTGATGAGCCTCGGCGATCTGCTGGTCATGGGCCGCGTCTACGCGCTCGTCACCGGCCTCGCGCCGCCCGGCGGAACCGGACGCTACCTGGCCGTCTTCGGCACCAGCTGGGGCGTCGCCGCGACGCTCGCACCCGTCCTCGGCACCCAGCTGCTCGCCCACGCGGGGACGACCGCACTGTGGTCGGCAATGGCCGCGTTCTGCCTACTGCTCGCCGCCGTGCACCTTCGTGTGACACCGGATTCGGCCCCCATCATCGCAACGCCGCGCAGCCCCGGGTCAACCCCCGAAGGACTTCCGGAGTCGACCACTAAGGCGTGCAACTCCTGAGCCACAGGTGGGAGTTCGGGTGCTCCTGACCGGAGAGGTTGCGGCGGCGGCCGTTCTTGACACAGCCGAGGAGGGCTTGGTGGTCGGAGTCGGCGAAGTACTGGACGTCGATCTGGGTGGCGCCCTCGGAGAGGTCCTGGCCGTTGTTGAAGACCGAGCGCGGGGCCTGCTGGGCCGCCCAGGGGCAGCCGGTCTCGCCTTCGGACCAGTCGGTGTCCGCGTCGACCCAGGCGCAGATCTCGCCCTGGCCGTCCGTCTCGGTGAAAAAGCAGACCGCGCCGCGGCGGCAGCGGTCGTAGCCGCTCGCCCTGGCGGTGCTCGGCAGGGCGGCCAGGAGGCCGGCGAGCAGGGCGGCCGCGAGGGCCGCAGCGACCAGCAGGGGGCGGCGACGACGAAGGAAGGGGCCCGGCCGCCAGGGAGCGCGGCGGCCTGCGGCCGCCGCCTCCACCCGGCGCAGCAGGGAGCCCGCGGTGTGCGGGGCGCGGTCCTCGTGCCGGCGGGCCAGGCAGTCCGTCAGGACGGCACGCCAGGCCTCGGGGAGGTCGGGTGCGAGCCGGAGCCCCTCCTCGCCGCGGGCGTAGCGCATGGCGGCGTCGCGGCGGGCGGCCGGGGTGCCGCCGGGCAGCGGGAGGGTGCCGGTGAGTACCAGGTGGGCCAGCACGCCGAAGGCCCAGATGTCGGCGCTCGGACGGATCTTGCGGCCGCGTTCGCCGATCTCGCACCAGAGCAGGTCCGGCGGGGTGTAGTCGGCGGTGCCGAAGGCCGGGGCGTAGGCGTGGGTGCCCTCCAGTTCGGCGGCCATGTTGAAGTCGGCCAGGCGGGCGGTGCCGTCGGGCATCAGCAGCACGTTGCCGGGCTTGAGGTCGCCGTGCACCCAGCCCGCGCGGTGCAGTTGGTCCAGGCCCTCGCAGACGTGGGCGAGGAGTGCGGGGCCGCCTCGCGGGACGGGGTCGACGGCGAGCAGGTCGTCCAGCGAGCCCTCCGCCGCCTCCAGCACGAGGACGGTGGCGCCGTCGAGCTCCGGACGGGCGGGGTCGTCGACGGTGCGCACCTCGTACAGCCGGATCAGTCGGGGGGCGCGCACCCTGCGCAGCAACGCCGTCTCCCGCTCGGCGAGTTCGCGCAGGTGGGTGAGCTGGCGCGGGGTGCGGGTGCCGGTCGGCAGGACCTTGAGCGCGGCCCGGGTGGGCACCCCGGCCTCGGGGACGGCGCGGCGCGCGGCGAATACGCAGCCGAAGGCGCCGGAGCCGAGCAGGCGGCCGACCGTCCAGGGCCCGATCCGGTAGCCGGCCGGGACGGGGAGGAGGTCCCCCGGCGGGCCGCCGCGGCGGGCGGTCACCGTACCTGGTCCGGCACGGGGGCGGTATCGGCGGGGGCGGGCGAGGCGGCGGCGGGCGAGGCGGCGGCGGTGTCGCAGCGGGCGGGCGAGGCGGGCACGGCCGAGGCGGGAGCGGCGGAGCGGGCGGGGACGGGTGCGGAGCCGGATCTGGGGAGCGGTACGGAGCCGGGCCCGAACACCGGGACCGTGCCCGCGGGTGCCGGGCCGGGCGCGTCGGCGTCCAGGCTGCGGAGGTCGTCCAGGCTGCCGAGGTCGTCCTCGCGGACCAGGTCGAAGCGCAGCGCGAGCGAGACGAGCGAGTCCTTCTTGCCGGTCAGCCGGGGGCCGGGGTCGGCACTGTCCGGGCCGGGCTTGATCCGCAGCTTCACCGCGAGGTAGTCGATGTTCCACTGCACGGCGGCGCGGTTGGCGGCCGGCCAGAGCGGGCGCAGTCGTTCGACGACCTGGTCGACGGTGGGTGTGGGGGCGTGCGGGGCGACGCGCAGGCGCGGTTCGCAGAGGGCGGTGAGCACCCGGAAGTAGCGCTTGGAGCGGTCGAGCGGGAACGCCGGCAGGGTGGGTTCGCCGCCGGGTGCGGTCCACAGGTCGCGGTCGGCGTAGTCGTGTCGGGGCGCCCAGACGTCCAGGGTGACCAGGTCTGAGCCGGCCGGCAGGACGAGGCGGGAGAACTCGAAGGGCACCGGGGCGCCGAGCCGACCCGGTGCGATCTTGAGGTGCTCGCCGGCGCCCTCGGGGTTCTCCACCACGTAGGTGGCGGTGCGGCTGAGGTTGCTGAGCAGCCAGTGGGTGCCGTCGGCGGTGATCTCGCCGGCGGTCCTGGAGACTCCGCCGTGCGGGATGAGCAGGTCCCCGGCGGCGCCGTCCCGGCCGAAGCGCAGGGTCTGGCCGGGGGCCAGCCGCTGTTGGCCCCCGGGCTCCATGCCCGGCCCCGGGACCACGATGATGCTGTACACGCGCTGTTCCCCTCCCCCGCTGCTGCTGGGGGAAGGGTAGCGAGCGGAATGAATCATTCAGGTAACGATGGCCATGAGCCTGTCAGACGGCTCCGGTCGGACGGCTCCTGCCAGGCGGCTCCCGCCAGATGGCTCCTGCCAGGCGGCTCAGCACTCCCCGCGCCACTCGAAGCGATCGACGGTCCGCCCGCCGGCCGGCAGCTCGCCCCGGCCCTCCGTCCAGCCGTAGTGCAGGCAGAGGCTGCCGCCCTCCCGGAAGTAGACCTGCACGTGGTCGTAACCGGGCTGCGGCGTACCGTTGTTGAAGAAGGAGCGGCGGAGGCCGCAGGTACTGGCTGGCTGGTCGGTGTCGGAGCGGCAGACCGAACCGGTGCCGTCGGGGCCGGAGTAGAAGCAGACGTACCCGCTCGGACAGTCCTGCCAGGCCGCCGGTGCGGCGGTGCAGTTGTGGCTGGTGACACTCGGCCAGGTGGCGCCCGGACCGGAGTACTCGACGCCGTCGAGGAGGGCCGGTACCCGGTGGCGTTCGTCGGTGAAGTCACCCGAGGCGAGGTAGCGCTGTTCGTAGTGCAGGTGCGCCCAGCCGGAGGAGCCCGAGGTGCCGATGCGGCCGATGGTGGTGTCCGGCGCCACCCGGTCGCCCTTCCGCACGTACGCGGCCGGGTCGTCCTTGAGGTGGTAGTAGGCGGTGAACCAGCCGTTGCCGTGGCTGATCTGGACGGTGTTGCCGGAGCCGGCGTCCTGGTACACGGCGGACACCGTACCCGCGGCCGAGGCGAGCACCGGCAGGCCGTCGGAGCCGGTGTTGCCCTCCACCACCATGTCCAGCGCGGGGTTGTGGCCCCAGGTGTCCAGCCGCCAGGCGGTGCCGCACGGGAACGGCAGCTGGAACGCGGGCCGCTCGGAGGGCGGACCGGCCGCTGCCGCCGGCCCCGTTTCCGCGGCCGCGGCCCCCGGCGCGACCACCGATATCAGCGCCACCGCCGCCAGCCAGGCCAGCAGCCCCACCCACGTCCTGCGCATCGTTCTCCTCCTGAGCTCCCCGGCGGCGGGCACCGCCCGGCCGTCATGCTGGCGGCCCTGGAGGCGCCCCGCCACCTCGGACCTCCGAGGGTCCGAGGTGGCGGGGCCATGGCAGGGGCTCCGGCAGGGCAGGGGCTCCGGCAGGGCGGGGGCTCCGGCGGACCACCCCCGCCGCTCCGACCCCGGCCGCACCCACACTTGACACGATTCTTCGTATCGAGAATATTGGATATGTCATTGCAGGGCCATCGTGCGGAAGGAGTGTGGGGCAGTGGATCCGCTGGCGGTTCACAAGGCGCTCGCCAACCCGGCGCGCGCGGAGTTCCTGCACTGGCTGAAGACGCCCGAACGCTACTTCGACGAGGACTACTACCGTGAGCGCGGCGTGGGGTTCCACATCGGCGTCTGCGTGACGGACATCCGCGAGCGCTCCGGACTGGCCCAGTCGGTGGTCTCCGGCTATCTGCAGATCCTGCGGGACGCCGGGCTGCTCGAATCGGAGCGCATCGGCAAGTGGACCTTCTACCGCCGCAACGAGGAGACGATCGCCGCGTTCGCCGCCTACGTCCGCGACGTGCTCTGACCCCTCCTCGCCCCGACCCGGCTCCGGCCGGACGTCTCCCCGCGCCGCGCCGCCCCCTGGCGTTCCCGTTCCATTTTTCCGAGATGACCCATCTAACTATCTAGATTTGTCGTTCGATCTGAGAGGACGCGCGAGGCCGTGCGCCGTCCCCGGATTCGAGCGCGGAAGGCTGCCATGCGAAAGACCGGTCTCGTCGTCCTGACCCTCGCTCTGGGGGTGTTCGGGATCATCACCACGGAGATGGGCGTCGTCGGCGTCCTCCCCCGGATATCCGAGGAGTTGGGCATCGCACCGGCCACGGCCGGATGGCTGGTCGGCGTCTTCGCGCTCGTGGTCGCCGCCACCGGACCGTTCACGACCCTGCTGGCCTCCCGCGTCCCCCGCAAGACCGTCCTGGCGACCGCGCTCGGCGTGTTCGCCGTCTCCAACGCCGTCTACGCGCTGACCGACCGGTTCGAGGTGATGTTCGCCTTCCGGATCGTCCCCGCGGTGTTCCACCCGGTGTTCTTCTCGGTCGCACTCACCGCCGCCGCCCGGCTCGTCCCGGCGCAGAAGGCCACCCGGGCCGCGACGACCGTCTTCGCCGGCGTCACGGTCGGCTTCGCCTTCGGTGTACCCCTCACCTCCTACCTCGCCGAGCACCTGGGCCTCGCCGCCGCGTTCTGGTTCGGTGCGGGCGTCAACCTGCTCGCCCTGCTCGGCGTCCTGACCCTCTTCCCCTCGATGCCCTCCGAACAACGCCTCTCCTACGGGGTCCAGTTGACCATCCTGCGGCGCCCCCGGCTCTGGCTTGCGGTGCTGGCCGTGGTGGCCGTGTTCGCGGCGATGTTCTCGGTCTACGGGTACTTCGCCGAGTACCTGGAGCAGGTCACCCGGCTGAGCGGCTCCCAGGTCGGCGCGGCGCTGATGGCCTTCGGGGTCGTGATGGTCGCCGGGAACCTCCTGTTCGGCCGGATGCTGGAACGCGACCCGGTGCGCACGGTGACCGCCTTCCCCGTCCTCTACGTGATCGTCTACGCCGCGGTCTACGCCGTCGGGCCGTGGACCGTCCCGATGGCCCTCGTGGTCCTGCTCTGGGGGGCGGTGCACTCGGGCGGGCTCGTCGTCAGCCAGCACTGGCTGGCCCAGGACGCCCAGGACGCCCCCGAGTTCGGCAACAGCCTCTTCATCTCCTTCTCCAACCTCGGCATCACCCTCGGCAGCGGGGTGGGCGGGCTCGTGGTGTCCTCGCTCGGCACGCACCGGCTGCCCTGGGCCGGGACGGCGTTCGCCCTCGTCGCGCTGGCCGCCGTCCTGCTCCGGCGTCGCCTCGGGCCCGGCACCCCGACCAGTCGGCCGGGGGCGGCCACCGCCGCCGCGACCGGTCACCCCGAACCCGTCGCCCGCTGAGGGCGGCGGCGCCACCGGTGGGGCCTTCACCTGGAAAGCCCCCTGCACGGCTTCTCCTCGGCCTCCTGCTCGGCCTCCTGCTCGGACGAGGCCGACGGCCGTCTACGCTCGGGGGACACCGACCAGGGAGAGGGCGAACACGAGTGGGCAGCTGGGAGAGCGCGCTGGACGCGGCCGGGATCGACCACCCCGGACTGCGCGACGACTACAGCCGACAGCGCCGGCAGGTGACGCAGTACAAGCGGGAGGCCGTGCTGGCCGCACAACTCCTCCTGCCGGCCCGGCTGCTGCCGCACGTGATCGCGGCCACCGCGTACATGCACCGCACCGACAGCCTGCTCGACAGCGGCCCGATCGACGAGCGGAAGGCGGCGTACGCGCGCTGGGAGCAGGAGGTCGCCGACGGCCTCGGAACCGGTGGGACCGACAACCCCGAGCTGCGCCCGCTGCTGAACACCGTCGCCGTGTACCCGGCCCTGCGCGACCGGGCGCTGGAGCACCTCGCCGGGGCCGCCGCCGACCTCGACTTCGCCGGGTTCGCCACCGAGGCGGACTACCAGCACTACGTGGACGCATACTCGCTGCCCGCGTTCATGGTCGTCGCCACCCTGCTCGGCCCGGACGGCGACCAGACGCTCTACCGCGCCGCCTGCCGCACCTTCATCGACGCCAGCCAGCGGCTGGACTTCGTCAGCGACCTCGCCGAGGACCTGGCCGACGGCCGTCTGACCATCCCCGAGCAGACCCTCGGCCGACACGGAGTCACCCGCACCGACCTGGAACAGGCCCGCGACCTCCCGGCCGTCCGGGCACTGATCCTCGACCAACTGGACCAGGTCGACCGCACCCTCGCCGAGGGCCGCGCCGTGGTCGGCCTCGTCCCGCCCGCCCACCGGCCGATGGTCCGCTGCATGATCGGTCTGGACGAGGCGACCAGTGCCGCCGCGCGCGCCGACACCCCCGCGCTGCTGCACCGCTCGGCCGGCCCGGGAAAGCTCTCCGCCCTTCGCCTGCTCGGCCACGAGTACCTCCGCGCGCTTCGCGTGAGCCGCTGAGCGGCATGCCCGGGCACCGAATGCGACCCGGGCGGGAGGCGGGGGACGGCCTCAGCCCGGGCCGTCCCGCTACCTGAACAGGCGGTCGCCGCTGACGGCCATCCGATAGGTGGAGCCGTGCCGGGCCACCCAGTCCCGGACGAGGTTGACGGCGTTGGCGCACTGCCAGCTCCTGTCGTACTCGCGCACCCCGGTGAAGCTGCCGTAGCCGGCGATGATGCCGTCGACCTGCGCGTCGCCCAGCAGTTTGTCCACGTACCACGGGTCGTTGTAGGTGGTCGTCCACGACAGGGTGGCCGCGAGCTGCCCTGCGGCACGGTCGGCGGCGCCCCTCTTCAGCTCCGCGCAGGTGTTGTAGGTGGCCTCGGTGCAGTTGCCGAACCCGTTGGCGATGTTGCTGTCGCCGTAGTCCATCGCCCGACGGCCGGCCGGTATGGCGGAACCGGACCGGCTGTAGGCGCTTCGGACCTGGTCGCGAGTCCCGGTCGTCGTGATGCCCTCCAGACCGCCGAGCTTTCCCTCCAAGCTCTTCCAGCCCCGGCCGCCGACGTCCGGGGTGCTGCCACCGTGGTACTCGTAGAAGCCGTAGAGCACCTGGATGCCAGCGGCCGTCAACCGCTGCGCCTTGTCACGCAGTCCGGCGACGCTGCAGCCCCGGTTCGGCTCTTCTCCGCAGTAGTTCGGGTCCTTGATGTCCAGCCAGACCAAAGCGAGTCGCCGGCCCGCCTGGGCGTTGGAGACGATGCGGTCGATCATGCTGTCGAAGCTGGGGCCCAGCCGGGAGTCACCAGCCGAGGAACAGTCGTGGTAGGCGCGCCATTCGTTCGGATTCCACCAGGCGCAGACGTCGATCTCGATGCCGTTGGCGCCGTGGTCGAGCGCGGCGTCTACACCGTCCAGGGTATCGACGCGGTGCGCGATGGCGTAGATCGGGTGACGCTGGTCGGCGGCCGCGGCCGAGGGCGTACCGAGCGCGGTGACGCAGATGATCCCGCACAGTGCCGCCATCAGCGCCGGTAGGCTCCGCGAGCCGACTCCGCACCTGAGGTGGGTGGTCAAGGAAGAGCGCTCCTTCTGGTCGGCGTCCCCGAGGGCTGAGGGCGGCCCCCGAGGTGGATGGTTGGTCCGACCAACCGTCTGTCGACATACGATAGATGGGCACGAACCACGGGTACAGACGGCCTCGGCCGGGCCGCCGGCGACCTGCCAACGCTGCGCCGGCGACGGTCGGTCCGCGCACAGCGGGCGTACCGGAGGCACCAGCCTGCCGGGTGTGCTGCGGGCGGTCGCCGGCTCCCGCCGGGGGGAGCCGGCGACCGCCGTCATCGGGCCGGTGGTCCGATGCCCTGGCGGCTCACCCCGGCGGGGTGGAGTCTGCTCGACAGGATCGGACACACCGGGGCGTGTCGGGCGACCGCCGGGTCAGAGCGTGCACTCGGCGGTGCTGTCGGCAGGCCCGGGCACGGTGTGGCTGGGCGGCGGGGTGACGCCCTTCTGGGTCCAGGCGTCCAGGTCGTCGAAGGCCGCCGTGAAGCAGGACTGCATCGGCCGGACCACGTCCTTGGTGGGGTCGTAGAAGCCGTCGGTATGGGTGCCCTTCTCGATCCGGTAGTACTTGTGCAGGTCACCGCGGCCGGCGTCGGTGACCATCCGGTCGTAGACGTCCCCGGTCCGGGTGATCGGCAGCAGGACGTCGAAGGTGCCCTGGAGGGTGATCAGGGGCCGGGATATACGGCCCGTCAGCGAGACCCGCTTGACCGCGTCGTGGACGGCCGCGGGCCGGGAGGCGTAGTCGTAGTCGGTGTCGCAGCCGGCACCCGTCCCTTCGTGGCAGAACGGCGTCCCGCCCTGGGTGGCGCCGTCGTACCCGGGGTCGAGCTCCTCGCGGATGGTGCGCTGCAAGGAGTCCCACAGGCCGTAGTAGTGCGACCTCCACAGGTCCTCGGAGCCCTTCGGGTACCCCTCGGCGTACATGGCCTCGGCCGCGCCGGGCTCGCCGTGGGCGTAGCGGGGGTAGACGCGAAGGGCGGGGGGCAGGTTGGTCAGCAGGTTGGGTGCGTCCGGGGTGAGCAGCAGGCCGTTCCAGTCGATGCCGCCGGTGTACAGCTGCGGGAAGTGTTCGAGCTGCCAGCGCACCAGGTATCCGGCCGCGGAGAGCCCGGCCGAGTACGTCCGGGTCGGCGCCTTTCCGTAGTGCTTGGCGGCCACCTGCTTGGCGGCGACGGTCAGTTGGGCGACCCGCATGTGCCACTCCATGATCGCGTCGCCCGGCTGGTCACCGTCCTTGTACAGCTCGGGGCCGGTGTTGCCCTTGTCGGTGGCGGCGTAGGCGAAGCCCCTCGCCAGTACCTGGTCGCTGATGATCTGGTCGTTGGCGTACTGCCGCCGGGTGCCAGGTGGGCCGGCGACGACCAGGCCGCCGTTCCAGTGCTCGGGCAGCCGGATCACGAACTGGCTGTCGTGGTTCCAGCCGTGGTGGGCGTTGGTGGCGGAGGTGTCCGGGAAGTAGCCGTCGAGCTGGATGCCCGGGATGTGCGAGGGGTTGACGGTGTACTTCGCCTGGAGCTGTGCGTAGTCCTCCTCACTGGTGAGGTCGAGCGGGAGGCCGGCCGTGGTCAGGTCGGCCAGGCAGTGGGTGATCAGGCGCTCCGCGCCGGGGACGCGCAGCCGCTGGCCCTCGCACGCCGGGCCGACGGCACTCGCGCCGGCGGCGGGGAGGAGACCGACCGTCAACAGGGCCGGTACCAGGGCCACCAGTGATCGCCAACGTCGTGACATGGGGTGAACGCTCCTTGGACTGAGCAGTGGGTGATCGGAACAGGACGAACGTAGGCCGCGCCTCCGCGTTCCCGGGAGTGCCGAACGGCCAGTCCTGCGGCACCCTCTGGCACCCCCGCCGCGGCCCCCCTGCCGATCGACACATGACCTTTGGCCAGACCTTGAACGAGACCCTCGACGGACGGCCGATCCCGCGTATCGTTCCTGGTGAACAGCCGGTTGCCGCCGCACGATCACGGCGGACGGCCACCCGGGAGAGCCGAAGGAGGCTTGGTTGATGCAGGGTCGGCAGGGCCTCGTCAGGGGCGCGCAATTCGGGGACGGCGACCGTCCCGGCAAGGGCCGCTGGAGAGGACGGCGGACGGCCTCGCCACCGGCCGCCGTACCGTGGATCCCGCCCGTGCTGTACACGGCGGTCCTGGCCGGCGGCAGCTACCAAGCCGCCGTGTCGGACCGCCCGGTGCACTGGGCACAGACGGCCGGTTTCGCGGCGGGGCTGGCGCTGCTCCTCCTGCTCGAACTGGTCGAGCGCCGCCGCTTCGCCCGGGGCACCCCGGCGGGCCCGGCGGCCGCCCTGCTCGCCGCCCGGGTCGTGTTGTTCTCGGCGGTCGCCGTGCTGGACGGCTCCGGTCTTTCACGGGCCCTGTTCGTACTGGTGCCGTTCACGGCCTGTCTGGCCTTCGGCCGGCGGGCCGGACTCCTCGCCGGAGCGGGATGTGTCGCGCTGCTGGTCGGCGGCTACGCGGTGTGGGTGCCCCGCTGGTGGGTGCAGGCCGCGTACGTGTCCGACCTGCTGATGTTCGCGCTGGCCCTGGCACTGGCGCTGTCGATGGCCACCGTCGCCGTGCGGGAGCAGCACGGCCGGACTCGCCTCGAAGGCATCCTCGCCGAGCTGGAGCAGTCCCACGAGCAGCTGTCCGACTACGCGTTGCGGGTGGCCGAGCTGTCCACGGCGGGCGAGCGCAACCGGGTCGCCCGGGAGATCCACGACAGCCTCGGCCACCATCTCACCGCCATCGCGATCCAGTTGGAGAAGGCCGAGGCGTTCCGCGAACGCGACCCGCTGGCCGCCGCCAAGGCGGTGTCCGACGCGCGCTGGTCCGCCGGGCGTGCGCTCACCGAGGTCCGCGAGTCGGTGAGCGCCCTACGCGGCGCTCGTCCGTTCTCGCTCACCCGCGCGCTCGCCGACCTGGTCCGCCACCTGGAGGACGACCGGCTGACCGTGACCCTCGACATCTCCGGGGACGAGAGCGGCTACGATGCCGCCTCGCTCACAGCCCTCTACCGCGCCGCCCAGGAGGCGCTCACCAACGCCCACCGCCACGGTCGGGCCACCCGTATCGAGGTCACGGCGGCATACGGCGTGTCCGCGGCCCGACTGGTCGTCACCGACAACGGACGGGGGTTCGACACCACCCCGGCCGCCCGCCCGAACGGCACCGGCTTCGGGATCCGCGGCATGCGGGAGCGGGTCGAACTCCTCGGCGGGCGCGTCGACATCGAGGACCGCCCGGCCACCCGCCCGGCCACCGGAGCCGTCGTCACCGTGACGGTCCCGCGCAGCCCGGCGCTCGCGGGGAGCCCCCGATGAACGCACCGACGAGCGCCTCCACGAGCACACCGACGGACGCAGCGACCGACGCAGCGACGGGCGCAGCGACAGAAGCGCCGCCGGACGGCACCGGCACGCCGGCGCCCGTACGCGTCCTGGTCGTCGACGACCAGGAACTGGTCCGGGAGGGGATCGCCTCCCTGCTAAGCATCCAACCGGGCGTCACCGTCGTGGGAACGGCCTCCGACGGCCGCCAGGCGGTCGATGCCGCCGTCACCCACCGGCCGGACGTGGCCCTGGTGGACGTCCGGATGCCCGGCATGGACGGCATCGAGACCACGGCGGCGCTCGCCACCCGGGTGCCGTCCTGCCGGGTCGTCATGCTGACCACCTTCGACGACCAGGACTACGTCGCCCGGGCGCTCCGGGCCGGGGCCGTCGGCTACCTGCTCAAGAACCTGCCCTCGGCCGAACTCGCCCGCTCCGTACGCCTCGTGCACGCCGGCGTCGCCCAGCTCGACGCCTCGGTGATGGCCCGCCTCGCCGCCGCGCTGGCGTCCCCCGACCCGGCCGGCCCAGGCCCGACGGCCCCAGAGTCGAACATCCCCGGCCCGGACGCGCCCAACCCGCGCACCCCCGCCCCGACGGCGCCGAGCAGACCGGATCAGCGCCCGCCCGGCCTTGCCGACGCCCTGACCGGACGCGAGATGGACGTGCTCCGGCTGATCGCGGGCGGTTCGACCAACCGGGAGATCGCGTCCCGGCTCTACCTCAGCGAGGGCACCGTCAAGAACCACATCTCCCGCATCCTCGGCCGCCTCAACCTGCGCGACCGCGTGCAGGCCGCGCTGTACGCCCGCGACCACGGGCTGCTCTGAACCGGGCCGCCGCCCCGGCGAACGTCCCCGACCGCGAAAACGACCAAGCGACAAAGCAGCGAAGCGACGAAGCCACGAAGCGACAAAGCCGCCGGCCGGCCATGCGACCTGCGGAGAGAGGAATCGCCCGCCACCCGCGTTACCCCTTGACAGCGTGCGTAATACTGTAACGCGCATCACCCGGGCGTTGTCGGAGGGCAGCGCCTCGCGGGCCCGACGGGTCCCTGTCCCAGCAGCTCGGAGCACCACATGCACCCCTTCCTCGACCAGCCGGGGCCGCTGGCCTTCGCGCACCGGGGCGGCGACCTCGGCCACCCCGAGAACTCGCTCGCCGCCTTCGAGGCCGCCGTGGCCCTCGGGTACCGCTACCTGGAGACGGATGTGCACGCCACCAGCGACGGCGTGCTGGTGGCCTTCCACGACTCCCGTCTCGACCGGGTCACCGACCGCACCGGGGCGGTGGCCGACCTGCCCTGGGGTGCCGTCAGCCAGGCCCGGATCGGTGGAACCGAGCCGGTGCCGCTGCTGGAGGACCTGCTCGGCGCCTTCCCCGAGGCCCGCTTCAACGTCGACGTCAAGGCCGCCCCGGCCATCGGGCCGCTGATCGAGGCGGTCCGCCGGACGAACGCCTGGGACCGGGTCTGCGTCGGCGGCTTCTCCGACAGCCGCCTCGCAGCCGTCCGCGCCGCCGCCGGCCCCCGGCTGGCCACCTCACTGGGCCCGCGCGAGGTGGCCCGGCTACGGCTGCGCTCGCTGGCCGGGCCGCTGCTGCGAGGACGGGGCGCGCCGTTCGCCGGGGTGTGCGCGCAGGTGCCGCAGACCCACCGCGGCCTGCGGGTCGTCGACCAGGCCTTCGTCCGCACCGCCCACCGCCTCGGCCTGCAGGTGCACGTCTGGACTGTGGACGATCCCACACGGATCAGGGCTCTCCTCGACCTCGGTGTGGATGGCATCATGGCCGATCGCATCGACGTCCTGCGGGACGTCCTCGGCGAGCGCGGCTGCTGGACCGACGGCAGCACCGGCTCCCCCACGGTGACAGGAGCCCCATGACCACCACGGCCCACCTGCCGGACCACCCGGCGACCGCCACCGACGGCCACGCCCTGCGCCGGATGCAGTTCGGCTGGTACATCAACGACTGGGCCAACGCCGCCTTCTCGGCGACCGTCCTGACGGTGTTCCTCGGCCCGTACCTGACCTCGGTGGCCAAGAACGCCGCCGACGCGGCCGGCGACGTGCACCCGCTCGGCCTCACGATCCGCGCGGGGTCGTTCTTCCCGTACACGGTCTCCTTCTCCGTGCTGCTCTCGGTCGCGGTGATGCTGCTGACCGGGACGGTCGCCGACCGCACCGGGCGGCACAAGGAGCTGATGTGCGGCTTCGCCTACGTCGGCGCGATCGCCACGATGGGGATGTTCCTCCTCGGCGGCAACCGCTACCTGCTCGGCGGCGCGCTGCTGGTGGTCGCCAACATCGCGTACGCGGTGTCGGTCGCGCTCTCCTACGCCTACCTTCCGGCCCTGGCCGCCCCCGACGAGCGCGACGCCGTCTCCTCCAAGGGCTGGGCGTACGGGTACGCGGGCGGCGGCCTGCTGCTGATAGCCAACCTGGCGCTGTTCGAGGGCCACGACGCACTCGGCCTGTCCTCCGGCACCGCCGTCCGCATCTGCCTGGCCTCGGCCGGCCTGTGGTGGGCGCTGTTCACCATCGTCCCGATGCTGCGGCTGCCCTCCCGGGCCGGGGCCGCCCCCGAGCGCGCGGCGACCGGCGACGGGCGGGCCGCCACCGGCAGCCTGCGCGAACTCGCCCGCACCCTGCGCGGCATGCGCAAGTACCCGCTCACGCTGCTCTACCTGGGCGCCTTCCTCTGCTACAACGACGGCATCCAGACCGTCGTCTCCCAGGCCTCGCTCTACGGCAGCGAGGAGCTCGGCATGGACCAGACCTCGCTGGTCGCCGCCGTGCTGCTGGTCCAGATCGTCGCGATCGGCGGCGCACTGCTCCTCGGCCGGATCGCCCGCCGCTACGGCGCCAAGCGGACCGTCCTCGGCTCGCTGGTCGGCTGGGTGCTCACCCTCGCCCTCGGGTACCTGATGCCCGCCCACCAGCCCGCCTGGTTCTTCGCCCTGGCCTGCATGATCGGCCTGGTGCTGGGCGGCAGCCAGGCACTCTCCCGCTCGCTGTTCTCCCACCTCATCCCGGCCGGCCGGGAGGCCGAGTACTTCAGCCTCTACAAGGTCAGCGACCGCGGCACCAGCTGGATGGGCCCGCTGGTCTTCGGCCTCGCCTACCAGATCACCGGCAGCTACCGCTCGGCGATCATCTCCCTGCTGGTGTTCTTCGTGATCGGCTTCGCCCTGCTGACGAAGGTACCGCTGCGCCGTGCCATCGAGGCCGTCGGCAACCCCGTCCCCGAGCGGCTGTAGCGCCCTTCGCCCGACAGCAAGCACCACGAGCGGCTGCACCGTCCCCTCCGGCGGTGCAGCCGCTTGTTGTTGACGTACCGTCAGGCCACGCGGAGTCCGACCCCCGCGACCACGGACTTGCCGCAGGTCCGGCGGGGCACGACGGCCCAGATGTCGCAGAGCGCATCGACCAGCAGCAGGCCCCGCCCTTCGCATTCCTGCGGGTGCGGTTCGACGAGCACGGGTCGGCCGGCCCCCGGGTCGGAGACGGCCAGCCAGCAGTGGCCGTCGGCGATCCAGAGGACGAGCTCGATCAGCTCGTCCTCGCCGGCACGGGCACCGTGGCGGATCGCATTGGTGACCATGCACAGCCCGGGGACAAGGGCTGGTGGGAGCGGTATCGCAGCGGTCTTGCCCAGGGGCTGCTGGACATCGCCGAGCTCGAAGCACGCGCGAAGCGACTCCGCACCACCGACACCGTCCACGTTCCAGGGCTGTTGCAGACCTCGGACCACGCTCTCGCCGTATTCCGGGCAGTGTTCCCGCCGCTGCCCGAGCATGAGGTCGGCCTGCGACTCGCTCATCGGACGGAACGCCGGCAAGTGCTCACCGGTGACGACCCGCCCAGCTATGTCGCCGTTGTGCACGAAGCGGCTCTACGGATGCAGTTCGACGGCCGCAAGGGCATGCACGCCCAACTGGACTACCTGCTCGACGCATCCGAACGGGACAACGTCACGCTTCGCGTCGTTCCGTTCGAGCACGGGGCCTTTCCGGGCGCCGGGCACACGTTCTCTACGCGGAGGGGCCGGTGCCGCAGCTCGACACGGTTCAGGTGGACAGGGCACACGGCCCCGAGTTCCTGGAGGCAGAAGGCCAGCTGACGAAATACCGCGCCCAGCTTGATCGGTTGGAAGATCTGGCGCTGACCCCGCAAGGATCCCGTGACTTCATCCGCGAGATCGCCAACCAACTGTAAGGAGACGTTCGATGCCCGCCATCATCTGGGAAGACCCCTTCTGCGGCGAGGGTAACTCATGCTTCCGCCTAGGCACCGACGCCGACGACAACGCCTACATCGCCGTCAAGGGCCAGGAGGACCGGGCCATCACCGACTCCAGGGCTGCCCTGCGCACCCTCATCCTGGACATCAAGGCGGGCAAGGCCGACCACCTGCTCTAGCTGCTCAGGGCCGCCGCCGCCACTGCGGCGCCGGCGGCCCGGCACTCCGAACACGGGTTCAGCTCACCCGGATGCGGTCGTCACCGCCTCAGCCCGCCGCACCCGCCGTCCGCAGGAGGTCTCCGGCCCGGGCGGCCAGGCCGTCGGCTCCGCAGTGCGCGGCCAGCTCCAGTCCCCGGGCCAGGGCGGTACGGGCGGCCGGACCGGTGCCCAGCGCCTCACCCAGGTCGACCAGGGCGAGCGCGTGCTCGTAGCGGGCGGGTGACCGCTCCAGGTGCCGGACGACCTCCGCGAGCAGCCCGGCCGCGCGCGGCCGGTCGTGGACCGCCGCGCAGAGCCGCAGAGCGCTGCCGACGGCCGAGTCCGTCCCGGACTCCCGGGCCCGGCGGACGGCCTCCCCGGCGAGGTCGCGGGCCCGGTCCGGCTCGTCGGGGGCGACCGCGCGCGCCAGGTGCCCGAGCCACGGCGCCCACACCGTGTTGCGCCACCCGCGCGCGTCCAGGGCCGCGCCGGCGGCGGTCAGCGTCGCGGCCGCGCCGGGCGCGTCGCCCCGGGCCAGCAGGAGGCGGCCGTACAGCGTGGGGGCGTCGGGCAGCACCATCACCGTCGGGTACGGCGGGCCGAAGGCGTGGGTCTGCGCGAGCTCCAGGGCCTCGGCGAGCCGGCCGCGCGCGGCCAGGGTCTCGGCCAACGCCCCGACCGCGTCCCAGTGCAGCGGGACGCCCGGCCCTATCCGTTCGGCGATCCGCAGAGCGCGGCGCAGGTAGTCCTCCGCCTCCGCCAGGGCCCCGCAGCGGAACCGGAGCATGCCGGTCAGCAGGTAGGCGAACCCGAGGTGGCCGCCGCTCCACCCGGCGACCTCGTACGCGCGAACCGCCTCGGTGAACAGCTGCTCCGCCCGGTCGACCCGGTCGGCGTAGAGGTAGCTGATGCCGAGGATCCCGGGCAGCTCGAAACCCCAGGTGGTGTTGGTCCAGCCGAGGCTGCGGGGCAGTCGGCCGTCCGGCAGCGCGGACTCGGCCAGGGCGATCGCCTCCTTCCGGTCCACGCCGCGCAGCGTGAGGTCCCAGCAGCGCAGCACGGCCACCGCGTGGACCAGGCCGTTCTGTTCGAACATGGCCCCGTCCGGGCTCGGCCCGCCGGCCGCGCCGGTGCCCGTGCCGGTGTCGGTGTCGGAATCGGCGTCGGTGAAGGCCAGGCCGACCGTTTCGAGCATCCGGTCGAACTCCGCGAGCCGCCGGGAGCGGCCCGGGCCGTCCTCGTCCTCGAACTGGAACGCGGCGAACATGAAGTGGGCGACCTCCAGGCGCAGGCGGCCCGGGCCCGGCGGGGTGCGGGCGGCCTCCTCGGCGCACACCGCGGCGGCCTCGCCGAGCCGGTTGCTGTGTGCGAGGGCCTGGGCGAGCCGGAAGGTCGCGTCCACCCTGAGCTCGGGGCCCAGCCCGTAGGGGTCGGCGAGCGCCAGCCGCAGCTGGTTGACCGTGGTCGCCGGGTCGGTGAGCAGCGCCGAGCAGCCGAGTTCGTAGAGCACCGCGGCCCGGTCCCGGTCTGCGGGCGGTTCGCTGATGGCTCGGCGCAGGCAGCGCTGGGCCGCCTCGGGCGCACCGATCGCCAAGTGCTCGCGGGCGGCCCGGCGCAGCTTGCCGACGATCGCGCGGTCCCCGTCGGGCAGGGTCTCCAGCAGGTGCCGGGATGCCACCAGCAGGCCGAGGCCGGCGTTCTCGGTCTCGACGGCGGCGACCCCGTGCATCCCGGTCCGGGTGGCCGCCGGCATCGACTGGTAGACCGAGGTGGCGATCAGCGGGTGGAGGAACTCCAGTCGGCCCCCGGGCGCGCCGGTCAGCACACCGTGCCGGCGCAGCTCCCGGATCGACTGGGCGGCGGTCTCCGGGCCCTGGGCGCAGATGACGGCGGCGAGTTCCGGGCGGATGTCGGTGCCCAGCATGGACGCGGCCCAGGCGAATCGCAGCGCGGTCGGGCCGAGCTTCTCCAGCCAGTGCCGGGGTGTCATCCCCCGTGCACCGGCGGCGAGTTCGCGCAGCTGTCCGGTGCTCTCCTCGACCGGGTCGAGCCGCTGGTCGAGCACCTCGCGCAGCAGGGCGGTGGTCTCGTAGGGGTTGCCGGCGGTGACCGCCCAGACGTGGCGGCAGAACGCGTCCTCCGCCTGCGCCCCCAGGGCGGCCCGCACCAGGTGCGCGACCGACGCCGGCTGGAGCGGGCGCAGTTCGTGCCGCCGGTCGGCCCGGCCGAGAAGTCCGCGCTGCAGCGTCAGGGCGTCGTCGGGGAACTCGTCGCGGCAGGCGAGCACCAGCAGGGCCGGCAACTCCGGTGCGCGCAGCGCGAACCCCGCCAGCCAGCCGAGCGACTCCGGATCGGCCCAGTGCAGGTCGTCGACGATCACGGCGACCGGTGAGCGCCGCTGTACGAGGCGGGTGAGCACGAAGTCCAGCCCGTCCCGTACGCCCTGCGGGTCGAGCTGTCCTCCGGGCGGCAGCAGCCCCACCGCCGGACCGACGATGTCCTCCCAGGGCCCGAACACCTGCGCCCGATCCTCGTCGGACAGGGCCGCCAGCACCGGCTGGAGCAGTCGGCGCACCACGCGGAACGGCTCGTGGCGCTGCCGTTCCCCGCCCCGGGCGAACAGCACCGTGCAGCCCGCGCGTTGCGCCTCCCGCCGCACCTCGGTCAGTACCGCGGTCTTGCCCAGCCCGGCCGCGCCGGTGTACACCAGCAGCTCACCGGTCCCGGTGCCGGCGGGCCTGGTGAGCGCCCCGACCGCACGCGAGGCCGACCGGATCTCGGCCTCGCGCTCGTGCAGCGGACAGCCGTCCTCGCCGGCCCCGCCGTCACCCCCGGCCTCGGGCTCCCCTTCGGCCACCGCCGCCTCCGATTCGCTGTTCCACGCCCGTCGTTACCGAAGCCGAGGCTACTGCTGAACGGACGGTTCCGGTGCGGACTTGACAATCAGGCCGGTCGGAGACCAAGGGTGCTTCAACTTCCCTCCTTCGCGCGGAGGTCGACGCAGTCGACCTTCAATTCCCAATCCGCGCACCTGTGTTGCTCGGCGCAAATACATTGCTCGACCCCTGGCCTCCCGCGAAACTGAGCGGGGAGGCAGGAGGAACCGGGATGATTCGGATCATCGTCCGCTGTTGTGCGGCGCTGCTCGGCCTGGCGGCCATCTGGGCGGGAGTCGACCTGGCGGGAGAGCCCTACCGGAACTCGGTGCAGTTCCGACACGCGAAACCGTGCCCGAGCGGCAGCCCGGCGGGTGGGCAGCAGGACTGTATCGGGCACGAGACCGGCCAGGTCGTCGACAAGGACACCTCCACGCGCAGCAAGACAACCGGCACCACCGACACGTCGTCCACGACCACCGAGACCGTCTACCAGCTGTCGGTCCGTCGGGCCTCGGGGGCGGTAGAGACGATCGAGGTCGGCGGGGCACTGTTCGGCGGAGCGGAACGTGGGGCCGGTGCGGAACTGGAGACCTGGTACGGGGAGGTCGTGGGCGTCACGGTCGACGGCAAGCGGGACACCATGACGCCGTCGTCCACCAACGCGCTGATGTGGGACCTGCTCGTCGTCTGGATCGGCCTGGGCGTGGTGCTGTGGTCCGCGCTGGGCGGCGGGAGCGCCCACGCGTTCTTCGGCACGCTGGGCACGCGCGCCTTCGCCTGGGTGTGGTTCGGGCTGTGGACGCTCTGGCCGGTGACCGGGATCGTCGCGGGCGGAGCCTCGTGGCCGAGGTTGGCATTCTCGGCGCTGTTCTGGCTGTTCGGCGCGGTGGTGGCCATGCAGTTCCTCCGGAACGACCACGGGTTCCGGCGCCCCGGCCGGCGGTCCTGGCGGCGGTCCTGGCGGCGTGCCCGGCTCCCGCTGCGCCGGCGGCGCTCCGCGCGGCGGTAGACCGGGCCCGGGTGCTCCCACTCCGCACCCGGCCTCCCACCGCACGAACACCGAGCGCAGCGCTACTCCAGTAGCTCGCGCCCGATGGAATAGCTTGCCGGTACCGCCTGGAGTCGTCAGCTGCCGCGCAGCAGAGCAACCGGAGGAACACCTTGCCCCGAGAGGCGCCGTATCTTGCCGTGAGCGACGCACTGCGTGCACGAATTCTCGCGGGAGAGTGGGAGGTCGGCGAGAGGCTGCCGTCGCGGGTGCGGCTCGCCGAGGAGTACGGGGTCGGACGCAACGTCTCGCAGCGAGCGGTGGAATGTCTGATCGTCGAGGGCCTCCTGGAAGGACGCGCGGGCTCGGGCACCTACGTCCGTGTCCCACTCGAACGCCTTCAGATGGTCCGCTCCAGGCATCGCGAACACCGAACCGGCTCCCCCGCCCGCCTCCGGCCGGAGGAGCGAGGCAGCGCCAACGCCTGGGACGCGCACAGCCAGGTGCGCGTTCCCGCCACTGAGGCGATCGCCGAGCGGCTCGGCGTCGACCCGGGGGATCCCTGCGTCACCACGCACTACGAGTTCCTCGCCGACGGGCAACCCGTCCAACTCTCCGAATCCTGGGAGCCGATGGCCATCACGGGCGGAACGCCGATCCTTCTCCCCGAGACGGGACCGCTCGCGGGCAAGGGGGTGGTCGAGCGCATGCGCTCCCTCGGCGTCGTGGTCCGGACCGTGGTCGAGCGGCCACGCCCGGCTCACGCCACCCGGGAACAGGCGAACCTTCTGGGAATCAGCACCGGGGACCTGGTACTCCGAATCGAGCGGACCATCTACGACACCGGCGGACGCCCCGTGGAGACCGCCGACATCGTCATTCCCGACGGGCGCCGCGAAGTGGTCTACGAGTTCGGGGTCGACCACCCCTCACTGATGGGCCCGATGGGCCGCTTCGCCACCGACGGTGGGTGACCGAATGTCCTTGCCCCTCCGTCCCGGGCTCCTGCGCGACCCCGACTTCCGGCGCCTGTTCGCCGCCACCGCACTCGGCCAGCTGGGCGATCGCATCATCTTCCTGGCGCTGCCACTGGTTGCCATCGTGGCCCTGGATGCCGACGAGTTCCAGGTCGGGCTGCTGACTGCGATGACCACAGCGGGCTCGCTCCTGGCCGGACTGCCGGCAGGCGCGTGGGTGGACCGCATGCGGAAGCGGTCGGTCATGATCAGCACCGACCTTGTGAGGTCACTGGCCCTCGCGACGATACCGGTGGCGTGGTGGGCCGGTCTTCTCACCACGGGGTGGCTCTTCGCGATCGCCCTGCTTCACGGTGCACTGACCGCCTTCTTCGACGTCGCGTACGTCAGCTGTCTCCCGCACCTCGTGGGGCGCGGCAGTCTTGTCGAAGGAAACTCGAAGCTGTCGGCGGTGCGCTCGGTCACCAGCATCAGCGGTCCGGCGGTGGCCGGTCCGCTGGTCGGTTGGGTGGGCGCTCCTGCCACGCTCTTGGCGAGCTCGATCGGTATGGCGGCGTCCGGCCTGCTGGCGATCGGCATCCGAAGGCGCGAACCGAAGCCGGAACCCGGTGAGCGACCTCGGTTGCTCCGTGACATCGGAGCGGGCTTGCGCTTCGTTCTCACACATCCCGTTCTCCGCGCGACCGTGCTGGGAGACGCGGTCTTCAATCTCTTCCTGGCCATGTACCAGACCATGTTGCTGGTCTTCCTGCGGCAGGAAATGGGCCTCGACTCCTCCGGCATCGGCCTCGTGTTCTCGGGTATGGGCTTCGGCGCCCTGGCAGGCGCGCTGTCGGCGAGCCGACTGTCCAAGCGGCTCGGGCACGGTCCGATCATCTGGCTCATGCCCCTCGTCACCTGTCCGCTGACGGCATTGATGCCGTTGGCCCGACCCGGCTGCACCGTCTACGTGGCAGCGGCCGGGCTCGCAGCCCTCTCGCTGGGCGGGGTCGTCCGTGTCGTTGCCCAGTCGAGCATCCAACAGGCCCTCACGCCGGACCGGTTCCTGGGCCGGATGAGCGCGACCACCCGGTTCGTGTCGTGCTGCGGCCTTCCACTGGGTGCAGTCCTGGGCGGAGCCGCAGGCGCTGCACTCGGCGCACCGGCCACCCTGTGGATCGGCGCAACCGGTATGACGCTGAGCTTCCTCCCGAACTTCGCCTCACCGCTTCGAGGCATGCGCGAACCGCCGGCGGTAGGAGATCGCGAACTCGTACGCTCCGGTCTGCTCCCCGGTGAGCGCGGCCGCCTGGCTCCGGGAGGCGATGTCATGGGCTCCGGACGGTTCCCGGGTAGCACCGCCGACGTCTGATGCTGCTGCGACACCGCGTACCCTCGGGCCGCCGCCGGGCCGCGTCGCGCAACGCCGCGCCTTTCTCGCGCAGGTGCCCGGCCGGACCCGGCCGACGTACAGCCGGTGTGCGTAAGGTCAGGTGGACCCGGCCGGGGCGGCTCGGCCGGGCCACCGGGCCCTTACGAGCCGGCGGTGGCCGCCTCCAGGGTGGTCGCCATGATCGGGCTGGTGAAGGTGTTCGTCGCGTCGCCCGTGGAGGGGTGGTAGGAGCCCCA
>NZ_JBITZW010000042.1:0-42297 GCF_044547105.1 Kitasatospora sp. NPDC052868 | reverse complement strand
CCGGGCGGTGGGTTCTGGCGGTGGGTGGCCAGGGTCGGCGGGGGCGGGCGTTCATGGCGGGTGCACGCTAGACCAGGCCGGGCGCCGGCGCGGGTGGGTGGTGGCGGGGTGTCGCGGTGGGTGATCGCCGCCGCGCGGCGCGGCCGCGCTCGGCGGGGGTGGTCGAGGTCCGGGCGGTGGGTTCTGGCGGTGGGTGGCCAGGGTCGGCGGGGGCGGGCGTTCATGGCGGGTGCACGCTAGACCAGGCCGGGCGCCGGCGCGGGTGGGTGGTCACGTCAGGTAACAGTCGCGCGCTTCCCGTTCGGGTGGGTTCCGGTGTGCAGGTTGCTGTGGGGGTCCTGCCGGGCCGGGGTTCTGCCGATGAGGCCGTTTCTGTTCGTGGTCCGCCAGGCGTTGCTGATGTTCGGTCTGCTGTTCGTCTGTGGTCGTCGCTGCCACGGTTGCCTCTTCTGCTATGGCTTGCTACCGCTCTGACTCTGCCTCTCCTTACTCCACGTCTGCTGTGCTTCTGTTTTGCTGTGCTGTGCCCGTCCTTTTTTGACCCACACACCCTTGCCTCATGAGCCGATGGCCCCGTATCCTGCCGATCATGACTGCCACAGTGAGCCGAGGCGCGAGCCCGGACTACCTGCTGTCGGCGGTCGCGAGCGGCGGCGAAAACTACTACTTGAAGGCCATCGAGCAGGGCGGCGAACCGGCCGGGGTCTGGATGGGAAGCGCCTCCGCCGGCCTTGGTCTGGTGGGTGAAGTCGACCCCACCCTGATGCGAGAGATGTACACACATCTTTCAGACCCGCGCCGGATCGATGAGCTACACGACGTGATGAAGGCCCAGTGGGCTGCCTACCGGGGCAACCACCCCGAGCTGAAGGTGGGCACCGCCGCGTACCGAGCCGCCAAGGCGAAGGTGCACGCGGAGGCGCGGGCCGAGTACCGGGTGGGCCAGAAGCTGCGCGACTACTCGAAGTCACGAGAGAAGAAGATCGAGGAGGCCCAGGCGGCGCTCGGTCCGAACGCGACTCCCGAGCAACTGCGCGAGGCGGAGATGAAGGTCCGCCGCACCAGCGACCAGGCCCGGACCTACTACGACATCACCTTCTCCGCGCCGAAGAGCTGGAGCCTGCTCCACGCCGGTCTGCAGGTCCAGGCGATCAAGGCGAGGGAGGCCGGGAACGCCGAGCTGGCCGACCACTACACGTGGCAGGCCGACCAGGTGTGGGCCGCATGGATGGAGGGCGTGCAGGCCGGGCTTGACCACCTGCAGCAGCACGCCGGGTACGCGCGCGAGGGCCGCAACGCGGGCAAGAAGGGCGAGGAGTCGACCACCCGCCGGGTGGACGCGCACGAGTGGACCGCCGCCGCGTTCAGGCAGCACACCTCCCGCGACAACGACCCGCAGCTGCACGTCCACGTCGCCGTGTGGAACCGGGTGCAGTACACGAGCACCGACCCGGTGACCGGCAAGGAGCGCACCAAGTGGGGCGCCATCGACGCGAAGCTGCTGTACCGCGAGGCGAAGGCCGCCGGACACGTGTCCGAGCGAGTCGCCGAGGAGGCTGCGGTCCGTCGTCTCGGTATCCGCTTCCAGACCCGCCCGGACGGAGTCGCCCGCGAGGTGCTGGGGATCAGCGCCGCCCAGCGCGAGCAGTTCAGCAGCCGCCGGCGCACCGTCACCCGCGGTGTGGCCGAGCTGGCGAAGGCCTACGAGGAGCGGTACGGGCACCCGCCGAAGGCCCACGAGCTGGCGAAGATGGCCGACCACGTGGCCACCGATCCCAAGCTGCGGCCCCGCAAGGGCGAGGCGATCCCCCGGGAGGAGCTGCTGCAGCGCTGGGAGGACGCCGCCGTGGCGAGCACCCGGGAGGCACTGTCGGACGTGCCGGCCGCCGTCGCGGACGCCGCCGCCCGGTACGGCACCGAAGCCAAGGAGTTCGACCCGACCGCGCTGGTCAAGCGCGCGGTTGACGCGGTGCAGGCGGAGAAGAGCGCATTCACCCGGGCCGCCCTGGTGGTCGAAGTGTCCAGGCTGCTGCCGGACTGCCTCGGAGGGCTGGAGGCCCACCAGGTGCGCGCGGTGGTCGAGGAGCTGGCCGACGCCGCTCTGACCGGCCGGGACGTCGACGTGGTGATGCTGTCGGCGCCCGAGCTGATCCCCGTCCCGCCGAGCCTGCAGCTGGCGGACGGCACGTCGATCTACGGCACCCCCGGCGGTGAGCGCTACGGCACCCAGCGCCAGCTCGACCGCGAGGAGCGGCTGGTGACGTCGCTCGCCCTGGACGGCGCCCCGGTGTTCAGCGCGGGCGCGATCGAGGCCGCAGTGGAGGGCCGGGGGCTGAACGAGGGCCAGGAGCGCGCCCTGCGCGGGATCCTCGGGTCCGGCCGCCAGGCCGAGGTGCTGGTGGGCCCCGCAGGGTCCGGAAAGAGCCGGCTGAACGGCGCCCTGCACGACGCGTGGACGAAGTCCGGCCGCCGGGTGATCGGTCTGACCACGTCCGAGCGGGCCGCCCGCGTGCTGGCCGACGAAGGCGTGTCCGTCGTCGGCAACCTCGCGATGTTCATCAACGCGAACAAGGCACTGGCCGAAGGCCGGTCGACCCCGGAGCTGGAGCAGTACCGCCTGCACCGCGGGCAGCTGGTCATCGTGGACGAGGCCGGCATGTCGGAGACCGCCGCGCTGGACAAGGTCCGGCGTCTGGCGGCCGCGGCCGGTGCGAAGGTCGTGTACTCCGGCGACCACCACCAGCTGACCGCCGTCGGCGCCGGCGGCGCGTTCCAGGAGATGGTGACCACCGTCGGCGCGTACGAGCTGGAGGAGGTCGTCCGGTTCACCAACGAGTGGGAGCGCGAGGCGAGCTTGAGGCTGCGCGAGGGCGACGCCGCAGTGCTGGACCTCTACGAGGACCACGGGCGGCTGTTCGGCGGTACCCGCGAGGAGATGATGGCCGCGGCCTACCAGGGGTGGCTCGCCGACACGCTCGCCGGATACGACTCCCTGCTGATCACCGCGACCCAGGAGCAGGCCGACCAGCTGGCCGCCATGGCGCGCGCCGACCTTGTCCGTCTCGGGCAGGTCGAGGCCGGGGGCGTCCAGCTGACCGGACGGGGCATCACCATCGGCGTGGGCGACCGTGTCCAGCTGCGCGAGATCGACCGCCGGGTCCGCTCGGAGGACGGCGAGCGCCACGCGGTGAACCGCGACGTGGTCGATGTCGTCGCCCGTGACCAGGAGACCGGCGAGCTGACCGTGCGCTACGACGACGGCACCCTGATGACCCTGCCGTCCGACTACGTGCAGAAGCACGTCGATCTGGCCTACGCCGGGACCGTGTACTCCGCGCAGGGCCGCACGGTGGAGCGGTGCCGCTCGGTGCGTGACGGCGCCGGCACCCGCGAGAGCCTGTACGTGGAGATGACCCGCGGCCGCGGCGCGAACTACGTCTACCAGGTCACCGAGCTGGACCGCCGAGAGCAGACCGCCGACGTCGAGACTCCCGATCACATCGCGCTGCTGACCGAGACGCTGGAGACGGTCGGCGCGGAGAAGGCTGCAACCGCCGTCATTCGGGAGTCGCAGGCCTACGCCGAGAGCCTGACCAGGTGGTCGTTCATCGTGGATGACCTGCAGCGCGAGCAGGCCGAAGCGGACTTCGGGCGGGTGATCCGGGACGCACTCGGCGAAGAGGTCTACGAGGGACTGAGCGAGACCGACTCCTACGGCCCGCTGATCAGGCTTGCGCGGCATGCCCGCGCGGAGGGCTTCGACGCCGAGGCCCTGCTGGCCAGCGCGCTGGAACGCGACTTCGACGGGGTCCGGGACGTGTGCAGCGTCGTGCACTGGCGGCTCGGCATCCGGATCGACATGGCGGAGCGCGAGCGCGTCCGGGCGGACGAGGCCGACGTGCGGGTGCACGTCGAGGTCCAGCGGGCCGTCGCGCCGGCGGTCGCCGCCGAGGCCCAGGCCGTGCCGACCAGCGTTCCCGCGCGGCCCGAGCTGATGATGGCCTACGACGAGAGCACCGGCGGGTGGCGCCCGCTCCCGAGCGTGTCCGCCGAGGAGACCGCCCCGGCCGAGGAGCCGGCGGCCGCCGAGGAGCCGCAGCCGTCCCAGGTGGTGGTCTGGGACGACACCGCCGAGGCGTGGGTGCCCCAGCAGACCGCGGACGACGTGGAGCCGGAGGCGTGGGTGATCGCCCCGCCCGCGCCGCACGCCGCCGCCGAGCAGCCGGAGCCCAGCCCGTTCGGGCAGAGCTACAGCATGACCACGTGGGACTCCGCCCAGGGGTGGGTCGACGTCGAGGTGACGTCGACCGGCCCGGCCGGGTGGGACGCGGCGGAGGCTGCGTGGATGGACCAGGTCCTGCAGACCAACCTTGCGGTGGACGTCCTGCACTCCGGCCAGGAGGAACAGCGCCGGAGCGAGCTGGCCGAGCAGCGTGCCGCCGAGGCCGAGGAGCGTGCCCGGTGGCAGACCCGGGTGGCCGACATCGAGGGCGAGAAGGGCGAGTACGCCCGGGCCGCCGCCGAGTTCATGGAGGAACGGCGCCTGCAGCTGGGCCAGGAGCTGGCCGAGGCCGAGGAACTGCCGCAGTGGGCCGTCAGCTTGGGCGAGGCCCCCGGAGCCGACCGGCCCGAGCAGCGTGCCGCGTGGGTCGAGCGCGCCGGCACCGTGGCCGCGTTCCGGGAGGCGCACGGCTACGACGCCGAGGTCGACCCGATCGGTCCGAGGCCGCGCCGCGGTGCCGTCGACTTCCGGCTGGACTGGGACCGGGCGTTCCGTGCGCTCGGCCAGCCCGAGGACCGGATGGACCTGGTCGGCGCGAGCGACGCCCAGCTGGAGGAGCTGGTCCAGCGTTACCAGCGGGAGGAGGCGTGGGCGCCCGCTCACGTCGCCGAGCAGATGCGGGAGACCTACGAGCGCATTGACCAGCTGCACCGGGAGACCGGCCAGCGGCAGGTCGAGCTGGCGAGCGCCGACGAGGCGACCCGTCAGCGGCTGGAGGAGGCCCAGGCCGCCGCGGACGCGGAGACCGCGCTGCTGAGCGAGCAGGCGGCGAAGCTCGAAGTGGTCCACGCCGTGCGCCAGGACTGGCACGAGCACACCGCGGAGACGAGGGAACGCGCCCAGGAGGCCGCCCGCCAGCTCGAACTGCGCAGGCCGGCCGAGGAAGCAGAGGCCGCCCCGGACTTCCCGCCGGTCGTCCACGCGGAGCCCTCCGACGATCTCGACTGGGGCATGGAGGAGCCGGAGCCCGAGTGGGAGCTGGCCGAGCCGGAGCCGGAGTGGGACATCCCCGCCCCGCAGCCCGAGGTCTTCGTGCCGGAGCAGGCCCCCGCGCCCGTCACCGAGCAGGCCCTGGTCGCCGAGCCGGTCGCCGGCCGTCAGGTCGAGGCCAAGGCGGAGGCCGTCGAGGACGACGCCGCCGCCCCGGGCAAGCGCCGTCGTCAGCCGAAGTTGGAGGGCGAAGGGCTCGACCAGGCGGTGGACGCCGCCCGCTCGGCCCGGGACGTGCTCGACTCCCGCGCGACGAAGGTGGACGATCGGGTGGCCCAGGCCCGCGTCGAGATAAGGGAGATCGAGGAGGCCCGCTCCGCGGCCGCCGACGCGCGCAACGCGCAGGTGGTGGACCAGCTGGAGCGGGGAACCGGTATCAGCATGTGATCAGCACGCGATCCGACCTAGGGAGAGTTGCCCGTGAACGTGCCGACACCGCCGCCGCGGCCGGCCTACACCCTGCCCCCCGGTGCACCGCCGCCGCCCGCTGTTCCGCCCGCCGTGCCCGCGCCCGCCGTCGGCGTGCCTGAGAGCGTGATCCACAGCCGTGAGGAGCTGCAGCAGCTGCAGGGCGACGCCGAGCAGCTGCTGGGGGCTGAGGGGCCGCACTTCGAACTGGCGTGGTGCGACCCCCGGCACGCGGGGGCCTGCCTGCAGGGCATTGTCGACACCGTCCGGTGGCTGCTGGGGGAGCGCCCGATCTCGCCGATCAGCGAGGAGCCCCGGGAGGAGCCGGCGTTGCCGACCGTCCGGGAGGTGGGCCGGGAGACCATCCGGGCCGAGGACGCGGTGAACGGGCTTGCGTGGCGCCACCTGCCGGAGTGGTACTCCGCAGGGGTCCTGAGGACGCTGGAGTGGGCCACCAAGCGCCGGCCGCCCCGCCCCCGCCCGGTCGCGGCGCTCTGACGGCCCGCCAGCACGACGAAGCGGCCCCCGGCTATCCGGGGGCCGCTTCGCGTCGTTTCAGGCCGTCTGCTGGGCTGCTGCGGCCCTTTGCGCGTCACGCTGCTGGAGCTGCTGCAGCCGGGTGCTGAGGTAGGCGCTCAGCTCGGCGTCGTACTTGGTCGGGTGGTCGACGTACTGCCAGGGGTCCCGGTGGTTGTCCTGCGTGCAGTTGTGCATCGAGCAGGCCTCCGAGTCGATCCGGCCCACCAGCGAGGGGCGCCAGCGGTCCAGCCATTCCGAGACCCGGGTGGGGGTGCCGTCTTCGTCTTCGTAGGCCCAGCGCCAGGACAGGTACAGGCCGCTCAGCAGCTCGACCACGTCGTGGTGCTGGAACCAGCACGGTTTGAGGGCCTTGCTGTAGTCGGCCGGCCATCGGACGTAGAGGACGTTCCGCAGCCAGGCGACCAGCAGGGACCAGGCGGCGCCCTCTTCTTCGGCGCTCATCGCGGACCAGTTCCAGACCGGCACCTCCGCCTTGTCCCGGCGGACCAGGCCGTCGAGGATGCCGGACATCTCCACGATGCGCTCGGCCAGCCGCAGGTTCTCGATCGCGTCGACCCGCTCGACCTGCCGCTTGAGCTGGTGCCCGAGTTCGCCGAAGTTGGTTCGCAGGCCCGCAATCTGGGACGTGAACTTCGTGTCCAGGGCCTTCAGCTGCTGCAGGCCCACCGGGATGTCGAACGGCTTGGGGGAGGTCATGCGCTTGCCTCTCGGGTGGTGTCGTGCTCAGTCTGCCCCGGCACCTGCCACGGCGCGGCGCTCGGGTCGTGGACCCACGGCACCGCGTTCGGGTCAGCGGCCGGGACATGCGCGGAGGGCTTGGCCGAGGGCATCGGCGGAGCCTGCACCGGCATGTCGTTGACCAGCACAAACCCCTTCTTCGCCCACTTCGCGGCCGCCTTGGCCTTCTTCTCCCGGGCCTTCGCCAGCTCCTTGACGTCGTCGCGCTCCCAGACCGGGGTGAAGGCGACCATGACCGCGGTGGTCGCGCGGTGGAAGAAGATGAACGTGCCCGGGTCAAGGGTGCGGACCTTGTCCGCGGAGATGATCCGTTCGCGCTGCATCGAGGTGTGCCGACCGGTCTTCCCGTCGCTCTCGCTGGTCGAGGCCACCTCCACCTCCCGGTCGCCGACCATGGCGGAGACCATTTCCTGGTCCTCCAGGATGCTCAGGCCGGGCAGGACGGCCTTGTTGAGGTTCTGCCAGAGCTCTTGCCCGCCCCAGTGCCCCCACCGCTTGAAGAGCTGTGCACGGCTCTGGACGCTCATCAGCATCTGAATGCCGAACCCGCCGGCGTCGGACGACCAGCGGTCCAGCGGCAGCGGGCAGATCACCGCCGCTTCGTCCAGCACCATCCGGAAGAACGGGTCGAGGCGGCCGCCGGGGCTGGTCTTGGCCAGGGCACGGGCCACGGTGAAGATCTCGCCGGTCAGGCAGCTGAACAGCGGCGCGACCGACCCATAGGCCTTGTCCTCACCCAGCATGTAGAGGGTGTGCTGGCCGCGCAGGAACGTCTCCGGGTCGAACGGCCGGTCCCCGGGCCGGGGCTGGACGATGTCGGCGACCTGCGGCAGCGACAGGAACTCGAAGGTGGTCGCGAGGGTGAGGTAGATCGAATCGCGGGTGCGGTCCGGCGCGTTGACCGCCTGCTGCAGGTCTCCGGCCCACCCGGCCGGCACCCGGTCGGCCTTCGCCCGCAGGATCTGCAGCGGCTGCGGGTCGGTGGGGTTGGAGACCCAACGGCGCACGTCCAGCAGCGTCAGGCCGTCCAGGGCCGCCGCCATCATGTAGGTGCGCAAGACCTTGAAGCTGTTCGAGACCCAGAAGGACCCGTTCTCCATGTCGCTGCCGGTCGCGCTGGCGGACAGCAGGTAACCGGCCCGGCGCACGGCCACGTTGGGATCATCACACCCCGTCACCGGGGACCACCTCAGGGTGTTGGGAATCCCGCTCACGTCGCCGTTGAACACCCACACGTCGCCGTTGCGGGCGCGCAGTTCGGCCGTGGTGTCGTAGAGGTCCCCGCGGGTGGTGGTCGCGATCACCGCGCCGGGGGCGTCGATCACCGCGTTGCCAAGCAGCGCAGTTTTGCCCGCACGTGGCGGAGCAAAGATCAACACGCCGTCTTCGCACGCGATGTAGAGGCCCAGCTGGTGGATCAGGTCCCTGCCCAGCCGCAGACCGACGCTGTCCGGGACGATGCGCCGGCGCGGGGTGTCCGCGAGGGAGGGCTGGAGCGTCGAGGCCCGGCGGACCAGCGCCTTGCGGGACAGGTTCTTCGCCAGATCCCTCTCCGTCGCCCACCCCTTGGCGTTCAGCTTCGCCGTCTTCACCACCCCGTTGGCCGGCTTGGCGACCTTGAGGTACAGGACCCAGGCGCCGAAACCGGCCGCGGTCAGGCCGAGGCCTCCGAGGTGCCCGCCGGGCAGCGCGCCGAGCACGCCCCAGACCAGGCCGCCGGCGGAGCTGAAGACCTCCCCGACGGCCGGGCCGGCGGCGCCGTGCTGCTGAGCGTCGGCGGCAAGCGGCAGGCCCGGCACAGCCGCGGCGGCGAACGGCGACAACTTCGCCGGCGCCGACGTCAGACCAATGCGCTTGGTCCGGCAGCAGTCCTCCGGGGAGGTGTGGTCGGTCTCGATAGGGTGCTGTTCACGGGACATCATGGAGGGCTTCTCTCCTAGTCTCGGGCCCCGGTCCGGCGAGGCCACGCCGGACCGGGGGCGTGTGCACAGGCACCAGTGACCGGATCGATCACCGTACGCCCCTGCAGTGACAACGGGCAGCGGTTTTGCCCACCCAAGCCTAACTCTCGGAGTCTTGAACTTCAAGACTCCGAGAGTTTTGTGCTCGGCGAGTTCCAGAGGTGCGCTCGGCCGGTTGCCTCCGGCGCTCGGCATGCAGCAGGGGCGGGGCGTCCGGCGCTCGGCGGGTCGCCTCCGGCGCTCGGCCGGGCCGAGGGGGCGCACTCCGCCCGCTCGGCACACGACGGGGGCCCGGCACCCGGCGCTCGGCCGGGCACCGGGCCCCCGTCGAAAGGACCGTCAGCGCGCGGTCTGGTGGGCCGCGAACACCCCCGGGTCGACCAGCGGCGCGGGCGCCGGAATCGCGGCCGCTCGGCTGCCCTCAGCCCCGCGCTCGGCATCCTCAGCCCCGCGCTCGGCACCGTCCGGCGTGCGCTCGGCAGCCTCTGCAGCGATCATCCGGAGACGACGACTCCGGAAGTGCACTCGCCACTCACGGGCCCTACCGACAGTGACGGAGTACCGCTCGGAGAGCGCCTTGGCGTCGAGGGTAGGCAGTCCGTTGGTGACCTGAGACAAGTACTCCTCCCACGCCTCTTGCTTCGCCGCGCTGCCCGGGAACGCGATCCCGTCGAGGTCCAGGCCCTCCAGTTCCTCCTCCGGCAGTTCGGCCCGGATGGTCTGCCGCAGATCGTCCAGGGCCAGCTCCGCCTCCCGCACCTGGAGGGCCAGCACCTCCGCCCGCGCGGCCGCGTTCTTCGCCGCCCGGTCCGCCTCCGCCGTCGCAGCAGCCTGCAGCTCAGCGGTCGCCCGCTCGTTCTCCGACCGCTCCTGCAGTTCCTTCAGCTCCCCCTCCAGCCGCTCGGCAGCGTCGCCGGCCTCCCGGGCCTTCCGCGCGGCTTCCCCGTGCTGCTCGGTCAGCGCCGCCACCGCGCGCTGCAGCTTCTCCAGCTGCTCGGCCGCAGTCTGGATCTCCCCGTCCAGCTTCTCCTTCTGCCCGGCCGCGGTCAGGCCGGCGGACTCCATCTCCTTCCGCTTCTGCGCGGCCTTGGCCACCAGGTCCGAGGCGTCGGACACCTGCTGACGGAGCGTGTCCAACTTCGTGGACAAGTCGGCCATTTCGGACTCGGCGTCCTGCCGAGCGCGGTCGGCGTTCTGCCGAGCGGTCTTGGCGTCCTCCCGAGCACGGTTGACGTCGACGCCCAGCGCCCGCAATTCCTCCGCTTTCTTCTCGGCCAGCTCCACCGCCTTGGCCGCCTCGGTCTTCGCCCGCTCCAGATCCTTTTTCGCCTGCTCGGCTTCCTGCCGAGCGCGCTCGGCGTCCTGCCGAGCGGACTCGGCCGCGGCCGCGTGCCCGGCAGCTTCGATCTTGCGGGCGGAGGGCATGATGGCTACCTCCTCCATCAGCGTCTCCACCTTCTCCGCGTCCCCGGTGTCGACCATCGCGATGTCGTCCTGCCGCGTCCAGCCGGCGAGCCCCCGGAGCACTTCGAGCGCCTGCTGGGAGTCCGGACCGAAACGGGCCCGCTCCAGGGCCACCCGGGTCTCCTCCCGCTGTGCCTGCAGCTGCTCCAGCGCCTTCAGAGCCGTGCGGCGCTGAGCGCGTCCCTGCTCGACCTTCCCGGTCATGGCCGCGGCGGACTGGGTCAGCATCTCGCGCAGGACGAACAGCTGGCGGGCCGCGTTGCGTGCGGCAGCCACCTTCACGAGGTGGTCGGAGTCACGGTTGGTGGGGTCGACGCCGAGCCGGGCGTAGGTCTCCGCCCAGCGCCGCCGCCACAGGGCCGCAACCAGCTTGAAGGGGCCCGTGCTGGACTCCTCCACGGCGTCCTTGCCGCCCATCCGGTCCCGCAGCTCCAGCTCCACCACCCAAGCCGCGCCCGCCGGCATCAGGGCCATGAACGGGGCGGAGGCCAGGTTGGGGGCGTGCACGACGTTCGCCCAGGCCGAGAAGACGACCAGACCCCACGCGGTGTAGTGCATGGTCCGCATGCCCCGGGTCCACTTGGGCTTCTCCCCTTCTTCGCCGTCCGGCCCGAGCACGGGCCGGCTCCGCTTGTAGAGCATCCCGAACAGCGATAGCTCCACGATGTCGAACATCGTCACGAAGCCCACCCGGATGGGCACCGGGAGCTGGGCCGTCTCCCGGCCGAACCCCCACAGGCCGTAGAGGGAGACGACGACGCCGGTCAGCGCGATCTTGCCCTGCGGACCCATCTCGTTCAGGAAGGAGAGCAGGCCGTTCGCCCGGCCCTTCGTGCCGAAGAGCGCCCGGCGAGCCGCCCACAGGAAGGCGACGCCGAACACCGCGATGCCGACCCACGCCGCCCAGGTGGGCGCCCCTTCCAGCTTGTGCTGCAGGGTGGACAGCAGGCTGTCCATCTGGCTGGATCCCGCTGCTGACCAGCGGATATCACTGGCCGTACTCTGGTCGTGGTGACGCACGTTGGTTCTCCGAATCTCTGCGTCCGGGCCTCGGCGGTGACCTTCGAAACCCCCGCCGAGGTCCCTTGCTGTCTGGGGCTACTTGCCCTTAGTGGTCTTGGAGTCTTGATCTTCGAGGCTCCGAGCCTCTTCGAGTTCCTGAACCCGGGACTCCAGGCCTTCCAGATGCTCGAGGTACGAGATCACGCTGGCCTTCAGCTGTTCCTCGGTGTTCCCGACGAGGACGCTGCGGCGGGCCAGGATCACGTCGACCGCGACCCGGATCACGGTGTTCGCCGTGATCCGCTCGGCCTTCGACGTCCGGGCGGCCTGCAGTTCACGGGTCAGGGCGTCCAGTTCGATCAGCTGGTCCCCCCTCAACTGCGTGAACTTCGGGGTGGTGGTCTTCTTCGCCGCGCTGACGGCTTGACTCAGCGTCGTGGACCGCTTGCGGGTGTTGCCGGCCGTGTTGTCCCCCATCGAGTCGTTGATGATCTCGCCGAGATCCTTCTTCGCCATCAGTTCTTCGCCTTCTTCTTCGTCGGTCGGGACTTGGGCCGGGGCTTGGGACGGGGGACCCGATCCTGCAGGCCCAGGTCTTCCAGCAGCTCATCCACGAGGTTGCGAGCGTCCTCCGCAGCGGGCTTCCAGGTGAGAAGCGTCCCCTCCGTTACCGGGATGCCGAGCTGGCCGGCGTCCTGGTGGGCCACCAGGGCCCGCATGTGGGTGCGGAAGACCGGGATGCGGACCAGGTCCAGGCTCTGGCTGGTGCGCTGGGCCTTCGCCTTTCGCACCGCCGGCACCTTGTTGATGACGACCCGGTACTTGCACCCCGACGGGATCACGATCTCCCGCAGGCTCGACATGATGGCTCGCGCCTCCAGGTAGTCGAGCGTCAGCGGGACGATCGTGATGTCCCCGTTGCGGCAGCCCTGCTCCAGCCGCTTGCGGTCCCGGTGGGGGCCGTTGTCCACGACCACGAACCGGTAGCCGCGAACCTCCCGGAGCTGGGCCAGCTTCTCCGCGTCGTCCTCCGTCGCGAGGTCCATGACAGGGTCGACGGTCAGCTGGTTGTAGAGCTCACTGCTGCTGCCGTCCTCCTGCCGGGCGTCCGCGTCGATCAGCAGGGTCCGACCGATGTGCCCGAGCAACCAGGCGATCAGGAAGGACAGCGTGCTCTTCCCGATCCCTCCCTTCCCGGCGAAGATCCACACGATCACCGGCGGACCTTCCCAGGGGGGATGCACCACCTTCGGCATTCTCAGCTCCCTTGTCTCTTGTACGTGCAGGCCCCACGAGCTTAGGACTCTGCAGGTCAGCGACTCCCGGACTCGCGAAGGCGAGACCATTTCGAGCTGGTGACTACCGGTCTCTCGGGCTCAGAAACAATCATACCCTTGGAGTCTTGAACTTCAAGACTCCAAGGGTCTACAGTTGTGACCACGACGAGAGGGCCGGGGGTTCCCGCCCCCGGCCCTCTCAGCCTGCAGCCGAGCGTGTCACCGCTCCGCAGGCGTGGACCGATCCCCCGTGGAGGGAACCGTCATGTCCCAGTCTCTCAGGAGCCCCCAGCACCGCCTCACGGTGCTCAACCCCAGGCCGCACCAGGACGGCCGCGGCGTGCTCGTCGTGGGCCGCATCCGGCCCGCCGGCACCTGCCCGAACTGCAACGGCTTCGGCAGGGTCGTGGTCCGCCGCAACGGCGCGCTGGTCAGCGTGGCCTGCCCGGTGTGCAGCCTGTCCGCCGTCGACTCCCCCGAGGCCCAGGTGATGGCCCGATGAGCGAGCAGACCACCACCCTGCAGCAGCAGTGCCTGCAGGACTACCAGCGGCACCAGGCCAGCCAGGCGGACAACCAGAGCCAGGGCGCCGTCAACGGCCAGCTCGGCAACGCGGTGGCCCACGGCAACGCGCAGGCGGGCGCGATGGGCAGCTCCCTCGCCCCCGGCGTCGGCAACCGGTACTGATCCCGTCCGTCACCCAGCCCGCCGGGCGGTGCGGACCGCCCGGCGGGCAGCCTGAGGAGGCTGCAATGCCGCAGACCGAGACCAACCTGATCCCCCTGGACGAGCTGGGGCTGACCGGGGACGCGTTCCGCAGCTGGGCCGCCGCCGCCCTGTTCAGCTCCGACATGACGACGGCCCAGATCAAGGACGAGCCCCGCATGCTGATCCGCCCGCTGGTGCGGGCGATCGTGCGCAGCATCAGCGAGGAGGCCCGGCAGGGCCGGGTGGCGAGCGAGTTCGGCGAGTACCCCGCGGAGGCCTCCGCCCGGATGGCCGCGTGCGCGGCCGCCGTCGCGGACGCCCCGAGCTGGCCCCTGCTGGCGGACTGGCAGGTGGCGAAGTGAGGACGAGCTACGCGGCCCAGGAGCCGCGCGTCCAGGTCACCGCGATGGCCGCGATGCTCGCCGCCGCGCTGGCCCTGGTCGCCGTTCTCACCCACACCGGCCTGCCCGCCGCCGACGCGGGACGGATGGCCGGCACCGCCTACGCGGGGGTGGTCGCCGTCGCCGTGCTGGTCTGGCGCCTGCCCCTGCTCGCCGTTCTGCTGTCTACCCTCCGTATCGCGGCCGCCCTGGTGGCCGCCGCCGCCCGGGCGCCCCGCACGTGGCGGGCGAGGAGGCACTGGTGAGCCGCCGTCGGGTGGAGCCGTTCCGCGGTGACCAGCTGGCGCTGTTCGGCGCCGACGACGTCGAGCAGCCCGAGCCCGTCGACCCGGCGGAGCCCTCCGTCCGTCCCCCGGACGTCCCGCCGGCGCCCCCGGACTCCGAGGCGTGACCCGCCGGGCCGCCCCGGAGACCGGCGGGGCGGAGTGGGTGGAGCCGCGGCTGGTCATCGAGCGCGCCGGTCACCAGGTCGTGGTCGACGGCCAGGGGCTGGCGATCGACGGAGAGCGCGTCTGCCGTACCCCCCTCACCCCCGCCCAGGCGGTGCGGCCCGGCCAACACCCCTCCCAGAACCGCGCCTTTCAAGTCCTGCTGGACGGCGGGGTCGTGTACCGGGGGCGGCTGGTCGCCGAGATCGGCCGGCCCCCGCCGGGCACGGCCAATCCGGGCCCGGTCACCGTTTACGGGCCCCACGGCCCCGAGTGGCACCCGCCCGCCCCCGGAGAGCGGCAGCGCAGCAAGCCCGGCCGGCCTCTGCCGGACCAGCAGCTGCAGGCCGCCGTCGACACCCTGCAGACCTTCGCCGAGCAGCGCGAGCGGCGCCGGCGCGAAGAAGACGAGATCCACGCCCGGGGCCGTGCCCCGGATCCGACTCCCGATCACAGCTTGGAGATCAGCAGATGACCGCCCACCAGCAGCTTCCCGCGTGGCTCAGTCCCACCCCGGCGCCGACTGTTACCCCGCTGGTGCCCGCGCAGCCGCCGCAGATCATGAGTCTGGGCGCCTACGCCGCCAGCCGGTACGGCGGACGGCTCTTCCCCGCGCTCACCACGACGACCGCGCTGATCCTCGCCCGGGTGTGGAACGCGCAGGGTGCCGCCGGGAGCTGGGGCGACGCCGCTCTGATGATCGCTCTGGCTAGCGGTGCCACCCTGTACGGGATCGTCTCGGCGTCGAAGACCCACGGCGACCCGATCCTGACCGCCGCCGCGTTCGGCGCCGGCGGATCGTTCGCCCTGCTCGGCGTCGCTGCCTACACCGAGAGCCCGGCACTCGCGCTGATCATGTGGCTGGTGGCCACCGCGATGGTGTACGCGCTCAGCGCCCGGCACTGGCGGGCCGCCGCCGAGCGCGCCGAACAGCGGTACCACGAGCTGCAGATGGCCCAGGTCCACCGCTTCGCCGACGTTCAGGTGGCCCAGATCCAGGGCAACGCGCAGGCCCAGGCACTCGCGTACGGGCTGATGCTCGCCCAGGCGATCGAGGACCGCCGGGCCGTCGACCCCGCCACCTTCCAGGCCTCCCTGCTGATCGGGGCCGGACTTCCCCAACTTGCCGCCGCCGAGCGCGACCAGTGACGAGGATGGGACGCAGAGCGATGCAGTACGGATGGATCGCCGCCGCCGTCACCGTGGTGGTGGCCATGACCCTGCAGCAGCTGCGGGTCCAGCGGCGCGAGCACCGCGTGGAGGAGGGCACCGTGCACCGGGACGTCTCCGCCGTCGACCCCTACGCCGGCGCGCCCGCGATCGGCGACGAGCTGGCCGAGCTTCTGCAACAGCAGGCCGCCGGCCGTCCGTTCCAGGGCCCCCAGCACCGCGAGCACCTGCTGAGGTGGGCCGCGCTGTGCGACCGGATCGCCCTTGAGGAAGAGCACCACCAGGACCCGGAGCACGACAGCGCCGGCAGTCCCGCGATCCAGGCCGCGAACGCCCTGCAGGCCCACGACCACGTGTGGGACGAGGCTGCCGGCCCACTCGGGCCCCATGCCCCCGAGTGGGCCGAGGCCGGGGGCTGCAGGGCGTATGTCCGATACCAGTACGCCGCGTGGCGTGCCGCTACCAGGAAGGCAACCCAGTGATCACCGATCGGAAAATCGACCAGCCCTATCTCGAAGGCCTCCACCACGGTCGGTTCAGCGAGAACACCACGCTCGCCGAGGCGATCAACGCCGTTGCCCCAGTCTATGAGCTGCCGTACCGCGGTGAGTTGATCCAGGTTGCGCAGACCACGGCCGGATCGTTCGGGCGGACGAGCGTTCTTGGAACCTTCCCGGACGACTGGTTGGTGGAGCAGGAGATCCGGACCTACGGAGTCCTCCGAGAGACCTGGTTCGGCGATCAGGCCAGCCGGTGGGTCGAGTTCCCGAACCCCGCCACCGCCGCGGCGTGGGCCCGAACCACCGTCGTGCACTGGCTGGAGGATCACAGCGGGGACCGGGTCGACCAGCACTTCGCGGTTTGGCGTGGGCAGGGTTGGACCGTCGAGATCGACCGGTACCGCCAGCGGTACACCGTCGCCGTCGGCATGGCCCCGGGTGTGTCGGTCGACGTCTTCGACGCCGCCGCGGACGCCCTGCCTGGCGAACGCCAGGAGGTGACCACAGCACGCGCGTGGGACCGGCTTCTCTCCCTGATGCCTGTCGGCCCCACGGACTGGCCCTGGAGCATGGCTGACGAATACCGGTGGGCCCAGGCCGCCGCCGCCCGTCTGGTCGACCAACGCGAGCGTGAGTTCACCACCGCCGAACTGGCCGACGAGATGGAGCGCGCCGCCGTCGCCGCCGAGCTGGCCGAGGCGAGCGCCGCCCCGGCGCCGGCCGCCGTCGAGCCGAGCACCGCCGGGTGGTGGCCGCGGTTCATCACGTGGCTGACCGCGCTGCTGCGAAACGGCAGCCGGCCGTGAAGCCGCCGCGTACCCTGACCAGTTCGGCACCGCCGGACACCACCACAGACCTAGAGGAGACCGGGATGCCGTACGCCGACGACCAGGAGCAGCAGGACCACGAGGAGTGGTGCACCGACGCGCAGTGCCCGATCTGTCCGCCGGAGCCGACCTACGAGGAATGGGTGTCGCAGCAGATCGGCCCCCGGAAGGTCGGCGGCCGGTACAAGACCAGGAACGGCTACGAGTACGACGTGATCGAGATCGACCGGGGCCCGCGGCCGAGCACCCAGTGGCCGGTCTGGCAGATCACCATCATCGGCACGGAGGACGGCGCCAAGAGGAGCCACTGCACCGCGTGGGACGAGCGCGACCAGATCGTGCAGGAGCCCGGCGAGGTCGTGCTGGAGTGGCCCGCCGCGGCCGCGCGCGCCGCCGGGCTGGCAGCCGCCGAGGCACTGGAGCCCGGCGGCAGGGCCCGCTGAAGCAGCCCAGGCAAGACGGAGGGGCCCCGGGTGACCGGGGCCCCTCCGCCGTTTCCCCTCCGCCGAGCCGCTTCGGTCGGTTCGGGGAGCACCCTGTCAGGTGGCCTCTGACGCAGGTCAGGGCCCGCAGCCGCGCCGACCGCCCGTGCCGAGGGCGTCGCCGCCGTAAGAGAACTACTCGGCGGGGCAAGCGCGGGGGTGAACCGCCGTGACGTAAAGGGGGAGGTGTGGCTGGTCGAGCAGCGGGGGCCGCCGTCCGGCGCAGGGCGCCGGTCGGCTCGGTGCTCTCCGGCACCGGGTGCCGAACGCGCCGGCCGAGGGGGTGACCGTGCGAAGGCTGATGTCAACAAGTCGGCATATCGGATCTATCCCAGGTGGAAACGACGAAGGGCCCCGGCGCCGGCCGGGGCCCTTCCTGCTGACCAGGGTCAGCCGCCGTGCGGAGGAAGGCCCCGCTCGGCGAGCGCGACCAGCTGCTGCACCCGGTAGGGGTCGAATCCCGGCATCGGGGCGAAGTTGCGGACGATGTGCGGCACCCGCTTGGCCGGCACCACGGTGACCCCTTCCAGCATCAGGACGCCGCCCGGCACCGTCGCCCCGTGCACGGCGACGATGGCCCGCACCGGGACGCCGAGCACCCGTGCTGCCTGTTGGGCCTCCCACGCGGCCGTCTGCAGCGTCCTGGTCTGGTCGTACCGGCCGTAGAAGAGCCGGCCCCCGTCGAGCCGCAGCCGGGACTTCGAGCTGGTCCAGAACTTCGAGTCCACCATCACCGCCCCGGCCGGCCCGATCAGCAAGTGGTCGACGTTCGCCTTGCTGCCGGGCACCGCCCGGTCGTGCAGGGCACTCCACCCGTCGCGCTGCAAGGGGATCAGCATCTGCGCGGTGCGTCGCTCGCCCTCCGCTCCCTTCGTCCAGGAGTTACCCGCCGGCCGGTACACCCGGCGGGCAGCCACCGCGACGAGCAGCACCACCAGGACCAGGGCGAGCCAGCCCGACGCACCGACGAGCACCGCGACGACCAGGCCGACGACCGCGGCCGCCGGCAGAGCCCAGCGGGCCCGCGCGTGCTGGCGAGCCCGCACGGCGTCGCGCTGCTGTCGGCCCATCCTCTCCGCCGAGGCCCCCGCCCCGCCGCCGCGCTGCTGCGGAATCCCTACCACGTGTTCCCCTCCCGATAGTTGGCCCGGCGGGGACGCTCCCCGCCGGGCGGTTCGCTTACACCCGTTCCAGGTCGTGCGCGGCCACGTTCAACTCCAGGCCGCCCCGGACGTCGAGAGCCACCCGGTAGGGCAGCGGGGTGACGTACTGGCGGACGAGGACGATCTGGCCGGTCGTGCCGCGCGGCACGTCGTACGGGATCCGGCAGTCCTCCCCTTCGTCCTCCAGCCCCTCATCCACGGACGTCCCGTGCTGGCCGACCGCGAGCCGCACCCGGTCGCCCTCCCGGAAGACCAGCGAGCCCACGTGCCGCTCCCTCCGCAGCCGCAGGGCCGTCGCCAGCTGCTCGTCCCCGGTGGCCGGCCGCAGGTCGAGCACCGCGCGGAAGCCCCCGCTTCGGTGGTTGAGCCGGGTCGGTTCGCCCGCCACCAGCGTCACCGCGTCTTCCAGCACCGGCAGCAGCAGCTCCAGGACCTGCTCGCCGAGCGCTCTGTCATCCGTCATCAGGCGAAGCTGCACCATCAGGCCACCAACTCCCGCCCGGGGCCGGCCGGGGCCGGGACCACCGGGACGTCGCCGTGGCCCCGGGCCATTTCGCAGAGGACATCGAGCACCGCGCGGCAGTCGCCGAGCGCCCGGTGTCCTCCGCCGAGCGGCTGCCACCGGTAGTTGCCGTGGTAGTCCGACCAGTCCCCAACGAACGCGCTGTACGGCATCATCACGTCGGCGAACGTCATGCTGTCCAGCCAGGCCGCCGCACTGGCCTCCGGATCGGCATGCCCCTCCATCCGGTAGTGCAGGGTCAGCGCCCACCGCAGCCGGCCGACGTCGTACGAGGCGTTGTAGATCAGCACCCGACGACCCATCAGTGCCCCGGTGAGCTTCACCAGGATGTCGCTGAAGAGCGGTTGGCCCTCCACCATCTCGTTGGTGATGCCGTGCACGCGGGTCGCGCCGACCGGGATCGGCACCCCAGGGTGGAGCAGGGTGTCCAGCAGCACCTCCCCGTCCGTCGTGATGACCGCGATCTCCACCAGCAGGGAGTCCGAGTCCAGCCCGGTCGTCTCGGTATCCAGGACCACCACGGTCGGGTCAGCCAGCGCTGCCGCCGCCCACGCCTGCAGGCGCGCCACCTCCTCCAGCCGGGCCCGGCGCTCGGCCTCCCGCTCCCGCCGCTCGGCCTCCAGCCGCTCGGCCCGCCGACGGGCCATCTCCTCCGTGCAGGCCGGGCACACCCGCGGCTGCCACCAGCCGGTCGGATTCGCCTTCCGCCACCGCCGGTACTCCGCCTTGCTCGCCACCCGCGCCGAGCACTCGGAGAGCCCCCCGCAGGTCACGGCCTGCAGCAGCAGCCGGGCCTCCCGCTCCCGGCGCTCGGCCGCCACCGCGAGCCGGCACGGCGGACACATCCGGGCCGGGAGGTAGGCCTGCCGACGCACCACCGGGTACGGGCGAGGGCGGGTCGCCCCGCACTTCCCGCAGGTCCGGGCGTGCACCCGCCGTTGCGCGGCCGCCGCCTTGCCCCGGCAGTCCGTGCACTCCCCCCGCACGATGTACGGCCGCAGCACCGAGCACTTCGGACAGGTCCGTCGGGCCTCCATCCGGAGCTTGACCCGCCCCGGCAGCGGCCTCATCCGTTCCGCCCCCGCCGGGTCGTAGAGCGCACGCTGCCCGTACGTCGCACCGGCCCCCGGGATGAAGAACAGCGTGACCACGTACGCCAGCGGCAACTGCCCCTTCCTCACCTTCAACCGTTGCTGCCGCAGCTGCGTCGCCGTGCGCAGGTAGGCCGGCGCTTCACCGGAGCTGAACACCGGGACGCCGTCTTCCAGCCGCAGCGGCTCACCCCGCGCGGCCCGGCCGGGATCGGTCGGAGTTTCGATATCAGTCACGGGGCATCTCCTTTCCTCGGGGACATTCGGAGCGTATCAAGAAATACGCCGAACCGTGCCGGAATGCAAGCATCCGAGAAAACCCGAACCGATATTCGGGGCCGACACTTGAACTCATTACCGAAATGAATTCCAACAATGAAGATCCGTTGTTCTCCCCAACGATCGCATCACTCGTTCGGCTCAACGATGCTGTACCGGTCGAGCGCTTGGCGGACGATGCGGCCGGGGGAGTGCACGAGGTCCGCGAGGCGTTCGCGTTCGGCCTGCAGGTTCCCCGGCAGGTGGCTGACCCGGACCAGGCCGCCGTCGCCGAGGAGCGCGAGGGGTTCGGCGCTCACCCTCCATGAGGCTGTACGAAGGCGCCTCACCAGGTCGGTTGGCACCAGGTAGTTGCGCTGGCACAGCCTGGCCGGCAGCGCGGGACCGGGCCAGCGCCCCGAGAGCGCCATCCCCAGTTCTTCCTCCTCCGTGAGCTCTGGCCACGGGCCGGCCAGGTCCGGCTCGGCCAGGCGCAGGTCGAGAGCCGCGGCCACCACCTCCTCCAGCGGAGGCCACCACTCGGCACGGACCCGTGCCATTTCCAGCCGGGCTTCCCGCTGTGTCAACCCCTCTTTTCTCAGCTCTTCCAGATATTCACTCTGCTCTTTTCTGTACCGCTTCGAGCGGAGCGCCAGACGGCCCGCCTGCTGAACAGTGATGCTGGCCGTGAGTTTCGTTTTGTCGGTCATTTCAGATTACGGAGATCCGTTCTTACTCGGGGTCTTTCATAGCGTGTGCACGCTGAGACAGCCGGTCCATGAGGTCGACCACCTCCGCGTCGACCAGGGCAGGCGGAGTGCAGTCGGAGCGGTGTACCGCGTGCCAGCGGCCCGCGTCGGCGACGTCGACCAGGTCGAGGCCGGAGCGGCCGCAGCGCCGACACGTGACCGTTCCGGTCTCCGCGTTCCAGGCGTACGGCCGGGTGAGCGCGGCGGCCGCCGGGCCGGTGCCAGGCACGGCCAGCGGACGGCGCCCGGCGAGGGGGACCGGGGCACTCGCCGCCGGGACGGACGTCCCTTCCCACGGGTTGGTGCGCGGCCGCCGACCGGCGGGGGGCACCGGTTGCTGGGCCGGTCCGTTGCCGAGGGGACGCCGGGGGTTCTGCTGATCATTCGTCACCCGCACAGTCTGCCCCGCCGCCGAACGGTGCCGTGCCCGCAGGAGCGGCCCCGCCTGCAGGTCACGACGGCCTCCGGCGGGCCACCCAACCAAGAGGACCCGGGCCGATCCGTGCCGGGACTGACCCGCCGTTGGCAGTGGGGTGGGTGCGGGGGCCCGGTGCGGTCCCCTCGGAGGACGGCCCTCCGCACCATGGCACACCCCGGCGGAGACCTAGGGCAACCCGGTCAGGACTTTCCGCCGGCCGCCGCCCGAGGGGCGACGACCACCAGAAACTCCCGCCCGGGCCGGGCGCCCGGCGGCGCCCGGTCCCTAGGCCCCCACCAGGGCGCGCCCCCACCGTGATTGCCGCCCTCCGAGGGGACCACCCCGAGCCGGGGGAGGACTGGCGGCCGCCAGCGGAGAGCTGGGCAGCAGACAGCCGGCCCTTCCCCGGCAATACATTTCATTACATATCAAGCAATGCATTACTTGCAACGCAATGCGATGCAATGCTATGCTATGGGTTAGGCAGGGAGGGCGGACCGGCCGCCCGAGGCCCGCGCGAGCGAGGAAGGCATGCCAGTGAGCGAGCAGGCAGCGAGCGAGACCCCGACCCCGGAGGACAGCGCACCCCGGTGTGCGTTCCCGGGCTGCACCAACCCGCCGGCGCCCAAGACGCCCGGGAAGACCGGCGGCGCGCTGAAGTACTGCAGCGACCCCGACCACAACCCGTTGTCCGCCTTCCGGGAGAAGAAGCGTCTGCTCAAGGCGGAGGCCGCCGGCACCGGTACGACGGCGGAGGCACAGGCCTCCGACCGTCCGGTGCAGGCCGCCGTCGCCCGTCTTGCCGTGCTGAAGGACGACGTGCTGGCCGGGATCAACAAGCTGCTGTCGGAGCTGCCCCAGTACAAGGACTTGCTGGAGACGGCCACCGACCCCGAGGCCGCCGCCGCCGAGATCCAGACCGTGGACGAGGCCGCGAACGTCCGCACCGCCGAGGCCGCGAAGAAGCTCGCCGACGAGCACCAGCGGCGCATCACCGCGGAGAAGGCCGCCGACGCCGCCAAGGACGCCCAGGAGGCCGCCGAGGAGGCCGCCGCCCAGGCCGTCGCCGAGCTGGACGAGGCCACCACCCGGTTCAAGGCCGAGGCCGAGCGGCTGAAGACCGAGCAGCAGCAGGCCATCACCGCCGCCCAGGAGGCCGCCGAGGAGCGCGTGCGCGAGCACCAGGCCGCCGCCGACGCCAAGGTCGAGCAGGCCAAGGCCGACGCGGCCGCCGAGGTCGCTGCCGTCCGCGCGGAGACGGAGCGCTTCAAGGCGGACGTGGCCGAGGCGCGGAAGCAGGAGAAGGCCGCCGCCGAGCAGGTGCTGAAGGACCAGCAGCAGCGGGTCGACGCCGCACAGAAGGAGGCCGCGGAGGCCAAGGCCGCCGCCGAGGAGGCGAAGACCGAGGCCCGCGCCGCCGAGGAACAGACCAAGCTGGTCGCCGAGCGGTGTGCCGCCGAGGTCACCGAGGTCAAGGAACGGGCCGCCGTCGCCACGGCCACGGCGAAGGCCAAGGACGAGACCATCTCCACCTTGAAGACCGCCGCCGAGACCGCCGAGGCCGGCCGCCGGGACGCCGCCGACGCCGCCCGCCGCCAGGAGGACCGGGCCGCGAAACTGCAGGAAGAGGTCGAGAAGCAGGCCGCCCGGATCACCGAGCTGCAGCGCCAGCTGGACGAGGCCCAGAAGCCCGGCAAGGCCGTCTGATGACGAGCTGGAAGGCCGTCACCCGGTACGTGCCGCAGTGCTCCCTCTGCCTGAAGCCGTTCCGCGACGAGCACGGCCAGGAACTGCACCTTCCCGAGGAACGGTTACCGCAGGGCGTCCGGGAGCGGTTCACCGCCGCCGGGTGGCAGGTGACCGACTACACCCACACCGCCCGCCAGAGGCTGGAGTGCGCGGCCTGCAGCACGGCCCAGGCCGCGCGGGTCGAGCGCTACCAGGCCCAGCTCAACCAGCCGCTGGTCAAGACCGTGGACATGTCCGACAAGCTGGGCCCGGGCTGGACGCTCGGCCAGCGCGAGGGCGACGAGGTCACGCAGACGTGGGTGGTTGTCCACGACGGCCAGGTCCGCGGCATGGTCCGCCGCTACAAGCGCAAGGCGAGCGAGGGCTGGTCGCGCGGGTGGGAGGCGTTCTACCTCGGACGTGACGGGGCCGGGATGCTCCGCCAAGAGGCCATCACCGCCGCCAGCTGGTCTGACCGGTCGAACTCCCTCTGGCGAAGCCGGGATCTGGCAGCGTGGGGCGTGGTGACCCAGCCGGTCGGATACTCCGGCACCGTCCCCGGGTGGGCAACCCGGACGACCAAGACGAAGGAGAAGGCCAAGTGAGCGACGACGACCAGCCCTTCAAGTGGCAGCCCTGGGACGACATCGAACTGCCGCCCGTAGCTCCGGCCACCGAGCAGGACCTGGACGACACCGGGCGCCTGTCCCGCGAGTACGACCCCGGTCTGGCTGACGAGGGGTTGAGCTATGAGGACGTCACCCCGCCCGAGGAGATCGAGCGGCGGGAACGGCTGGAACACGAGCAGGCGTACCAAGACCTGGACTGGGGGTACGAGGAAGGGCTGTTCACCGAGGAGGAGTACCGCGCCGAGCTGGAGAAGCTGGACGCGTGGGGCGCCGAGCACGGGTACGACAGCCCCCAGGAGTCCCCGCCGGCCATCGACAGCCCGGCCGCCGAGCCGGAGTCGTGGGACGTCGCCCCGCCCGCCCCGGAGGCGGCCGCGGTGCCCACCGGCATGACGGCCGACCAGCTCGACGTCGCGATGGGCGCTGCCAGGGACGCGGCCGCCACCCTGCAACCGCCGGCCGCCGAGATCGCGGCGCCCCTGCCCGCCATCGAGGGGCCGACGCTCGGACTAGGCATCGAGCCGCCGTTCTGACAAACCCGCAGCACCACATACCCCTTGAGTCTTGAAGTTCAAGACTCAAGGGGTATGATCGTTCTTGAGATCGTGGTGAGGCACCAGGCCGGTTCCGGTGTAGGTGCGTCAGGTGGTGGTGGGTCAACCCCGGTGCGACATATCGGGATGATCTACACACATTCCGAGTGAGTGCGTGTCATCACCAGCGCGGACCGTCCGGGTTGTGAAATGCTGCCCGGTGGCTTAAACCCATCGATCTCGGAGTCGCCTAGACAGGCCCCAGACAGCAGAAAGCGCCCCGCCCGGGACTGCAATCCCGATCCGAGGCGCACGCCACGTCCAACTTCATACCGCTTCAGTTCTCCTTCAGCCCCACCGAGGTCGCCAAACTTCCCGGGGCCGGAGGCCAGGACGACACACCCTTCAGCATGCTCATCCGGGAGACGACTATAGCCGTCCGTCGCTCGGTCTGCACAGCACTGCCCAAAGACACGCCGGGTACGTCACAGACCGCTACCGACCGCCTCCGCCTAGGCGTTGAGGCCCATCACCCGTCACGGGGTCCGCCGGTTCCGCCTGCCCACGTCGCAGAGCGAGACGCGGCACCACCATGGCGGGTGGACGTCGTGAACATGCCCAGGGGAGACCGGACCCCGGAAACCGGCCCGTGGCCCCGTCCTGACGACGGCGGGGAGTCCGGACAGAGTCCCCGGTAGGAGAACGGACCGGGTTACCAAAGAACCGACCCCGGTAGCCCCCGGGAGGTAGAGAAGGCACAGCAGAGGCGGCTCACCCCAACCCCCTGAGCGGAGGGAGAGCGCTGCTGGAGCAACAGGCAAATGGAGCTGACAGCCGTTCGGCCTTGCCTCCGTGGGAAACCCGGGGGCGAACAAGGTGGACCCCAGCCGAGGCCCGGGCAGACCGGGCGGAGACGCGACCTCCCGAGCTGCCAGCACATCCCGGTCCCAGGGCGCGAGTAATCCCCGCAGCCCGGTTGAAGCAATGCGAACCGTGAAAGGGCGTACCGAAGGTGCAACCCCCAACCCGCAGTGCCAAGACCCCCTCTAGTGAGCAGGCAGAGCCCTTGGGACATCTGTCTGTTCACTAGGGGGGTCTCGCTTGCACCCGGCTCTGGGCACCCGAAGGAGGCGGAAACCCTCTCCCCACTACGGAACAGAGCCGGGTGCAAGCTTCAAGAGAACAGCCCCGCAGGGTCCTTATCCGCACTTCGGGGCCCGATCCGGCTATCTCTCGTGGACAAGCTCGGCTTGTTCTCGGGGCCGGATCGGGCCCCGAAGTTTGTGACAGCCCCCGGCGAAGCCGGGGACGATTAGCCCCGAACGAACGTTCAGCTTGCTCTTTAGCTGGCCATCCTCTCGTCCGTCTCGAAGATTTGCCGCTCCAACTGGCTCAGGATCAGTTGCACCGCGTAGGACCCCGACCTGCCGACCTTCCAGAGCGCACGGCCACGCTGGCCGGCGCCCCACGACCCGATCAGGTCCGCCTCCGAGTCCGTCAGCCCGATCGCCTCCCTGGTCATCCGGAGAGGCCGGGTGTCCTGAGCCAGCTGGATCCGCGTCTCGCAGCTGGCGATCAGGTCCCGGGCGATCGCCGAGGCCTCCGAACCCTCAGCCCCCACCGACTCGAAGTCCGACAGCCTGTGAGTCGCGAGGATCTGAATCGTGCCCGTCGCCCGGGACAACCGAAGGTCTTCGTCCACCTTGCGCACCATGGCGGCGCCACCGCTCCGCATCTGCCGCCACAGCTCATCCCGTACGACGATCCAGGGCCGGGAGCCCGGCCGGTCGATGGCCGACTGGGCCCAGGACGAGACGCAGGTCAGCACCATGGCCACCACTTCGTCGCCGGACCCGCTCAGCGCGGAGATGTCGACCACCTGCATGGGAGCGTCCCAGTCGAGCGCGATGCTGGTGGGCTGGTCGAAGAGGCCGCCCAGGTGCCCGTCGACCAGGGCCGCGAGCGCCCCGCGCAGAGGTGCCACGTTCTCCCGGGTGGTCTGCACGTCGCCGTCGCGGACCCGCAGTTCGCGGGCCATGCGCTCGGTCGGGTCGCGCAGGACGTGGTAGATCATGGGCAGGGTCGGTTCCGCCAGCCGTGTCTCGCTGGCGCCGGCCAGTTCCCCGGTGACCTCCCGGAGGGCGACGCTCAGCGCCTCCCCTTCCTGCGGCAGCAGCGGCCGACGCAGCTGCAGCTCCAAGAGGGCCGTCACCAGGGTGAGGCGGCGCCGGTGGATCTCCACCAGCCGGGCCTTCAGCTCCAGCGGATCCTTCAGCAACGCCAGGTCTTGGCCGAGCGGTCCGGCGTCCAGCGGGTTCAGCCGGCCGACCTGCCCAAGGCCGATCCGCACCGGTTCGACGCCGAGGTGCCGCGCGAGCGCGCTGTACTCCCCCTTCACGTCGCCCGCGATCAAGCTGCGGTGCCCGAAGGCGGCGAGCCGCAGGCACAAGGCCTTGATGTGCGCCGATTTCCCGGCGCCCGGGATCCCGGTCACCATCACGTTGGGGTTGGTGACCAGGCCCGCGCGCACCCACTCCGCCGGGTGCGCGGAGAACGTCTCCGACGTCAGGGTGTTCCACCCGATGTAGGCGCCGACCGGCGGTGCCGGCGCGGCGTAGAGGAAGGGGTAGAGCCCGCTCGCCCTCCCGGTGTCGGCGCGGAAGACCTCCGGCCGGACCCGCGCGGCGGATCGGCCGGCGAACGGGCCGCCCCAGCCGAGTCCGGGCGCTACCCGCATCGCGTCCTCCGGGTCCTCCAGCAGCTGGGCCCGCCGCAGTTCGCGGGCGGAGGGCTGACGCTGTGCGGGCAGGTCGACGTCGCCCTGCTGCCGGAGGATGTCGGAGAGCGCGGAGGCCGCCAGCGTCGTGTCGCCGCCGCCGCGGCGCCACCGGCCGATCACAGCGGCATCCTCAGGTTCGGCAGGCCCCGGCCGAGCGGCAGCGCGCCGGCCGCGAACGCGTCGTCCTGCGTTCCCCACGAGCGCTTGATGTCCAGGCCCGCCTCCGAGGCGTCCGCCTGCAGGTCTGCGCAGGCGGATTCGAGCTGGTCCAGGTCGGTGACCGTGACGCTGATCAGCGCGATCGTGCGGACGACGCCTTGCCCCTGGGCCCGGGCGACGTCCTGGGCGTGCGCCGTCTGCGCTTCCAGCAGCTGGTCCTCCGACTCGTCCCGGCCGGCCTTCCGCCGCAGTGTCCGCGTGGCCTGCCGACGGGTCTTCTCCCGGGCCAGTTCGCGGCGGGCCCGGGCCGGGGCGATCGGCTCGTAGACCAGGCTGAGGCTGCGGCGCGCGTTGGTCCGCGGCCGCAGCAGCGGCTGAAGGAACGTGGCGTACACCTCCGACTTGGGCAGACCGTGCACCTTGTAGGTGACGGTCCACGCCCCGTCGTGCCGGTAGCGGGTCCACGACGTCTCCGCCGCCGAGGGCCCGGCCAGGGCGGGGTCGACCCCGGCGGGGGTGCCCTTCCACCCGGGCCTGCTGGCGGCCGCCGCGCGGGCCGCGAGCATCAGCTGGGCGTCCGGGTCGTACGCGGTGCGGATGACCCCGGCGAGCGTGCGCGGGGTGAGCAGTTCGGTCACCTGTAGCCCGGCCGATGCGATCGAGGAGCCCATGGCGTGCCATTCCCGCATCAGCACCGCGGCCGCACCGACCTGCCCTCCGCCGGCGGACCGGATCGCCATCCGGGCCCGGGAGGAGGAGAGGGTGATGGACAGGTAGGTCTCCCGCACCGTCGCGGCCGGCCCGGCGACCGACATCAGGTCCGCGAGTGTCTGCACCGCCGCGGCCGGGGCGTCCGGGGAGATGTGCCGCTCGGTCCACTCCCGCAGCGCGGCCCCGTCGTCGGGCAGGCTGCGCTGGTGGATCTGCAGGCGGATGATCGAGCTGTCCTCTTTGCAGTGGCTGCGGAGGAAGGCGCCCCAGGCCCGCACCCGGTTGTTGGCGCGTTCGGTGTCGACCAGGCCGAGGCCGCTGTAGCTGATCCTCGCGACCAGGGTGTACGTCCCGTCCACGGGGTCATGGGCGATGCCCACCTGCCCGCCCAGGCCGTCGGGGGCGTCGAGAATTCGAAGCCGGGCGAGCGTGCCGGGCAGGTCCATCGGCTGACGGCCGTCGGCGGTCGAAGGCGCGAACGCGCCGGAGATGAAGGTGTTCCTCTTCGTTGCCACGGCGATCTGATGCCTTACTGCTAGGACGATCCATTCCTGAGCGCTGAGCCCCATCACCCGGCCGTAGGCGAGCAGGAGCAGGAGAGCCGCCACCGGCAGCGCCACCACGGCGGCCGACCAGCTGTGCCGGGTGATGGGGACGAGCGAGACGACGCAGGCCAGCGCGACGAGCACGAAGCCGGCGCCGGACAGATTCCCGATGAACCCGGCCCTTTCGGACTGCCACCCGGTGAACGTGTCAGGTTCGGCCGGGGGCATCACCACTGTTGTCATGTCAGCTCCCGGAGTTGGTCGGAGGTGCTGGCCGCGGGCGGACCGGCCCGGTCTGCGGCATCGGCTGTGTCGGGGCCGGCATCGGCTGTGTCGGGGTGTCGTGCGTCGGGGTGGGCATCAGCCGTGTCGGGGCCGGCATCGACTGCGTCGGTGTCGACTCGCGCTCCGTCGTCGCGGGCTGAGCGGGAGGTGTTGTTTCCCGCGGCGCGGTCGCCCCGCCGTCGGGCCCGCCGGACGAGTTGGGGCCTCCGGAGCCGGAACCGCCGTCCGTGCCGGAGTTCTTGTCTGCGGCAGACGGCTTGTTCGGCTGCGAGGAGTTTCCGGCACGGCGGGGGCCGACGACAGCGCCGCCGCTGTGCTGGGCGGGGCCGAGTCCGGCGTGCGCGGCCGCGTTGGCGGTCGCACCCTCCAGCGCGCCCAGGCCGGCGGAGGCAGCCTGCAGGCCCAGGCCGACGGCGGTTCCGGCGCCTCCGACCACCTTCCCGGCGCTCTTCCAGAAGCCCCCGCGGCCACCTCCGGCCGACGACGAGGTGGTGGCAGCGGTGTCCGATTCGACGGCCCGGGCGAACCCGGGGCCGGCACCGACGGCGCCCGCCCCGGAGACCGAGCCCGCATAGCCGCCGATGGCCGCGCCGGCGCTGGAGCCGAGGAGACCGAGCAGGCCTCCGGCCGCCCCGTTACCTCCGCCGGCGCTGGTGAAGGTGAGGAACCGCGCGAGGACGGGCCAGGCGAAGCAGGCGAGGATGAACATCAGCAGACCCGCGAGGACATTCATGATTCCGTCTCCCCGGGCCAATGCGGAGAATCCGATGGCGAAACACGTCACAATCGCCAACTTCATGAGGATCAGCGAGATCAGCGCGTTTCTGGCCTTGGTCCACCATTCGCGAGTGCCGTCGGAGAGCTGCCCGGCGAGGCTGATTGGCATGGTGGCGACCAGGATCATGATTCCGGCCTGCCGGACCAGGGTCTCCAGCCACAATGCGCCGACGGCGATAATGCACAGGATACCGACGACGATCACGACACCAACAGCCTGAGAAAGGACACCGCCTTCCGCGACCAGCGCGGCACCTCCGGTCGCGCCGCTTCCGCCCCCGGCGACCAGGGCGGAAAAGAGCGTGCCGAGCTGAGTCTTCATGGCTTTCGTTGCGTCGTCCGCCCCGGAACCGCCCCCGGCGAATGTGTAATTGACGATCCAGATACTGACCTGGTCCACCCACATCAGCGCTGCCTGAGTGGCCAGACCGTAGACACACAGGCCGAGCACCCATTTTCCGAGACCGGCCACGGCGACCCCGATCGGCCCGCCCTGCTGGCTGATGCCGGCCTTCCCCATCTGCAGGAACAGTAGGAAGAGAGCGACGATGACGGACAGCACCGTCATGATTCCGGCGATCTGTCCGATCCCCGCCTTGCTCAGATCGATTGTGCTGGCCTTGTTGAATTCTTCGGCGAACTGTTTCAGGAGCCAGACGACGCCGTCGCCGATTGTTGCAGCCGCTTCTTTGAGTGCGTCCGAGGCTAGTTTGCTGACTTTTCCGGCGAGCCATTGCAGCGGTCCGTTGGTTGGCGGGACCATCAATTGGGCGCTCAGCTGCTGGCAGTCATGGAAATTCTGGCCACCTTCGATGCACTTTCGGATGGCCGCGTCAGCCTCTTTGTAGCCGTACGCGTTATGGTCTGTCGCGTTCTCCCAGTCCGCCAGGTTGGCGAGTTCCCGCTGTTTGCGTTCTTCCGTGAGTTTCGGGTCATCGCATTTGCGGTTGTATTCTTCGCATTCGTCGTGAATTTCGGGCTTTTTGTAGAGGGTGCAGTTATTGGCCTCCGGCAGCATGCACCAGTGCTTATCGGGGTCGATACCCAGGGCGTCTGGGCTGCGGTCGTTCCACTGTGAGAACCACGTAGGGTCGGGCTTATTCGGAGGGCCGTTGGGGGCGTGGTACTTCGCGTCCGGGTCGTCCGTCACCGCCGTTGGGGCGGCTATCGCCGTAGGAACGGTCACCGTTCCCACGGACATCAGCACGGCGAGCAGGAGGGTCAGCAGGTGGAGGAGTCTGCGGCTACTCGGCATGGACCACCATCTGCCATCCGTCCTTCCAGGACGCCGTCGAGTCAGGTTTGTAGGGCAGCGGGGTGGTCTTCTTCGCGACGTACTGCGGCTCGGTCGTGATCTTCCAGTCACCGTCTTCCCACTTCACGATCACGTCGGCCATCTGGTTCTTCAGCGGGCTGTCGTCGGGGCCCCCCTTGGGCAGGGTCGCGGTACGGCTGTAGTGCATCGACACCTGCACCACGGATCCGTCGTCCGTCAGCGCCCAGGCCTGTGCCGCGTCCACGTTGGTGGTGATCGTCAGCCCGGCCGGCGTGCCGCCGGAGGGGGGCAGGCCGAGCTGTTCGCGCAGCTTGCGGACGTCGCTCACGGCCGTGTCGATGCTGTCTTCGCTGCCCTTTGCGGTGATGGCCGTTAGCTGGCGCCGCACCATGCTGTCGTCCAGCATGCTCAGCTCCTCCAGGTGGTAGACCGCCGCGGAGAGCGGGCCGTATCCGTTGCGGGGGAACCCGATGCTGGCGCCGTCGCGTTGGCCGGTGGGCTTGTTCAGCTTCACCGGTTTCCCCTTCTCCGGGGTCATGGTCGACGGGGGCTTGCTCGGCGTGGGCCCGGTGCTGGGCAGGGTCGCGGTTGCGGTCGGTGCCGGCGGCGCCGCCGGGTGGTCGTCGGAGAAGCCGTGCATCAGGAACACGGTCCCCCCGGCCACCGCGGCCGCCGTCACCAGGCCGACGGCGGCGAGCCGGAGTTGGGCCCGACGGGCCTTGGTCGGCTCCATCAGGACGCCATCGAGTAGAAGGCGAAGACGAGGCTGCCGCCGACGCCGAAGCCGACCGCCGCGATCAGGGACCAGATCACCGCTTGCTTGCCGCGGGCCGCCAGCCGGGCGTTCTCCGTGTTGTGCCCCACTCCGATCGCTCCCCACCCGCCGAGGTGGCCGAGGACGCACAGCGCCAGGCCGACGCCGGCCACCCAGCCGAGCACCGTCGCCGTGGGAGTCTTCACCGCGTCCGGGACGGATGGCTTGTAGGTGGGGATCGGGTTGTCGATCGGCCCCTTGGGCGTCGGGTCCTCCGCGAGGATGTGGTGGTGGCCGTCGGTCAGTGCGGTGTGGAGGAAGTCCAGGAGCTGGCTCACGGAATCGCCTTTCAGGAGCGGGCCGCCGGAACGGCAGCAGGGAGTGGAGCAGGAACGAGGGCGGCCGGCAGCGGTTCCCCCCATTCCTTGTGTGCGCAGGCGAGGACGGCCCGGCCGAGCGCGGCCGCGGAGTCCAGGGAGCGGGAGGAGAAGGCGCCGGACAGCCCGGTCGCCCGGACCTCCGGGTCGTAGCCGACACGGACGAGCGCGCCCACCCGCGGTTCGAGCATGGTCGCGCCGGCCCGCACCGCTGCAGGCGTCCGGCCGTCGCCGGTCGAGACCAGGGCGACCACCGTCCGGCCCAGCGGCAGACCGGCGGAGTCGAGCACCTGCAGCGTGGTCTGCAGGGCCCGCATCCCGGTCGCGGTCGTCGCAGCGGCGAGCACGGGCACGGTGTACGGCAGGCCGTACCACGCCGAGGTCAGCGAGGCGCCGCCCCTGCTCCGGGTCAGCACCACGTCGTGGGCCACCGGGTGGGTGGTGTCCGGGATGACCACCTGCCAGCCGCCGGCCGCCGCCAGTTGGTGCCAGGCACCGGGGGCGTCCGGGACAGGCAACGGCGCCGCGTCCCACGGCTGGTGGTCGGTCAGCACGTTCCAGTGCGCGCCGCCGGTCGTCATCGAGGAGGCGGCCGCGCGGACCTGCCGAGGGGTGAGTGGCTGCGTCGGGGGCAAGGCGACCAGGCCCTGCCCGGGGTCGGCCACCGATGGCCAGGGCGAGGCGAGGCGGTGGGCGAGGTCAAGCACCACGCACGAGCCCGCCGTGCTCAGACCCGCCGCGATCAGGGCCGCCACGGTGGAGCGGCCGCTGCCACCCACCGAGCCCAGGACCGGGACCATCAGCCTGGCTCCAGCGGGCAGTTCGGCCAGGTGGTCAGATGGTCGTTTTGGCACAGTTCGCCCCCCGATGTGCTGGGCAAGCTCCCCCTTACCCGGTGCGGCAGTCTAATCACGCCTCGCACACATGTCCCAGGGGTTACATTGCTGAGGGGCCGTCAAGCAGCGGTTTCGCCGGGGGGCTGCAGGAATGGTTCATCCCGATTAACGATCACTTCGGGGGATCGGCACGGCCGCTCGGCCTACCTGCGGAGTCCGCGGTTCCACCGCTGTCGTACTTCGTGGTGAGAATGGTCGACCTGCCCCGGCCTCCGGGGAGTCGACGTTTGCGAGTCCGGGGGGATTGTGGAAGTCAAAAAGGCTGCGGCGCTGGTCATTTCCGGCATTGCCATGACACCTCTCGCTGCGGGCATCGGTGTCGTGCTGCTGGTGGCGGCGACCGACAAGGACGAGCCGAAGGCCGGCGGTGTGGTGCCGGTCAGCTCCACCGTGCTGCGGATCGGACCCGGCGCCGTCCCGTCCCAGTTCGCCCAACTCATCCAGACTGCCGCCGCCAGCTGCGACGAAGGACTGAGCGCCGGCGTACTGGCCGCGCAGCTCAACGCCGAGAGCGGGTTCGATCCCCGCGCCAACTCCGGCCAGGCCCAGGGCATCGCACAGTTCACCCCGGACACGTGGAAGAGCTGGGGCAACGGCGGGGACGTCTGGAACCCCGCCGACGCGATCCCCGCGCAGGCGAGGTTCATGTGCTCCCTGCTCAAGGAGGCGAAGAAGCACCCGACCTACAACGGGTCGCCCACCGAGTTGGCGTTGGCCGGCTACAACGCGGGGTGGGGAAGGGTCGATGAGTACCGCGGCGTGCCGCCCCGGAGCTTCGCCGCAGGTCAGACGTACGACTACGTGCAGAAGATCATGGCGACCGTCGAGCAGTTCACCGCACCGCCGGAGGACAGCGGCCCTGTGCAGCTGCCCGCGGACTGGACTCTGCCCGAAGGGACCCCGCAGCAGGTGCGGACGGCCGTCGCGTGGGCACTCGCGGCCCGCGGCGGGTGGTATCAGTGGGGCGGGGACTGCGCGGCCCCGCTCGGCGACAACACCGAGCACCGCTGTGACTGCTCCAGCCTGATGCAACAGGCCTACCAGGCGGCCGGAATCTCGCTGCCCCGTACGACGTTCGAGCAGGTCAACATCGGACAGCGAGTGTCGATGGACGACCCGCACCCGGGGGACCTGGTCTTCAACGCCGGCAGCGACGGCAGCGAGACCCGCCCCGGCCACGTCGGCATGTACGTGGGCAACGGGCTGATCGTGGAGGCGCCCCGCACGGGGGTTCAGACCAGGCTGGTCACCTATGCGAGTTGGAGGCAGTCAACCAAGCCGATCACGAGGATCACCCACGTTGTCCGCGTCGTCCCGTCCTAGCAGGAGGAGAAGAGCATGCTGCACGAGGACCAGCTGGTGAGGCCGTGGGGCACGGTGAGCATGGACTTCTGGGCACCGCCCGCCGAGGCACCAGCCACGGAGCCTCCGACCCCGGGCGATGCGGAACCTGAGGCGTACCGGGAGCGGTTGACCGCGCTGAGCGCCAGGCTCACCGCGTCGCCGCAGACGTTCGTCTCCCTGCAGCTGGCCGCCGTCGAGGCCCGCGAGCTGGCCAGCGAGGCCGGGGCCGCGCTCGGCACAACCCACCCGTACACCATCGGCGCCCACGATCTGCAGGGGTGGATCGCCCACGTCCAGGGCCGCCACGGCGACGCCGCCCGGTGGCACCTGCACACCGCCGGCCTTCACGCGACCGCCTCCGGGGTGACCCACCAGAGCACCGTCGACACCGCGCGACGGGCGTACGGGATGTGGCAGTTGATCACCGACCCGGCCGAGCAGGCCGCCGTCGGCCAGGCCCTCATGCCGATGCTGACCGCCGTGCTGGGCGCGAAGAGCGCCGAGGCGGCCGCCGTCGCGGCGAGCACCGCGCGCCGCGGCGCCTAGGACGCCCGGCCGTTCAGCGGGTTCTTCCGTCGGTGGCGGGAGTCTGGGCTGCAGCCCAGCGCGTCGCATACGATGTCGCGCTGCAGGTCGGACAGCACCGAGGCGTTGTCGATGTCCTCCAGCGGGGGCACCAGAGCGAGGTCCCCGAGCAGGGCCGCCGTCCGGTCCTCCCTCTCCTCCGCCGACACAACGAGTTGCCCAGCCCTCGGGATGCTCCGTGTCCTAACTCCCTCATTTCTGGTCGAGAAAGTGAAACCGCCCCTGACCCGGTGCAGGTCAGGGGCGGTTTCGGAGTAGTCAGGATGACGTCCCTAGATCCAGGTCACTGCGATCTGCGGGGCGGTGCCGCGGGCACCGGCACTCGGGCCAGGGGGCGTTCGCGTGGTAGGCCAGCACGTCCGGCGTCGAGTCCACAATGACCCATCCGGTGTCGTTGGACCGGGTGCCGTCGGGTGCGACCTGGAATGTCCTGATGAACAGACCTCGTCGACGCTCGGCGGGGGGCACGAAGTCCGCAGAGGTCATCGGGCGTCTCCGTACCGCGCGTTCCTGACCAGCGCGCAGGGCCACCGCTCCTCACACCGGTCACACCGTCCGTAGTTGCTGCGGTGTTCGTCCAGCAGGATCCGGCTTCTGGTCCCCGCGGCATTCTCCGCCGACACCGTCGCCGGCGGCCGCTGCACGACGACCGGATTGGGGTCTACCAGGGCAACAGGCCCATTGAGGTTCCAGGGGTGCACGCTTCGACCGGTCGTCATCCGGGAGGCTCCAGGGGGATTCGGGGGGCGCGGAGTCACGGCGCCCCCGGATCGACGGGGTTCGATCCAGGGGCGCCGGCCGACCGGGCACGGTTCCACGGGTGCCGAGGGGGATCGGGTTCCTCGCGCCCGGTCGGCTGACTTTCAGTCAACGCGGTTCCACCGCCAGTGAGAACCGGTCAAGCTGGACTAGGAGTTGAACCGGTTGAACGACGTCTGGAGCCCCGATGGGACGACGGAACAGCACACCGAACACCGCGCTTGCCGCCCTGATGCGTGAGGCGGATTGGGGGAACGATCAGCTGGCGCGGGCGGTCTGCCGAACCGGCGCGGAGGCCGGGCTGGATCTGACCTATGACAAGACCAGCATCTCCAAGTGGCTGAGCGGGTCGCGGCCGCGTGCCGAAGTCGTCACGGTGGTCTGCGAAGCCTTCGCCCGTAGGCTCGGGCGCCCGGTGACGTCCGAGGAGACCGGACTGGGCACCGGCACCGAGGCCGACTCAGTGGCCGATCTGGTGGCGCTCGGAAGGGCCGACATGGACCCGACGCGCCGCAGCATCCTCGCCGCCGGCCTCTACTCGGCAGCACTGGCCGTGCCAGTCTTCGGCGACGGACCCGAACGGATCGAGCGAACCGCCGCCGGCCGAACGGTGAGGATCGGCGAAGGCGAGGTGTCCACCGTCACCGCGATGACCAACCGCCTTGCCGACATCCTGGACGAGCTGGGCGCCGCGCACGCCCGCCCGATGATGGCCGCCTTCCTGGTCAACTCCGTGGGGCCGTGGATGAAGGCGTCCGGCACGGAGGAGACGAAGAAGAGCCTGCTGGCCGCCGCCGCAGATCTGACCTATCTGACCGGGTGGGCAGCGATGTACGAGACCGCGCACGGGCTCGGCCAGCAGTACTACGTCCAAGCGCTGAAACTGGCCCGGAACGCCGAGGACCACGTCACCTACTGCCGCACCCTTCGCGGGATGGCCCTGCAGGCGTCGAACCTTGGCCACGGGAACCGGTCGCTGGAGTTCGCGGACTCCGCCGCCGAGGCGGCGCCGGCCGCAGGTCCCCGACTGCTCGCCTTCCTCCGTGGGCAGCAGGCCCACGGTGCCGCCATGGTGAAGGACAGGAGGCAGGCGTTCACCCGCCTACAGGAGACGGAGGCAGCACTGTCGCGCGCGGAGGGGCGCAACGACGCAGTCGGTGGCTACGACCGGGCAGCGTACGAGTTCCACGTGTCCCACGTGCTCTACGAACTGGGGGACCTGCCCGGTTCGATCGGCGCCCTTCAGCGGTCGAACAGGGCACGGCCGTCGAACGAACGCCAAGGCCGGGTCCACGGGCTCGGCCTGCTCGCCCGACGGCAGATGGAGTACGGGCACGTCGAGGCCGCGTGCTCCACGTGGGAGGCGTTCCTGGACGACTACGTGGCGATCAGCAGCGTTCGCGGTGACGAGCACTTCGCGGAGCTGCAGTCCGGCATCAGGCCGCATCGTGGCCTTCGCATCGCTGCCCAGCTCGACCAACGCGCGCACGAGGTGGCCGCGCTCAAGGCCGCGTGAGGCCGAGGTCCGACAGCGGCTGACCCGGGGGACGAGGTGTTCCGCCGGGTCAGCCGGTGATGCTGAGGAGTTGGTGGACCCGCTCCCCCGTTGCCCAGCGGCGGACCAGGTCTCCGGACACCAGGTGCAGGCCTCCCTGCCGGGACGCCCACAGCACATCGCCGCGGCTGTACGTGCCCAGCGAGACGATCAGGCGAACCACCCCGCCATAGCCCGTCGTGCCGACGGCCCGCAGCGGAGCCGGCGCCGGCCCCGGGCTCAGGGTGTCCTCCTCCCAGTCCGAGGGGCGGAAGACCACGTCGATCCCGCGTCCGGACCGGCGGTCGGTGCCCACGATCCGGGGCTTGCCCTGGTAAGGGGCCGACATGACCCGCCAGCCGTCCCGGCGCAACAGGCTGAGCACGACCGCCGGCAGCTGGCCGTCAGTCAGCGAGGCAGCCTCAGCATCGGTGTAGTGGCCCCGGCGCCGCCGGACGACGGCCCCACGCCAGCGCACCAGCCGGACGACGAGGAGCGCGTAGGCCGAGCCTCCGAGCAACAGGCCCAGGCCGTCGAGCAGCTGCCAGCACCACAGCAGCCACCAGGCCCCGGCGACCAGAGCGAGGACCAGCGCGACGACGGCCGGCGCCAGTTCCCGCAGCGTGGGAGGTGCCTGTCCCAGCGCCTGCAGCTGCAGCCGACGCTGGAGGCGTTCGCGCTGCCGCCATGCTCTGCGGCTGCCCGGGGTGGGGTAGCGCCACGACACCCCGCGTCACCTCCATCTTCTCCACCAGCCCAGTTGACGCCCCTACTGATACCCGGTCAGGTACGGCGCCCGCCAGCAGGTCAGCGACGATCCGGCCAGCGCACGGGCGTTCCCGTGCGCCCCCTCTCCCCAAGTTCCCGCCGCCAATTTCGCCGAATCGACAACCTAGATTGTCGAAGACAACTAGCATTGTCGTCATGGAGAACGCGGAGGGGTTTTGGGCCCCCATCAACCCGGCATACCAGGAACCGACGGACGGCCAGCTGCAGCAGCTGCTGGCCGACTTGGACGACGTCGCGTGGCGCACGGCGGAGCGGATCTCCGTCCGCCTCGGTCGGACCTCCGGCGAGGTGCCGGAGCGGACGCGCGAGTCGATGCGGACCATGCCGGACCTGCAGCTGTCGCGTCTACGGGTTCTGCGCGAGATCGGCCCGGCCGTTGAGGAGCTGGCGAACCGGGCCGCCTGCCACGCCGGCGCAGTCGGGGCGACCTACCCGCAGCTGGGGGACGCGTGGGGCATCAGCCGACAGGCCGCCCGCAAGCGGTGGCCCGGTGTGGTCGGCATCCCCGCCCCGCTAGAGGCGAGCGAGTTCGAGATGGCCGGCGGAAGCGCCCGGGTCAGCTGGCACAGCGAACTGGGCGGGTGGTGGTGGATGGCCAACGCCGAGAACGGCGAGTACGAGGAGAGCCCGGACGACGTGACGTACGAGACCAAGGAGGAAGCCGGCGCGTACGCGGGGGCGTTCCTGGTCTCCAACCAGCTGGAGAAGGGGGAAGCGAAGTGACGACGGCGAAGAGCACAGAGGCGGCCGCGGAGGTGCTGGCCACCGCGGTCCGGGAGCTGGCCGAGGAGTTCCCGATGGCTGGCGGGCCGGTCCTGCTGACCGTCCGGACCGGTACGGGGCCCGCAGTCGAGATGGAGCTGACCTCCGAGCTGGCCGAGGCCATTGCGCGGGCGGTCGGGCGGGAGGGCGCGAACTGGCGCGAGCAGCACGGCGACCAGTCCGGGACGTGCGCGCACTGCCACGGAGGCGGCCGCGCCGACCAGCGGAGCAAGTGCCCCTCCTGCTGGGAGCCGGCCCTGGTCTGGCGCACCCACCGGCCCACCGACCCCCCGGAGTTCGGGTGGTGGCAGTGCGAACAGTGCGAGTTCATCGTGTTGGGCTCCTACTTCCCCGCCAACCTGATGCCGGTCGCCGATCTGGTCGTGGACGAGGCGATGGCCGAGGACCCCGAGCACCCCGAGGTGTGGGTGGACGCGTTCCGTGAGTTCCCGTTCAACGGCCCGTTCAACGGGCCGCCCCTCACCGACGACCAGGTCCGCGCCGCTCTGCGGGACGCGCTCGACCGCCGGGGGCTGGCCGAGGTCCCGGTGCTCGACAGCCCGGAGCCGACCGAGTCCTACTGACGGACCCCAGGGCGGCCGCAACGGCCGCGGCCGCCCTCCATCTGAGAAGGAGGAACACGTGATCAACGCACAGCAGACCGCCGTCGTCAGCGAGGAGACACCGACGGCCAGCGACGCCCAGTGGGCCGCCGCGCTTACCTCCGTGACGGAGCAGATCAGGGCCACGGACGGGAAGTCGGGCACGCTGCTGACCGGGCTGGGCCTGCCGCTCGCCGTGCTGACCGCCGCCGTCCAGGGACGCGAACTGACCACCGTTGCCACCGTCCTGGTGGGACTCGGCGGCGCCGCCCTGGTCGTCGCCTTGCTGCTGGTCCTGCTCGCCGTCCGCCCCTTCCTCGCTCCCCCCGACACCGCCCGCGGATCGTTCCTGTACTGGTCGAAGTGCGAGGAGCTGGGGGAGCTGGTCGCCGACGTCGCCGCCGAGACGACCTCCGAGCACCGGGCGGAGCGGATCAGGGATCTGGCCCGACTCGCCCACCGCAAGCACGCCTTGATCCGCCACGCGATCCACACCACGATCGGCGCCCTGGTCCTACTCGGCGGCGCCCTGCTCGCCGGTCTGGTCTGAGCATGGCCCAACGGCGCAGCCGCAGCGACCTGCCGTGGGCCGAGCTGGTCGCGGACCAGGGCCTCCGCCTCCGGTACGAGGCCAAGGTGCACCGACGCGGGACCGACGCCTGCCACTTCTGGATCGGCGCGATCTCCAGCTCCGGGCACGGCAAGCTCAAGACGTCCAAGGTCGAGGGCCGCCCCACGCTCACGATCACCGCGCACGTGCTGGGCTGGGCGATCGAGTACGGGGCCGAGTCCGTCGCCACCGTCGAGGTGATCCGGCACAGCTGTGACAGCCCGAGCTGCAACAACCCCCGGCACTGGTTGGCCGGCACCCGCCGGGACAACGTGTTGGACTACGCGTCCCGCAGCCGGATCGCCGGGCACGCGCTTGACGACGAGCGCGGCGCCGCCGGCCGGGCGAGCGCGATCCGGGCCGCGATCCTCGCGGCGCAGGCCTCCGGCGAGGACGTGGACGCCGCGATCGAGCGGGCCATCATCGCTGGCCAGCCCGGCGGCGCGTGGCAAGACCCCCTCTTTTAGCACCAACGACAGCGGCCGCGGCCGCAGAGGAGAAGAACTCCATGAAGGTGCAGATCGTCAGCTTCGGTTTCCTGAACGGGCCCGTCCCGGAGGCGCACGTGGTGCTCGACCTCCGCCACCACTTCAAGGACCCCCACGTCAGCCCCGAGCTGCGGAACATGACGGCGCGCGACCAGGCCGTGCGGGACACGGTCCTGGGGACCCCCGGCATCCTGCAGGTTGTCGCGGCCGCCGTCACCATGGCCCAGTCCTACGCGATGGGTCCGCAGGCGGAGACCATCGTGCTGCGGGTCGCCGTCGGCTGTGCCGGCGGCCGCCACCGGGCCGCAACCGTGGCCGAGGTGCTGGCGCAGCAGCTGCTGCTGGCCCAGTTCGACGTCCAGCTGACGCACCGCGATCTCGACAAGCCGGTGGTCAAGGACGGGCGGGGGGCGGGCAGGGCCGACTCCTACGCCGACGCCATCGAGCCCGTGCTGACCAAGTTGCTGGACCAGGCCGAGGACCTGGACGACGTTGACGCCCAGGTGCTGGCCGAGAACGCGGCCGGAGCCTTGGTCAAGGCCGGGTACTGACCCCTCAGCAGGTCAGCCCCAGGTAACAGTCGACCCCCCGGCAAGGGCACTGCCGGGGGGTCGACCCGTCCCGGAGCCTACCGCCGAGGACGCGGGCGGGGCGCAGCAATCGGGGCACAACTTAGCAGGTGCACGCTAGGCTGGAGCCATGGTGACAGAGACGAAGGGCCGTGAGGGGACGCGGATCATCACCGCGCTGGAGCGGGTGTGGGCGCAGATCCAGCGGCACCACCCAGAGGTCCCGGACTGTGTGATGATCACTGGCAGCGGGCTGACGGGCCGCAAGGGCCGGGGCGGGCAGCCTGCCGGGATGAAGCGCGGGCACCACTCGGCGGACAAGTGGGTGGAGCCCGGCGGTCGGGCGCCGGAGATCTTCGTGGCGGGGGAGTTGTTGGCGCTCGGTGGGCGCGAGGTGCTGCAGACCCTGTTGCACGAGGCCGCCCACGCCGTCGGCGCCCGGCGGGGGATCAAGACCACGTCGTCCCAGGGCAACCGGTGGCACAACCGGCGGTTTGCCGAGCTGGCCAAGGAGCTGGGGCTGGAGCCCCCGAAGCGGGCGCAGCCGGTGCTGGGGTTCAGCTTCTGCGTGGTGACGGACGCGACGTTGGCGCGGTACGCGCGCGCGGTGCAGGGGTTCGACGGGGCGCAGCTGCCGTTCCTGGAAGCGGGTGCCGGCGGGGCGGCCGGGGGAGTCGACGCGCCGAAGGAGAAGAAGCCGCCGGCCGAGAAGACCGGGGGCAAGCGGGTCAAGGTGCTGTGCGGGTGCGAGCCGCCCCGTACGCTCCAGCTGACGCCGAAGTCCCTGTCGGACGGGGCCGTTCTGTGCGGGTTGTGCCATGAGGCGTTCGCGCCCGATCCGGCCGACGGGCCCGTGCCGGGCGAGGGGGCGGAGGGCGACCCGGCCGGGGGGTGAGCGTGCTCGGCGAGGAGGGGCCCGTGGACCGGGTGACGGTCTGCGGGCCCTGCCGTTTGTAGGCCTCCGTGTCCTTGGCGGCGCGGCGATCACGGGTCGCCCACAACATCACACCTACGCTTGGGCAACATGCACACAGCACCCAGCGCCACTGAATTGGCCTCTGGTTGCAGCGGTGGCCGCGTTGCCCTCCTTGTGGTCGGCTTGCTCCTGATTGTCTTGGGCTTGATCGGCGGCTTGGGTAATGCTCGGGACGAGTACAACCAAGCTGACAACTGGTCATGTTGCCTTTGGTGCTGTGCTGCCTATGTGTTCGCACTGGCTGGCGTGGCCATGGCCGGGCCGATGTTGCTGAGGCTGGTGCAGGGGCACGGGTTGTGCGGTAGTTAGCCGCAGGTGGGTGCCTCGGGTTGTGCCTCGGGTTGGCCCGATGCCGCCGGGCGGTGGGTTCTGGCGGTGGGTGGCCAGGGTCGGCGGGGGCGGGCGTTCATGGCGGGTGCACGCTAGACCAGGCCGGGCGCCGGCGCGGGT
>NZ_JBITZW010000041.1:0-44617 GCF_044547105.1 Kitasatospora sp. NPDC052868 | reverse complement strand
GCTGTTGAGTTCTCAAGGAACGGACACTTCCTTCGGACCGCCTTCCAGCGGGCCCTCCGGGCGCTTCGTTCTTTCGTGTTTCCAGCTTAGCAGATGTTTTCCGCTCCGTTTTCCGGAGTTTCGTTTATCTGATTTGCTTTGGCCTTTCGGCGCTCCCGAACTCTACCAGAGTTTCTCGGGCCGTTTTCCGCGCTCCGTTCTCGAATTTCATTTCGAGAACTTCTGCCGGGGCCGTCCCGTGGGGCAACCCGGAGAACATTACGCACCGGGCTGCCCCACGTCAAACCGACCAGCGGGAGGATCAGACCTCGACCACGACCGGCAGGATCATCGGCCGGCGGCGGTAGTTGTCCGCCACCCACTTGCCGATGGTCCGGCGGACCAGCTGCTGAACCTGACGGACCTCGAGGACGCCGTCACCGGCCGAGCGCTCCAGGGCCTCCTGGAGCTTCGCGACGACCGGGACGAACGCGTTGTCGTCAATACCGGAGCCGCGGGCCTGGATGGTCGGGCCGCTCACCATCTTGCCGTTGGTGGAGTCGACCACCACGAACACCGAGATGAAGCCCTCCTCGCCGAGGATTCTGCGGTCCTTGAGCGAGGCCTCGGTGATGTCGCCGACCGACGAGCCGTCGACGTAGACGTAGCCCGCCTGCACCTTGCCGACGATCCGCGCGACGCCGCCCTCCAGGTCGACGCAGACGCCGTCCTCGGCGATGACCGTGCGGTTGCGCGGCACACCGGTGGCGATGCCCAGGTCGGCGGCCGCCCGCAGGTGGCGCCACTCGCCGTGGACCGGCATCAGGTTGCGCGGCTTGCAGATGTTGAAGAAGTACAGCAGCTCGCCTGCCGAGGCGTGGCCCGAGACGTGCACCTTGGCGTTGCCCTTGTGCACGACCTTGGCGCCCCAGCGGGTCAGGCCGTTGATCACCCGGTAGATGGCGGTCTCGTTGCCGGGGATCAGCGAGGAGGCGAGGACGACGGTGTCGCCCTCGACGATGCGGATCTGGTGGTCGCGGTTGGCCATCCGGGACAGCGCGGCCATCGGCTCGCCCTGCGAACCGGTACAGATCAGCACGACGTCCTTGTCCGGCAGGTCGTCCAGCTGCTTGACGTCCACGATCATGTTGCCGGGGACCTTCAGGTAGCCGAGGTCCCGCGCGATGCCCATGTTGCGGACCATCGAGCGGCCGACGAAGGCGACCTTGCGCTTGTGCTCGTGCGCGGCGTCCAGCACCTGCTGGATCCGGTGCACGTGGCTCGCGAAGGAGGCCACGATGATCCGCTTCTCGGCGCTCGCGAAAACGTTTCGCAGCGCGGCCGAGATGTCCCGCTCGGACGGGATGAAGCCGGGGACCTCGGCGTTGGTGGAGTCCACCAGCAGCAGGTCCATGCCCTCCTCCGCCAGCTTGGCGAAGGCCGGCAGGTCGGTGAGGCGGCCGTCGAGCGGCAGCTGGTCCATCTTGAAGTCGCCGGTGGCGACGACCATGCCGGCCGTCGTGCGGACGGCGACGGCCAGCGCGTCGGGGATGGAGTGGTTGACCGCGATGAACTGGCAGTCGAAGGGGCCGATCCGCTCGCGGTCGCCCTCCTTGACCTCCAGCACGTACGGGCGGATGCGGTGCTCGGCGAGCTTGGCCTCGATCAGGGCGAGGGTGAGCTTCGAACCGATCAGCGGGATGTCCGGGTTCTCCCGGAGCAGGAACGGCACCGCGCCGATGTGGTCCTCGTGTCCGTGGGTCAGGATGATGCCGTCGATCTTGTCGAGACGGCCCCGGATGTAGCTGAAGTCCGGGAGGATCAGGTCGACGCCGGGCTGCTCGTCCTCGGGGAAGAGGACACCGCAGTCGATGATGAGCATGCGGTCCCCGTACTCCAGGACCGTCATGTTGCGGCCGATCTCACCGAGACCGCCGAGCGGGGTGATGCGGAGCGCGCCCTCCTTGAGAGCGGGGGGCGCGCCGAGTTCGGGGTGCGGGTGGCTCAAAAGACTCTCCTCACGACGCACGCCATATGCCCGGGGTCCTCCCCCTGGAGACATATGGCGTGCGTACTCAGTGTCGGTTTCCTACTGGGTCGGTGCTCTCGCGCCTTCGTCCGGTTCAGCGACGGTCCCGCAAAGGGCCGGCGAGCCGGGGCGCGCACGTCTGTGTCTGTTACAGGTGTACCCCGCCTGCGGCGAGATCCTTCTTCAATTGCGCGATCTCCTCGGAGTCCGCACCGATCAGCGGCAGCCGCAGCGGCCCGGCCGGCAGGCCCTGGAGCTCCAGCGCGGCCTTGGTGAGGATGACACCCTGCGTGCGGAACATACCGCTGAAGACCGGCAGCAGGCTCTGGTGGATCGCCGTGGCCTTGGCCACATCGCCGCTCTGGAAGGCCTCGACCATGCTGCGCAGCTCGCCCGCGACCACGTGGCCGACCACGCTGACCACGCCGACCGCTCCGACGGACAGCAGCGGCAGGTTCAGGATGTCGTCGCCGGAGTACCAGGCGAGGTCCGAGCGGGCGATCGCCCAGGCGGCGGCGCCGAGGTCGCCCTTGGCGTCCTTGTTGGCGACGATCCGCGGGTGCTCACCGAGCCGGACCAGCGTCTCGTGGCTCAGCGCGACACCGCTGCGGCCGGGGATGTCGTAGAGCATCACCGGCAGCCCGGTGGCGTCGGCGATGTGCGTGGTGTGCCGGTACAGGCCCTCCTGCGGGGGCTTGCTGTAGTACGGCGTGACGACCAGCAGGCCGTGGGCTCCGGCGGTCTCGGCCTGGCGGGCCAGGTCGGCGCTGTGGTGGGTGTCGTTGGTGCCGACACCGGCCACGACGTGGGCGCGGTCCCCCACCGCCTCCACCACGGCGCGTACGAGGCGGGCCTTCTCGGCGTCGCTGGTGGTCGGGGACTCGCCGGTGGTGCCGTTGACGACGAGGCCGTCGTTGCCGGAGTCGACGAGGTGGGCCGCGAGGCGCTGGGCGCCGTCGAGGTCGAGGCCGCCGTCGGCGGTGAACGGGGTGACCATGGCGGTCAGGACCCGGCCGAAAGGCGTCTGGGGGGTGGAGGTCGGAGCCATGCGTCCAAAGCTACTCGTAGGCGGTGGGGCGGTACCCATGCCGGTCCAGGGTTCGGACAGGTGTAGCACTCAGGTCGGCGCAGACAGTGGGATTCCGGTGCTGCATGCTCGGGGGTTCAAGCAGCACCGGAATCCGTGTCACGAGCGTAGGGAGCGGCTAGAAAAGCCGCAATCCAGACATGCCCGGCAAACCGTCCATATGCCTATCACCCCAGGTCAGGGGGCGACGCGGCCGTGCTTCTCGAAGGCCGCATGGGTGAGGGGCATGAGCCGGGCCCACTGCTCCTCCATCTGCTCGGCGACCATCTCGATCTCGCGCTGCGGGAAGGACGGCACGGCGGCGTTCTCCTTCTTGGTCCGCAGCGACAGGAAGTGCATCAGCGAACGGGCGTTGCAGGTCGCGTACATCGAGGAGAACAGACCCACCGGCAGGACGGCCCGGGCCACCTCGCGGGCGACGCCGGCGTCCAGCATCTCCTGGTAGCGGCCGTACGCCTCGCGGTACGCCGTCTCCATCGCCCCGGTGACGGTCCGGTGCTGCTCGGGCGTGCCGTCGACGAACTCGTAGCGGCCCGGACGGCCCTGCTGGACGAGCTTGCGCTCCTCGCCCGGCACGTAGAAGACCGGCTGCAGCTCGCGGTAGCGGCCGGACTCCTCGTTATAGGACCAGCCGCTGCGGTGGCGGTGGAACTCGCGGAAGACGAAGATCGGCGCGCTGATGAAGAAGGTCATCGAGTTGTGCTCGAACGGCGTGCCGTGCCGGTCCCGCATCAGGTAGTTGATCAAGCCCTTGGACTTCTCCGGGTCCTGCTGGAGCGCCTCCAGGGACTGCTCGCCCGCCGTCGAGACGCGGGCCGCCCAGATGACGTCCGAGTCGGCGGCGGCGCTGCGGACCAGCTCCACGGTCACATCGCTGCGGAACTGGGGGGCCGTCGTTTCATCGGTCACGCGCTACTCCTTGCGGGTTCGGTGCGGCTGTGCAGTGTGATCGCGTGCTGCATGGTCTTGCGGGCACGCGGGGTGTCCCCGGCGTCGGCGTACGCCACCGCGAGGCGGAAGAAGACCCGCCAGTCGCCGGGCGCCTGCTCGGCCTCCGCCCTGCGGCGGGCGAACACCTCGTCGGCCGAGGCCCGGTCGATCCGTCCGCCGGTGGTGCGCTTCAGCTCGTCCACCGGCAGGCCGCCCTCGGCCTCCAGCTCGCGGGCGAGCCGCTCGCTGGCCCGGCCGAAGCGGACGGTCTGCCGCAGGAACCAGACCCCGATCGGCGGGATGACGAAGGCGCAGAGCCCCATGCCGATGCCGAGCGGCTTGCCGGTGGCGATCAGCTGGACGCCCTCGCCCACGCAGACCAGGGCCACCAGCAGCAGGACGCCGGAGAGGACGAAGAAACCGGTACGGGAGGTCATCCGGTGCTCACAGGTCCAGGAAGTTCTCGAGGCCCACGGTGAGCCCGTGGTGCTCCACGACCTTGCGGACACCGAGCAGGATGCCGGGCATGAAGCTGCTGTGGTGCAGCGAGTCGTGCCGGATGGTGAGTGTCTCGCCGGTGTCGCCGAACATCACCTGCTGGTGCGCGAGCAGGCCGCGCAGCCGGACGGCGTGCACCGGCACACCGTCCACGTCGGCGCCGCGGGCGCCGGGCAGGCTGTGCGTGGTCGGGTCCTGCTGCGCGGGCAGGCCGGCCTCCGCGCGGGCGGCGGCGATCAGCTGCGCGGTGCGGGTGGCGGTGCCGCTGGGCGCGTCCGCCTTGCGGTCGTGGTGCAGCTCGACCACCTCGACCGACTCGAAGTACCGGGCCGCGGTCTGCGCGAACTTCATGCCCAGCACGGCGCCGAGCGAGAAGTTCGGCGCGATCAGCAGCCCCAGTTCGGGCGCCTTCTCCAGCAGGCCGCCGACGGTGGCCAGCCGCTCGTCCGTCCAGCCGGTGGTGCCGGTGACCACGTGGATCCCGTGGCGCAGGCAGTAGTCGAGGTTGCCCATCACCGAGTCGGGGTGGGTCAGCTCGACGGCGACCTGCACACCCGCCCTGGTCAGCTCGTCGAGGTCGGAGCCCCGGCCCAGCGCGGCGACCAGCTCCATGTCCGGGGCGGCCTCGACGGCCTTGACGGCCTCGGAGCCGATCCGGCCCCCGGCGCCGATCACGGCGACACGCAGCGTCATAGCGATTAGTCCCTTCAGACCAGCAGGTCGGCGAGCCCGGCGGCCCGCTTGTCGTTGATCGGGCCGATCAGCGCCAGCGACGGCCGGTACGCGCCCAGCACGTCACGGGCCACGGCGTGGACGTCGTCCAGGGTCACGGCCGCTATCTTGGCCAGCATCTCGTCCACCGAGAGGTGGTGGCCGTAGCTCAGCTCGGCCTTGCCGATCCGGTTCATCAGCGAGCCGGTGTCCTCCATGCCGAGCACGGTGGAGCCGGAGATCTGGCCGATCGCCCGGCGCAGCTCCTCCTCGGTGATGCCGTCGGCGACCACCTTGGCGAGCTCCTCGCGGCAGATCCGCAGCACCTCCTCGACCCGCTTGGGCTGGCAGCCGGCGTAGATGCCGAACAGGCCGCTGTCCGCGTAGGAGGAGGAGTAGGAGTACACCGAGTACGCCAGGCCGCGCTTCTCCCGGACCTCCTGGAAGAGCCGCGAGCTCATGCCGCCGCCGAGGGCCGCGTTGAGCACGCCCATCGCCCAGCGGCGCTCGTCGTGCCGGGGCACGCCGGGCACGCCCAGCACCAGGTGGGCCTGCTCGGTGGAGCGGTTGAGCACCTCGACCCGGCCGGCCGTGCGGAGCGCCTTGACGCCGCGGCGGGCCGCGGCGGGGGCCGCCTCGGAGCGCGCCAGCAGCGGTGCGAAGGCCTGCTCGACCTGCTTGACGACCTTGCGGTGGTCCAGGTTGCCGGCCGCCGCGACCACCAGGTGCTCGGGCTTGTAGCGGCGGTGGAAGAACCCGGCGATCTGGTCCCGGGTGAGGCCCCGGACGGTCTCCTGGGTGCCGAGGATCGGGCGGCCGAGCGGGCCGCTGCCGAAGATCGCCTTGGCGAAGAGGTCGTGCACCACGTCGCCCGGGTCGTCCTCGGCCATCGCCATCTCCTCGAGGATGACGCCGCGCTCGGCCTCCACGTCCTCGGGGCGGATCAGCGAACCGGTGAGCATGTCGCAGACCACGTCGATGGCCAGCGGCAGGTCGGTGTCGAGGACCCGGGCGTAGTAGCAGGTGTTCTCCTTCGCGGTGAAGGCGTTCATCTCGCCGCCGACCGCGTCCAGGGCCGCCGAGATGTCCAGCGCGCTGCGCCGCTCGGTGCCCTTGAAGAGGAGGTGCTCCAGGTAGTGGGTGGCACCGTTCAGCTGCGGGGTCTCGTCCCGTGAACCGACGCCGACCCAGATGCCGAAGGTCGCGGAGCGCACCGTCGGCAGGGTCTCGGTGACGACCCGCAGGCCGCCGGGGAGGACGGTGCGGCGTACCGTGCCGGCACCGTCGACCCCCTTGAGCAGGGTCCGGGTGGTGCCGGGGCGCTGCGTCGCCGCCGAGGCCTGAGCCACGGGGTGTACCTCCGTAGTGATGCGAGAACAACAGGGTGCGGCCCGCACGCCGACGGGGCGTGCGGGCCGCGGCCGCTTCTATGGAACGGGGTGGCTAGCGGCGCTTCACTCGGAAGCGGCCTCGCCGCCCTCCTCGCCCTCGACGACCGGGATCAGCGAGAGCTTGCCGCGCGGGTCGATCTCGGCGATCTCGACCTGGACCTTGGCGCCGACGCCCAGCACGTCCTCGACGTTCTCCACGCGCTTGCCACCGGCGAGCTTGCGGATCTGCGAGATGTGCAGCAGGCCGTCCTTGCCCGGCATGAGCGAGACGAACGCGCCGAACGTCGTGGTCTTCACCACGGTGCCCAGGTAGCGCTCGCCGACCTCCGGCATGGTCGGGTTGGCGATCTGGTTGATCGTCGTACGGGCAGCCTCCGCCGAGGGACCGTCGACCGCACCGATGTAGATGGTGCCGTCGTCCTCGATGGTGATGTCCGCGCCGGTGTCCTCCTGGATCTGGTTGATCATCTTGCCCTTGGGGCCGATGACCTCACCGATCTTGTCCACCGGGATCTTGATGGTGATGATGCGCGGGGCGTTCGGCGACATCTCGTCCGGAGTGTCGATCGCCTCGTTCATCACGTCGAGGATGTGCAGGCGGGCGTCCTTGGCCTGCTTCAGCGCGGCGGCCAGCACCGACGCCGGGATGCCGTTCAGCTTGGTGTCCAGCTGCAGGGCGGTGATGAAGTTGCGGGTACCGGCGACCTTGAAGTCCATGTCGCCGAACGCGTCCTCGGCGCCCAGGATGTCGGTCAGCGCGACGTAGTGCGTCTCGCCGTCGATCTCCTGCGAGATCAGGCCCATCGCGATACCGGCGACGGCGGCCTTCAGCGGCACACCGGCGTTCAGCAGCGACATCGTCGAGGCGCAGACCGAGCCCATCGAGGTGGAGCCGTTGGAGCTCAGCGCCTCGGAGACCTGGCGGATCGCGTAGGGGAACTCCTCGCGGGTCGGCAGCACGGGCAGGATCGCCCGCTCGGCCAGCGCGCCGTGGCCGATCTCGCGGCGCTTGGGCGAGCCCACGCGGCCGGTCTCGCCGACCGAGTACGGCGGGAAGTTGTAGTTGTGCATGTAGCGGCGACGCGTCTCCGGGGAGAGCGTGTCGAGCTGCTGCTCCATGCGGAGCATGTTCAGCGTGGTGACACCCAGGATCTGGGTCTCGCCGCGCTCGAACAGGGCCGAGCCGTGGACGCGCGGGATGGCCTCGACCTCGGCGGCCAGGGTGCGGATGTCGGTGACACCGCGGCCGTCGATGCGGACCTTGTCCTTGATGACGCGCTCGCGCACGACCTTCTTGGTCAGCGCGTTGTACGCGGCGCTGATCTCCTTCTCGCGGCCCTCGAACTCCGGCAGGAGCTTCTCGGCGGCGATCGCCTTGACGCGGTCCAGCTCGGCGTTGCGCTCCTGCTTGCCGGCGATGGTCAGCGCCTGCGACAGCTCGTCCTTGACCGCGTTGGTCAGGGCGGCCAGCACGTCGTCCTGGTAGTCCAGGAAGATCGGGAACTCGGCGGTCGGCTTGGCGGCCTGGGCGGCCAGCTGCGACTGCGCGGCGCAGAGCACCTTGATGAAGGGCTTCGAGGCCTCGAGGCCGGCGGCCACGACGTCCTCGGTCGGCGCCTCGGCGCCGCCCTCGACCAGCTTGATGGTCTTGGTGGTGGCCTCGGCCTCGACCATCATGATCGCGACATCGCCGTCGGGCAGCGTGCGGCCGGCGACGACCATGTCGAAGACGGCGTCCTCCAGCTCGCTGTGGGTCGGGAACGCGACCCACTGGCCCTTGATCAGCGCGACGCGGACGCCGCCGATCGGGCCGGAGAACGGCAGGCCGGCCAGCTGGGTGGACGCGGAGGCGGCGTTGATGGCCACGACGTCGTACAGGTGGTCGGGGTTGAGCGCCATGATCGTGCAGACGACCTGGATCTCGTTGCGCAGGCCCTTGACGAAGGACGGGCGCAGCGGGCGGTCGATCAGGCGGCAGGTGAGGATCGCGTCCTCGGAGGGCCGGCCCTCACGACGGAAGAACGAGCCGGGGATGCGGCCCGCGGCGTACATCCGCTCCTCGACGTCCACGGTCAGCGGGAAGAAGTCGAAGTGCTCCTTCGGCTGCTTGGAGGCGCTCGTGGCCGACAGCACCATGGTGTCGTCGTCCAGGTAGGCCACGGCGGAGCCGGCGGCCTGACGGGCCAGGCGGCCGGTCTCGAAGCGGATGGTACGGGTGCCGAAGGAACCGTTGTCGATGACGGCTTCGGCGTAGAACACGTTCTCTTCCACCTGGAAGATCTCCTCTTTCGTACGTCTCCGGGAGAGCGTCCCCGCGCTTGGCCTGCCGGTGGGCCCTGGACCAGCCGGGCCGGTCTTCGATCGAAGCCTCCGGAGTGCCCGCTCGGTCTGCGGGACTTCCGACGGCCACTACCGAGGACCGGCGCCTCTCGGCTGCCAGGCCTGGACGGGCGGTCCGCGTCTGGACGCTCTCTCGGATGCGGGCGGCTTCCGTTTGAAGCCTTCGTCCCGCGGGGGGTTGGGGTCCTGGTTCGGGTGGCGCGCCGTTGGCGCCATCACCCGGCATGCCCACAACCCTACGGTGCAATCCTCGGCCACCTGGGGAGGTGCGCGCGAGTTGTTATGTTCGGGCGCCGCGGATCGTCGGCCGCGGCATACGCGCGAGGGGCGGCTCCCCGGTGTGGGGAGCCGCCCCGAGCGGCGGTCTTAGCGGGCGCCACCGGCGGCACCGCGGCGGATGCCCAGGCGGTCGACGAGCGTACGGAAGCGCTCGATGTCCTTCTTGGCCAGGTACTGCAGCAGGCGGCGGCGCTGGCCGACCAGGATCAGCAGGCCACGACGCGAGTGGTGGTCGTGCTTGTGGGCCTTGAGGTGCTCGGTCAGGTCCGAGATGCGGCGCGAGAGCATGGCGACCTGGACCTCGGGGGAGCCGGTGTCGCCCTCCTTCTGGCCGAACTCGGCGAAGATCTGCTTCTTGACGTCAGAGGCGAGAGCCACTGCAACTCCTTCAGAGGTGATACCGAGCAGTCCTGGTCTACGGCACAGGACTCTTGGAGAACTCGGTGTCGTAATGCGGGCGCCGCCTGCTGCCTCCGACCCGGGGCCGGGCACACGGCTGCGCTCGAAGGCCAAGCGTACCAGTGCCCGTCCTCGGGCCGGTCAGCCGGTGGCGCCGCGTACCAGGTTGTAGACGTCGAGCACGGCCAGCGCGATCGGGACGAGGGCGATCAGGGTGATGCTGTCGACCAGGTCCAGGATGCGTCCCCAGAAGGGGGAGACGCCGAGTCGGGGCACCACCAGGGCGATGGCGGTGAGCACCGCCGCACCGAAGGCGATCGAGGCGGCCAGCCAGATGGTGCGCAGGTCGACGTCGGTGGAGCTGGTGGCCTTCAGGATGAACAGCGGGGTGTGCAACGACAGGCCGATGATCAGCAACGACAGGCCGAGCAGGCCCGCGATGGTGAGGCTGAAGACCTGCGCGGTGTAGCGGAACAACCGGGCGCGCAGCATGGTGGCGATGCCGATGGCCAGGGCGAGCAGCTCGGGGTAGACCTGGTCGGTGAAGCCGAGCACCGCGCAGGCGCCGACGATCACCGCGGCGCAGCCGCCGACCAGGCCGACCAGCACCTCGTGGCCGCGGCGGGCCTGCTGGGCGATCCGCTCGTACTGGACGGCCTCGGCGCGGCCGGCCTCCTCGTCGTAGTCGCGACTGCGGGTGCGGGTCTGGCCGGGGGCGCTGAAGCCGACGGGCAGCCGGGCGAAGCGCGCGGACAGGCCGGGCAGGAAGCCGATCACGGCGACGGCCGCGACGCCGGTGACGGCGGCGATGTGGCCGGCCGGGGTCTGCGGGAGGAGGACGGCGGCGAAGGTGGCAAGCGCGCCGGCCGCGGCCAGGAAGGCGGCGGCGACGAACAGCGAGTCCTTCTCGGGCAGCAGGCCGACCAGCAGGACGGCGACGACCAGGACGGCGACGCAGCCGGTGAGGAACTGGAGCCGGCCCGGGCCGTCCCACTTGTGGGCGACGGCGATGATGCCGCTGCCGCCGATCATGGCGTGCGGCAGCGCGCCCAGGCCGAGGGCCAGGGCGGCGTACGGGTCCTGGTAGACCCGGGCCCGGACGCCGGCCAGTGCGGTGAGCACGACGGCGGTGACGCCGGACAGCACGCCGGGCAGGCCGTGCATGTCGTGGAGCAGGTCGGAGAACCAGAGGGCGAAGCCGAGCAGGGTGAGCAGGACTCCAGCGCCGATCAGGCCGAAGGCCCGCATCAACTCGGGGCTCCAGAAGCGGCGGTCGGCCTCGACGGCGGTGGCGATGGCGTCGGCGACGTCGTCGTAGACGGCCGGCGGCAGCGACTCGGCGAACGGGCGCAGGCTGAGCAGGTCGCCGTCGCGGACCTGCTGGGCGGCGAGCGGCAGTCCGCTGTCGAGCACGGTGCCGTCGCGGCGGACCAGGTGGAACCCGGTCGGGGCGCCGTCGGGCTGGGCCTGGCCGGAAAGGCGCAGCACCTCGGGGTAGACGTCCGCGAGCGGGACGTCCTCGGGCAGGGCGACGTCGATCCGGCTGTCCGGTGCGACGACGGTGACCCGGCAGAAGCCGGTCGTGGCGGCGGTGCTCATGCGCACCCCTCGATCGCTCGGCGCACTGGGCGCTCCCCCTTGTTGGTTGACTGTGCCGCGTACCGGCGGTGGTCTGGTGTGGCTGCTGCGCGGGCGCGCGGCCGGGGCGGAACTGGCTCGATCCGGCCATGAGTTGGCGCGGCGTTACCCTACCCGCTCCGTTCGTGCCCGGTGCCGCGCAGGGTGCGGTGGGGTAGGGCCGGTACGGCCCGCGGGGGCGACCAGTAGGATCGGCCCCTGCGCAAGGCGACGGGGGCAGGGGCCGCGCTCCTCCCCGGGTGCCTGCGGTCGGCGGAGCGGGGGCGGCGTCACACGGGGCGTCCTCACCCGTACGTATCCAGTTGCGTGAGGGCTGATGCCGAAGTGAGCGAGCGAACCGTTCAGGACCATGGGGTGGGCGCATGAGTGTTGTCATGGTCAAGCGGCCTGCCCGCGCCTATCCGCCGGTGGTGCCGGACGAGCCGGTGGAGTTGGTCACCCCGCCCGAACTGCCCAGGGCGGGCGGGGAGGACTGGGTGATGAGCATCCTGCCGATGCTCGGCATGGGCGGCTCGGCGGTGTTCTTCTTCTCGCCGGGCGCCGCGCCCCCGATGAAGATCATGGGCGGTCTGATGATCGTCTCCACGGTCGGGATGGCGCTGGCCCAGATCGTGCGGGCGCGCAAGGGCGGCTCCACCGCGACCGCGGACGAGCGGCGCGACTACCTCAAGTACCTGCAGCAGATGCGCCGCCAGGTGCGGCGCACCGCGGAGCGCCAGCGCGGCGCCCAGCTGTTCCTCAACCCGGAGCCCGACCAGCTCTGGTCGATCGTCGCGGACGGCCGCCGGTTGTGGGAACGCCGTACCGGGGACGCCGACTTCGCGCAGATCCGGGTCGGCCGGGGGCCGGTGCAGCTGTCCACTCCGCTGGTGGCCCCGCAGACCGCGCCGATGGACGAGCTGGAGCCGCTGTCCGCCGCCGCGATGCACACCTTCCTCAAGGCCCACGGCACTCTGCAGGACCTGCCGTTGGCGGTCTCGCTGCGCGCCTTCTACCACATCACGGTCTGCGGCGATCCCGACACGGTGTACGGCAACGTCCGGGCGATGATCGCCCAGTTGACGACCCTGCACTCGCCGGACGACCTGCTGGTCACGGTCGCCGCGGCGCCGGGCGCGGTGGACGAGTGGGAGTGGACCAAGTGGCTCCCGCACAACCAGCACCGCAAGGAGAACGACGGCGCCGGATCGCGGCGGCTGATCGCCACCGGCCTCGGTGAGCTGGAGGACCTGCTCCAGGACGAGCTGGCGGGGCGCCAGCGCTTCGTCCGGGACGCCGCTCCGGCGGCCGACCAGCCGCACATCATCGTCGTGATGGACGGCGCCTCGGTGCCGCACGACTCGCTGCTGGCCGGCGCCGAGGGTGTGCACGGGGTGACCATCGTCGAGGTCGTCCCGGGCGATCTGGACGAGCCGACCGGCCACCTGATCGTCACCGTCACGCCGCAGGAGCTGATGCTGCGTTCGGCCTCCGGTGCCACCTACGCCGGCAAGCCGGACACGCTGTCCACCTGGCAGTCCGAGGCGCTGGCCCGCCAGCTCGCGCCGTACCGGATCTCGGCCGGCGGCGACGACGAGCCGCTGCTGTCCAACCTGGACTTCACCGAGCTGATGGGCTCCGGCGACCCGGGCTCCTTCGACGTGAGCCGCAGCTGGCGCACCCGCGCGCAGCACGAGAAGCTGCGGGTGCCGATCGGCGTCGGCGCCGGCGGCGAGCACGTCTACCTGGACATCAAGGAGGCCGCGCTGGACGGCATGGGCCCGCACGGCCTGTGCGTCGGCGCGACCGGCTCCGGCAAGTCGGAGCTGCTGCGCACCCTGGTGCTGGGTCTGGCGATGACCCACTCCTCGGAGACGCTGAACTTCGTCCTCGCGGACTTCAAGGGTGGTGCCACCTTCTCCGGGATGGCGGACATGCCGCACACCTCGGCGGTGATCACCAACCTGGAGGGCGAGCTCACCCTCGTCGACCGCATGCGCGACGCGATCGAGGGCGAGCTGAGCCGGCGCCAGGAGCTGCTGCGCTCGGCCGGCAACTACGCCAACCTCAACGAGTACGAGCGGGCGCGCGGGGCGGGTGCGGCGCTGGACCCGCTGCCCTCGCTGGTGCTGATCATCGACGAGTTCTCCGAACTGCTCACCGCCAAGCCGGACTTCATCGACATGTTCATCCAGATCGGCCGGATCGGCCGTTCGCTGGGTGTGCACCTGCTGCTCGCCTCGCAGCGCCTGGAGGAGGGCAAGCTGCGCGGTCTGGACACCTACCTCTCGTACCGGATCGGTCTGCGGACCTTCTCGGCGGCCGAGTCGCGAGCGGCGATCGGTGTGCCGGACGCCTACCACCTGCCGCCGGTTCCCGGTGTCGGGTACCTGAAGTTCGGCACCGACGTGATGGACCGCTTCAAGGCCGCGTACGTGTCCGGGCCGTACCGCGCCCCGGGCCAGCAGCGGTCGGGCGGCGGGCGGCTGGTCACCGCGCAGCCGGTGCTGTTCACGGCCGCCGAGGTGCCGGTGCTGGAGCCGCTGGTGCAGGAGGTGGAGCCGGAGGTCGAGGAGCTGGACGACGCGCTGGTCGACACGGTGCTGGACGTGTTCGTGCAGCGGATGGCGGGCCAGGGGCCGGCCGCGCACCAGGTGTGGCTGCCTCCGCTGGAGGAGCCGATGAGCGTGGACCAGCTGCTGCCTCCGCTGCAGCCGACGCCGGAGCGCGGGCTGACCTCGCCCGGGTTCGGTGCGCTGGGCCGGCTGGTGGTGCCGGTGGGCATCGTCGACAAGCCGCGCGAGCAGCGCCGCGACGTGCTGCACCAGGACTACTCGGGCGCGGCCGGCCACGGCCTGATCGTCGGTGGTCCGCGGTCCGGCAAGTCGACCCTGGTGCGCACCACGGTGGCGGCCTTCGCGCTCACCCACACGCCGCTGGAGGCGCAGTTCTACCTGCTGGACTTCGGCGGCGGCGGCTTCCAGGGGCTGCAGGACCTGCCGCACGTCGGCGGGGTGGCCGGGCGGTTGGACGGCGAGAAGGTCCGCCGCATGATCAGCGAGGTGCACGGGGTGCTCAACCGGCGCGAGGAGCTGTTCCGCGCGACCGGTATCGACACCATCTCCACGTACCGCACCCGCCGGGCGAACGGGCAGCTGCCGGACGAGCAGTTCGGCGACGTCTTCCTGATGATCGACGGCTGGAACACCTTCAAGCAGGAATTCGAGATGCTGGAGCCGGTGATCGGGGACATCGCCCAGCGCGGCCTCGGCTACGGCGTCCACCTGGTCATCACGGCGGCCCGGTACGCCGAGGTGCGGCCGGCGCTGAAGGACCTGCTGCAGAACCGGACCGAGCTGAAGCTCGGTGACGCGATGGAGTCCGAGGTGGACCGGCGGGTGGCGCAGAACGTGCCGTCCTCCCCCGGGCGCGGTGTCACCGCGTCGAAGCTGCACTTCCTGTCGGGTCTGCCCCGGGTGGACGGCCTGTCCACGGTGGAGGACCTGCAGAGCGGTGTGGCCGGCCTGGTCGAGGCCGTCAACGCGGCCTGGTCGGGTCCGCGCGCGCCGCAGGTCCGGATGCTGCCGACGGTGCTCGACGGGCAGTCGCTGCCGAAGGGCTTCGAGGTCCCGGAGCGCGGTGTCGCGTTCGGTGTGGACGAGGTGGAGCTGGCTCCGGCCTTCGTCAACTTCGAGACCGACCCGCTGTTCATCGTCTTCGGCGAGAGCGAGTCCGGTAAGTCGGCGCTGCTGCGGATGCTGATCAAGCAGATCACCGAGCGGTACACCCCGGACCAGGCCGGCATCGTGGTCGGCGACTACCGGCGCGCACTGCTCGGCACGGTGCCGCCGGAGTACCTGGTGGAGTACGCGGCCGCGCAGCCGGCCATGACGAGCATCGTGGAGATGCTGCGCGGGGCCTGCTCGCGCCGCCTCCCCGGCCCGGACGTGACCGCCGAGCAGCTGCGCAACCGCAGCTGGTACAGCGGCAAGGACATGTTCGTGATCGTGGACGACTACGAGCTGGTGGCGACCTCCTCGGGCAACCCGCTGGCGCCGCTGGCCGAGTTCCTGCCGTTCGCCCGCGACATCGGCCTGCGCATGATCATCGCGCGCAGCGCCGGCGGTGCCGGGCGCTCGCTGTACGAGCCGGTGATGCAGCGGATGCGCGAGCTGGGCGGCCAGGGCGTGATCCTGTCCGGCAGCAAGGACGAGGGCGCACTGCTGGGCACCGTGAAGCCGCAGCCGCTGCCGGCCGGCCGAGGGGTGTTCGTGTCGCGCCGGATCACCAACGGGCAGATGGTGCAGACGGGCTGGCTGCCCTCCGCATAGTCCGCGCATTTCGGTCACGCTCGGTGACCAGGGGTCGGGTTCCTCGGGAGCCCGGCCCCTTTCGCGTCCCACGTGCCGAAACGTTACCTAGATCTTTCCGGTCCGGCGCTGCGGTTCCCGTCGTGGCCCCGGGGCCCGGCGGGCCGTCGAGGGGCGCCTGGGTGTGCCACCGTCACATTCGGCCACAGCCTTTGAATCCTGGCCCGCAACACTGCGTTCACCTTGGATTCAATCGCAATGTGGCAGAGGTAACAACTCGGACATACTTGACAATTACCGTGAGCGATCACCGGATCGTATGTTTATGCCGTTTCATGCAACGGATTCCGAAGCAATTCGGCCATTGACGCAATCAATACGGCCAGGTTCCATGGCGAACCGGGAGCGTCAGAACCAGGACCCAGAGCAACCAGCCGGCGGAGGCGATACCGCTCCCCTCTCCAGGACCGCACAGAGTCGATCGGAAGCCGCATGACCGACACGCTTCGCCCGCCACGCGCCGTAGCCCCCGCTGCGGCGGCCGAGGGCGCCACCGCCTCGCCCCAGAAGCTCAAGCGCTCGATCGGCGTCGTGGGCGGGACCCTGCTCACGCTGTCCTGCGTCACCCCGGCCTCCACGCTCTTCGTGATCGTCCCGGAGCTGTTCTCCAGCATCGGCAGCGCCACCGCGCTGGCCATCGCGATCGGCTCGGTGCTCTGTATCGCGGTGGCCTTCTGCTACTCCGAGCTCGGCACCCTGATCCCCAGCGCCGGCGGCGAGTACGCGATGGTCGGCACCCTGGCCGGGCGGCTGGCCGGCTGGCTGGTCTTCGTGCTGTCGCTGATCGTGGTGCTGATCGTCCCCTCGGTGATCGCACTCGGCACCGCCGACTACCTCGCCCCGGTGCTGCACGTGGACAAGCCGATGGCCGGCGCCGCGGTGATGCTCGCCGCCACCCTGGCCGGCCTGCTGGACCTGCGCGCCAACGCCTGGATCACCGGCATCTTCCTGGTGCTGGAGGTCATCGCCGCCGGGGTGGTCTCGGTGCTCGGCTTCGCCCACGCCAACAGCGGCGCGCCCAGCATGCTGCACGGCGTGGTGACCGGCGAGGGCGGTGCCACCACCACGGTGAGCATCGGCGCCATCATCGGCGCGCTCGGCATCGCACTCTTCATCACCCAGGGCTTCTCCACCGCGGTCTACCTGTCGGAGGAGCTGGAGAACCCGCGCCGCAACGTCTCGCGCACCGTGCTGTGGACGCTCGGCATCTCCGCCGCCGTCATCCTCGTCCCGGTGGTCGCCATCACCATGGGCGCCCCCGACCTGGAGACCCTGAGCTCCGGCGACATCTCCGGCATGGTCACCGCCTGGAGCAGCTCCGCGGTCGGCACCTTCATCAGCCTCTGCGTCGCGCTGGCCATCATCAACGCCGGCATCGTCATGGTCATCCAGAACTCCCGGGTGCTGTTCGCCTCGGCCCGCGACAAGGCCTGGCCCGAGCCGGTCAACAAGGCCTTCGCCACCCTGGGCCGGTTCGGCTCCCCGTGGATCGCCACCCTGGCCGTGGGCCTGCCCGGCGCCGCCCTGTGCTTCGTCAAGGGCGAGCTGCTCAGCGAGATCACCGGCGTCGCGGTGACCGGGATGTACCTGCTGGTCGCGATCGCCGCCCTGCTGTCGCGCCGCAACCACCACAAGCACGCCGCCGCCTGGCGGATGCCGCTCTGGCCGGCCGTCCCGGTCGTGCTGATCGCGGTGCTCGTCTACATCATGACCCAGCTGGACACCGAGCCCCTGCTGTGGACCGGCGGCATCACCGCCGCCGCGACCCTCTACTGGCTGTTCTACCTGCGCCCCCGGCAGGACACCCGCTGGGTGATCACCCTCCCCGAGGACGAGCAGGCCTGACGACCCCCACCCCACCCCCATGCGGCAGTGCCCCGGGCTCCCCCAGGCCCGGGGCACTGCCGTGTCCGCACGGTGCTACTTCTTGAGCGTCCACTTCGGGCTGACGGCGACGGCCTTCAGCTGCTCGACGGTCAGCACCGGCCGCGACGGCCGGGTCGGTTCACCGGCCCGGCGGGCGGGGGCGCGGAGGGGTCAGAGCCCCTGCGGGCGGCGGCGGTGGTCGCGGAGCACGATGCCGCCGCCGACGAGCAGCGCGACGAGAAGGGCGCCGACGCCGAGGACGTACGTCGCGGTGCGGCCGTCGCGGTCGGCCTGGGTCTCGCCGAGGCCGAGCGGCTGCGGAATGATCGGGGCGGCGGCCAGCTCGACGGGCGGGTCGTCCTTGGGCGCGACGGGGGCCGCGTCGGGCGCCTTGGTGACGGCCTTCAGCGGGTCCACCACGCCCCAGCCGATGAACCGGTCCCTGGTGCGCAGGTTGCGCTGGGCGGTCTGCTCGATCCAGGCGCGCACCTGCACGGGCTTCCAGCCCGGGTGGGCGCCGACCAGCAGCGCGGCGAGGCCGGACACGTAGGGCGCGGCGAAACTGGTGCCGTTGTCCACGCACTGGCCGCCCTTGGGGACGGTCGAGAGCATGTCGACACCGGGGGCCGCGACGTCCACGAAGTCGCCGTACTGCGAGAAGAGGGCGCGCTCGTTGTTGCGGTCGGAGGCGCCGACGGCGAGCACGGTCGGGAACGCCGCGGGGAAGGTGTCGCCCTCCTTGCCGTCGTTGCCGGTGGAGGCCACCACCACGACGCCCTTGGCCTCGGCGGCCTCGACGGCGGCCTTCAGCTCGGCGTAGCCGTTGAACTCGGCCGTCCCGGCGCCGCGCACGTCCTGCGAGATGTTGATGACCTTGGCGCCGCCCTGCACCGCGAGGTTGATCGCCTCGACCAGGGAGGAGACGTCGCCGTTGCCCTCGCTGTCGTTCTGGCGGATCGACAGGATGGTGGCGCCCGGGGCGAGCCCGACGAAGCCGGTCTGGTCGCGGTGGGAGGCGGCGATGATGCCGGCCACCTTGGTGCCGTGGCCGACCAGGTCGTCCTTGCCCGTCCCCTCGACCTTCTGCTTGTCCTTGTTCTTCAGCAGCGAGCCGCCGTCCTGGACCTTGCCCGCCAGCTGCGGGTTGTGGTCGTCCACTCCGGTGTCGATGACCGCGACGACGACGCCGGCACCGATGGTCCTGCCGCCCTGCCAGAGCTCGTCGAGCACCACGCGCTGCAGCGCCCACGGCATGACCTCGACGTCGGGCGCGGGGTTGGGGCAGTCTCCGGCGGACGCGAGGCCGGGGCCGGTCTGGACGCCGTCGGCGTACGCCGGGGCCGCCAGCGGGCCACCCAGCACCGCGAGCACGGCCAGCGCCGCGGCCGTCTTCCGGTACCTGCCTACCGACACCCTGCCACCCCTCATGTCGTCCACCCGTGAATGCGCGCCAGGGGCGGGTGCCCGGACACCGGGCACCCGCCCCTTACGGCGGCGTCGTTCTCACCCCTGGCGGGGTGGGAGCACCTCGTCAGCCCCAGAGCTGGGCGTTGTTCTTCTCGGTGCTCTGGTAGCTGTCGGCGGCGTTGTCCAGCGACTTGGCGATCTGCTCGAGCACCTGCTGCAGGTGCGCGGCGCGCTGGTCCCACTTCGCCTGGTGGGCCTGGTAGCCCTGCTGGGCGACACCCTCCCAGCTGGCGGCGATCTTGGTGACGCCGCTCTTCAGCTCCTCGAGCTGGGTCGAGATCTGCTTGGCGGTGCGACGAACCTCGGCACCGGCGCTCTTGACGGCTTCGAAGTTAACGAGAATGTGCTGGTCGGACACGTTGTCTCCTAGTCGAGGAAGCGGCGCACCCCGTCACCGGGGTGGCGATGGATGACCCGTCAGGCCGAGGCTCAGGCCTTGAACGCGGCCTGCTGGTCCGCGTCGGTGGCCGAGTACTGCTTGGTCGTGACCTCGATCGCTTCCTTGATCGCCTTCAGCGACTTGTTGAGCTCCACCGCATCCTCGTTGAACTGCGTCTGCAGGGACTTGTAGGCGGTAGCAGCCTGACCCTGCCATCCCGCGGCAATCGAGCCGACCAGACTGTCGAGGGTGCGAATCTCACCCTCGATCTGACCGATGACCTGGTCCATGTGCTTGGCGAAGCCCAGCATCTCTTCCGCGGTCGTCTTGAACTGACCCATGCTCTACCGTCCCCCATGAGACAGACGCTGTGTCCGGCAGGCCGTCCCGGCCCCGCCGTCGCATCACCGGTGTGATGTCCAGCAGAACTGTAGTCGGCACACGCAGCTCGCCCAACACTGGGAGAGCCGTAGTTACCAGACCATGACACTGAGGCCAATTCCGTTACCGGACACGGCGTCAGGCGTTCTGCTGCTGCCTGGCGTTCTTGGCGTTCAGGGCCGGACCGGCCGGGACGAGGCTCGACCACTCCTTGGGCACCGGGATCGGCTGCAGGCCCTGGTAGCCCAGCCGGGCCTGGTTCCCGCCGGGCTCCTCCTGCGGCTGCGGCGCGGCCGCCGTGGCGCTGGGCTGGGCCGTCGGCGCCTTCGGGGCACCGCTCGCGGTCGGCTGGCCGGCCGTCGCCTGCGCGTCCTTGTTGCCGCCGTCGGTGTTGGCGGGCACCGAGTAGCGCAGACCCGTCTCGGTGATCAGGAAGTCGCTTCCGGAGCCGCTCATCCCGTTGTCCATCGCCCGGTAGAAGAGGCCGTGACCGGGGGTCACGTGCGCCGAGCCGGCGCCGTTGCTGTACTGCGCCGGGTAGTCCGGGCCCGCCCAGACGCTGCGCCTGGGCGTCTTGCCGTCGTCGGCCACCCCGTCGAAGGTGCTGCAGACCACCAGCCGCGGGTCCTTGGGCGCCTTCCAGTTGTTGGCCGGCGCACCCGCCTTGGCGGGCCAGTCCTCGCCCACGCCCTTCAGCGGCCCGGCGGCCAGCCCGAAGCTGCTGTGGTCGGCCGGGGTGAGCTCGTCCACCCGCGGGTTCTTGTTCGCGTCCTGGTTGTACAGGCCCTGCAGTGCGGGGTTCTGACGGATCAGCTCCGCCTGGAAGGCGGTGATGGTGAACAGCTGGTCCTTGCCGACCACGTAGTGCTGGTCGCCGTAGCGGACCAGGCGGCCGATCTTCCGGTCCTCCGGATTCTGCAGCGCCACCGTGGAGTTGGCGGTCTTGACGTCCGGCACCAGCCCGTCGACCGTCGGGAACTGGACGGCGCTGCCGGTCGTCAGGGTCTCCAGCCAGTCCTTCTTCACCTTCTGCGGCTGCGCGGTCGCCCCGAACACGGCCGTCATCAGCGACTGCTTGTCCTTGTCGGAGGTCTGGGTGCCGCCGATGGCGTGCTTGCGGCCCTGCGCGTCGACCAGGTACAGGTTCAGCTTGCTCTGGTCGACCGGCGGCTGGCCGGCGCCGGGCTGCGCGACGACCTGCTGCTCGTCGATCAGCTGCACCAGCAGCGCCTGGTCGATGTCCAGCACCCGGTCCTTGGCCGCCAGCGCCGTCGCGTCGTCGCCGGCCGCCACGAACACCGCCTGGTTGACGGTCTGCTGGTACTGGTCCGAACCCGGGCGGTCGCAGACCGACCACTTCATCGGCTTGCTCGCCCGGTCCTTGGCGGGCAGCTTGTCCGGCGCGTACGGGATGCCGATCGTCGGGCCGTGGTGCGGGTACTTGTCCAGCACGTCGTCGGAGACCACCACCACCTTGGCGTCCACCGGCAGCACCAGCCGGGCCGAGGACATGTTGAGCACCTGGTGCAGCCGCTTGGTCTTGCCGTCCGGGTCGGTCAGCACCACGTACCGGGTGGTCGACTTCTTGCCCTGGACGACGTTCTTGCCGTCGTCCCAACCCACCGGCGCCCCGGGCTTGAAGACGCCCCACACGCCGAACCCGCCGACCACCAGCGCCGCCACGATGACGCTCGGCAGGACAGCCTTGACCGGGCGCGGCGCGTCCTCGTCGCTGCCGCCGCCGCCGGGCAGCAGAAAGGCCCCGACCGTGCGCTTGCGGGCGAAGGTGTAGGCGTTCAGTTCGTCCCGGCGCGATGCCATGCTCGTCGTCTCCCCTGTTGACCGACATACCCCGTGGTCCGCACCCGCCGGGCGCGAGTGGCGTCGAACCCTCTACGATGCGGCAGCAGACGGTGAGTACGGTACGGGTACGGTTCGCGAACCGGCCAACCGGGCCGCGACAACTGATCAGAGAGGGTCACTCGGGGGATGCCAAGTCAGACCGCTCCAGGGCGCCGCAGCACGGCACAGGGCAGGGGGTCGCGCCGGTCGGGCCGCCGCGCACAGCACGACCCGGCCCCCGCCGGAGCGCCGCTGCCCGCGCCCGCCGGCGGCTCCGGCGCCCCCGTACCGGTCCGGGTCCACCCCCGGCCGGGGCTGCTCGGCGGCCGCCTGAGGCTCCAGCAACTCGTGCTGGTCGAGGTCGCGGTGGCGCTGGTCGCCGTCGGCTGGACGATCAGCAAGCCGGTCGCCGGCGCCTTCGGCGCGGTCGCCCTGGCACTGGTCGTGCTCGCCGTGATCCCGCTGCGCGGCCGCACCATCCCGGAGGCGCTGCGGGTGCGGGCCGCCCTGAAGGCCCGTCGGAAGCAGGCCAGGACCACCGTCCCGCCTGCCGGCACCGACCCGGCCCTCGCCCCTGCGCTGGAGCTGGAACCGGCCCTGCGCACCTGCACCCACGCCACCGAGGCCGACTTCGGCGGGCGCCCGGTGCGCCGCGAGACCGGCATGGTCGGCGACGGCACCTTCCTCAGCTCGGTGCTGCTCGTCCAGGCCAAGGACCAGCCGCTGCGCCCGGCGCGCACCGCGCTGCCGCTCCCGCTGGACGTGGTCTGCTCGGCGCTGCAGGTGGACGACATCACGCTGGAGTCCGTCCAGCTGGTCCAGCACACCCAGCCCGCGCCGGCCCCGCACCTGCCCGAGCAGTCGCTGGCCGCCCGCGCCTACCAGGAGCTCCCGGACGGCACCGCCACCCCCGGCCTGCGGCTGACCTGGGTCGCGCTCAAGCTCGACCCCGAGCGGGCCGCCACCGCCGTCCGGGCCCGCGGCGGCGGCGAGGAGGGCGCCCGCAAGGCTCTCCAGCGGGTCACCGACCAGCTGGCCGGGCGGCTCAACGGCGCCGGCTTCAACGCGACCGTCCTCGACGAGCGCGAGCTGATCGCCGCCCTGGCCATCTCCACCTGCGCCAACCCGCTCGCGGTGGCCGGGCGCCAGGGCACCGGCGGCGGCGCCGGCAGCGGCCGCCGCACCCAGGAGAGCAACCGGTTCTGGCGGATCGACGACCGCTGGCACAGCACGTACTGGATCTCCCGCTGGCCGCAGCTCAGCCGCCCCGGCGGCACCCCCGGCCGGATCGCCGCCCCCGACCTGGTCAACCTGGTCACCGGCACACCCGCGCTGGCCAGCACCTTCAGCCTCACCGCCGGACACGGCACCGGTGGCTCGGTGACGATCAGCGGACACGTCCGGGTGACCGGGCGCAGCGAGAGCGAGGTGGACCAGGTCGGGCGGCTGGTGGAGGCCAGGGCGCAGAGCGCCGGCCTCGGGCTGGCCCGGCTCGACCTGGAGCAGGCCCCCGGCCTGCTCGCCACCCTGCCCCTGGGAGGAGCGTCCTGATGGCGTACCAGACCTTCACCGCCCCCGCCCCGCAGCCCGGCGACGGCCAGGCCCGGGTCCGGCCCCGCATCCTGCCCGGCTTCGGGCTGCGCGGCCCGCGCCGGGAGAAGCACGTGCTGACCACCGAGGACCTCGGTGCGCTCGCCTTCCCCGTCGGCGACGACGGCGTGGTGATCGGCGAGGACTCGCACAAGCAGCCGGCCGTCCTGGGCCTGTTCCGGCCGACCGCCTACGACCTGGTCCTGGTCGGCGGCGTCTGGACGGCCCAGATCATCGCGCTGCGGGCCGCCGCGACCGGTGCCCGGATCGCGGTGGAGACCGGCCGCGCCCAGCTGTGGGGCCCGATGGCGCAGGCCGCGGGCGGCGGCCAGCCGTGCGTGACGGTGCACCAGGTCGGCCGGCTCGGCCCGCAGGGCGCCTCGGTGACCTCGCCGGTGCTGGTGGTGCGCGACCTCGGCGCCCGCCCGCCGCGCAGCCGGCTCTCCGCCGCGCCCTGGCAGACCACGCTGACCCTGCTGCCGTACCTGGGCCCGAACGCGGCCCGGGTGCTGAACGCGGCCGACCTGGTCGGCGTGCAGCGGGTCTCCCCGCAGGAGGCGGACCTGCTCGGACGGGTGCTCTCGCTCGGCCGCCAGGACGTCGAGTCGCTGCCCAACCTGGGCGAGGACATCACGCTCTGGACGACGCGGATGCGCCGCCAGTACGTGCGCACCATTCCCGGACAGGCCGAGCAGCAGGTCCTCGGAGGCCCGCGCCGGATGGACTGACGGGCCCCCGCGGTGCCGTCGCGGGTCGTGTTCACTCCTCCGGCGTACACCCGGCGAGATGTGACTCCGCCTTCAACGAGGGGTGGCACACGCCCTAGTCTTTGATGCGGCAACGGCACCGCGGACAGCGGCGGCGAACACGAGGGAGCCCAAGGTGAGCAGCGATCGGGACGGCGTCTACGTCGGCGACAACGCGGCGGAGGACGACGACGACTGGTCCGACGCGCCCGACTACACTCCCCCGTCCTGGTACATCCAGACGGATTCCGCGGCGGCTCCACCGCCCGCGCCCGCGCCCGCCGTTCCCACGGCGCCCGGGCCGGCCCCCGGACCGCCAGGGGTGGTGAGCCCGGCGCCCGGTCCCGGTACCGCTCCCGTGCCCGGTCCCGCGCCGGTGCCGGCCGCGGTGCCGGTTGCCGCGCCCGGTCCCGCGCCCGCGCTCGCGCCCGCGCCGACCGTGGTGGCGCCGCCCGTGCCCCCGGTGGAGGCCGCCGCCCCGCCGGTGCCGACCCCTGTCCCGGTCCCGCCCCCGGTCCCCGAGTCCGCGGCCGCGCCGGCGCCCGGTCCCGCGCCGGTGGCGCCGCAGACCGCCGCCCCGGAGCCGGTGCAGGCCCCCGCACCGGTGCCGGCCACCCATGTCGAGGCGCAGCACGTCCCGTTCGCCGCGCCGCCGGTGCCCGCACCCGGGCCCGCCCCGGCGCCCGCGCCCACCCAGGGGCCCACGCCCGCCCCGGTGCCCGAGCAGCCGCAGGCCGCCGCCCAGCCGTGGCCGCCCGCGGACGGCGCGGCGTACCAGCAGCAGCCCGGCCCGGCCCAGCTGTACGCGGACCAGCAGGCCCCGCCGCAGCAGGCGCAGGCCTACCCGGACCCGCAGCACGCCCAGCAGCCGCCGTACCCGGACCCGCAGCACGCGGCCGCGCAGGCTGCGCCGTACGCCGACCCGCAGCAGGCCCAGCAGCCGCCGTACGCCGATCCCCAGCGCGTGGCGCCCCAGGCTCCGCCGTACCCGGACCCGCAGCAGCAGCCGCCGTACGCCGACCCGCAGCACGCCGCTCAGCCGGTCCAGCCCCAGCCGTACCCGGACCCGCAGCAGTCCGCCGCGTGGGCCGCCGAACAGGCGCGCCAGCAGGCCGCCGCCGCTCAGCAGGCCGGCCAGCCGGTGCCCGGTCCGCAGTCCCCGCCGGTCGACCCCCGGCAGGGCGGCTGGCCGCAGCCGAACGCCTACCAGCAGCCCCCGCAGCAGCAGCAACAGCCCCAGCCGCAGCAGCCGATGCCGCCGGCCACCGGCGGCCAGCCCTGGCAGCAGCAGGCCGGCGTCCCGCAGGCGCCCGCCGCCTTCCAGCAGGGCCCCGCCCCGCAGCAGGTCGCCCACGGCGCGCCGCTCGGCTACACCGCCGCCGTCGAGCTCTCCTCGGACCGCCTGCTGCGCAACCAGCCCAAGCAGCAACGCCAGCAGCCGCGCTTCCAGTTCGGCGGCAAGGCCGCCGCGGCGGAGCGCGGCCGCAAGCTGGAGGTCATCCGCACCCCGGTGCTGAGCTGCTACCGGATCGCCGTGATCAGCCTCAAGGGCGGCGTCGGCAAGACCACGACCACCACCGCGCTCGGCGCGACCCTGGCCAGCGAGCGCCAGGACAAGGTGATCGCGATCGACGCCAACCCGGACGCCGGCACCCTCGGCCGCCGGGTCAAGCGCCAGACCGGCGCGACCATCCGCGACCTGGTGACGGCCATCCCGCACCTGCGCAGCTACATGGACATCCGTCAGTTCACCTCGCAGGACCTGCACTCGGGCCTGGAGATCCTGGCGAACGACGTCGACCCGGCCGTCTCGACGACCTTCAACGACTCGGACTACCGCCAGGTCATCGACGTCCTCGGCCGCCAGTACCCGATCATCCTGACCGACTCCGGCACCGGTCTGCTCTACAGCGCGATGCGCGGGGTGCTGGACCTCGCCGACCAGCTGATCATCGTCTCCACCCCCAGCGTGGACGGCGCCTCCAGCGCCTCGACCACCCTGGACTGGCTGTCCGCGCACGGCTACGCCGACCTGGTCCAGCGCAGCATCACGGTGGTCTCCGGGGTCCGCGAGACCAGCAAGATGATCAAGGTCGAGGACATCGTCGCGCACTTCCAGACCCGCTGCCGGGGCGTGATCGTGGTGCCCTTCGACGAGAGCCTGGCGGCCGGCGCCGAGGTCAACCTCGACATGATGCGGCCCAAGGTCCGCGAGGCGTACTTCGACCTGGCCACCCTGGTCGGCGAGGACATCATCCGCGCCCAGCAGGCCGCCGCCCAGCAGGCCGGCTGGCAGCAGCAGACCCAGCAGTACCCGGGCCAGCCGCAGCCGTACGCGGACCCGCAGCAGCAGGGCTACCCGCAGCAGGCGCAGCAGCAGCCGTACCAGCCGCAGCAGCCCGGCCAGGGCGGCTACCCGGGCGGCCAGCCGGCCCCCGGCGCACCGTGGGCCCCGCAGCCGGGCCAGGCCCCGCCGCCCCCGCCCGGGTACGGCTACCCCCAGCCGCAGCCCGGGGCGCCGGGTGCGCAGCCGCTGCCGCAGGACTGGCAGCAGCAGCCCCCGCAGCAGGGCGGCTACGGCTACCCGCAGCCCGACGGCCAGCAGCAGCCGCCCGCGCCGCCGGCCGGGTACGGCTACCCGCAGCAGGGCCCGCCGCCGCAGCAGTAACGGCAGTAGCGGCAACGCAGGGGCCCGCCGACCGACTCGTCTCCGAGCGGTCGGCGGGCCCCTGTGCGCTGTGCGGGTCGGCCCGGTCCTGCGGGTCAGCCGGCGTCGGTGAGCTCGCGGGACTGCTTGACGTCGTCGGCCATCCGGTCGAGCAGCGCCTCGATGGAGTCGAACTTCTCCATCCCGCGCAGGTAGACCAGGAAGTCGACGGCCACGTGCAGCCCGTACAGGTCCAGGCCCACCCGGTCGATCGCGTAGGCCTCGACCGTGCGGGCGGTGCCGTCGAAGGTCGGGTTGGTGCCGACCGAGATCGCGGCCGGCATCCGCTCGCCGTCGGCCGTCAGCCAGCCCGCGTAGACGCCGTCGGCCGGGACGGCGCTGTGCGGCACGGTCTCCACGTTCGCGGTCGGGTAGCCCAGCTCGCGGCCGCGCTGCGCGCCGCGCACCACCACGCCCTCGACCCGGTGCGGACGGCCCAGCACCTCGCCCGCGCCCGCCACGTCGCCGGCCGCGACCAGCCGCCGGGTCAGGGTGGAGGAGAACGGCTCGCCGCCGCCCGCCTCCCCGCTCACCTGGAGGTCGACCACCTCGACGTCGAAGCCGGCCGGGACGCCCAGCTCGGCGAGCAGCGCCACGTTGCCGGCCGCCCGGTGCCCGAAGCGGAAGTTCGGCCCCTCGATGACGGTGCGCGCGTGCAGCGCGTCCACCAGCACCTGCCGGACGAAGGTCTCCGGGGACTCCTGGGAGAACTCCGCGGTGAACGGCAGCACCAGGACGGCGTCCACGCCCAGCGCCTCGATCAGCTCGGCGCGGCGGGGCTGCGGGGCGAGCAGCGGCGGGTGGCTGCCCGGGCGGACGACCTCGCTCGGGTGCGGGTCGAAGGTGACCACCACCGAGCGGACGCCGAGTTCCCGGGCGCGCTCGACCGCCCGGTTGATGATCAGCTGGTGTCCGCGGTGCACACCGTCGAACGAACCGATGGTGACGACGCTGCGTCCCCAGTCACCGGGGATCTCCTCCAGGCCACGCCAGCGCTGCACCCTGACCGCTCCTTGTTCCGTACGGCGCGTACCTTCTGTACGCTCAAACGCTCAAAACCCGAACCCCTATAGCGTGCCATGCGTCTGGCCCTGCTTCGGCACCGGAAGGCGGGTTGGGCGCACCGCCGGGGGTCCGGCGGGCCGCGCGGGCTCGGGTACCGGTCCGGACGGGGCCTCGCGGCCGGCCTCGGCGGCGGCGTACCGCGGGTCGCGACCGGCCGCCACGAGGGCCCGCAGCCGGTCCAGCCGGGGCCCCGCGGGCGGGGGCGGGGCGGCCTCCCCGGGCCACCGCAGGAGCAGCAGCGCGAAGGCCGGCCAGCGCTCGGCGCAGCGGGCCAGCAGCTCGTCCGCCGCAGGGAGTCCGGCGGCCGCCCCGGCCACCAGGGCGCGGGTCCGGTCCGGTCGCCCGTCGGCGGCGCAGCCCTCGGCCAGCCGCTCCAGGGCGTGTCTTCAAACCCCCGTCGTCCGCCCCGCAGGCGAGGGTTTGAAGCCAGGCCCTAGGGCGGCGGTGAGCACCTCCGGGTCGCCCTCGGCGGCCAGCAGGGTGTCCAGCAGGTCGCGCCGCAGGGCGTCCGCGCCGGTTCCGGGCACCGGGGTCGCCAGCACCTCGGCGAACGGGCGGCGCACGGCCGCCGTGCGGGCCGCCAGGGCGCCGCCCAGCAGCAGCCGCAGCTCCAGCCGGGCGGCCGGGCCCTCGGCGCCGCCCCGGGCCAGCCGGCGGCCCAGGTAGTCGACCGCGATCGGCCCGGCCAGGCCCGGACACTCCCTCAGCAGCCGCCCGGCCAGCTCGGCGCCCCGGCGGGCGGCGAGCGGCGAGCGGGCGTCGGCCAGGACGCGCAGCGCCTCGGCCACCGCCGCGCCGGGTTCGGGCAGCCGCTCGGCGAGGGCGGCGAGCACCGCCTCCGGGTCGCTCTCCAAGGCCGGGGCCAGCGCCCGAGCGGTCAGGAAGGGGTCCTCGCCGCGCCGGTAGACGGCGAGGGCGGCCGGGAGGTGGGCCGCCCCGGCCGGTCCGTCCTGGACCAGCAGGGCGAGCGCGGCGCCGTGCAGGCCCGGCTCCTCCTCGCGGGCGAGCAGGGTCTGCGCGGTGTACCGCAGCAGCTCCCGGCCGGCTCCGCTCGCGTGCGGGGCGGTGCGCAGCGCGTGGACGGCGGCGGCGACATGGCGCTCCGGCCGCGGGTCGTGGCTCCAGCGGTCCACCGCCCGGCAGAGCGCGGAGGGCTCCTCGGCGGCGAGGACGGTCAGCAGGGCGTCGGCCCCCGGGTGCGCGGCGTCGGCGAGCGCCTCCGTCAGATCGTCCAGGGCGAGCCTGCGGTGGGCGTACAGCAGGTCGTGGGCGAGGTCGGCGACGGTGGTGCCGGGCCTGGCCACGAGGCCGTGCGGGTCGTCGAACCAGGTGCAGAGCCACGGGATCGCGGCCGCCGGGTCGGTGCGCAGCCGGTCGGCGACGGCGGTGAGGAAGGGCTGTCCGGGCCCGTCCACGGCCACCAGGCGGCGCAGCAGGGCCAGTTCGTGTCCGGCGGGCAGCCCGAGGCCGGTCCAGAACGCCGGGCCGAAGCGGCCCAGCCCGGCCGCCGGGAGCTGCTCGAACCCGCCTGCCGCGGCGGCCCGTTCGGCGATCCGGCCGGCCAACTGGTCGAGCAGTGCGCGGTGTTCGCCGATGTCCGGGCTGGCGGCCAGCCCGGCGGCCAGCAGTCCGCCCGCCCACCAGGCGGGTTCGCTGCCGGGCGGGCGCAGGTCCAGGGCCCGCCAGATCCGGTGCAGCCACGGGTCCAGGGCGGGTGCGCCCCAGGTCTCGGCCAGCCGCTGGAGCGCGGCCGCCACCGGGCCGATCCGGTGCCTGGGCACGCCCCGGGCCTGCCCGGCGGGCCTGGTGTCCTCGGCCTCGCCCAGCAGCAGCCGCAGCGCCGCGTCGAGGTCCAGGTGAAGGCTCTGCAGCCAGTCGGACAGTTCGCCGTGCGCCAGCCGGTAGCCGGGCCCGGCGGGGACGAACAGGCCCTCGGCGAGTACCGCCGTCGCCCAGCCGCCGGCGGTCGGGAACAGCTCCTCGAAGGCGGCCCGGTCCAGGCCGCCCTGCCCGGCGCCGAGCATCCGCCGGGCCGCCTCGTGCACCCGGCCGGCCACCGCCGCCGCCAGCCGCCGGGACCGGCCCGGCCGGCGGCCCGCGGGGCGGGTGGCGCCCTTCCGGTGGGCGCCCGGGCGGCGGGGGTGCCCGTCCGCCGCGATCCGCTGGGCCACCCGCAGGCAGCGCAGGTCGAGGTGGGCCGCGAACAGCTCGCCGCGCCGGACGGCCTCCCCGGCCAGCCCCTCCGCGCAGAGCTCCCCCGCCAGCCGCAGGGCCAGCGGGTGCCGGGCGTCCGCCTCCGCCGCCCAGCCGGGCGGCACCCCGTAGCGCCGCCGCACCCGGTCCGCGGCCTCCGCGGGCAGCGGCCCGAGCCGGTGGACGGCGGCGGCCGCGAGCCCGTCCGGGGCGGCCTGGTCGCAGGCCCCTGACGAGAGGCGTTCCCAGGTCTCCTCGCCACAGGCCGTCAGCAGCCGTGCGCCGCTGTCCGCGAGCCACTGCGCGGTGGCCTGCCGCCAGGCGGGCCCGAGCGGGGCGGGGGCCTCCTCGGGGCCGTCCAGGACCACCAGCAGCGGGCGCCCCGCCGCCGCACAGAGCGCCGCCACCTCGCCCGGCGGCGGCGGTGGCGGCGTGCCCAGCTCCAGCGCGGCCGGTGCCAGCGCCCGCCCGACCGCGTCGGCGAGCGAGCCGTCCTCCGGGCGGAGGTCGGCGCCGCGCAGCCAGAGCGTCGGCAGCGGCCGGGCGGCGGCGGTCCGCCGGACGGCGAGCGCGGCGAGCTCGGTGGTCCGGCCGCTGCCCGGGGCACCGACCAGCGCGGTGAACGGCTGCGGCGGCTCCTCCCCGGGCGGCCCGTCGGGGCGGTCGACCCGGTCGGCGGCCAGGGCGGCGACCCGCCCAGGGCCCGCGCCGGCGGCGGCCAGCTGCACGGCGGCCAGCCGCAGCACCCCGGCCAGGTTGAGCGCGGGGCCGTACCCGGGGACGCCCGCCGCGTTCCGGGCCAGCGCCTCGGCCAGCTCGGGCGCCGACTCCCCGGGTCCGCCGCCCGCCGCCGGCACCGCCGTCAGCGCACCTCCAGGCGCCGGGCCCTCGGACTGCGCACCGCCCAGCGAGGGCGCGACGACGCCGACCACCGCGCCGCTGCGGGCGTCCAGCACCGGCGCCCCGGCCGGTACTGCGGCCGCCGCGCCGCCCGCCGCCAGGTCGAGCAGCAGCACCCCGCCGACCGGGTGGCGGCGTTCCCCCCGCACCGGGTGGACGACGGTGGCGGTGCCCAGCACCGCGGCCCGCAGCGCCACCGCCCGCTCGCCCTCCCCGCTCAGCCCGGCCAGCGCGACCCGGTGCCCCGGGCCGGCCGACGCGATCGGCAGCGGCGGTACCGGCAGCCCGCCGACCGCGTCGGTGCGCAGCAGCGCGAGCCCGTGCCGCGGCAGCGCCAGCACGCTGTCGGGGCCCAGGACGCGGGTCTGCCCGCCGGGGGTGTGCAGGACGATCCGGTCGAGGCCGGCCACGGCCTCGTACGCCGTGAGCACGGTGCCCTGCGGGTCGACGACGAACCCCAGCCCGTGCAGCCGTCCGCCGAGGTCGCGGATCCGCAGCAGGTACCGCCCCGGATCGCCCGCCACCCCGTCGCCGTCCAGGAAATCCGGCATCTCGCGCAGCCCTCCCCGCAGGGCCGGGCGGCCCGGGAGGGGACTCGTCGCGGCGACCTGCTCGCCGCCGGGAGCCTGCCCCTCCCCGGCGCGGCCCGACCGCGCCTGCGCCGGTCACCACCGCGGTTCACCTCGCGCGCTCCCCCGTCCGGGTGAAACGCACAGCGAGGAGCCCCCGCCCGCCGTCCGAGGACGGAGACCCGGGGGCTCAACGAGCGTGCGGCTTCAGCCGACGAACACCGCGACCGGCTTCGCCTGGCCGCCCGTCTCCTCCACCAGGGCGAGGAACCGCTCGTCCGGCCCGAAGACCGCGATCGGCCCGTCCACGCCCAGTCCGGGGGCCTTCAGCCGCGCGCCGTGCGACAGCTGCTTCGCCTGGTCGGCGTCGAGGTCCCAGCGCGGGAAGGCCGCGGCCGCGGCCTCGCCGATCGGCAGCACCTCCAGCCCGGTCGGGGACTCGCCCTTCACCGCCTCCTCCAGCTGGTCCAGGGTCCGCGCCGACTCCACGCCGTACGGGCCGACCCTGGTGCGCCGCAGCGCGGTGAGGTGGCCGCCGACCCCGAGCCCGGCGCCGAGGTCGCGGGCCAGCGCCCGGATGTAGGTGCCGGAGGAGCACTCCACGGTCACGTCCAGGTCGAGCACGGGCGTGCCGTCCTCGGCCACGGCCGCGCGCTGCCCGTGCACGGTGAAGGAGTGGATGGTGGTCGGCCGGGCGGCCAGTTCGAAGTCCTCGCCCTCGCGCACCCGCGCGTACGACCGCTTGCCGTCGATCTTGATCGCGCTGACCTTGGACGGCACCTGCATGATCTCGCCGGTGAGCGCGGCGATGCCGGCGTCGACGGCCTCCCGGGTCACGCCGTCGGCCGGGGCGGAGGCGGTGACCTCGCCCTCCCGGTCGTCGGTGACGGTGGTCTGGCCGAGCCGGATGGTCGCCTCGTAGGTCTTGGCGGTCAGCATCAGATGGCCGAGCAGCCGGGTGGCCCGCTCGACGCCGATCACCAGGACGCCGGTGGCCATCGGGTCCAGCGTGCCGGCGTGGCCCACCTTGCGGGTGCCTGCCAGCCACCGCAGCTTGGCGACCACCCCGTGCGAGGTGATGCCCTCCGGCTTGTCGACGATGACCAGGCCGTCCGGGCCGGTTCCCTTGCGCTTCATCGGGTTCTTTCTCTGGAAATGATCAGTTGGCGGGCCGCAGCGCGCCGCGGAACCGCTCCACCACGGCCGCCACGTCGTCCCGGGTGGAGAACCCGGCCGCGTAGGTGTGGCCGCCGCCGCCGAGCGCGGCACAGGCGGCGGCGACGTCCACCGCGCCCTTGGAGCGCGAGGAGCCGCGCAGCGTGCCGTCCGGGTCCTGCTTGAGCACCAGTGCGACCTCGGCCTCGGCCGGGCGCCGCACGATGTCGATCAGGCCCTCGATCTCCTCGACGGTGACGCTGAACAGCACCATGTCCTGGTAGGGCACCCAGGTCCACACCAGGCCGAGGCCGCCGGCCGCGTCGGGCTCGTACACGGCCCGGTCGAGCGCGCGGGCGAGCACCTTGAGGTAGCCGAAGGAGGAGGTGTCCCACAGCCGCCGGGAGATCAGGTCGTGCCGGATGCCGGTGGCCAGCAGCCGCCCGGCGAGTTCGTGGGTGGCCGGGGTGGTGGCCGCGTACTTGAAGGAGCCGGTGTCGGTGGCGACGCCGGTGTAGAGGCAGGTGGCGAGGTCCTGGTCGAGCTCCACGCCGAGCTGGCGCAGCAGTTCGTCCACCAGGACGGCGGTGGCCGGGGCACTCGGGTCGATCAGCTGGTGGGTGCCGAAGCCCGGGTTGGAGGCGTGGTGGTCGAACACCACCAGGACGGGCGCCGCGAAGGCCTTGTCGTGCAGCAGGCCGAGCCGGCTCTCCGCGGCCACGTCGAAGCAGAGCACCAGCTCCGGCTCGTCGGGCACCTCGCAGGCCGGGACGATCAGCTCCTGGCCGGGCAGGAAGGCCAGCGACTCGGGCACGATCTGCGGGTCGTCGCCGAAGGACACCCGGACCTCGTGGCCGAGCCCGCGCAGCGCCAGCGCGGCCGCCAGGGCCGAGCCGAGCGCGTCGCCGTCCGGGCAGATGTGGCAGATCAGGTCGATGGACCGGGCCCGCCCGATCTCGGCGACCACCTGCTGCCAGACCAGCTCGAAGCCGGGCGCCTCGGCGCGCGGCCCCGGAAGCACCGCGAGGGCACCCTCCACCGTGCTGGTGGAGGACGCCCCCGCGGTTGCTCCGGCTACCGAACCGGCCTTCGCCGGCTCACCCGCCATGACTACTCGTCCTCGTCGTCACGCTCGGCGCCCGGGACCTTGTACGGGTCCGCGTCACCGGCGTAGGTCGCGCCGGCGGCGGTGGTGCGCACCGCCGCGTCGATCTGCCGGGCCCGGTCGAGCAGGTCGTCGATGTTCCGGGCGTTCTCCGGCAGGGCGTCCGCGACGAAGGTCAGCGACGGGGTGAAGCGCACCCCGGTCTGCTTGCCGACCTCGGAGCGGAGCACGCCCTTGGCGCTCTCCAGCGCGGCCGCCGTGGACTCGCGCTCGGCGTCGTCGCCGTAGACCGTGTAGAAGACGGTGGCCTCGCGCAGGTCGCCGGTCACCTTGGTGTCGGTGATGGTCACGAACCCCAGACGCGGGTCCTTGATCCTGCGCTCCAGGGTCTGGGCGACGACCACCTGGATGCGGTCGGCGAGCTTGCGCGCCCTTGCGGTGTCGGTCACGTTGCCTCCTCGTGCAGTGGGCCGGGTATCCGGGTCGATCGCTCACCCGTCGGGGCCCATGCCCCAAAGTACCGGCCCGCGCCCAGCCTTGTGGGCGCTCTCGGTCCTGATCTGTGTGAGAACGGCGACGTGCGCCGGCCCTCACCGCAGACCTCATTCATCGTCGTCGTTGTGGTAGCGCCTCCTGGCGGAGAGCAGCTGAACCTCGGGGCGGCCGGCGACCAACCGCTCACAGCTGTCCAGGATCTCGGTGACGTACCCGGCTTCGCCGGACACCACCGCGAGGCCGATCTCGGCCCTGCGGTGCAGATCCTGGTTCCCGGTCTCGGCAGCGCACACGCTGTACTTGCGCTGCAGTTCGGCCACGATGGGCCGCACGATCGAACGCTTCTCCTTGAGCGAGTGGACGTCGCCCAGCAGCAGGTCGAAGGTGAGTGTTCCCACGAACATGTATGACAGGTCTCGCCGACCTGGGGGCCTCGGGGACAGCCCTGAACCGGGCTGGTGGTGCTCGTCTGACTACCCCGGACCCTACACAGCGAGACCGGGGCCGGTCGACGGGAATTTCCACCCGTCGACCGGCCCCGGTGAGCCCTGCTTAGCCGCGCGGCTTCTCGCGCATCTCGTAGGTCTCGATGACGTCGTCGACCTTGATGTCGTTGAACGACCCCAGGGTCACACCGGCCTCGAAGCCCTCGCGGACCTCGGTCGCGTCGTCCTTGAAGCGGCGCAGACCCTCGATGGAGAGGTTCTCCGCCACCAGGCGGCCGTCGCGGATGAGGCGGGCCTTGGCGTTGCGGCGCAGCAGGCCCTCGCGGACCAGCACACCGGCGATGTTGCCGAACTTGGAGGAACGGAACACCTCGCGCACCTCCGCGGAACCGAGGCGCACCTCCTCGTACTCCGGCTTGAGCATGCCCTTGAGGGCCGACTCGATCTCCTCGATCGCCTGGTAGATGACCGAGTAGTACCGGACGTCCACGCCTTCCTTGTCGGCCGCGGTACGCGCACGGCCTTCGGCGCGCACGTTGAAGCCGATGATGATGGCGTCGGAGCCCATCGCCAGGTTGACGTCGGACTCGGTGATCGCACCCACACCGCGGTGCAGGATGCGGAGCTCGACCTCCTCGCCCACGTCCAGCTTGACGAGCGCGTCCTCCAGGGCCTCCACGGAACCGGAGACATCACCCTTGATGATGAGGTTGAGCTGCTCGATCTCGCCGGCGGCGATGGCCTTGTCCAGGTCCTCCAGGGACACCCGGACCCGGCGCTGCGCGAACGCGGCGTTGCGGTCACGGGCCGAGCGCTTCTCGGCGATCTGACGCGCGGTGCGGTCCTCGTCGACGACGATGAAGCTGTCGCCGGCGCGGGGCACCGAGGTGAGACCGAGGAGCAGCACCGGACGGGACGGGCCGGCCTCGCTGAGGCTGTTGCCGTTCTCGTCCAGCATCGCGCGGACGCGGCCGTAGGCGTCGCCGACCACGATCGAGTCGCCGACGCGGAGGGTACCGCGCTGCACGAGCACGGTCGCCATGGCGCCGCGGCCCTTGTCGAGGTGGGCCTCGATCGCAATACCCTGCGCGTCCTGGTCCGGGTTGGCCCGCAGGTCGAGCGAGGCGTCGGCGGTCAGCACGACCGCCTCCAGCAGCTGGTCGATGTTCAGACCCTGGCGCGCGGAGATGTCGACGAACATGGTGTCGCCGCCGTACTCCTCGGCCACCAGACCGAACTCGGTCAGCTGACCGCGGACCTTGGTCGGGTCGGCGCCCTCGACGTCGATCTTGTTGACGGCGACCACGATCGGCACACCCGCGGCCTTGGCGTGGTTGAGCGCCTCGACCGTCTGCGGCATGACACCGTCGTTGGCCGCGACCACCAGGATCGCGATGTCGGTGGACTTGGCACCACGGGCACGCATGGCGGAGAACGCCTCGTGACCCGGGGTGTCGAGGAAGGTGATCGGGCGGTCCTCGCCGTTCACGACCGTGGCCACCTGGTAGGCGCCGATGTGCTGGGTGATGCCACCCGCCTCGCCGGCCACCACGTTCGACTTGCGGATCGCGTCCAGCAGTCGGGTCTTACCGTGGTCGACGTGACCCATGACGGTGACGACCGGCGGGCGCGGGGCCAGCTGGTCCTCGTCGCCCTCGTCGGTGCCGAAGTCGATGTCGAACGACTCCAGCAGCTCGCGGTCCTCGTCGTCGCGGCTGACGACCTCCAGGACGAAGCCCATCTCGTCCGCCAGCAGCTGCAGCGTGGCGTCGGAGACCGACTGGGTCGCGGTGACCATCTCACCGAGGTTGAACATGACGGAGACGAGCGCGGCCGGGTTGGCGTTGATCTTCTCCGCGAAGTCCATCAGCGAGGCGCCGCTCGACAGGCGAACGGTCTGGCCGTTGCCGCGGGGCAGCATCACACCGCCGACGGACGGGGCCTGCATGGCCTCGTACTCCTGGCGCTTCGCCCGCTTCGACTTGCGACCGCGAGCCGGGCGACCGCCCGGGCCACGACCGAAGGCGCCCTGCGTGCCACCACGGGCACCCGGGCCGCCGGGACGGCCGCCGAAGCCGCCGGGACGGGGGCCGAAGCCGCCGCCACCACCCGGGGCACCGCCACCGGGACGGGGGCCGCCGAAGCCACCGGCCGGGCGCGAACCCGGACCGGCCGGACGACCGGCGAAGCCCGGACGGGCGCCACCGGCGCCACCGGGACCACCCGGACGGCCGCCGGGGCCACCGGGACCACGGCCACCGGGGCCGGGACGCGGGCCCGGAGCCGGACGCTGCGGCATCATGCCCGGGTTCGGGCGCGGCATGCCGGACGGGCTCGGGCCGCCGGGACGCGGACCGGCCGGACGGGGCATGCCGTCGGGACGCGGGGCGCCACCCGGACGGGGGGCACCGGCGCCGGGGGCACCGGGGCCGCCGGCCGGACGCGGACGGTCGCCACCGGGGCGCGGGGCGCCGCGGTCGGCACCGGGGGCACCGGCCGGACGCGGACGGTCGCCACCGGGACGGGGCGCGCGCTCGCCACCGGGCGCACCGGCACCCGGACGGGGGCGGTCGCCACCGGGACGCGCCGGACGCTCGCCACCGGGAGCACCGGCACCCGGACGCGCACCCGGCGCGGCCGGACGGCGGTCGCCGGGGCGGGCCATGCCGGTCGCACTGCCGGAGGTGAACGGGTTGTTGCCCGGACGCGGACCGGCCGGACGCGGGCCCGGACGGGCGCCGGCACCGGCGGAGGGAGCGGCCGCAGCCGGACGCGCGGCCGGGGCGGCCGGACGCTCGGCGGGAGCGGCGTCACCGGCGGGGGCCGGCGAGGAGAACTCGGCCGCCGGGGCGGCCGGAGCCGCCGGCGTGGCCGGGCGGGCCGCCGGGCGCGGGCCCGGGGTCGGCGCACCGGCCGGACGCGGGGCGGCGGCGGGGGTCGCGGCCGGGGCGGCGGGCGCCGCGGCAGCGGGGGTGGGACGAGGTCCCGGGGTCGCGGCGGGGCGCGGACCCGGGGTGGGGGCACCCGGCTTGGGTGCGGCCGAACCGGCGGCGGAACCGCCGGCCGGCTGGGGCGCCGCGGGCTTCCGCGGGCCAGGCTTGGCAGCGCCACCGGTGGGGGCGACGCCCAGCGCGTCAGTCAACTTGCGTACGACCGGCGCCTCGATGGTCGAGGACGCCGAACGGACGAACTCACCGAGCTCGGTGAGCTTGGCCATGACGGCCTTGCTCTCCAAGCCAAGTTCCTTGGCGAGTTCATATACCCGGACCTTAGCCACTTCACTCCTGTCTATGAGTCCGGGGTGTCTCGTCCGCCGGACCGTCGCTACTTCATGGGCGTACCCATCGCGTACTCATCGCGTACTCATCGAGTGCTCATCGCAATCTCGACCTACTTCCACATCGCGAGGTACCTGACTGGTGGCACGGCGTGCGGCTACCCGCGCACTGTGCTTGTTGCGGTGGTTCTCCGCCGCGTGGAGCGGCGGCCGTAGCGGGTGGTGCTCCGCCGAACGGGCCTGAGTGGATCAGGGCGCCGGGGTGCCGTCCACCCGCTCCCCGATGTACTCGCGGAGCCGCTCGGTGTCGAGCGTGCCCTGGAGCCGGAAGGCCCGGGGGAACGCCCGGCGGCGGACCGCGAGGTCGAGGCAGGTCGGATCGGGGTGCAGGTGCGCGCCCCGGCCCGGCAGTGCGCCACGGGGATCGGGGACGCAGACGCCCTCAACCGCCGTGACACGCAACAGCTGGTGCTTGGCCGCTCGCTTGCGGCAGCCCACGCAGGTGCGTTCCGGGCGTGCTCGGACATGCGTCCGGCCAGACGAAGGCAAGTCTACCCCTCCGAAGGGACATGGCGCCGCCCCGCCGATCCGGGGAGGACCGGCGGGGAGCCCAGGACAACGCTGACTACTGGTCCGAGGATTCCCGGTGGCCGCCCTCGGGGCGGTCCTCCGACTGGCCCTCGGTGTCCGGGCGGATGTCGATCCGCCAGCCGGTGAGGCGGGCGGCCAGGCGGGCGTTCTGCCCCTCCTTGCCGATCGCCAGCGACAACTGGTAGTCCGGCACGATCACCCGTGCGGAGCGCTGCTGGAGGTCCACGATCTCGACACTCGTCACCCGCGCGGGGGACAGCGCCGAGGCGACCATGTCCCGGGGGTCCTCCGACCAGTCGACGATGTCGATCTTCTCGCCGTGCAGCTCGCCCATCACCGCGCGCACCCGGCTGCCCATCGGGCCGATGCAGGCGCCCTTGGCGTTCAGGCCGGCCCGGCGCGACCAGACCGCGATCTTGGTGCGGTGGCCGGCCTCGCGGGCGATCGCCGCGATCTCCACGCTGCCGTCCGCGATCTCCGGGACCTCCAGCGCGAAGAGCTTCTTCACCAGGCTGGGGTGGGTGCGCGAGAGCGTCACCGACGCACCGCGGACACCGCGCCGGACCGCGACCACGTAGCACTTGAGGCGGGTGCCGTGCCGGTAGTCCTCGCCCGGGACCTGCTCCTGCGGAGGCAGGATGGCCTCCAGCTTGCCGATGTCGACCAGCACGTTCTTCGGGTCGTTGCCCTGCTGGACGACACCGGTGACGATGTCGCCCTCCTTGCCGGCGTACTCACCGAAGGTCTGGTCGTCCGCGGCGTCCCGCAGGCGCTGCATCATCACCTGGATGCCGATGCTGGACGCGATCCGGCCGAAGCCGTTCGGGGTGTCGTCGAACTCCTTGGGCTCGACGCCCTCGTCCAGCTCCGCCGGGTCCTCCGTCGCCCACACCGTGACGTGGCCGGACTTGCGGTCCAGCTCGACCCGGGCCCGACGGCGCGAGCCCTCGGTGCGGTGGTACGCGGTGAGGAGGGCGGACTCGATCGACTCGACCAGCAGGTCGAAAGGGATGTTCTTCTCGTTGACCAGCGTGCGCAGGGCACTCATGTCGATGTCCACGGCTACGCCTCCTCGTCTTTCGTCACGTTCGTCATGGTGCGGTCGGTGCGCAGGCCTTCACTGCACACCGTCGTCCCCCTCCTCGGAGGCTTCGTCGGCTTCGCCGTCCGCGAAGTCCGGGGCCTCGTCGAGGAGCTTCTCGTCCTTGCGGTTGAACTCCACCTGGACGCGCGCCCGGTCCACCTCGGAGTACTCCAGACGGCGCTCCTTGGCCCGGCCGCGGCCCTTCACGGGCTGCACCTCGACCAGTGCGCCGTCCTCGTCGGCCTCCAGCACCCGGGCGACGATCTCCCCGCCGTCGACCAGGTGGATCTTCGCCAGCCGGCCCTCGGCGCGGCGCCAGTGGCGCGGCTCGCTCAGCGGGCGCTCGGCCCCCGGCGACCCGACCTCCAGCACGTACGCGCCGCTGCCCATCACGTCGGACGCGTCCAGGGCCTCGCCGACCTCGCGGCTGAACTCGGCGATGGCGTCGAGGTCCACGCCGCCGTCGGCGTCCACGTCGATCTGCACCTGCCGGCGACTGCCCGACTGGGTGACCTTCACGTCCTCCAGGTCCAGGCCCGCCTGGGCGGCCAGGGGCTCCAGCAACACACGCAGCCGGTCGATGTGGGTGGTGCTCATCCGGGTGGACTCCTCGGCCGCGTCTGCTGTTGTCAGAAGGTCGCACCGCGCCCCCTGGCGCCCGGTTCGGCGCAGGCCGGGTCGCGGCAGCTCGGCCCAAAGCCTATCCGGTCGGGGACCCAACCACCGATTCCGCACGGCGCCCGGCCGCCGTGCGACACCCACTGCGAGCAAGCTCACACCGGTCGACCGCGGTACCGCTCGGCGAAATCAGGGCCCGGTAACGTGAGGATTCTGTAATCATTCACGCCAACGAGGGCAGGCGGGCAGGCCGTCCTCCCGTACACGCCCCGGAGTGACGCCGATGCAGCCGCCCAGCCGACGGACCTTCCTGGCCTTCGGGGTGCTCCTCGCCGCGGGCGCGGCGCTCACCGCGTGCACCGACGACGGCAAGGACACCACGACCGCGCCCGGCGAACGCCGCCGGCCGGACCCGGACGAGCCGGTCCGGCTGCGCGCGGTCGCCGCAACCGACACCCTGCTCGCCGGGTACGACGCCTTGCTGACCGGCCCCGGCGCCGGGCAGGCGGCCCAGCTCCAGCCGCTGCGGGCGGAGGTCGTCCAGCACCGGGCGGCGCTGGCCGCCGGGCTGCCGTCGGCCTCCCCCTCCGCCTCCACTCCGGTCTCGGCCTCCCCCACCACCTCCGCTCCGGCCTCCGCTGCGGGCTCCGCTGCGACCTCGCCGTCGGCCTCCGCCGGGACGGGCATCGCCACCGCCGCGGCGCTCGCCTCGCTCGAACGACAGACCGCGCAGGCCCGGCTCGCCGACCTCGGGGCCGCCTCCCCGCAGCTGGCCCGGCTGCTCGCCTCGGTCTCCGCGGCCGGGGTGCTGCACGCCGTCGCCCTCGGTGACAGCGCCCCGCTCGCCGCCGCCCCGGCCCCGGTGCAGACCGGTGCGCCCACGGCGTCCGCGTCGGGCTCCCCCACCTCCTCCACGTCCGCCTCCGGCTCCACCTCCGCATCGGCCTCGCCGTCGGCCTCCGGCTCCGCCTCCGCTTCGGCCGCCGCGTCCGGCACCGGGGCGGCGCTCGGCCCCGAGGCGGTCGCCGCATTCCAGGGCGCGCTGAGCGCCGAACACGCCGCCGTCTACGGCTACGGCGTGGTCGGTGCCCGGCTCCCGGAGGACCAGCGCACCGACGCCCGGACCGCCTACGCCGCCCACCAGGCCCGGCGGGACGCCTGGCAGCGGCTGGTCAGCGGCACCGGCGCCACCCCGAGTGCCGCCGCGGCCGGCTACCAGCTGCCGTTCGCGGTCACCGACGCGGCGGGCGCCGCCAAGCTCGCCGCCCACCTCGAGACCAGGCTCACCACGGTCTACGCCGACCTGGTCACCGCCGTCACCGGCGCGCAGCGCACCGCCGCCGCCGACGCGCTGCGCGAGAGCGCCCTGCGCGCCAAGCGCTGGGGCGCCGCCCCCATCGCCTTCCCCGGCCTCCCCGACCCCGCCACCGGCCCGACCGGCTCCCCGACCGGTTCCCCGAGCGGCTCCCCGACCGGCTCTGCGGCCCCCACGCCCTCCCCCACCACCACCCCCTGAGCCGGCCTCCACGCCCTCCTTATCTCTGACCTGCGGTTTCGGTCGCATGGCCGACAATGGACAGGTAGCACCACGGGGGAAGCACCAACCGGAAGGCCAGCATGTCGGCAGCACCAGGGCAGATCACCGTCCCCGAGTGGCTGGCGCGAAGCGTCGGCGAGGGCGGGGGCGCGGCAGGACGGCAGTGGCTCACGGAGCTGCCCGCCCGGGTGGCCGACCACCTCGCGCGCTGGGACCTCACGCTGGAGCGGGTGCTCGACCCCGGGGGCAGTCTGAGCCTGGTCGGGTACGTCCACCGCGACGACCTGACGCCGGCCGTCCTGAAGACCGGGCTGGTCACCCCGGAGACCGCCCAGGAGCACGCCGCCCTCACCCACTGGGCCGGCCGCGGCGCCGTCCTGCTGCTCGCCGCCGACCCCGCCGAGGGGGTCCTGCTGCTGGAGCGGCTGCACGGCGACATCCCGCTGCGCTCGCTCGCCGAGGCGAAGGCCACGCTGGAGGCCACCAGCCTGCTGCACCGCCTCTGGGGGCCGGCCTCCGAGGGCCACCCCTTCCCCTCGCTCGCCGACCGGGTCGCGACCACCTCCGACGAACTGCGCCGCCACCGCGAACTGCCCGGCGCCGCCGACGCCGACGCCCTGGTCACCGAGGCCCTGGAGCGCGCCGAGGGCCTGACCGCCTCCGCCACGGAGGACTTCCTGCTGCACGGCGACTTCCACCACGGCAACGTGCTCGCCGCCGACCGCGCGCCCTGGCTGGCGATCGACCCCCGGCCGCTGGTCGGGGAGCGCGCCTACGACCTGGCCCGGCTGGCCATGGACCGGGCCGACACCCTGATCGGCTCCCCCGGCGCGGCCGCCGCCGTCCGCCGCCGGCTGCACCAGCTCTCCGACGCCCTGGAGGTCGACCAGGAACGCCTGCGCGGCTGGACGCTGTTCCGCGCCGCGGCCACCGGGCTGCGCGCCCTCGCGGTGGGCCGCCGGGAGGACGCCGAGCTCTACCTGGAGTTCGCCGGCGCGCTCTGATCCGGCCGCCCGCGCAACGGCAGCGCGGCGCCCATCACCGCGTACAGCCGATCGGTGTTCGGGAAGTGCACGGCGCGCGCGAGGTCCTGGTAGCCGAGCGCCCGGTAGAGCCGGCGCGCCGGCGTCTCGGCGTCGATCGCGGAGAGGATGCTGCGCCGCAGCCCGGACCGCTCGCACAGGGTGCGGATCAGCGAGGAGCCGATGCCCTGGCCCTGGAACCCGGGCAGCACGTGCAGTTCGGTGATCGCGAAGACCTCGTCCAGCCAGTCGCCGTACCCGCGCTGCTCCAGGTAGGGCTGGATCACCGTGCTCCACCAGTGCTCCCGGCGGTTGGGCATCCCGTACCCGAAGCCGACCAGCCGGTCGCCGCTCAGCGCCCCCAGCGCGATCACCCCGGGCTGCTGGGCGTGCCGGCCGACGATGTGCAGCCGGACGGCGACCTCCTCGGGCGTCAGCCCGAACGCCACCGCCTGGACCTCGAGCGCCTGCGGCGCCCACGCCGCAAGGTCGATGGCCTCGATCGTCACCCCGGTCAGCTGATCCATGCCCCGGACGTTACTACCCGTACGGCCCGAACGCGGTCGGGGATCAGAACAGCACGCTCATGAAGGCGCCGACCTCGCGGAAGCCGACCCGACGGTAGGCCGCGCGGGCCCGCAGGTTGTAGTCGTTGACGTAGAGCGAGACCACCGGGGCGACCTCTCGCAGGGCGATGTCGAGGACGGCCGCCATACCCGTCTCGGACAGGCCCCGGCCGCGGTACTCGGGGGCGACCCAGACGCCCTGGACCTGGCAGGCGCCCTCGGTGACGGCGCCGATCTCGGCCTTGAAGACCACCTGGCCGTCGTCCGTGAAGCGGGCGAACGAGCGCCCCGTGGAGACGAGTTCGGCGACCCGGGCCTGGTAGAGCAGCCCGCCGTCCCCGGCCAGCGGGGAGACCCCGACCTCCTCGGTGAACATCGCCACGCAGGCCGGCATCACGGTCTCGACCTCGCTGCGCTCCACCCGCCGCACCAGCGGGTCGGGCGCGATCTCGGCGGACGGCACGGTGGCGGCCATCAGCGGCTGGTGGGCCCGGACCTCGCGGGCCGGCCCCCAGCTGCGCTCCAGCAGCGCCCAGAGGGCGGCGGTCGCGTCGGCCGGGCCGACGATCGAGGAACAGCGGCGGCCCTGGCGGCGGGCCCGTTCGGCGAAGGCCTGGACGGCGGCCGGCCCGGCGTTCACCAGCACCAGGTTGGCCCCGGCGTAGCAGAGCGCGTCCAGCTCGCCGTGCTCGTCGTACCAGCCCCACATCTCCCCGCCGAGCCGCCAGGGGTCGAGCCCGACGCTCTCGACCCGGGTGGCGACGAAGGCGTTGGCGACCGGGTTGCGGCGCAGCACCTCCAGGGTGTCCGCCAGGTCCGGTGCCTCCAGGACACGGGTGGTCGCCAGCGCGCGGGCGACCTGGAACGAGCTGGGGAGCATCACACCTCGATCGAGCATCGAGACAGCACCTCACTGAGACGACTCTGGCCGCACCCTACTCCGTGGCCCCACCCGGCTACGGCCGCGGGGCCGTCCGTGGACGGACGGCCCCGCTTCCGGAAACTACCGTCCGCCGGTCACTCGCCGGCGGTGACGGTGGGGGCGCCGGCTTCGACGCCGTCGGCCTGCATCTGCTCGGCGAGCTTGAGGGCCTCCTCGATCAGGGTCTCGACGATCTTCGATTCGGGGACGGTCTTGATGACCTCGCCCTTGACGAAGATCTGGCCCTTGCCGTTGCCGGAGGCGACGCCGAGGTCGGCCTCGCGGGCCTCGCCGGGGCCGTTGACGACGCAGCCCATGACGGCGACGCGCAGCGGTACCTCCATGCCCTCGAGGCCGGCGGTGACCTCTTCGGCGAGCTTGTAGACGTCGACCTGGGCGCGGCCGCAGGAGGGGCAGGAGACGATCTCCAGGCCGCGTTCGCGCAGGCCGAGGGATTCGAGGAT
>NZ_JBITZW010000040.1:0-45828 GCF_044547105.1 Kitasatospora sp. NPDC052868 | reverse complement strand
GTTGAGTTCTCAAGGAACGGACACTTCCTTCGGACCGCCTTCCAGCGGGCCCTCCGGGCGCTTCGTTCTTTCGTGTTTCCAGCTTAGCAGATCCGCTCGGCCGGTTTTACCCGGCGTTTGTTTCTCTGAATTCCCGCTGGAGGGGATTTCCTTCAACTTCGCTCCGAAGCCTATCAAAGGATTCGGTGTGCTCAGTTCCAGGATTTACCTCGTCGGACGCTTATTCGTGAACCGAGTTCGCGTCGATTTGGCGGTGTCGTAGACACTAACGCCCGGGACGACCGTTGTCCAGTCTGTCCCAACCGTTCTAACCTACTAGCCCACCCGAACCACGTCAATGGTTTGGCTGAGATGCGAGAAGAGTAGCAGGTCAGAGGCCTGCCGATCACATCGACTCAGGCGGCGACGGGCTGCAGGTCGGCCCGGTCGGCCACGTCCACATCGCCGGTCTCCCCGGTCGCGGCGGCCTTCCGCCCCAGGACCAGGGCATAGAGCAGGAAGCAGACCTCGGCCAGGACGCCGATCGAGATACGGGCCCAGGTGGGGAGGCCGGACGGCGTCACAAAGGCTTCGAGGACTCCGGAGATGCCCAGCACCACGGCCAGCCCGACCGCCATGCCGATGACGGAGCGGCCTTCCTCGGCCAGTGCCGTGGCGCGGGTGCGCGGGCCGGGGTCGATGACCGTCCAGCCGAGGCGCAGGCCCAGGCCCCCCGCGACGAAGACCGCGGTCAGTTCCAGCAGACCGTGCGGGATCAGCAGGCCGAGGAAGGTGTCGAGGCGGCCGGCCGAGGCCATCAGACCGACGCCGAGCCCGAGGTTCAGGATGTTGGTCCAGAGCATGTAGAGGACGGGCAGGCCCAGCGCGACGCCGAAGACCAGGCAGGTCGCGGCGATCCAGGCGTTGTTCGTCCAGACCTGGGCGGCGAAGGAGCTGGCGGGGCGGTCCGAGTAGTACGCCTCGTACTCACCGCCCGGCCTGGTCATCTCGCGCAGCGCGGCGGGCGTGGCGAGGCTGTTGCGGACCTCCGGGTGGCTGGCCACCCACCAGGCGACCAGCGCCGTGGCGAACAGCGAGAGGATCGCGACCGGCAGCCACCAGCGCCGCGCCCGATACAGCGCCGCGGGAAAGCTGACCGTGAAGTACCGGCCGACGTCGCGCCAGCCGCTGCTTCGGCTGCCCGCCACCGCGTCGCGGGACCGGGACACCAGACTGGTCAGCCGGCCTTCGAGGGTGGGATCGGGGGCGGCGGCCTGGACCTTGGCCAGGTGGCCGGTGGCCCGCTGGTAGAGGGTGACGAGCTCGTCGGCCTCCTCGCCGGTGAGCCGCCTGGTCCTGGCGAGGGCGTCCAGCCGTGCCCACTCCCCCTGGTGGGTGGCGACGAAGACGTCCAGGTCCATGCGGCAGCTCCATGGTCGGCGCGGGGCACGCGGGCGCGCGGGCAGGCGCGTGCGGACAGGTGCGGCCCAGCATGCCAGAGGGCGTACGGGCGTTCACGGGCGGTGCCGGACCGCCTGGCCCCCGGGCCGGACCCGCTGCCGAGGCCGGTCCGCGCGGTGGGCGGCCCGGACCTCCCTTCCCGCCCGGGCGGGCGGCCCCGTATGTTGGCGACTGCAATTCACGGGGTCGTGGGGGCCGATCCGGCGGACGTCCCCTCCCCCGCGGGCCATGAACGGGAACGGACGGGTGTCTTGAGCGACCTGGTGACGGGCGAGGCGGTCGTTCTCGGCCTGCGCGCGGCGAAGCTTCCCAGCCGGGCGCTGGCGGTCGGGATGGACCTGCTCGTGCAGGCCGCGGCGCTGGTGGTGACCTCGCTGGTCCTGGGCCTCGCCCTGACCGACCTCGACGGCGCGGCCTTCACCGCCCTCACGCTCGGGCTCACGGTGTTCTTCATGGTCGCGGTCCCCGTGATGATCGAGACCTTCACCCGCGGACGCTCGCTCGGCAAGGCGGCCCTGGGCCTGCGGGTGGTGCGCAGCGACGGCGGGCCGGTCCGGTTCCGGCACTCGCTGGTCCGCGGTCTGGTGGGCTTCTTCGAGATCGTCGTCATGAGCGGGGTACCGGCCGCGATCTGTTCCGCGGTGTCCTCCGAGGGCCGCAGGCTGGGCGACGTCTTCGCGGGGACGCTGGTCGTCCGCGAGCGGGTGCCCGGTGGGAGCGGGGCCGCGACGGCGCTGCCGCCGGTGCCTCCCCAGCTGCTGCAGGCGCTGGGCGGCGAGCTGGTCGCCCTGGACCTCTCGGCGGTGCCGGAGCCGCTCTGGCTGGCGATCCGCCAGCTGCTCGGCCGGGTCGGCCAGCTGGACCAGGCGGTGGCGCACCAGCTCTCCGCCCGGTTGGCCGAGGACCTCGCCGCCCGTACGGGCCACCCGGTCCCCTACGGCCTGCACCCGGCGGCGTACCTCGGCGCGGTGCTCGCGGAGCGCCAGCGGCGCGAGTGGACCAGGGCCCAGGGGTACGCGGCGCAGCAGGCCCACCAGGCCCAGCTCACCCAACAGGCACAGCAGGCACAGCAGGCACAGCAGGCCCAGCAGGCCCAGCAGGCCCAGCAGGTGCACGGGTACCGGCCCCCACAGCACCCGGCACCGGCACCGGCCCAGCAGACCGCACCCGCTCCCCCGCAGGCACCCGGCACGGGCTTCGCCCCACCTGCATAACCCGAGCCCCCGAGCCCAGCCCCCGGACTACTCAGCCCCCGAACTCGGCCGGCCAGGCGTTCGGCGGCGACTCCAGCTCCTCCAGCTCGACCCCGGCGGCCGCCAGCACGACGTCCCCCGCCAGGTGCACCACCTGCTGCTCGCCCGTCTCCAGGTCCGCGACCTGGTACCGCTCGACCAGCAGCGGACCGGAGTCCGTCTCGTGCGTGTCCACACCCTCCAGCAGCCAACCCTGGTCGAAGGTGCGCGGCGCCAGGACCGGCTCGGTGAAGGCGACCAGCCGCACCCGCGCACTCGCCCCCTCCCGCAGCCGCAGCATCCGGGCGGTGGCGACCAGGAAGCCCGGCGAGCGCCCGGTGAAGCCGTGGGCCCGGTCGTGTCCCTCCGCCGCGAGCTCCCCCGCCGGATCGGCCGGGTCGGTCCGCACCCAGGCCACCCCGTCGACGGCGCCGCCCCGGACCTGCCAGCCGCCCGCCCGCAGCTCCATCCGCAGCGGCCGGGCCCGCGAGTCCAGCGTCAGGTCGACGGTGCCGAGGACCTGGCCGTCCGGTCCGTACGTCTTGGAGACGTACCGCCAGCCGGCCGGCCCGGGCGCGCAGCTGAAGCGTTCCTCGCCGAGCAGGACGTGGTCATGGGTGTCGTGGTGCGAGTACCGGCCGTTGGGCATGGAGCGAAGCCTACGTCCGCGATCAGTGGCGACCGGCATGCAACGTTCGGTGCGGGTGCCCGCATTAGGGGGTGGACGGCGCGCACCGGCGCCGTCGGTACGAGTACGAGGGAGGGGGCGGAGATGGCGAAGCAGGCACGCGACGAGGAGTTCACCGAGTACGTGGCCTCCAGGAGCGGCTGGCTGCGCAAGGTCGCCTATTTGCTGTGCGGGGACTGGCACCGTGCGGACGACCTGGTCCAGGAGAGCGTCACCAAGCTCTATGTGAACTGGTCGAGGGCCGGCCGGGTCGAGAACGTCGACGGCTACGCCCGCAAGGTGCTGGTCAACACGTTCCTGGCGGAGCAGCGATCGCCCTGGTGGCGGCGGACGACCCGGAGCGGGATCGAGGCCGACGCGGCGGGCGTGAGCGTCGACCTCGACGCCTCACTCGACCTTCGGCAGGCCCTCGCCGCTCTGCCGCCCCGCCAACGGGCCACCGTGGTGCTCCGCTACTACTGCGATCTGACGGTCGACCAGGCGGCCGAGGCGCTCGGCTGCTCGTCGGGCAACGTCAAGAGCCAGACCTCGCGCGGTCTGGAGACGCTCCGCACCACGCTTCTCGTTCGCCCCGCAGCCGCAGAGAGGACGTCATGACCAGCAACGAGTCCAGCGGGCTGGCCGAACAGCTGATCGCACTGGCGGACACGCCCGCGCCTCCGGCCGCCCTGAACCCCGCGGAGGCGGTCCGCAAGGGACGGGCCCGGCTGCGCCGGCGGCGCGGCGCCGCGATCGGTGCGGTGGCGGCGGTGACGGCGGCGGTCCTGACCGGCGCCCTGCTGCTCCAGCCGGCCGGGGGCGCCGCGGCCCCTCCCCCGCCCGCCGCGCCCTCGGTCACTCCGACCGGGTCGCCGGCGCCGTCGCCGACCGTGCCCCCGGCGCCCCCCACGATCGACCCGCTGACCACCGACGTCATGTTCGGCTGGCTGCCGGACTGGGCGGGCGGGAAGTCCGGCATCGGCTACGAGACCGGCTACCACGGGATCTTCACCGAGGCGATCGGCAAGGGCGACCAGGCTCCGCGGATCTACCTCACCCTGTACCCGGCCGGCCCCGAGCCGGAGATCGAGCAGGGCCCGAACGAGAGCCGGCAGAAGGTCCAGGCGCCGTCCGTCAACGGACAGCCTGCCTTCTGGCTGGTCGACCCGAACGCGCGGGCGCAGGAGAGGCCGGACCGCCTGCTGCGCTGGCAGACGCCCTCGGGCCGGTGGGCGCAGATCCGCGCCTACGGCGGCGAGCCCGCGGACCTGACGGACGAGGTCCTGCTGCGGGTCGCGGCCGACGCCAAGTACGGGAAGTGGGACATCCCGCTGCCGGTGCGGTTCGCCCGGTTGCCCGAGGCGTTCAAGGCCACCGACGTGTCGCTCACCCGGCCGAGCCCCCTCAAGAACTCGCCCTGGTACTTCTGGCTGATGTTCCAGTTCGAGGGCAAGAACGTCTCGGTCAACCTGGAGCCGGTGGACGCCGGTCCCACCGCGTCCCCCACCGGGACGGACGGCTCGCCGTACACCGACCCCAATCCGCCCGTCTGCCGGGTGGAGAGCGACGTGAAGGTCTGCGTGGGCGTGGGGGCGGGTATCGCACCCTCGCTGGAGCAGATCGGCGGCCTTGAGGGCCTGCTCGCCAGGACCACGGTGCTGGGCATGGACGAGAGCTCCTGGACCACCGACGTCCTGCGGTACTGACGCTCCCGGGCGGGAACAGAGGAAGACGGCGGAACGCACGGCGGCCGGCACCCACAGGGGAGGTGCCGGCCGCCGTGCGTTCCGGAGCCGATCAGTCGGCCCGCCGGTCGCTCGACCGGCGGGCCGGGCGGATCAGTAGCGGTAGTGGTCCGCCTTGTACGGGCCCTCGACCGGGACGCCGATGTAGTCGGCCTGCTCCTGGCTCAGGGTGGTCAGCTTCACGCCCAGCGCGGCGAGGTGCAGACGGGCGACCTTCTCGTCCAGGTGCTTCGGCAGCACGTAGACGCCGATCGGGTACTGCTCGGTCTTCGTGAACAGCTCGATCTGCGCGATCGTCTGGTTGGCGAAGGAGTTGGACATCACGAACGACGGGTGGCCGGTCGCGTTGCCCAGGTTCAGCAGGCGGCCCTCGGAGAGGACGATGATGGTCTTGCCATCGGCCTTGCGCCACTCGTGGACCTGCGGCTTGACCTCGGTCTTGACGATGCCGGGCAGCGCGGCGAGGCCCGCGATGTCGATCTCGTTGTCGAAGTGGCCGATGTTGCCGACGATGGCCTGGTGCTTCATCCGGGCCATGTGCGAGGCCATGATGATGTCCTTGTTGCCGGTCGTCGTGATGAAGATGTCGGCCGTCTCCACGACGTCGTCCAGGGTCGCGACCTGGTAGCCGTCCATCGCCGCCTGCAGGGCGCAGATCGGGTCGATCTCGGTGACGATGACGCGGGCGCCCTGGCCGCGCAGCGATTCGGCGGAGCCCTTGCCCACGTCGCCGTAGCCGGCGACGACGGCGACCTTGCCGCCGATCAGGACGTCGGTGGCGCGGTTGATGCCGTCGATCAGCGAGTGGCGGCAGCCGTACTTGTTGTCGAACTTCGACTTGGTGACCGAGTCGTTGACGTTGATCGCCGGGAACAGCAGCTTGCCGTCGCGGTGCATCTCGTACAGGCGGTGGACACCGGTGGTGGTCTCCTCGGTCACGCCCTTGATGGTGGCCGCGATCTCGGTCCACTTGTTCGGGGTCTCGACCAGGGTGCGGTTGAGCACCTCGAGGATGAGGCGGTACTCGTCGTTGTCCGCGGTGGACGGGTCCGGAGCGGCACCGGCCTTCTCGAACTCGACGCCCTTGTGGATCAGCAGGGTGGCGTCACCGCCGTCGTCCAGGATCATGTTCGGGGTCTGGCCGTTCGGCCAGGTGAGCGCCTGCTCGGTGGCCCACCAGTACTCCTCCAGCGTCTCGCCCTTCCAGGCGAAGACCGGCACGCCCTGCGGGTTCTCCGGGGTGCCCTCCGGGCCGACCGCGATGGCGGCGGCGGCGTGGTCCTGGGTGGAGAAGATGTTGCAGGAGCACCAGCGGACCTCGGCACCGAGCGCGGTGAGGGTCTCGATCAGCACGGCGGTCTGCACGGTCATGTGCAGCGAGCCGGTGATCCGGGCGCCAGCCAGCGGCTGCGAAGCGGCGTACTCCGCGCGGATGGACATCAGGCCGGGCATCTCGTGCTCGGCCAGCTGGATCTCCTTGCGCCCGAACGGCGCCAGGGAAAGGTCGGCGACCTTGAAGTCACCGGTGATGTCGGTCGACATGCGTCTGCTCCTCGCTGATGGGGGGTGGGGCATGGCCAAGGTCCTGGTGTGCGTCGCAGCACGGCGGGGCTGCACGGGTGCGCGGCAACGCCGGGGCGGCCCGGCCCCGAACGGGGGCAGGCTTCCCTGCTGCACAGCACAAACCGTCGGAGGACCTCTCTCCCTCGACCGGCGCGCACCCTCACGGGTACGGGCCGCCGATCGACCGCCATCAGCAGCGACGTTCTGGCTCTGGGACGAATCTACACCGGCGGCCCCGGATGCCGACTCGGAAAGACCTTTTTCGGCCCGGGCCTGGACGCGGCCTGGACCGGCCCTGGACCGGTCGCGGAACAGGCCGCGCCGGACCGGGCCGCGCCGGAGCGGCCCGGGGCCCCGCGGTCAGTGCGCGCCCGGTACCGGCCCGCCCGGGGTGGCGGTCGGGTCGTCGCCCTGGGCCGCCTTCTCCGCGCTGTAGATGTCCGGCTCCAGGTAGACGGCCCGGGCGATCGGGACGGCCCGGCGGACCCGGACCTCGGCCGCGTCGATGGCCTCGGCGACCTGGACGGCGGTGTCCTCCGCGTTGACGCCGATCTTGGCGGCGACCAGCAGCTCCTCCGGGCCGAGGTGCAGGGTCCGCATGTGGATGACCGTGGTGACGGAGTCGTGGTCGACCAGGGCGTCCCGGATCTGGGCCACCACCTCCGGGTGGGCGGACTCGCCGATCAGCAGCGACCTGGTCTCCATCGCCAGCACGAGCGCGATGACGATCAGCAGCACGCCGATCGACACGGTGCCGATGCCGTCCCAGACGCCGTCCCCCGTGATCACGGTCAGGCTGACGCCGAACAGCGCCAGCACCAGGCCGATCAGCGCGCCGGTGTCCTCCAGCAGGACGACCGGCAGCTCCGGGGCCTTGGCCCGCCGGATGTAGGCCGGCCAGCCGTGCCCGCCCTTGTCCTTGACGGCCTCCCGGTACGCCGTGAAGAAGGACCAGGACTCCAGCAGGATCGCGAGCACCAGCACGCCGATCGGCCAGTACCAGTTGTCCAGCTCGTGCGGGTGGGCGATCTTCTCGTAGCCCTCGTAGACGGCGAACATGCCACCGACGCTGAACAGCACGATCGAGACCAGGAAGGCGTAGATGTAGCGCTCGCGCCCGTACCCGAAGGGGTGTTCGGGGGTGGCCAGCCGCTGCGAGCGCTTGCCGCCGACCAGCAGCAGGATCTGGTTGCCCGAGTCCGCCAGCGAGTGCACGCCCTCCGCGAGCATCGACGACGAGCCGGAGAACGCGAAGGCCACGAACTTGCTGACCGCGATCCCCAGGTTCGCGGACAACGCCGCGACCAGTGCCTTGGTGCCGCCTTCGGTGCTCATGCTCGGAATGGTCCCTCCGCCGGGGGCCGTTCACGCAGCCCGCGCTCTGCTCTGTCGAGTCCCGTCGAGCGCATACGGTACCGGCCCGCCGCCGCCGTCCTACGACCGCGCCGCCGCGAGCCCCAGGTAGACGGCGGCGAAGTCGGTGAGCGCGACCAGCTCGGCCAGCGCGTGCAGCGGGTCGGGACGGGCGCTCGCGTACTCGGTCAGCCGGACTTCGTGGGCGGCGGCGAGCCGGTGCGCCCGGGCGGCGCCGAAGCTGCGCGGGCCCTCGTCGTCGGCCGGGACCTCGGTCGGGCCCTCGTCCTCCTCCTCCGCGGGCGTCTCGCCCGGGACGTGGCGCAGCAGCAGGACCTGCAGGTGCAGCGGGTCCGGCTCGTCGACCCGGTCGCGGAAGAAGTCGTCCGGGTCCGCGCCCGCGCCGAGCTGGCCGGTGAACATCCCGCGGTGCTCGGTGAGCGCCTGCGGCAGCAGTCCGGCGAGGGCCGGGCGGCCGGCCCGGTCGGCGAGCTGGGCGGCGAAGCGGTCGGCGGCGGCGCCGGCCACCGGCCCCTCGGCCCAGAGCAGCGGGACGGTGCCGGCCAGCCGGGCGGCCAGGCTCTTGGCGGGGTTGCGGTACGCGGCCGCGTCGGGGCGGCAGCGCACGGCGGCCGCGTCGAGCAGGTCGGCGGTGGCGGGCAGCGAGTCGTACGCCAGCTGGGTCACGCCGATCTTCTGGGTGAGCGCCAGCAGCGGGGCGAGGTGGGCCCAGAGCGCGGCCGGGTCCTCGGCGGGCAGGTCGGGCTCGGCGGCGGAGCCGGGCTGCGGCGTTCCGTCCTCGGGCAGGGCCGACGGCACGTACGGCAGCGGCAGCGCCCGGACCTGGAGGGCGGCCTCGGCGAGCGGGCTGCCGGCGGGGGCGGTGACGACGATCGCGCACCCGCGCGCGTAGGCCTGCTCGGCGAGCGCGATCAGGCCGCGCTCGCCGCCCTCCGCGGAGCTGATCACCAGCAGGTCGAGCGGGCCGGCCCAGCCGGGGAGCTGCCAGGCGAACCCGGCGGTGAAGGCGGGCGGCGCGACCGACCGGTCGGTGCGCGGGACGAACGCCGCGTCGGTCGGCGCCAGCGCGGTGACCAGGCTGGCGGTGCCGGCCAGCGCGGCCAGGATCCCGGCCGCCGTCAGGGCGCTGCCGTGCCCGGCGACCAGCACGGAACGCGGCCGGCCGTCGGGTCGCAGCCGGTCGACGCCGGCCGCGTCGGCGAGCCGCAGCGCGGTGCGGACCCGGGCGCCGGAGCCGGCCAGGGCGAGCAGGGCGCGGTCGTGGTCGGCGCGCTGGAGGGCGGCCGGGTCGTCGAGCAGGGTGTCGTCGAGCATGCGGCGGGCCTCCGGCTGTTGGCTGGGCGCTGCGGGCTGAGCGGTGGTGCTGGCTGGGTACGCGGGCGTCCGCCCCCAAGGATCAGGCCGGGCGGCGGGCCTCGTCCACCAGCAGTACCGGAATTCCGTCGCGGACGGGGTAGGCCAGGCCGCAGCTCTCGCCGGTGCAGAGCAGTTCGGGCTGCTCCTCGGTGCCGCCCTCGGTCAGCGCGGCCCGGCACTGCGGGCAGACCAGGATCTCCAGCAGGAAGGATTCCAGCTTCATGGGGTTCGGGCTCCAGTTCAGAGGGGTGGCACGGCGGTGCCCCGGCCGAGAGGAAACCCTACCGGCCGGGGCACCACGAGCCTGCGTCAGGCGCGGACGATGGCGAGCACGCCGTCGCGCAGCTCGGCCATCCTCGCCGGGTCCTTGGCCTCGACGTTGAGGCGCAGCAGCGGCTCGGTGTTGGAGGCGCGCAGGTTGAACCACCAGTCGTCGCCGGCCACGGTGAGGCCGTCGAGCTCGTCGGTGGTGGTGCCCTCCAGGCCCGCGTAGGCGGCCTTGACGGCGGCGGAGCGGTCGGCCTGGTCGGCGACGGTGCTGTTGATCTCGCCGGAGGCCGCGTAGCGGTCGTACTCGGCGGTCAGCGCGGAGAGGGTGCCCTCCTGACCGCCCAGGGCGGCGAGCACGTGCAGCGCGGCGAGCATGCCGGTGTCGGCGCGCCAGAAGTCGCGGAAGTAGTAGTGCGCGGAGTGCTCACCGCCGAAGACGGCGTCGGTGACGGCCATCTCCTGCTTGATGAAGGAGTGGCCGACCCGGGTGCGGGCCGGCTTGCCGCCGAGCTCCCGGACCACCTCGGGGACGGTCCAGGAGGTGATCAGGTTGTGGATGATGGTCGGCTCGTCCTCGCCGGCGGCCTTGGCCCGGGCGATCTCGCGGGCGGCGACCAGGGCGGTGATCGCGGACGGGGAGACCGGCTCGCCGCGCTCGTCGACGACGAAGCAGCGGTCGGCGTCGCCGTCGAAGGCGAGACCGATGTCGGCGCCGACCTCGCGGACCTTGGCCTGCAGGTCGACGATGTTCTTCGGGTCGAGCGGGTTGGCCTCGTGGTTGGGGAAGGTGCCGTCCAGCTCGAAGTACATCGGGACGAGCTCGATCGGCAGGCCGTCGAAGACGGTCGGCACGGTGTGGCCGCCCATGCCGTTGCCCGCGTCGACGGCGACCTTCAGCGGGCGGATCGCCCGGAGGTCGACCAGGCCGAGCAGGTGGTCGGCGTAGCCGCGCAGGGTGTCCTGGGCGGACAGCGCGCCGGGCTTCACGTCGACGGCGGGGACGGTGACGGTGTCGTCCTCGGCGGTCCAGGACTCGACCAGCTCGCGGATGTCGGCGAGGCCGGTGTCCTGGCCGACCGGGGCGGCGCCGGCGCGGCACAGCTTGATGCCGTTGTACTCGGCCGGGTTGTGGCTCGCGGTGAACATCGCACCGGGCAGGTCCAGCTTGCCGCTGGCGTAGTACAGCTGGTCGGTCGAGCAGAGGCCGATCTCGACGACGTCGGCGCCGTAGGCGGCCGCGCCCTCGGCGAAGGCCCGGCTGAGCGAGGGGGAGGACGGTCGCATGTCGTGGCCGATGACGATCGCGGAGGCCTCGGTGACCTTCACGAACGCGGCGCCGAAGGCGCGCGCCAGGCTCTCGTCCCACTGGTCCGGCACAACGCCTCGAACGTCGTACGCCTTCACGAGCTGCTTGAGGTCGCGCACTGCGGCTCCACCCTGGTGTCTGTCTGATCGACGGGCTGATCGCCCATGGTCACGATACGTCCGGGTGCCATGCCGTTCGGTACCCGGTAGGGGGGCAGCGTACCGGGATCCGGCGAACGGCCGGTGCCGGGAGGCGCCCTGACCAGGGCCTGGGCCCGGCCGGGCGGGCGGTGGGGGGCCGGGTCAGCTGTCCGGCGAGCGCAGCACGCGCAGGTGGCCGCGGCGGCCGGCCTCGGTGGACTCGCCCTCGGGGCCGCGGCCCTGACGGGGGGTCTGCGGGCGGGCGGCCTCGCGGACGGCGTTGGCGAGCGCTTCGAGGTCGTCGCTGCTGCGGCGCAGCGGGCCGGCCTCGGCGGCGAGCCGGACGACCTCCCAGCCGCGCGGGGCGGTGAGCCGCTCGGCGTGCTCGGCGCACAGGTCGTAGCAGTGCGGCTCGGCGTAGGTGGCGAGCGGACCGAGGACGGCGGTGGAGTCCGCGTAGACGTACGTCAGCGTTGCGACGGCCGGCCGGCCGCACGCGGTCCGCGAACAACGACGTACAGAGCTCACGAGGGTGGACGGTACCGCACTCCTCGCCGGGGAGCGAAGACCGGCTGCCCGGCGGGTGTGCCGTGTCGTGGTCCGCGCGCCCGTCCGTGCGCCCGCCACCCCTGGCGTTTCGGTGTCGGGGTGGTCCACTTCCGACCGCCCAAGGACTACCCTCGGCAGTGATATGGACAGCTCTGCACCGCAGTCATCGACGGGACCTTCGCGCCGCCCCCGGCACCGCGACCGGCACGGCAGGGGCCTGCGCGGCCCGCTGGCGCCACCGCAGGTGCCGATCTCGCTCACCCGCTCCGAGTTGTTCGACGACTACGTGCGCGAGTCGGTGGAGCGTCTTGAACGGCGTTGGCCGCAGTTGATCGAGGTGGAGTTCGCCGTCCAGGAGGTGCCGCTGCACGCTCCGGAGGACGCGGAGGCGGACGGCGGGGTGCCGCTGGGCCGGGTGTCGGCGGGCCGACAGGGGCGCAAGAGCCAGATCGTGGTGTACCGGCGGCCGGTGGAGATCCGGGCGAAGACCCGGGAGGACCGCGCGGCGCTGGTGCACGAGATCCTGATCGAGCAGGTGGCGGAGCTGCTGGGGCTGTCCCCGGATGCCATCGACCCCCGGTACGACGAGGACTGACGGGTCGGCACGGCCGACGTCGAGGGGCGGTACCCGGGCCCGGGTACCGCCCCTCGACGGTGTGTCAGCGCTGGACGACGCCCGGGTCCTGGGCGGCCTGCGGGACCTTGACGCTGCTGCGGTCGTCGCGCAGCGCCTGGATGGTGAACATCGGCACGTCCTTGGCGGGGATCGCGAGCATCCGGGCGGCCGCGACCGGGCCGCCGGAGACGGTCTCCACGGTGAGCGCGTAGGCGCCGTTCAGTCCGCCCGGCTCGGGTGCGGGGAGGGCGACCGTGCCGCCGGCCGGCAGCTGGACCTCCGTGGTGGCCGGGGTGCCGCCGCCGGTGCCCGCCGAGGAGGTGACCCGGACGGTCGCGGCCTCGCCGGTGGAGGTGAGGAACAGCGTGGACGCGCCGCCGCCGCGGTTGTCGGCCACGGTGGCGCGGGCGCCGATCGGCACCGTCCCGCTCAGCCAGGCGGCGTCGGACTTGCCGTTCTGGCCGGCCCGGTCGATCCGCAGGCCGACCACCACCGGGGTGGGGTGCTTGTCGTCGCTGGGCGACAGCCGCAGGCCGGCCACCTCGTCGCGGGTGACCTTGCCGAGGTCGACGGCGGCCACCATGCCGGCCTTGACGTGGATCGACTCGTTGCCGGCCGGGGTGAACCAGCCGTTCTTGCCGGACAGCTGGATCTTCAGGTCCGCGTCGTCCTCCGGCGGAGCCCAGACCACCAGGCGGGCGCCCGCGGTGTCGGCGGGCAGGCCCGGGAGCACCTGGGTGGGCGCCGGGTCGGCCGAGGCGGGCACCCAGTCGGCGCCCTTGGCGCCGTCGGCGGCGTGCAGGGCGGCTCCGACCCGGCCGCTGCGCACCACCACGTGCACGGCGAGGTCGGCGACCTGGCCCTTGCTGATGGTCGGGAGCAGGACGGACTGCGAGCTGCCGGGGGCGATGGTGATGCCGTTGGCGGCGTCGTTCTCGATCAGGCCCTTGTCGCCGTACAGCTTGAGGTCGACGACGGCGGCGGTGGCCTCGGTGTTGACCAGGCTGACGTAGTCGGTGCGGTCGCCCGCGGTGCTGGCGCCCGCGAACCAGAAGCTGGTGCCGGCCGGGGTGCAGGTGAGGCCGGACAGGCCCAGCCCGCGCTGCTCCGTGACGGTGGTGGTCTGGGTGACGGTGAAGCCGGGCGCGAGCGCGCCGGTGGCGACGGCCCCTGCGCCGGGGGCCGTGTCGCCGTTGCCGGCGGGGGCGGCCACGGGGGTGCCGGGCTTGGCCAGGGTCAGCCGGGCGTCGGCGGGCGCGCCGCCCTTGTCCGCACCGGCCTTGTCCCCGCCGGCCGGGGCGGCGGGCGCCGCCGGTGCGGCGGGGGCCGCCGGTGCGGCGGGGGCCGCGGTCGGGGGCGTGGCCGGCGCCGCCGCGTCGCTGATCCAGCCGGCCCCGGCGGTGGCGCCGCCGGCGGCGGTGCCGGGCGGGGTGTACGCGGTGAGGGTGGTCGAGCCGGTCAGGCCCTGGATCGGCTGCGGGCAGACCGCAGCCGTCCGCTCGACCTGCGCCGAGGTCGCGGCGCCCTGGTCGGCCTTGGCCGGGGCGGCCGGCGGGCGCAGCTCGGCGATGCCGAACACCACCGCGAGGACGGCGGCCGCGGCCAGGAAGGACTGCGTGGTCCGCGTCCCCCCGGAGGAGGCGGCCTTGGCGGTGGCATCCCCCGAGGTGTCGCCGAACGCGCCTGCGGCGGGGCCGGGCGCCTCGGCGGCGGGCTTGGACTTCCTGGTGAAGGCGGGCTTCTTCATCGCGGGTCAGCTCCCCGATCCGTGGTGGTGCGGGTACCGGCCCGGCCCGTTGGGATCGGGATCGTTCGGGTCGTAGTAGGGCTCGGCCTGCGGCTGCCCCGGCACCCACGGCTGCTGCCCGTCCTGCTGGTAGGGGTCGTAGCCGTACTGCTGGTCCTGCTGGTACTGCTCGTAGCCGCCCTGCTGGGTCCCGTGCTGGGCCCCCTGCTGGTAGCCGCCGTCGGCGGTCTGCTGCGGGTAGCCGTCCTGGCCGTAGCCCTGGCCGCCGTACGGGGCGGCCACCGGCTGCTGGGCGGTGTACGGGTCGTAGCTGTACGGGTCGGCCTGCTGGTACGTCTGGTACGGGTCGGCGTAGGGCTCGGCGTCCTGGACGGCGGCGGCCGCCGCGACGGCCTCGACGGGGGGCTCGCCCGCGGGCTGCTGCGGGATCGCACCGGGTCGTCCCTCGTAGACCCCGCCGTCCTCGGCGCCGGGCTCCCCGCCCTCGCCCCGCTCGGCCATCCGGCGGGCCCGGCGGCTGCCGGGCGCGGGGGCCTGCGCCTGGGCGGCGGCGGCCAGCGCGGCGGCGGCGACCACCTCCTCGGGCAGGTCGTCGTCCTTGTGGCTGCGGCGGCCGGGCAGGGCCAGCACCAGGATCGTCAGTCCGAGCAGCAGCTGGGCCCAGATCCAGCCGGTGTGCAGCAGGCTGCCCTCGCGGGTGACGACGAGCTTGCCGCCGCCCGCCGGGAGCTTGAAGCCCTGCGCCCAGCCGTCGACGGTGACCGGCTCCAGCGCGGTGCCGCCCAGGGTGGCCTTCCACTCGGGGGCGGCGGTCTCGGCGAGCCGCAGCACCCGGCCTTCGGGGCCGGCCGGGACGGCGGTGTCCAGGTCGCGCCGGCCGGAGGGCACCACGACCGGGCGGGCGCCCGGGGCGGTGATCACGGCGCGGGTCGCCGGGGCGCCGTTGACCTGCCAGAGCGCGGCGCTGCCGTCCTGGTTGGCCTTGACCAGGCCGGGGGTGGTGTCCAGGACGTCCTTGAAGGTGCCGATCAGCGGCTGGTCGACCAGCACGTAGCCGATGCCGTAGGCGGCCAGCGCGCCCGCCTGGTCGGCGCCGGACCCGGCCAGCAGGCTGCCGACCATCCGGTTCAGGCCGTCCTCGGTGCCGGTCTCGGGGTCGACGGTGGACTCGGCCTGGCCGAGGGTCAGCCCGGCGCCGCGCACCACGACGTAGCGGACCGCGCCGCCGCCCTGGTCCCCGGTGAGGACGAGGGTGCGGGAGCGGTCGCTGGTGCCGGCCTCCTCCGCGATGAAGGCGGGGACCTGGCTGGCCTCGGTCCGCCGCAGCGGACCGTCGGCGCCGGTGACGGCCCACCAGATTCCGGTGCCCAGCGGGGCGAGCACCGCGGCCGCCACCACCAGGGCGGCGACCGGCTGGCGCCAGCCGAAGGCGATGCCGGCCACCCGGGAGTTGGCGCCGTCGGCGCCGATCGCGGCGGCGGCCAGCAGGGCGATGCCGGCCAGCAGGCTGGCCGGGCCGGCCCAGGCGGGCACGGCCGGGCCGCCGGAGGCGGGGGTGACGGAGGTGCCGGCCACCGCGACGGCGAAGACCATGCCGGCGCCGGCCGCGCCCCAGGCGGCGAGCACCGCACGGCGGCGGTCGGCGCGCAGCAGGGCGGCCAGCGCGGCGAGCACCACGCCCGCGGACAGCCAGACCGGCGGGACCCCGGCGCCGCCGGGGTTGACCAGGACCAGGCCGAACGCGCTCGCGCCGCCGCCGTGCAGGCCGGGCAGGCCGGCCTCCAGCAGCAGCCGCTGCGGGTGCGAGAGCACCTGCAGCGACCAGGGCGCGAGCACCAGGACCGGTACCGCGAGGATCACCAGGATGCGCAGCCCGAGCAGGCGCAGCGCGTCCAGGCCGGAGCCGAAGGCGCCGCCGCGGACCACGGCGGCGGCCAGCATCGCCAGGCAGAGCGGCACGGCCAGCGCCCAGGCGAGCGGGACGAAGGCGGTGGCCAGGGTGAGCAGCAGGACGGTCATCCAGACCGGGCGCCAACCGGGCCGGGCGCCCTTGGCGGCGCTCTCGGCGCGGATGCCGAGGCCGGCGGAGATCGCGGCGGCCCGGGCCAGCGGCGGCAGCAGGACGGCCAGGACGGCGGTGCCGATCCGGCCCTGGGCGAGCGCGCCGGTGGCGGCGGGCAGCAGCGCGTAGGTGGCGCTGGCCCAGGCGCGGACCAGCTTGGAGTCGAGCAGCGGCCGGGAGACCAGGTAGGCGCTGACCGCGGCGAGCGGCACCGCGAGGAAGACCAGCAGGGTGACCGCGAGGTCGGCGTGGTCGAACAGCAGCCAGGAGAACACCGACAGCAGCGCCAGGTACGGCGGGGCCGCGGCGGTGGAGCCGGTGCCGACGGGGTGCCAGGAGTCGGCGTACATCGCCCACAGGCCGCCGGCGCCGTCGGTGGCGGGCAGCAGTGCGCCGCCGAACAGGTGCCCGCCGCCGAACAGGTCGCGGCAGGCGACCAGGGCGAACACCAGCAGGGCGGCGAACAGCACCGGCGCCGGGCGCCGGGCCAGCTTCTTGATCAGGGTGAACTGCTCGACGACCAGGTCCTCGGAGTCCTCGTCACCCGGGCCGGCCTCGACCGAGCCGTGCCGGCCGGCCCCGGAGTCGTCGGTGCCCCCTATCCCGAGCGAGCCGATCACGCCCTCGACGGCGAGCCGCGCGGTGGCGCCGGGCGCGGGGAAGAGCGTCCGGTCGTCCAGCGCGTCGGCGGCCCGGGTGCGGGCCCGGCGTTTGCGGGCGAGCAGCAGCCGGGGCAGCCGGATCAGCTCGTGGCCGAGGCCGGCGAGCTCGTCGAAGGCCTGCTTCGGGTCCTTGCCGAGCAGGTTGGCGAAGACCCGCAGCAGGGTGCCGAGCACCAGCCGCAGCAGGACGTAGGGGAACAGCGCGCCCTTGGAGTTGGCGAGCAGGGTGAAGACGGCGCCGGCCTTGTCGAGCCGGTGCGGGTGCGAGGGGCCGCAGTCGATGGCGCGCCGCTCGCGGCTGGCGGCCTCGGCGTGGCGCAGCACGGCGTCCGGGGCGATGACGACGCGGTGTCCGGCGGCGTTGACCCGCCAGCAGAAGTCGGTGTCGTCGCGCATCAGCGGCAGTGCCTTGTCGAAGCCGCCGAGCTCCTCGAAGACGTCGCGGCGCACCAGCATGCCGGCGGTGGACACGGCGAGCACCGGGCGGACCTGGTCGTGCTGGCCCTGGTCCTGCTCCCGGCGGTCGAGCCCGGTCCAGCGGCGGCCGGAGCGGGCGATGGTGACGCCGACCTCCAGCAGCTGGCGGCGGTCGTACCAGCTGCGCAGCTTCGGTCCGACGACGGCGGCGCTGGGGGTGGAGTCGGCGACCTGGAGCAGGCGGCGCAGCGCGTCGGTCTGCGGTTCGCAGTCGTCGTGCAGCAGCCAGAGCCACTCGACCGGCTGGGTCTCGCGGGGGCCGCCGCGGCCGAGGTCGTCCTCGTGGCCGAGCGGGTCGCCGAAGTCGTCCCAGCCGCCGGTGACCGGGTCGTAGCCGGAGGGGTCGAGCCGGTACGGGAGGTCCTCGGGGCGCAGCGGCGGGCTGTTGAAGACGGCCTCGGCGACGGCGGTGCCGAAGCCGGCCCGGCGGCCGAGGATGATCGGGCCGCTCTCCGGGAGCCAGTCACCGAGGGTGTCGGCGAGCAGCTGCGGGGAACTGTCGGTGGATCCGGTGTCGACGGCGAGCACCCGCTGGACCTGGCGGTCCTGGCCGAGCAGGCCGGCGAGGGCCTGCGGCAGCCAGCGGGCGCCGTCGTGCGAGACGATCACGGCGGTGACCAGGTGGCGCGGATAGGCGGGCGGCCTGGCAGCGGTGAAGCCGCTCTGGTGGCTGTAGACGGTCATCGAGTGCGCGGGCCCCAGTTCTCGGTGGACACAGCCGGTGAACGGCAACCGGATGGCGCACCACACTAACGGCTCTGGATGGCGCCTTTGTCCGCGGTGTCCGTGGAGAGGGTGTGTACGGGGGACGCGAAAGCGCCCCACCACCGCGGTGAGGCGCCCGTACAGCTGTGTGGTTGTCGAAGGCTCGGCGGGGTCGGGGCCGACCTCGTCAGACCGCGCTCTTCTTGAGCCGCCGCCGCTCGCGCTCGGAGAGGCCGCCCCAGATGCCGAACCGCTCGTCGTTGGCGAGGGCGTACTCCAGGCACTCGGAGCGGACCTCGCAGGCGAGGCAGACCTTCTTGGCCTCGCGGGTGGAGCCGCCCTTCTCGGGGAAGAAGGACTCGGGGTCGGTCTGGGCGCACAGCGCGCGCTCCTGCCAGCCGAGTTCCTCTTCCTCCTCCTCGATGCCGTCACCGATCAACAGCTCAAAGAGCTCGCTCATGTGGCGCGCCTCCTCTGCCCCTACTTGGCGTCCCCGTGGTTGCCGTTGCCTGGTGCGGCTGACGACACGAGTGAAATTACAGTTGCGTCACTCTGGCTCAGTCAAGCCGAGCTCTGGTATTGGGGCCAGGATTCACTCCTCGGCACCAAGCCGTTACGAATAGTGTACATATACGGACACATCGGACTAACCGCCCGGATCCCGCGGAACCGTCCGCAAGCACCTGCAACCATCCGCAACGACCCGCTGGATGACGTGCAGTCACCGTGACAGGTCGGTCATCGGGCTGCCTTCCCGGCGATCTTCACATCGAAACATAGAGGGTGATTTATCACCCCATCCGGTGGTTCATGACCCATCCCACCCGAATGTCCGGGCTCCGGAGTTGACACTGCCCCTCCCCATGCGGTCTCCTTTCCTCTATGTCAGAGTTCGCCAGCCCCCGGAGCGGTTCCGCGCTCCGCCCTGCCGTGAACTCCTGTTGTCGCCTCTGTTCCTGCTGTATCTAGGCGCCCGCGTCCCACCGCGCGCCGCCCAGGAACCACAGAGGCCGCCCGCGACATCCCGCCCCAGGACATCCCGGATCCGGCTGATCCCCTGACGAACCAGCCGTACTCCGAGGACGACTCCCGTGCGAATGCCCCGTCTCCGCAAGCGCAACCGCGACCGCAACAAGCCCGCCCACCGCGGCCTCGCGCCCACCGCCCCGACCGCCGCCCGCTCCGCCCACCCGTGGGGCGACGGGCTGAGCGACGTCTCGATCGCCGGCGACCCGCTCGCCTTCCCGCACCTGGCCCGCACCGACCTGCCCCAGCACCCCACCACCGTCGCCGGCTACGCCCGGCTGGTCCGCGAGATCGCCGCCGACCGGACCCGCTGGGAGCCGCTGGTGCGCTACGACGCGCTCACCCGCTGGTACGCCCGGCTGGAGACCGGCCCCGGCTACGAGGTCTGGCTGCTCAGCTGGCTGCCCGGCCAGAGCAGCGGCTTCCACGACCACGGCGAGTCCTCCGGCGTGATGACCGTCGTCCAGGGCGAGCTGGTCGAGCGCTCCCTCACGCACGCCGGAGAGGGCGCCCGCACACTGCGCCCCGGCGGGCAGCGGGTGTTCTCCTCCGGCTACCTGCACGAGGTGGTCAACGGCTCGCTGGAGCCCGCGGTCTCCATCCACGTCTACACCCCCGGCCTCACCGAGATGAACCAGTACGGCGCCGGCAGCGTGCCCGAGCAGCAGGTCGAGGCGGATTCCCGGACGGGTGCCGAGACGCACTGACGACCCGTCCGGACCGGTCCCCGGCCGTGGCAGGATGAGCGCATGCGCATCGTGGCACTGGCAGGCGGAATCGGCGGAGCGCGCTTCCTGCGCGGACTGAAGGAGGCCGTCGGCCCGCAGGACGAGATCACCGTCATCGGCAACACCGGTGACGACATCCACCTCTACGGACTGAAGGTCTGCCCCGACCTCGACACCGTGATGTACACCCTCGGCGGCGGCATCCACGAGGAGCAGGGCTGGGGCCGGACCGACGAGACCTGGTCGATCAAGGCCGAGATGAAGGAGTACGGCGTCGGGCCCGAGTGGTTCGGGCTCGGCGACCGCGACTTCGCCACCCACCTCGTCCGCAGCCAGATGCTCGCCGCCGGGTACTCCCTCAGCCAGGTCACCGAGGCGCTCTGCGTGCGCTGGCAGCCGGGCGTGCGGCTGCTGCCGATGAGCGACGACCGGGTCGAGACCCACGTCCGGATCACCGACGGGGACGGCACCCGGGCGATCCACTTCCAGGAGTACTGGGTCAGGCTGCACGCGGCCGTCGACGCCGAGGCGATCATCCCGGTCGGCGCGGACACCGCCAAGCCCGCGCCCGGCGTCCTGGAGGCGATCGCCGCCGCCGACGTGATCCTCTTCCCGCCGTCCAACCCGGTGGTCTCGATCGGCACCATCCTCGCCGTGCCGGGCCTGCGGGCCGCCGTGGCCGCCGCCCCCGCACCCGTGGTCGGGCTCTCCCCGATCATCGGCGGGGCCCCGGTCCGGGGCATGGCCGACAAGGTGCTGGCCGCCGTCGGCGTCGAGGCCACGGCGGAGGCGGTCGCGCTGGACTACGGCTCCGACCTCCTGGACGGCTGGCTGGTGGACACCGTCGACGAGGCCTCGGTGGCCGCCGTCGAGGCCGGCGGGATCGCCTGCCGGGCCGTCCCGCTGCTGATGACGGACGTCGCGGCCACCGCCGAGATGGCCCGGGCCGCGCTGGCGCTCGCCGAGCAGGTGCGGGCGTGAACCCCGCGCTGCACGTCCTGCCCGTCGAGGGCCTGCCGGAGATCGGGGCCGGCGCCGACCTCGCCGAGCTGATCGCCAAGGCCGGCGAGTACCAGGACGGCGACATCCTGCTGGTCACCTCGAAGATCGTCAGCAAGGCCGAGGGCCGGCTGCTGACCGCCGCCGACCGCGAGGCCGCGATCGACGCCGAGACCGTCCGGGTGATCGCCCGGCGCGGCCCGATCCGGATCGTCGAGAACCGCAACGGACTGGTGATGGCCGCCGCCGGGGTGGACGCCTCCAACACCGCCGCCGGCACCGTCCTGCTGCTGCCCGAGGACCCGGACGCCTCGGCCCGCGCGCTGCGGGCCCGGCTCCAGGGGCTCACCGGGCGCCGGCTCGCCGTCGTCGTCACCGACACCTTCGGCCGGCCCTGGCGCAACGGCCTCACCGACGTCGCCATCGGCGCCGCCGGGCTGCCCGTCCTGGAGGACCACCGCGGCCGCACCGACAGCCACGGCAACGAGCTGGCGATGACCGTCACCGCCACCGCCGACGAACTCGCCGCCGCCGCCGACCTGGTGAAGGGCAAGGCCACCGGCACGCCGGTCGCCGTCGTCCGGGGCCTGGCCCACCTGGTCACCGCCGAGGACGGCGACGGCGTCCGGCCGCTGATCCGCCCGGCCGCCGACGACATGTTCCGCCTCGGCACCTCCGAGGCGCTGCGCCGGGCCGTCACCCTGCGGCGCACCGTCCGCGCCTTCACCGCCGAGCCGGTGGACCCGGGCGCCGTCCGCCGGGCGGTCGCCGCCGCCGTCACCGCGCCCGCCCCGCACCACACCACGCCCTGGCGCTTCGTCCTGCTGGAGAGCCCCGAGGCGCGCACCCGGCTGCTGGACGCGATGCTCGCCGCCTGGCAGCACGACCTGCGCGAGCTCGACGGCTGGGACGAGCAGCGGATCGCCCGCCGCACCGCCCGCGGCCAGGTCCTGCGCGACGCCCCCGCCCTGGTGGTCCCCTGCCTGGTGACGGACGGCACGCACAGCTACCCGGACGAGCGCCGCACCGCCGCCGAGCGCGAGATGTTCACCGTCGCCCTCGGCGCCGCCGTGCAGAACCTGCTGGTCGCCCTCACCGGCGAGGGCTACGGCTCCGCCTGGGTGTCGTCCACGATGTTCTGCCGCGACACCGTCCGCACCGCCCTCGACCTCCCCGCCGACTGGGACCCGATGGGCGCCGTTGCCGTCGGCCGCCCCGCCGAACCGCCCCGCGAGCGCACCGAACGCTCCGCGGACGCCTTCATCGAGGTGCGCTAGCCGTCAGGCTCCCAGGTCGTCCGGCAACAGCCGAAAGGCCTCGTGCCCGGTCAGCGGCCTGATCTCACGAAAGTGCCGACGATCGACGGTCAGCACGGCCGCGCTGCTTCCATGCCTTCAAGGTACTACGGCGTAGTTCACCGGTGGCGGTGGTCGGCCGGGGTCAGGCGGGGGCCGTAGCGGGGGGCGTGGGCGCCGGTGGCCGTCAGGAGGCGGCAGAGCCGGTGGCGGTGCGGGCGGTAGGGCTCCAGCAGGGCGAGCATCTGGGCGTCGTCGCTGCGCGGGCGGCCCGCCAGCGCCCAGCCGACGAGGTTCGGCAGGTGGTAGTCGCCGACCGAGACGGCGTCCGGGTCGCCGTTGCTGCGCTGCAGGGTCTCGGCCGCCGTCCAGACGCCGATTCCGGGCACCGCGGTCAGCCGGGCGAAGGCCTCGGTGTGACCGAACGCGGCGGCCTCCTCCAGCCGGGGGGCCAGCCGCACGGCGCGCAGCACGGTGGCCGAGCGCTTCGGGTCCACCCCGGCGCGGTGCCACTCCCAGCTGGGGACGAGCGCCCACTCCCGGGCCGAGGGCGGCACCCGCATGCCCTCGGCGGGGCCGGGGGCCGGGGTGCCGAAGTCCCGCAGCAGGGTGCGCCAGGCGCGGTAGGCCTCGTCGGTGGTGACCTTCTGCTCCAGGATCGCCGGCACCAGGGAGTCCAGTACCAGCCCGGTGCGGCCCAGCCGGATCCCGGCCGTCCGCCGCTGGGCCTCCCGCAGCCGGCCGGGCGGCAGGACCAGGCCCGCCGGATCGTCCAGCGCGCCGAGCAGCGCGGGCAGCCGCTCCAGCAGCCAGTCGGCGCCCGGGCCCCAGGCCCGCGCCTCCACCTCGCCCTCGGCCGGGCGGGCGAGCACCCGCAGCGTGCCGATCCCGCCCGGGGTGCGCGAGGCGCGCCAAACCGCACCGTCGCCGGTGGTCCGGTACGCCGGGTCGGCGGGGCCCCGCCGCAGCGGCAGCAGGGTGCGGGCCGCGTCCAGCGGAAAACCCGGCCGCCAGCGCCGAACCGCCTCGCCCGTCACCGCCCCGCACCTCCTCCGCCTGCCGCCGCCACCGCCTTCACCGACCATGGGGATATGAACGATACGCGGCTGCCGGAGCTGTCCTCCGGGGACGAGAGCGCCGTCCACTCGCTCTACCACCGGGCGCTGGACGGCTGGAACCAGCGGGACGGCTCGGGCTTCGCCGGGCCGTTCGCCGAGGACGGGGAGGTGATCGGGTTCGACGGGACGCGGCACAGCGGGCGGTCGGTGATCGCCGCCGAGCTGGGCCGGATCTTCGCCGACCACGTCACCCCCGAGTACGTGGCGAAGGTCCGCCGGGTGCGCGGGCTCGGGCCGGGGGTGGCGCAGCTGGACGCCGTCGCCGGCCTGGTGCCGGACGACAGCGAGGACCTCGACCCGGCGCTCAACGCCCTGCACACCGTGATCGCCGTCAACGCCGGGGCCGGCTGGCGGATCGCGCTGCTGCAGAACACCCCGGCCCGCTACGACCTGCGCCCGGACCTCGCCCGGGCGCTCACCGCCGAACTGCGCGCGCTGATCGGCCGCGGGCCGGGACCGGTGTAGCTCCGGCCCCGGCCCGCGGTACCGGATCAGCGCCCCTGGAGGAGCGCCGCCGCCGTGCGGATGTCGCCGAGCCGCCCGTAGAGCACCGTGCCGGGGCACTCGGTATTGAAGGCGTCCCGGTGCCCGGAGACGGTGTCGAAGACGACCTCGGTGCCCTTCGGGTACCGGCTGGCGTCCGAGGAGGAGACCAGCCGGGTGTGGCCCGCCGCGTCCTGGTCGGTGAGCCCGAGCTTCCAGGCGGCGATCCGGGTGATGCCGTCCACCAGTTCCTGCGGCGGGGTGTCGGTGACGAAGGTGCCGATCGCCGCGACGCCGGACGAGTCGGGGTTGAAGCCGAGGGTGTGCGCCCCGAACACCGGCAGCTCGACCCCGCCGGCCCGGCCCTCGTAGACCGTGCCGCAGCGGTCGACCAGGAAGTTGTAGCCGATGTCCCGCCAGCCGCTGCTCTGAACGTGGTACTGGTAGATCGCCCTGATCACCCGGGGCGCGTCGGCGCAGGCGTACTCGGTGGCGCTCGCGGTGTGGTGGACGAAGACCTCGCGGACCGGCCCGGTGTAGACGAAGTCCTGGTCGCGCAGGCTCTCGTCGGCGCCCCAGCCGGCCCGGGTGACGATGCCGGGGCGCGGGGCCGGGTGCCCCGCCGGCGGCTCGGCCGACGGCCCGGCCGACGACCCGGCGGGCGGCTCGGCCGGCAGCACCCTGGGGGCGGACGGCGCGGCGGCGCCCTGGCCGGGGTCGACGAGTTCGATCCGCAGCCCCTCGGGCAGCCCGCCGGGGCCCGCCACGGCCTCGACGGCCACGCCGTCGCTCGGCCCGGTCCACAGCGGGGCCGTCGCCCCGTGCGTCGCGCCCCCGGCCGGACCGTCCCGGCCGTCGCGGGCCTCCGGGCCGTCCTTGGCGTCCGCCTCAAGCTCGTGCCAGCCGCTCCACGCCCCGGTGACGGCGCTGCGGGTGCGCACCCGCACCGCGCCGCCCGCGAGGGTGCGCTCGGGATCGTCCCAGACGGCCCCGAGCAGCTCGAACGGCCGCGTGCCGCGCGGCGCGAGGCCGCGCCCGCCGGTCAGCGGAAGGGACGTCACCGAGCCGCCGCCGGCCGAGACGCGCCGCTGCGGCCCGGGTTCGGCCGCGGCGCCGGGGGCGGCGGGCTGGAGGAGCAGGGCCGCGGTACAGCCGGCGACGAGGACGGCCAGCAATGAGATACGCATACAAGGGATGTTTACCGCAAAACGACGCCGCCGCCACGCCTCCCGCACCCGGCCGACACCCCTCCCGGTCGCCACCCGGTAGGCCGTAGGCTGGGGCGCACCATGACTGCGCCTTTCGCTGCCGATGCCCGAACCCCCGTCGAGCTGCTGCACGCATTCCTGCGAGGTGGCACTCCCTCAGTCGACCCTGCGGCCCCGCTGGTCACCTTCTACGACGACGCGACCGGCGAACGGGTCGAGCTCTCCGCCAGGACCTTCGACAACTGGGTGGCCAAGACCGCCAACCTGCTCCAGGACGAGCTGAACGCCGGCCCCGGCGACCGGGCCGCCCTGCTGCTGCCCGCCCACTGGCAGAGCGCCGTCTGGCTGCTGGCCTGCTGGTCGGTCGGGGTCGCGGCGGTACCCGCCGGCGAGCCCGCCACCGCCGACCTGGTGGTCAGCGGCCCGGACGGCCTGGCGGCCGCCCAGGCCTGCGAGGGCGAGCGGGTGGCCCTCGCCCTGCGCCCGCTCGGCGGCCGCTTCCCGCAGCGCCCGGACGGCTTCCTCGACTACGCCGCCGAGGTCCCCGGCCAGGGCGACCGCTTCGCGCCGTACTCCCCCGTCACCCCGGACGCCCCCGCCCTGGAGACCGCCGTGGACGGGCTGCCGCTCAAGCTGACCGGCGAACAGACCGTCGCGCTGGCCCGGGAGGGCGCCGTCCGGCTCGGCCTGGGGCCCGGCGACCGCGTGCTCTCCACCCTGTCGTTCGACGACTGGACGGGTCTGGAGGCCGGGCTGCTGGCACCGCTGGCGGCCGGCGCCTCGGTGGTGCTCTGCCGGAACTCCCAGGACCTGAGCGACGAGCAGTGGGAGAAGCGGACCGAATCCGAACGGGTGACACTGCGCCTCGGGTAACCCCCGCACACGGCCCGGCGGGTAGGGATGCCTGCCATGGCCGAGGACGACACCGAGCACCCCCCGACCGACGACCCCCCTCCCGGTGAGGACTCCCCCACCGGGGCCCCCTCGACCGCACCCGGACGCAGGCGCAGGCGCCGGCGGTGGCTGATGATCACCGCCGGCGCCCTCGCCTTTCTGCTGGTCGCCTGTGGCGCGCTGCTCTGGATCGCCTACCGCAAGCTGGACGGCAACATCCGGACCGACTCCGCCACCGACCGGCTGCTGGCCCAGCTGGAGGCCGAGCGGCCCAGTCGGACCGCCGGGGCCAAGGGCGCCGAGAACATCCTGCTGATCGGCAGCGACGACCGGACCGGCGCCAACGCCACCTACGGCGAGGCCGGCGGCCAGCGCTCGGACACCACGATCCTGCTGCACCTGGCGGCCGACCGCAGGCACGCGACGGCGGTCTCCATCCCGCGCGACGTGATGGTCACCGTCCCGGCCTGCGAGAAGCCCGACGGCACCCGGACCAGACCCGGGCTGATGCAGTTCAACTGGGCCTTCGAGACCGGCGGGGCGGCCTGCTCGATCCGCGCCGTCGAACAGCTCAGCGGGATCCGGATCGACCACTACGTGATCGTCGACTTCACCGGCTTCAAGTCCATGGTGGACGCCGTCGGCGGGGTCGAGGTGTGCGTGCCGCAGGCGATCCACGACAAGGACGCCAAGCTGGACCTGCCGGCCGGGCGGCAGACCCTGCACGGCGAGCAGGCGCTCGGCTACGTCCGGGCCCGGGAGAGCCTGGGCGACGGCAGCGACACCCAGCGGATGGGCCGTCAGCAGCAGTTCCTGGCCGCGCTGATCCGCAAGGTGCAGTCGCAGGGCGTGCTGCTGAACCCGGCCCGGCTCTGGCCGGTCCTGGACGCGGCGACCTCCTCGATCCAGGCGGACGGCGGCCTCTCCTCGCTGGGCGCGCTCTACGACCTCACCCAGGACCTGCGCGGCATCCCCTCCTCCGACGTCACCTTCCTCACCGCGCCCCGCCGGCCGTACCGCTTCGACTCGGACCGGGACGAGTTCGTGCAGCCGCAGACCACCCAGCTGTTCACCGCGCTGCGCGACGACCGGCCGATCACCGTCCGCCCGCCGGCGTCCGCGCCCGGCGCCTCCCCGAGCGCCGCCGCCCTCTCGCCGGGCCTCTCGCGGACCCCCTCGCCGACCCCCTCCCCGAGGCCCTTCGCGAGCCCGGGCGGCGCGACCCCCTCGGCCGGTTCGGACCGGGCCGGCGGCGCATCACCGACCGCCGAGGCCTCGCCGACCGGCTTCGAGGGCCGCACCGCCGACGTGGACAGCTGCTCCCCGCATTGACGCCTCCCCGGGTCACTCTTTTGTGTAAGAACACGATCTTCCAAGGCTTTCCGGGTGAATTCCCAGGGAGCGCTTTACCTGCCGAATTGCCGTTCCGGAACATGGCGGAGATCACATCCGGAACAATTCCCTCGCCAGGCTCGTCTAGTGTGTCCGGGTCGGTGCGCAGCACGCGCGCACCGATCCGTGGACCGGTCGGAGGGAGGGAGCACCCGTGCAGCAGGACAGGCAGGAGGTCGACCCCGCCGACCAGTGGGTGCTGGACCCGGACACCGGGCAGTACCGGCTCGACCCCGCGCCCGGGATCCCCTTGCAGCGCCGCGCCGCACCCGAGCCGGCCCCCGCCCCCGAGCGCGCCCCGGGCGGCCGGGCCGCCCAGCGCAGGGCGGGCGCCGCCAGGCGAGGCCGTCGGCGGCGGGTGCTGAAGTGGACGGCGGGCGTCGGAGCGATGGCGCTGGTGGCCGGCTGCGGCGGCGCGTACTACGTGTACCAGCACTTCAACAACAACATCACCGCCGTCAAGGTGCAGCTGGGCAGCGAGGAGGAGCGGCCCAAGGCGGCCGGCGACGCGCTGAACATCCTGGTGCTCGGCACCGACAGCCGTGAGGGCCTGGGCCGCGAGTACGGCGACGAGGGCAGCACCGGGCACGCCGACACCACCCTGCTGTTCCACATCGCCAAGGACCGCAGCAACGCGACGGTGATGAGCATTCCGCGCGACCTGATGGTCCCGATTCCCGAATGCGAGACGGCCGGCAAGAAGATCCCCGGTTCGGCGCGCGCGATGTTCAACACCAGTCTCGGCCAGGACGGCCGCGATCCCGGATGCAGCTGGAAGACCGTCGAGAAGATGACGGGCATTCGGGTCGACCACTTCGTGATGGTCAACTTCGACGCCGTGAAGACGCTCTCCACCGCCGTCGGCGGGGTCGAGGTGTGCGCGGCCAAGGACATCAACGACCCGGACTCGCACCTGAAGATGAGCCGGGGCCGGCACGTGGTGCAGGGCGACGAGGCGCTGGCCTTCGTCCGCACCCGGCACGCCGTCGGCCTGGGCGGCGACCTCACCCGCATCCCGCTCCAGCAGCAGTTCATCAGCTCGATGATCCGCACGGTCAAGAGCGGTGACACCCTGACCAGCCCGACCAAGCTGTGGAAGCTCGCGGACGCCGCCACCAAGGCGCTCACCGTGGACTCCGGGATCGGCAGCGTCGACAGGCTGAAGGACCTGGCGCTGGACGTCAGCGGGGTCGACACCAGGAACATCACCTTCGCGACCGTGCCGGTGCTGGACGACCCCAAGGACGAGAACCGGCTGGTGCTCAAGCAGCCGGACGCCGGGCAGCTGTTCTCGATGATCGCCACCGACCGCTCGCTCACCGAGACCGCCGCTCCGGCTCCCGCCGCACCGGTGGCCCCCGGCGCGCCGGCGGCCGCTCCCTCCCCGGCGCCCGCCGCGCCCGGTGCGCCGGCCGTGTCCAGTGCGCCCGCCGTGTCCGCCAAGGACGTCCGGGTGACGGTCCGCAACGGCAGCGGGACTCCCGGGCAGGCGCAGCAGGCCGTCGACCGGCTCCAGGCGAAGGGCTTCGGCAAGGCCGCCACCGCCGCCAACGCGGCCGCCACGGCGACCACCTCGGTCTCCTACCCCGCCGGGCACGCCGAGCAGGCGGCCGCCCTGGCCACGGCCCTCGGCCTGCCCGCCGAGGCGGTCAAGGAGGACCCGAAGGCCGGCGCCAGGGACGCGCTGGTCCTGGTCCTCGGCAAGGACGTCCTGGCCGCCCCGGCGACCGCCGCCGCGGCTCCGACCGAGGCCCCCAAGGACCTCCAGCGGGTCCAGGCGGACGACACCGACATCTGCGCCAAGTAGGCGACGCTGCCCCGGCGGGCCGCGGGCCCACGGGCCGGTTCACCCGGCGGCGGGGGCCAGCGTCCCGTCCGTCTCCAGGTACTCCTCGCCGGTGCGGGGGCAGCGCCAGCGGTCGGGGCCGGTCGGCTCCAGCGGCTCGCCGGCCCTCCCGACCCACTTGATCCGGCGGGCCGGCACGCCGGCGACCAGGGCGAAGTCCGGGACGTCGCGGTGGACCACGGCCCCGGCGGCGACCAGCGCCCAGCGGCCGACCGTGACCCCGGCGACCAGCACGGCGCGGCCGCCGATCGAGCAGCCGTGACGGAGCGTCACCCCGCGGGCGTGCCAGTCCTCGCCGCGCTTCAGCCGGCCGTCGACGTCCACCGAGCGCGGGTAGAGGTCGTTGGTGAGCACCGCCGCCGGACCGACGAAGACGCCGTCCTCGACCACCGCGGGCTCGTACACCAGCGCGTGGTTCTGCAGCTTGACCCGGTCCCCGATCCGTACGCCGGGGCCGACGTAGGCGCCGCGCCCGATGATGCAGTCGGAGCCGACCACCGCGTCCTCGCGCACCTGGGCCAGGTGCCAGACCGTCGTGCCGGCGCCGAGCACCGCCCGCGCGTCCACGTCCGCCGTCGGCTCGATCCGGGCACCGACGCCGGACCCGCCCTCAACCGTCCCCATGGCGACCGACGATAGCGCCGGGCGGCGGGGCGGGAGGGCGGGTCGGGGAAGTCGGCCGGATCAGGTCGTCTCGGCCGTCACCACGTTGGTGGCGGACGGCGCTCGGCTGCCGATCACCTTGCGGGCCAGCGAGCGCGGCGAGGTGAGGAAGCCGAAGCCCCAGCTGAGGTGCATGGTCGCGAAGGCCACCGGCAGCAGGGCCTTCGCCCTGATCGACAGGCCCCGGCCCTCGACCAGCGCGCCGCCGGCGATGCCGAGCAGGTAGGCCGCCGGCAGGGCGAGGAAGGCCGGGTGGACGGCGGCGCCCAGCACCAGGCCGAGCAGCACGCCCAGGAAGGCGGCCGGCGGGGCGAGGTAGCGGAGGTTGACCGAGCCGCGGTGGTAGCGGGTGACCACCCGGCGCCAGCGGCCGTAGTCCTTGTACTGCTTCGCCAGCGCGCGCACGTTCGGCCGGGGCCGGTAGGTGACGCGCAGCTGCGGGGTGAACCAGACCAGGCCGCCGTCCTGCCGGATCCGGTAGTTGAGCTCCCAGTCCTGGGCGCGGACGAACTCCTCGTTGTAGCCGCCGAGCTTCTCCAGCACCTCGCGCCGGAACACCCCGAGGTAGACGGTGTCCGCCGGGCCGGCCAGGCCGCCGGTGTGGAAGGCCGCGTTGCCGACGCCGATCTTGGAGGTCATCGCGGCGGCGACCGCGTCCTCCCAGTCCGTCTCGCCCTCGGCGTGCATGATGCCGCCGACGTTGGCGGCGTCCATCTGACCGAGCAGCCGGACCGCCGTGGTGATGTACCCCGGGGTCAACAGGCCGTGGCCGTCGACGCGCACCACTATCGGGTGACTGGAGCCCCGGATCGCGGCGTTCAGCCCGGCCGGGGTGCGACCGGTGGGGTTCTCGACGGTCCGCACCCGCGGGTCCTCGGCGGCCAGTTCGGCGGCGATCTGCGCGGTGCGGTCGGTGGACGGACCGAGGGCGATCACCACCTCCATCGGCCCGGCGTAGTCCTGTTCCAGGATGTGCCGGACTGCCGTGCGCAGGTGTCGTTCCTCGTTGAGCACCGGCATGATCACGGAGACCGCCGGCAGCTCCTCAGCAGCCTTGGTGTTCATCGGGGCCAACCGTACCGGTGTGAGCGGGTCGCCGTCTTGTCCCGGTTCGGGTACCTCCGCACACCCTTCACCGGAGGAACGTTTCCTCGAACACGGCCACCGTACTCCCCGGGCCCGGCGCGCCCTCACTCGGCCCGGTGCGAGGCGCCCCTACCATCCGAGAGATGCCCGTCTCCCCCCTCTCCGGCCTTCCCGGCCGGCGCCGCTCCTGGCCCCGCAGGCTGGCCGCAGGCACCGCCTTCGCCGTCCTCGCCACCTCCTGCGGCGGCTGGGCGGTGTTCCACGGCCTCGGCTCGATCGACCGGGTCGACGCCTTCAGCGGCGACGGGGCACGGCCGGCCGACGACGGCTCCACCACCTTCCTGGTGGTCGGCACCGACGACCGCGAGGGCATCCCGGAGCGGACCCTCAAGGACGTGCTGCACGCCGGGGGCGAGTCCTGCCACTGCACCGACACCATGATGATCGTCCAGCTCGCCGGGGACGGCGCCCGTGCCAGTGTGATCAGCATTCCGCGCGACTCCTATGTGGACATCCCGGCCCACCGCGAGCCGGTCACCCGCAAGGAGGTCCCGGCGGCCAAGGGCAAGATCAACGCCGCGTACGGGATGGGCGGGCCGCAGCTCGCCGTCGCCACCGTGGAGCAGAACACCGGACTGCGGATCGACCACTACCTCCAGGTGGACTTCACCGGGTTCGTCTCCGCCGTGGACGCCGTGGGCGGGGTGCGGGTGTGCACCACCCGGCCGCTCAAGGACGAGTACTCCGGCCTCGACCTGCCGGCCGGCACCAGCACCCTGGACGGGGCCGGGGCGCTCAAGTACGTCCGCGCCCGGCACGTGGACGCCAGCTCCGACCTCGGGCGGATGCACCGGCAGCAGAAGTTCGTCGCCCAGTTGCTGCAGCAGGTCACCAGCGGCGGCACCCTGCTGAACCCGGTCCGGCTGGCCCGGGTCACCGACAGCGTGCTCGGCTCGGTCAAGGCCGACAAGGGCCTCACCCCGGACGACCTGATCACCCTGGCGAGCCGGATGAAGGACCTCTCGGCGGGCCGGGCGGACTTCGCGACCGTCCCGCTCGCCGAGCTCGACCACCCGGTCAACGGGTGGGGGTCGACGGTGCTCTGGGACCAGGCCGGGGCGAAGGCCCTGTTCGAGGCGGTCCGGTCCGGGCGCCCGCTCGGGGACACCGCGGCGGCCCCGGTCGCCCCGCCCTCGGCGGCGGCCGCCACCGCGCCCGGGGTCGGACCCGAGCAGGTGCACGTCCAGGTGTTCAACGCGGCCGGGGTGCCCGGCCTCGGCGCCCGGGTCGACGGCGACCTGCGGCGGGCCGGCTTCGCCACCACCGGGTCGCCCTCCAACGCCCCGGCGGGGACGGCGGGGGCGCGGACCGCCGTCCGGTACGACCCGCGCTGGGACGAGTCGGCCCGGACGCTGGCGGCCGCCCTGCCGGGCGCCGAGCTGACGGCCGTCCCGGGCCTCGGGCCCACCCTCCAGGTGTACGCGGGCGGGGACTACCGGGCCTCTCCCGGCCCCTCTCCGGCCCCTGCTCCTGCCCCGGCACCGCCGCCGCCCGGGCCCGGCACCGCCGCCGGCACCCCGACCGCCACGCCGGCGGAGAAGGCCTCCGACATCATCTGCCCCTGAGCCCGCCGCGGGGCCCGGGGGAAGCCGCAGGGACCGGGCGCTGATGCGCGCCCGGCCCCTGCGGCCCCCCGTCCCCCCTGTGCGCTCCCCGGCTTGTGGGTCAGTCCGTCGCGATCGCGGCGAGGACGTTCATCCGGCCCGCCCGGAAGGCCGGGACGAGGGCCGCGAGCAGCCCGATGACCACCGAGGCGATCAGCGTGGCGACGATCGTGCCGGTCGGGACGGCCAGCGTCTCCAGCCCCTGGTCCTTGAGGACCTGCTGCCCGGTGATGCCCCAGGCGAGGCCGAGCCCGGTGCCGAGGATGGCGCCGAACAGGGCGATCACCACGGACTCCAGCCGGATCATCCGGCGCAGCTGGCGGCGGGAGAGCCCGATCGCCCGCAGCAGCCCGATCTCGCGGGTCCGCTCGACCACGGACAGCGCCAGGGTGTTGACGACGCCGAGCACCGCGACCACGATCGCCAGGCCGAGCATGCCGTAGATGATGTAGAGCAGGGTGTTGACCTGCTCCTGGACGAGGTCCTTGTAGCCGGCCTGGTCCCGGACGGTGACCTGCGGGTACTCCTTGAAGGAGTCCTCCAGCGCGGTGAGGGTCTTCGCGACGTCCGCGCCGGCCCTGGCCTTGCCGAAGACGACCACGTCGGCCCCCTGGTCGGCGGCCGGGACGGCCTTGCCGAGGGTGTCCACGCCGATGAAGTAGTTGCCGTCGAAGAGCGAGTTGCCCTTCGTCATGATCATCCCGACCGGCAGGGACTGGGTGCGGCCCTTGCCGTAGTCGACGCCGATCCGGTCGCCGATCCGGAGGTTGTGGTCCTTGGCGAAGTCCTGGCCGACCACGATCGAGCCCTGGTTGAGCGAGTCCGGGCTGCCGGACTGGACCGGCATCGTGAAGTCCGCGACGAAGGTCGGCGAGACCGCGGAGACGCCCTGCTTGGCGGTCTTGCCGTCCGGGGTGGTGAGCACGGCCGGGAGGTACTTCTGGCCGGTGATGTGGTCGATGCCGGGCGTGTTCGCGGCGGCCTTGACCATCTCGGCGGTGAGGCCGGTGCGGCCGCCGGAGATGATGTAGTCCGCGCCGACCGACTTGTCGATCTGCTCGTTGGTGGACTTGATCACCGACGAGGTGAAGACCGAGGCGCCGATCACCAGGGCCAGTCCGATCATCAGTGCACCGGCGGTGGCCCCCGTCCGGCGCGGGTTGCGCATCGCGTTTCGCTGGGCGAGCCGGCCCGACGGGCCGAACAGGGCGGGCAGCACCGCGCCGAGCACCCGGACCACGGTGGTGGCCAGCAGCGGGCCGAGGACGACGAAGCCGATCAGGGTGAGCAGCACGCCCAGGCCCAGGTACTGGCCGCCGGTGGCGGCCTTGTCGGCCTTGGCGGCCAGGGCCAGCAGGCCGCCGCCGCCCGCGGTCAGCGCCAGGCCGATCACGGTCCGCACGGCGTTGGAGCGGCCGTCGGCCGGGGTGCCGTGGTCGCGCAGGGCGGCCATCGGGGCGATCCGGCTGGCCCGGCGGGCCGGGAACCAGGCCGCCACCAGGGTGACCGCGATGCCGAGGCCGTAGCCGGCGATCGGCACGTCCGCGGTGATCTGCAGGTCGGCGGCGCTGAGGTTCATGCCGACGGCCTTCATCAGCTGGATCAGGCCGGCGGCCAGGCCGAGGCCGGCGCCGAGGCCGACGGTCGAGCCGAGCACGCCGAGGATCAGCGCCTCCACCAGCACCGAGCGGTTCACCTGCTTGCGGCTGCCTCCGATGGCGCGCAGCAGACCGATCTCCCGGGTGCGCTGGGCGACCAGCATGGAGAAGGTGTTGATGATCAGGAAGCCGCCGACCAGGGCCGAGATCAGGGCGAAGCCGAGCATCGCGTTCTTCATGAAGCCGAGGAAGGAGCCGACGTCCTTGTTGTTCTCCTCCTTCTGCTCGGCCGCGGTCTTCACCTGGTAGCCGGCGCCCAGCGAGCCGACGGCGGCCGCCTTCAGCTGGTCGTTGGAGCGGCTGCCGTCGCCGAACACCTCGACGGAGGTGTAGGCGGTCGTGCCGAGCAGCACCCGCTGGGCGGTGGGCGTGTCCAGGAAGGCCAGCGCCGCGCCCGGGTTGGTGGTCCTGAAGGTGGCGATGCCGGCGACGGTGAAGTCGTACTTGCCGCTGCCGGCGATCACCCGCACCTTGGCGCCCAGGCCGAGGCCGGCCTTCTTGGCGGTGTCCGCGTCGAGGACGATCTGGTCGGCGCCCTGCGGCACGTGCCCGGAGGTGATCTCCACCGGGTTGCGCGGGGTGTCCGTCCAGTTGCCGGTCACGGTGGGTGCGCCGCTGGTCGGGCCGATCGCCTTGTTGGTGGCGGGGTTCGCCAGGACGGCGTCCATGCTGGACACCTGGCCGACGGCGGTCTTCACGCCCGGCGTCGCGGCGACCTTCTGCACGGTGTCGACCGGGATGGTGGCGGTCGTGCCGCGGGGTGCGTCATCCTCGCCGTCGAGGCCGGTCTTGGCCGGCTGGACGGCGATGTCGGAGGCGGTCGAGGCGAACAGCCGGTCGAAGGTGCTGGTGGCGGTGTTGGAGAACACCAGGGTGCCGGACACGAAGGCGACCGAGAGGACGACCGCGAGCAGGGAGAGCAGCATCCGCCCCTTGTGGGCGAAGAAGCTTCTCAGTGACGTCTTGAGCAGCATGATGGCGAATCCCCGCTCAGCTGGTGCGCTTGCCGTCGAAACGGCGCATGCGCTCGAGGACGGAGTCGGCGGTGGGGGCGTGCATCTCGTCGACCAGCACGCCGTCGGCGAGGAACAGGACGCGGTCCGCGTAGCCGGCCGCGACCGGGTCGTGGGTGACCATGACGATGGTCTGGCCGAGCTCGTCCACCGAGCGGCGCAGGAAGGTCAGCACCTCGGCGCCGGCCCGGGAGTCGAGGTTGCCGGTGGGCTCGTCGCCGAAGATGATCTCGGGACGGGCGGCCAGCGCTCTGGCCACCGCGACGCGCTGCTGCTGGCCGCCGGAGAGCTGGGTCGGACGGTGCTTGAGGCGGCCCGCGAGGCCGACCGTCTCCACCACCTGGTCCAGCCAGGCGGCGTCCGGCTTGCGGCCGGCGATGTCCATCGGAAGCGTGATGTTCTCCAGCGCGTTCAGCGTCGGGAGCAGGTTGAAGGCCTGGAAGATGAAGCCGATCTTGTCCCGGCGCAGCTTGGTCAGCTGCTTGTCCTTCAGGCCGGTGATCTCGGTCTCGCCGATCCAGATCCGCCCCTCGGTGACGGTGTCCAGGCCGGCCAGGCAGTGCATCAGGGTCGACTTGCCGGAGCCCGAGGGGCCCATGATCGCGGTGAACCGGCCGCGCTGGATGTCGACGTCCACCGCGTCCAGCGCGGTGACCCTGGTCTCGCCGGTGCCGTAGGCCTTGGTCACCTGGCGGGCCGAGGCGGCGACGGCGGCGGTGCCGCCGGGAAGCTGGGGGTCGTACACGGCTGCTGCTGCCGTCGTCACTGGATTCTCCTCAGAAGTGGGCCCACCCGTTGACCCCAGCCTTGTCGAGCGCACCCGTCCGTGGACATGGTGCAAGCGGTACTTCCCGACCGGGAGTCAGCCCCACCCACCATGGGTACCGGGCTCCCCTTCACAGGGGGCCGGTCCGCACGGGCGGGGATGTGAACCACGTTAGGAGCGACGGGCGAACCACTCGTCATCCGCCGGTATGAAGCCGCCCAACCTGAGATGTACGGGGCGCGGCACCCCTCCCCCTAGGGGTAGCCGCCACCCGCGTCAGGGTCCGCCCGCACGGGACCCATCCTGACGGACCGTCAGCTCGCGAAGGCCGGTGCGGCGAGCCGGTCCAGCGCCGTCGCGAAGGCCTCCACCACGGGCGTGAGCAGCACGTCCGTCTCGCGCTCGATCGCGGTGGTGCCGTCCTCGCGCACGGTGATGTGACGGTCGAGCACGAACCAGCCCTGGGTGATGTGCCCGGCCCCCATCGAGCTGAGCACCGGGCGCAGCGCGTAGTCCACCGCCAGGACGTGGGCGGTGGAGCCGCCGGTGGCCAGCGGCAGCACGGCCTTGCCGGTCAGGGCGTACTGCGGCAGCACGTCGAGCAGGGTCTTCAGCAGGCCCGAGTAGGCCGCCTTGTACACGGGGGTGCCGATCACCACGCCGTCGGCCCGGGCGAACAGCTCCAGGGCGGCGACTATCTCGGGGTGGTCGAAGTCCGCCGAGAGCAGGGCGTGCGCGGGCAGGCTGCGCACCTCGAACGGGACCACGTGGTGGCCGAGCTCCTCCAGCTGGGCGTCGACGTGGCGCAGCAGGCGGGTGGTGCGGGAGGTCGCGGACGGCGATCCGGAAACGGACAGGACGGTGGCCATGGGGTTCACCTCTGGGCTGGAAGCGGGAACGGCTCCGGGCAGGGCGCGGGGACGGCGCTACGGGAACCGTGAGGACGCCGCACGGGAGGCGGCGGGTGGGGCAGAGCTGGAGAGGGTGCGCCGGGCGCGCTTCAGCCGCGACAGAGCGAACAGGACACACGCTGAAGGTCGACGTGCCGCCGACGCGTGAGAGCCCTTCGCTGATCCATGGCGTTCATGCAAACACGCAGCGTGGTGCCGGTCAAGGTTCGGTCCGGCTGGTGAACAAAGGTCTGGACGGGCCGCGGGACGGGCACCGGGACGCGTGGTGGGCGAGCGGCCGGGCGGGCCGCCGGGACGGCTCGTGCGCCGTCCCGGCGAACTTGCGGCGGGACGATCCGGTACGTGCATCAAAACTGCTACAAGCGGCCTGGCAGGGGCCCCGGGGGGAGTCACCACACCCGGCGTCGGGCATCCTTCCCCACATGAACACGTGGCAGGAGGGCCGCCCGGGCGGCGGCGGGAACCCGTACGGCGGCAGCGGCGCCAACGGCGGTGGCGGCGGCGCGTACGGGCGCAGCGGGGGCGGAACGGCGGCCGAACCGCCCCTGCCGGCCTCGCTGAACCCGCGCGGACCGGGGGCCCCGGCGCCGCGCCAGCCCCAGCCGCCGGCCCAGCAGCCGTCGCAGCAGCAGCCTGCCCCCGGCTACGGGCAGCAGCAGGCGCCCGGTTACGGGCAGCCCCCGGCGTACGGGCAGCCGGCCCGCCCCTCGGTGCCTCCGCAGGGGCCCGGTGCGCCTGGTGCGCGCCCCGGGGCGCCCGGCGGCCCCGGCACGCCCGGTGGGCCGATAGCCCCGGGCGGCACCCAGCCGCCCTCGGCCGCCCGGCCCTCGCGCTGGCCCCGGCGCCGGATCGTCAAGTGGACGGTGTTCGGCCTGCTGATCGCGATGATGGTCACCGGCGTCTCCACCTGGTTCTGGGCCGACTCCAAGCTCAACCACGAGAACGTGCTGGTCGACTACCCCGGCCGCCCGGCCGCCGGGAAGGGCACCAACTGGCTGATCGTCGGCTCCGACAGCCGCAACGGCCTCTCCGACAGCCAGGAGGAGGACCTGCACACCGGCCACGCGGGCGGCAAGCGCAGCGACTCGATGATGGTCCTGCACGTCGGGGACAACGGGAACACCCTGATGAGCATCCCGCGTGACTCCTGGGTGCCGATCCCCGAGCACGCGGGCGAGAACGGGAAGACCGTCAAGGCGACCACCTCGAAGATCAACTCCGCCTTCGCGGCGGGCGGTGGCAAGCTGCTCACCCAGACCGTCGAGCTGAACACCGGCCTGCGCATCGACCACTACGCCGAGATCGGCTTCGCCGGGTTCGTCGGCATCGTCGACTCGGTCGGCGGCGTGGACATGTGCATCGACCAGGCCGTCAAGGACACCGACTCCGGCCTGGACCTCAAGGCCGGCTGCCAGACCCTCTCCGGCACCCAGGCGCTCGCCTTCGTCCGCCAGCGCCACCAGATGGCCGACCAGGACCTCGGCCGGATGCGCAACCAGCAGAAGTTCCTCGGCGCCCTGGCCAAGCAGGCCGCCTCACCGGCCACCGTGCTCAACCCGTTCACCTTCTACCCGCTGGTGGACTCCGGGCTCGGCACCCTGATCGTCGACGACGACGCCGGCCTGACCGACCTCGGCTCGCTCTTCCTCGCCATGAAGGACGTCAACGGCGGCGGCGGGAAGAGCATCACCGTGCCGATCGCCAACCCCGACTTCAAGACCAACACCGGCGAGTCCGCGGTGAAGTGGGACTCCGCCAAGGCCAAGCAGGTCTTCGAGGCCTTCAAGAACGACACGGCCGTCCCGGACACCAAGTAGGCCCGCCCTTCGGATCACGCCGGCGCCCCTCGCGTCGCGTGACGCGGAGTGACGTGGCCGACACAATGGGTGGATGTCTCTCGTCGCCGCACTCGTCTACCGCCGCCGCCACCGCCTCCTGGGCCGCCTGGTCCAGGAGGCGCTCGCGCTCTACGGGATGGAGGTCCCGGCGGCGGCCGAGATCGGGCCGGGGCTGACGGTGTTCCACCGGGGCTTCGGCACGGTCCTGCACCCGTACACCACGCTCGGCGCGGACGTCACGCTCTACAACGGCGTGACGATCGGCCGGGCCGACCCGTGGGTGGCGCAGGAGCGCAGTGCGATGCGGCGGGTGGTGGTGGAGGACGGCGCGGTGCTGTGCGCGGGCGCCAAGGTGGTCTGCAAGGAGGGCGTGCTGACCGTGGGCGCCGGGACGATCGTCGGCGCCAACGCCGTCCTCACCTGCTCCACCGGCCCCGGCGAGATCTGGGCCGGCGTCCCGGCCCGCAAGGTGGGGATGCGCGAGGGCGCCGCACCGGAGGCACCTGCGGCGCCGGGCCGCGCGGCCGCGGACTACGCCGCACGGGGTGCCGGGACGGGCGCCACCGGGCCCGGCTCGGCGGCCTCCGCGGCCTCGGCCGGGCCGGGGGCCGCGGAGGCCAGCGTCGGGTAGTCGGTGTAGCCCTCCGCACCGTCCGCGTACATCAGGTTGCCGCGCACCGGGTTGAGCGGCGCCCCCGTGCGCAGCCGCTCGACCAGGTCGGGGTTGGCCAGGAAGCCCCGGCCGAAGGAGATCAGGTCCGCGCCCGCCGCGAGCAGGCGCTCGCCGGCGGAGCGGCCGCCGTCCTCCGGGAGCGGCCGGCCCCAGCCGAGGTCCGGGTTGGCGATCAGGGCGCCCGGCCAGTCCCGGCGGATCCGCCGGAACACCGGCTGCTCCGGATCGGCGAAGACCACGTGCAGGTAGGCGAGCCCCTCCCCCGCCAACTCCGGTACCAGCGCCCGGTAGATCTCCTCGGTGTCGCCCTCCTCGATGCCGTTGGCGGTGACCCCGGGCGCGATCCGCACGCCCACCCGCTCGGGCCCGACCGCAGCCGCGACCGCCCGGACCACCTCGACCGTGAAGCGGATCCGGCCCGCCACCGAACCGCCGTAGCCGTCGGTGCGCAGGTTCGTCCCCTGGGCGAGGAACTGGTGCAGCAGGTAGCCGTTGGCCGCGTGCACCTCCACGCCGGCGAAGCCCGCCGCCACCGCGTTGCGGGCGGCGGCCGCGAAGTCGGCCACCGTGGCCTGGATCTCCTCGACCGTCATCTCCCGTGGTACCACCGCTTCCTGGTGCCCGCTCGCGGTGTGGACGGTGTCCGGCAGCGGTACCGGCGAGGGCGCGACCGGGTGCAGTCCGCCGCTGTTGTCGGGGTGGCCGATCCGGCCGCCGTGCTGGAGCTGGAGGAACATCCGCCCGCCGGCCGCGTGGACGGCCCCGGTCACCCTCCGCCACCCGACCACGTGCCGCTCGGCGTGGATCGCGGGGATGTTGACGTAGGTCCGCCCGACGGCGTTCGGGGTGGCCGCCTCGGCGATGATCAGCCCGGCCGAGGCGCGCTGCGCGTAGTAGGTGGCCATCAGCGGCCGCGGCACGCCGTCCGCGTCCGCACGGGTGCGGGTCATCGGCGCCATCACCAGGCGGTTGGGCAGTTCCAGGGCGCCGAGGCGGGCGGGCTGGAACAGGGGCGAGGCCTCCGCCGTGCTCTTCGGGGCCTGCTGCGGGTTCTGCTGCGGGTTCTGCTGCGGGGTCCTCTTCGTCGTCTGCGTCATGCCGGAAACCGTAGAAGCTAACATCGGTGTCAGGTTCAAGTGCTTTCCGGGAACGTCGAGGTGGGGACAGATGCGGATCGGCGAACTGGCCGGTCAAACCGGCGTGAGCGGGCGCTCGCTGCGGTACTACGAGAAGCAGGGGCTGCTGGCCGCCGACCGCACCCTCGGCGGCCATCGCGACTACCCCCAGGCGGCCGTCGACCGGGTCGTCCTCATCCAGGAGCTGTTCGCCGCCGGACTGCACAGCCGGAAGATCGCCGAAATCCTGCCCTGCATGCGGGACTCGGACGGCGGGCCCTCCGAACTCGCCACCCCGCGGCTGGTCGCCGAACTCACCGGCGAACGCGAGCGGATCGACCGGATGATCTCCGACCTGGTCCGTTCGCGGGAGGTCCTGGACGAGGTGATCGAGACGGCCTCGGGCCGGGCCCGGCTGGCCGCCGTCGAGGAGTCCCGGGCGCTGTAGGAGCCGTCCTGAACTCCCCGACCGCACCCGGCTCCTGGCATGGCCTAGCATCGCCCTCGGACCGATCACGAGGGGGGAACGGGACATGGGCGGTGCGGTGACGCGGGTCGGGGTCTATCTGGCACACCCGAGGCCGGGCAGCTTCAACCACGCGCTGTTCGAGGCCGTGGTGGACGAACTGCGCGGGCGCGGCTGCGAGGTGCGGGCGCACGACCTGTACGCGGAGGGGTTCCAGCCGGCGCTGACCGCCGGGGAGACCGGGACGGTCGCGGCCGCCGCCGACGCCGACGACCCCCAACTGGCGCTGTACCGGGCCGAGCTGGCCACGCTGGACGCCCTGGTGTTCGTCCACCCGAACTGGTGGGGCATGCCGCCCGCCGTCCTGACCGGCTGGGTGCAGCGGGTGCTCGCCCCCGGTGTGGCCTACAAGCTGGGCTCGGCGGACGGCGAACCGGCCGGACTGCTCAAGGCCGGCCGGGCGCTGGTGCTGAACACCTCCGACACCCCGGAGGAGCGCGAGCGCGAGGAGTTCGGCGATCCGCTGCAGCGCATCTGGGCGGCCTGCGTCCTGCCGTACGTGGGCGTCGAGGACGTCCGCCGGCTCGTCCTGCGCACGGTGACGGACTCGGCCGACGACGCCCGCGCGCAGTGGCTGCGCCAGGCCCGCCAGGAGGCGGCCGCACTGCTCGACTGAGCGCGGGGCCGTGCGGACCGTGCGGACCGTGCGGACCGGCGAGCCTGCGGCCCATCCGCCTCGCCGTGCGTCGGACCGGCCGGGGACGGGTAGCCTGCCCCCATGCCGAGTGACGACCGCGTGCCGGGTGACGACCTCATGCCGAATGCCGACCGCCCGCAGCCCGTATGGCCGACGGCCTCCCGCAGCGCCGGGGAGGAGCCGCCCGCCCTGGAGATCACCTCCGACGGCGATCTGATCCACCTGCGCGAGTCCGACGACCCGGACACCGTCGTCACCACCAGCAAGGCGAAGCTGCGCGCCTTCCTGCTCGGTGTGAAGGCCGGCGAGTTCGACCACCTGGTCTGACGGGGGCCGGCCTGTCCGGCCTTACGCCGCGAGCTCGCGCTCGGCCACGACCTGGTCGCCGCTGAGCTCGCCGGTGAGGCGGAAGCCCAGGCGCTCGTAGAACCCGGCGGGGCCGTGGTCGCCGGGGACGAAGGTGACCGTCACCCGGGTGCCGCCGCGACGGCGGACCTCCTCGCAGACCTGCTCGACCGCGAAGCGGCCGTAGCCGCGGGCCTGCGCCCCGGCGGAGATGTTGAGGCGCCAGAGGCCGGAGCGCGGGCGGTCGCCCGGCTGGTCGGGGTAGAAGCGGACGTCGAAGAAGGCCATCACGAACCCGACCGGCTCCTCCCCGTCGAACAGCAGCCGCGGCCAGGCGGTGTCGCCGTACGCGTAGGCCTCGGCCAGCGACTTCACCACCGGCGCCACCAGCCCCTCCTGGTCCGGACGCACCTTCAGCGCGAGCGCGGCATCGACGTTGTCGGGGGTGACCGGCTCCAGCCGCAATGACGTAGACATGCAGGTCACCCTAGCCACGGCGGCCGGGGGCGTCCCCCGGTTTTCGGGGCCGGCCACGAGGGGCGGGCGGCAGGCGGCGGGGCCGACGGCGGGCCGGCTCAGGGTGCCGGGGTGAAGACCAGCGAGGCGTTGTGGCCGCCGAAGCCGAAGGAGTTGGTGAGCGCGGCGGCCAGGGCGCCCCGGCGCGGGGCACCGGTCACCACGTCCAACCGGACGGCCGGGTCGAGCTTGTCGAGGTTCCGGGTGGCCGGGACGACGCCGTCGCGCAGCGCCAGGATCGCGGCGAGGGCCCCGATCGCACCGGCCGCACCGAACAGGTGGCCGGTCATCGACTTGGTCGCGGTGACGGCCGGGTGCAGACCGATCGCCTCGGCGACCGACTCCGCCTCGACCAGGTCGCCCAGCGGGGTCGAGGTGGCGTGCGCATGGACGTGTGCGATGTCCTGCGGAGCCAGCCCGGCCTCGCTCACCGCCCGCCGCATCGCCCGGACCTGCCCCTCGGCCGAGGCCCCGGTGATGTGGTGGGCGTCCGAGGTGACCGCCGCGCCCGCGAGGGTGGCGTGCACCCGGGCGGCCCGGGCGGCGGCGAAGCCCACCCGCTCCAGGACGACGACCACCGAGCCCTCGCCGATCACGAAGCCGTCCCGGTCGACGTCGAACGGACGGGACGCCCGCCCGGGCTCGTCGTTGCGCGTGGAGTGGGCCCTGGCCTGGGCGAACCCGGCCAGCGGCAGCGGGTGGACGCACGCCTCGGCACCGCCCGCCACCACCACGTCGGCCCGGCCGAGGCGGATCAGGTCCAGGCCCATGGCGATGGCCTCGGCGCCGGACGCGCAGGCGCTCACCGGCGTGTGCGCGCCGGCCCGCGCGCCCAGCTCGATGCTGACCCAGGCGGCCGGGCCGTTCGCCATCAGCATCGGCACGGTGTGCGGCGACACCTTGCGCACCCCGGACGTCTCCAGCACGTCGTCCTGCCCCAGCATGGTGAGCGCACCGCCGGTGCCGGTGCCGATCACCACGGCCAGCCGTTCCGGGTCGACCTCGGGCGCTCCCGCGTCGGCCCAGGCCTGCCGGGCGGCGATCAGCGCCACCTGCTCGCAGCGGTCCAGCCGCCGGGCCTGTACCCGGTCCAGCACCTCGGAGGGCTCGACCTTCAGGCGCCCGGCGATCCGCACCGGCAGCCCGGCCGCCCAGTCCTCCTCGATCGCGCGGATGCCCGACTCCCCGGCCAGCATCCCGGCCCAGGTCGACGCGACGTCGCCGCCGAGCGGCGTCGTCGCGCCGAGGCCGGTGACCACTGCGCGGTTGGTGTCATCACTCATCGAGGAAACCCCCAGAATTGTCGTGGAGATACAACTCCCCGTTCAGGTAGGTACGGGAAGCGGTCGACCTATCCGCCACTCTGCCAGGGGGGTGATGGGCGATCAGGTGCGCAGACCAACCGATTCGACCACTACGTATTTGGAGGGTTCCCATAACCTCTCCACCGGTCGACCCACTACGCGTCGAAGTCGGTGCCGCGGCTCACCGACTCCCAGTCCCCGGCCTCCTTGAGGGAGTTGTCGAGGGCGCCGAGGATCCCGTCGAAGGCGTCGTTGCCGAGCGCCAGCCGCAGCGGGGTGTGCTCGGCGTCCAGGGCGGCCAGGATCGCGGCGGCCGCCTTGGCCGGGTCGCCCGCCTGCTTGCCGTCGCTGTCCGGCAGCCCGCTGCGAACGTAGCCGACGACCGGCTCGTACGCGGGGATCACCGCCGCCTGGGCGAGGGCGTCGGCCTTGGCGAAACCGGTCCGGAAGGCACCGGGCTCGACGATCAGCACCTTGACGCCGAACCCGGCGACCTCCTGGGCGAGGGCCTCGGACAGCCCCTCCAGTGCGAACTTGGTGGCCGAGTAGGCGCCCACGCCGGCGAAGGAGAAGCGGCCGCCCATGCTGCTCATCTGGACGACGGCGCCCGAGCCCTGGGCCCGCATGTGCGGCAGCACGGCGCGGGTGAGCGCGGCCGGGCCGAAGAAGTGCAGCTCCATCAGCTCGCGCAGCTCGCGGTCGGTGTACTCCTCGACGGCGCCGATCAGGCCGCGCCCGGCGTTGTTCACCAGGACGTCGATCCGCCCGTACCAGAGCAGGGTGTCGGCCACCACGGAGGCGATCGCGGCCTGGTCGGTGACGTCCAGCCGCACCGGGACGACCCGGTCGGGGTGGGCGGCGGCCAGCGCGTCCAGCGTCTCGGGGCGGCGGGCGGCGGCCACCACGGTGTCACCGGCCGCGACGGCCGCCTCCGCGATCGCCTGGCCGAAGCCGGAGTTGGCGCCGGTGATCAGCCAGACCCGGCCGGCGGGGTTCTTCGTGGAGGTGGTCATCGGGCTCTCCCGTTCAAGTGACTGCCGTGGTACGGAGTTGACGATCACTTTTATGCCAGTCCAGCCCCTGGGACGTCCAAGACAAAGCTTCGGCCGCCCGATAGAGACGACTTATGATCACCGGATGGAGCTGCGTCAGCTGCACTACCTCATCGCCATCGCCGACGAGGGCAACCTGGGCCGGGCCGCCGCCCGCCTGTACGTGAGCCAACCCTCCCTCTCCTACGCGCTGCGAAACCTGGAGTCCGAGCTCGGCCTGCGCCTCTTCGACCGCCACTCCGGCGGGGTGAGCCCGACCCCGGCGGGGCTCGACGTGGTCGCCGAGGCCCGCCGTACGGTGGTCCAGGCGGAGCGGATCACGGCGGCCGCCGACCGGCACCGGCGCGGCGAGAGCGGGGTGCTGCGGGTGGGCTTCGAGGCCAGCGGCGCGGGCGAGTTGACCACCCGGGCGCGGGCCGAGTTCGCCCGCCGCCTGCCGGGCGTCCGGGTCGAGCCCAAGCGCTTCGACTGGGGCCAGGAGGCGGACGCGCTGCGCGACGGCCGGGTGGACGTGGCCTTCGTCTGGCTGCCGGCCGACCTCACCGGACTGCACGCCGAGACCGTCCACAGCGAGCCCCGGATCACCGGCCTCCCGCTCGGCCACCGGCTCGCCGGGCGGGAGGGCATCTCCGTCCTGGAGGTCAACGACGAGCCGCTGATGTGGACCGAGCGCGCGCCGCGCGCCTGGGTCGACTGGTGGGCGGTGAACCCGCGCCCGGACGGCTCCACCCCGCGCTGGGGGCCGACCAACGACAACGTCGAGGAGATGCTCGAACAGGTCGCCCAGGGCGCCGCGATCTGCTTCGCCCCCGCCAGCATGGCCCGCTACTACGCCCGCCCCGACCTCGTCTGGGTGCCGCTCACGGACGTCGAGCCGCTGCGGGTCGCCCTCGCCTGGCCCGAGGGCACCACCAACCCGCTGACCCACGGCTTCGCCGACGTCGTCCGCGAACTCGCTTCCTGAGCAGGCCCGGGCAGGTCCTGAGCAGGTCCTGAACAGGCCTTGAGCAGACGACCGGCCCCCGGCCACGCACGGTGGTCGGGGGCCGGTGGTCTGGGATCGGGGGCCGCGGGTGGGCTACGGCAGGTTGCGGGCCATCACGATCCGCTGGATCTGGTTGGTGCCCTCGTAGATCTGCGTGATCTTCGCGTCCCGCATCA
>NZ_JBITZW010000039.1:0-52011 GCF_044547105.1 Kitasatospora sp. NPDC052868 | reverse complement strand
CGCGTCGCCGCCGACCGGCACGTTGCCGACCATGATCTGCCGGGAGTAACGGCGCTTGGCGAGCGGCTTGAGCGGCAGGGACGGAATACCGAGCGCTACCGGCATGGGACCGGGCTCCTCACTTCGTTGTCGTCGACTGGTCGGGGGCGGTTCCCGGCCGCGCTCGGCCGGGGTGGAGCAGCTCGCCGAGGGTGCGGGCGATGCCCTGCCCCGAGAGCCCGCAGCGCGCCAGGATGTCGTCCCGCGCGCCGTGCTCCAGGAAGTCCTGCGGCAGCCCGAGGGTGCGCACGGGTGCCGCCGCTCCGGCGTCGCCCATCGCCTGGGCGATCGCCTGTCCGGCGCCACCGGCGCGGCCGCCGTCCTCGACGGTGGCGACCAGGGTGTGGCGCAGACCGAGCTCGACCAGGGCGGGCGGGACGGGCTTGACCCAGCGGGGGTCGACGACGGTGACGCCGACGCCGTCCCGGGCCAGCCGGTCGGCCGCGTCCAGGCACGCCCCGGCCATCGCGCCCACCGAGACGAGCAGGACGTCCGGTGCAGCGCCGCGGCGCAGGACGTCCACGCCGCCGACGGTCTCGACGGCCGGGACGTCCGGGCCGGTGCGGCCCTTGGGGAAGCGCAGGGCGGTGGGCCCGTCGTGCACGTCGACCGCCTCGCGCAGGGCCCGCCGCAGGGCGGTGGCGTCCCGCGGCGCGGCCACCCGCAGGCCGGGCACCAGCTGGAGCAGCGACAGGTCCCACATCCCGTGGTGGGAGGGGCCGTCGTCGCCGGTCACGCCCGCGCGGTCGAGGACGAAGGTCACCGGCGCCCGGTGCAGGGCGGTGTCGAGCAGGAGCTGGTCGAAGGCCCGGTTGAGGAAGGTCGCGTACACCGCGACCACCGGGTGCAGGCCGCCGAAGGCCAGGCCCGCTGCCGCCGTCGCCGCATGCTGCTCGGCGATGCCGACGTCGATGGTGCGGTCCGGGTGGCGGCGGGCGAACTCGCCCAGCCCGGTCGGTTCGAGCATGGCCGCCGTGACGGCCACGAGGTCCGTCCGGGTCGCGCCGAGTTCGGCCAGTTCGCCGCCGAAGACCGATGTCCACGAGGGTGAGCCGTCCCCGTCCGGGCCGGGCTTCGCCTTGGCCCGGACGGCGTGGAAGCGGTCCGCCTCGTCCTGCTCGGCCGGGGCGTGGCCGCGGCCCTTCTCGGTGACGCAGTGGACCAGGACGGGCCGGCCGAGGGCGGCCGCGCGGCGCAGGGCCGCTTCGGTCGCCGCGATGTCGTGCCCGTCGACCGGCCCCAGGTAGGCCAGCCCGAGCTGCTCGAACAGGGCCTGCGGGGCCTCGGGGCCGCGCAGGGCCGCGAGGTGGCCGGCCAGCGCACCGGTGGTGGGGGCGTAGGACCGGGCGTTGTCGTTGAGCACCACGATCACCGGCCGGTCCGGCGCCGCCGCGATGTTGTTGAGGGCCTCCCAGGCCATCCCGCCGGTCATCGCGCCGTCGCCGATCACCGCCACGACGCGGTCCGCGGCGCCGTTCAGGCGGTGCGCCCGGGCCAGCCCGTCCGCCCAGGAGAGCACGGTCGAGGCATGCGAGTTCTCGATGACGTCGTGCGCGGACTCCTGCCGCGACGGATAGCCGGAGAGGCCGCCCGCCTGCCGGAGGGTGGCGAAGCCGCCGGCCCGGCCGGTGAGGATCTTGTGCACGTAGGCCTGGTGCCCGGTGTCCCAGAGGATCCGGTCGTTGGGGGAGTCGAAGACCCGGTGCAGCGCGATCGACAGCTCGACCACCCCCAGATTGGGCCCGAGGTGCCCACCGGTCCGGGTGACCGCCTCCACCATGAACGTCCGGATGTCCGCCGCCAGCCGGCAGGCCTGGTCGGGGGAGAGGGCCCGGACGCCGACCGGTCCCCCGAGGTTCTCCAGGGGCGGTACGGCGTGCTCCTCGGCCGCCGGCCGCGAGCCGGCCGGGTGGGCGTGTGCGACGGTCGGCATCAGAGCACCTCGTCTGCCAGCGGAGTGCGCGGTACCCGGCCGGTGACCGGATCCGCCAGGCGCGCCGGGATGGAGAAGACGACGTCCTCCACGGCGCCCTGCTGGACCTCGACCCCGCCGTAGCCGAGCTCGGCCAACCGGTCGACCAGCTCGCGGACCAGGATCTCCGGGGCGCTGGCCCCCGAGCTGACCCCGACGGTCGACACGCCCTCCAGCCACCGCTCGTCCAGGTGGGTGAGGTCCGGCACCAGGTGCGCGGCGCAGCCCCGCTCCCGGGCCACCTCCACCATCCGCACCGAGTTGCTGGAGTTGTGGGACCCGACGACCAGGACCAGGTCCTGCCGGGCGGCCAGCTCCTTGACCGCGGTCTGCCGGTTCTGGCTGGCGTAGCAGATGTCGTCGTCGTGCGGACCGACCAGGTCGGTGAACCGGTCGCGCAGCGCCTCGATCACCCGGGCGGTCTCGTCGAACGACAGGGTGGTCTGGGTGAGGTAGGCCACCGGCGTGTCGTCGGCCAGGTCCAGCCGCTGCACGTCCTCGGCCGTCTCGACCACCAGGGTCCGTTCGGGGGCCTCGCCGAGGACCCCTTCGACCTCCTCGTGGCCCGCGTGGCCGACCAGCAGGATGATCCGGCCGTCGCGGACGAACCGGAGCGCCTCCTGGTGCACCTTGGCGACCAGCGGGCAGGTGGCGTCGATGACCTCCAGGCTGCGCCGCGCGGCGCCGGTCCGCACCGCGGGCGAGACCCCGTGCGCGGAGAACACGCAGATCGCCCCCTCGGGCACCTCGTCCTCGCTGTCGACGAAGACCGCGCCCCGCTGCTCCAGCTCGGAGACGATGTAGTGGTTGTGGACGATCTCCTTGCGGACGTAGACCGGTGCACCGTGCAGGTCCAGGGCCCGCTCCACGATGCCGATGGCGCGGCGCACCCCGGCGCAGAAGCCTCGCGGCTGGGCCAGCACGACCCGTCCTTCGGTCTCGGCTCCGGCCGAGGCCGCCGAGCGTAATTGACGTACCATCAGAGTCCTTTTCACGCAGGGAACATGTCCGCCGTCGGGCACCCGTTGCCGGGGGAGCGGGTGGTCAGGGCAGCCGGTCGGCGCGGCCGGCTCCCGGGATCCCGGGGGCGCCGGAGGAGAGCTGGCTCCACAGCGCCATCTCGGCGGGCGAGAGCGGCAGATGGGGGATGAGGCGCTCCGGGTGGCCGGGCCCCGGGAGGGGCCGGGGGCGGGGGCCGCGACCCGGCGGGTACGGCTCCCCCGCCGTCAGCCACTCGTACGGCGGGTTGAGGCCCCAGAACGCGCCGAAGGTCACCAGCCCCGGTTGCAGCCACCTCATGAATCTGATCGGCCAGCGGCCTTCGTGACGATCCATCAGGAGGCGAACCGCCCGGGGGTGGCGGCGTGCTGGTGCGCCAGGTAGGCGTACTGGCTCGGCATCCGGTCGGTCAGGGACTCCGCCTGCCGGCGCACCAGCTGGAACTCCCTGACCGCCGCGGTCTCGTCGAGCCTGGAGAGCACCGGCAGCGACCGGGTCGACAGCCCGCCGAGCCCGAGGAGCATGGCGGAGTACGAGTAGGGCTCGAAGCCGTGGAAGTAGGGGTAGACCGAGTCCTGGTCGGGCAGCCGGGTGCGCCACTGCTCGATGCGCTCGGCCAGGCCGTCGGGCAGCGGGCGGCTCTTGGCGTCCCGCCAGTACTGGTTGTCGTTGCGGGCCGCGGCGTAGTAGTGGAGGACGAGGAACTCGCGGACGCCGTCCATCACCCGGCCGACCTGCCGGTTGTAGGCGTCGCGGAGCCGTTCGTCGTCCCGGCCGCCGGGGAGGTGGCGGACCAGCTGCTCGATGCCGTTCTGGATGAAGAAGATGCCGGTCGACTCCAGCGGCTCGACGAACCCGCTGGAGAGGCCGATCGCCACGCAGTTCTTCGCCCAGGACTGGGCGCTGCGCCCGATCCTCATCCGGATGTGGTTGGCGGTGAGGTCCTCCGCCGCCGGGCCGACGAACTCCCGCAGGGTGCGTTCGGCCTCCTCCGGCGAGCAGTAGTCGCTGGCGTAGACGTACCCGGTGCCCAGGCGGTCGAGCAGCGGGATCGTCCAGATCCATCCGGCGTCCTGGGCGGTGGCCGTGGTGCACGGGCGCATGCCCCGGGCCGCCACGTCCACCGGTACCCGCAGGGCCACCGCGCTGTCGTTCGGAAGGGTGTCCTGGTACGAGACGAACGGCACGCCCAGCGCCTGGTTCAGCAGCAGGCCGCGGAACCCGGTGCAGTCGACGAACAGGTCGCCGGCCAGCTCGCCGTGCTCCTTGGTGAGGACGTCGCGGATGCTGCCGTCCTCGTCGAGGCGTACGTCGAGCACGTCGTCGCGGACGTGCCGGACCCCGCGCTTCGCACCGAACTCGCTCAGGAACCGGGCCAGCAGGGTGGCGTCGAAGTGGTAGGCGTACGGGAACTGGGTGGCCTGTCCGGGCGGCGCCGCGCGGCGGGGGTCGGCCTGGCCCGCCGTGAGGTCCTGCTCGAACATCGTTCCGTCGAGGTGGCGGGGGGAGCTCTTGGCGTCGCACAGCGCGGCCAGCACGGAGGCGTCGTGGTCGAAGCGCTCGCTCGGGCGCAGGTGCAGCCACCAGTCGGCGAGCGAGTAGCCCTCCACGACCCGCGGCCGCTCGAACGGATGGTAGAAGTAGTGCCCCTTGGCCCGCCAGTCCTCGAAGCGGATGGCGAGCTTGTAGGAGGCGTGGCACTGCGGCATCCACTCGTGCTCGGCCAGCCCCAGGAACTGGAAGAAGTGCCGGACGGTGCTGAAGGTGGCCTCGCCCACGCCGATCGTCGAGACGTTCTTCGACTCGACGAGCGTCACGTCGATCCGGTCGCCGAGCGCCGCCTTGAGGTACGTGGCGGTCATCCACCCCGCGGTACCGCCACCGACGATTACCACACTGGAGATCATTGGTCCTCACCCTGGCTTTCTGTGGACGATCTGGCTTCCTGCGGACGGTGGGACGGTTCAGCCCGTGCTGCCCGCGAACTCGGCGGCGTGCACCTGCCCCCGGTGGCTGCGCAGTTCGGGGAACGGAAGGACGATGCGGCGGATCAGGTAGTCGATGCCGCTGGTGCCGCCGGTGCCCTGCTCGCCGCCGACCATCCTCGACATCAGGCCGAGGTGCGCGACCTTCCAGCGCCACAGCCCGTCGCCGACGTCGAGCAGCGCCTCGGCGACCCGGTGCAGTCCGCCGGCCTCGGGCCCCAGCCGGCACACCTGCGCCACCGAGAGGCCGGAGCGTTCCGCGGCGGCCGTGAACGCCTCGTACAGCGCTCCGGCCCGCCGGTCGGTGCCGACCAGCCGGCCGAGCCCGGCGAACTGCTCGGACTGGGCCCCGCTCGCGGTGCCGAGGAAGGGCCGGAACTCGACGAAGTGCCGCAGCGGCAGGCGTTCCAGCACCAGGACCTGCTCGTGCAGCACCCGGAGCAGGTCGCCGGCCCGCCGCAGCAGCTCCGCGCCCAGTTCGAGGTCCGCTGCATCGGACCCGGAGCCCGACCCGGAGGCGAGCGTGTCGACCACCGCGTCGAGGTCGGCGATCAGCTGCTTCAGCCACAGCTCGCAGGACTGGTGCGCCACGATGAAGAAGTGCTCGGCCAGTACCACCGCGCGGTCGGCCGTGCCCGAGGTCCGGGGCTGCTGGAGCGAGAGCAGGGTGTTCACCTGCAGGTAGTCCGCATAGGTCAGATCGGTCATGAGTCACTCCAGGTGCGGTACTCGGTCGATGACACTGCGTCGGCTCAGGCGGTGCCGGTGAGTACCTGGCGCAGCAGGCGGACGAAGGGCTCGGGCTCGCCCTGGAAGCCCGTGTGGTCCCCGGGGAAGTCGACGAGCGCGGTGCCGAGCTCCCCGGCGAGGGCGGCCGCGGCCCGGTGGGACAGCTGCCCCTTGGAGTCGGTGCCGCCCGCCACCACGACGGGGGCGGTCGCGGCCCGCAGCGCGGCCAGGTCGGGGCGGTAGCAGGCGGTGGGGCGCAGGATGTGCAGGAAGAACCGGTCGAGGATGGCCCGGACGTCGTCCGGCGGGGTGAACGACTCCAGGTCGGTCACCTCGTGCCGCCCGCCGCCGGGAGGCCGGGAGAAGCGCTCGACCCCGGTCAGGGCGGCGTACTTCTTCAGCGCCTCGTTGCGGCCCGTACCGGCGTAGGTGTCGCACACCTCCTCCAGCGCGGCGCGCAACTGCTCGCCGTCCGGGAGCAGTTCGACCAGCGGCGCTTCGTGGGCGACCACCGCCCGGACCCGCCGGGGGTACCGGGTGAGCAGCGCGAGCGCGATGGAGGCCCCGCCGCTGCTGCCGAAGACGTACGCCGGCTCGTCGCCGAGCGCGGCCAGCAGGTGGCCGACGTCGTCCGTCAGCAGGTCGAGCGTCACCTCCGCGTCCTGGTCGTCGACGGTGCTGCGCAGGATGCCGCGCGGGTCGTAGGTGACGACGGTGAAGTGCTCGGCGAGCAGCGGGGTGATGGTCGCGAAGCCCCGGCTGCCCATGGGGGCGCCGACCAGCAGGAGCAGCGGGCCCGTTCCGCTGGTCTCGTAGCACAGCCGCGCGCCCGGCAGGTCCAGCAGGTGGCTGGTCGGGTCGGTGGTCGTCGCCATGTCCGGTTCGTCCTTTCGATCGGTTCGCACGGCCGTGCCGCGCGGTGGAGGGCCGGTGGCCGGGCCCGGCTCAGGCCCGGCCCGGGCCCGGCTCAGGTCCAGGTCAGGTCGAGCGGCAGGTGTTTGGGGCCGAAGATCCCCCGGGCGTCGTGGAACTCCACGCCGGGCGCGGCCGAGAACCCGCTCCAGCGGTCGAGCATCAGCTCCAGGGCGATGCGGGTCTCCAGCCGGGCCAGCGGCGCCCCGATGCAGAAGTGGATCCCGTGTCCGAAGCTCAGGTGGGGGTTGGGCTTGCGGCGGAAGTCGAAGCGGTCCGGGTCGGGGAACACCTGCTCGTCGCGGTTGGCCGAGGACAGCCAGGTGACGATGATCTCGCCCGCCGCGATGGTGCGGCCGCCGATCTCGACCTCCCGGGTGGTGCGGCGCGTCATCGGGGCCAGCGGTGCCCGGTAGCGGAGCACCTCCTCGATCGCGGTGGGCAGGAGGCCGCGGTCGGCGCGCAGGGCCGCGACGGCCTCGGGGTGCTCGCTCAGGCAGAGCACGGAGTTGCCGAGCAGGACGGTCGTGGTGATGTGGCCGGCGAGCAGGAGCAGGCTGACGAAGCCGACCATCTCCTCGTCCGCCAGGCGCTGTCCGTCCACCTCCGCGGCCGCGAGCGCGCTGATCAGGTCGTCCTTCGGCTTGGCCCGCCGGGAGCGGATGTGCTCCAGGCAGTACGGGTTCATCTCGCGCATGACCGTCGCCATGGACTGGATCCGGGCCTCGTTGGGGATGAGGCCGCCGGTCTGCCCCTTCGGTGACACCAGCTCCTCGGCCCACCGCCGGAAGGTCTCGCGGTCCTCGGCGGGGATGCCCAGCAGCTCGGTGATGACGATGACCGGCAGCGGGTAGGCGAGGTCCGAGACCACCTCGATCCGGTCCGCGCCCTTGACCGCGTCCAGCAGCTCCCCGGTGATGGCGGTGATGCGGGGCTGGAGCCGGGCCACCACCCGCGGGGTGAACGCCTTGCTCACCAGGGTGCGCAGCTTGCGGTGGTCGGGCGGGTCCTTGCGGATGAGGTTGCCCCGGGAGAAGAGGTCGACGTCCTCCTGGGAGGGGGTGATGTCGCTGAAGTCGGAGGAGAAGACGGTCGAGTCGGCCAGGATCTGCTCGGCCTCGGCGTAGCGGAAGACGTGCCAGACGCCGGCCTGCTCGTCGTGGCTGACGGGCTCCTGCGCCCTCATCCGTCGGAACCAGGCCAGGGTCGCCTCGGCATCGCCGGACTGGTCGGCCAGTCCGAGGCCGGGCTCGGTTGCGGTCATCGCGGGGTCCCCCTCGGGTCGGTCAGGTCGGTCGGCACTCGGGTCAGGGTCGGGCCGGGGTCACGTCGGGCCGGGGTCACGCCCGGTCAGGGTCACATCGGGCCGGGGTCACGCCCGGGTCAGGGCCCGGGCGGCTCGGCGGGTCCGGCCGGCCAGGCCGAGAACCGTCTCATCCCGTAGAGCAGCGGTACGTCCGGTCGGAGCTCCAGGCCCGCCACCTCGCCGAGCACGACGGTGTGGTCGCCGACGGGGTGCAGCCCGGTGACGGCGCACTCCGCGACGGCGAGGGCGTCCTCGTACAGCCACGGCAGCCCCGCCGTCCCGGTCGGCCGCCAGCGGACCTGCGCGAAGCGGTCCGCCACGGGGGAGGAGAACACCTCGGCGGCGGTGCGGGCCCGCGCGTTCAGCAGGTTGACCGCGAACCACCTCCGCGTCCGGATCACCTCCAGGGTGCTGCCGCCCGTCTTCAGGCAGACGAGCAGGGTCGGCGGGTCGAGGGCGACGCTGCTGAGCGAGGAACAGGTGACGCCGCGGGGCGAGCCGTCCCGGCCGGTGCCCGTCACGACCGCCACCCCGGTGGGGAAGGAGCTCATCAGCGACCGGAACGCGTCCGCGCCGACCGGGTGGTGCTCGTCGTGCAGTGGTCCGGGACGGGCGGCAGCGGTGCGAGTGGCTTCCACGGGAGATCCTCTGCTGGTGTCTGGCGGGTGTCGGGCCTGTCGGGGCGGCGGCCGCCGGCCGCTGTGCCGCGCCCGGCCCGGACCACCCGGACGTCATGTCCGTGCGGCGCCGTCCGGCTGTTCCGCGGTCACGGATCCGGCGAGGGACCGCAGCGAACTGAAGGCGGAGGGAGGATGCTCCGGGTCCCATTCGACGCGGAACTCGCCCTCCATCCGGTCGAGCAGGATCGTCAGCGTCAGCGAGTCGACGCCGAGTGCCAGGAGCGAGGCCCCGCGGTCGATCGGCTCGCCCTCCACGTGGTCGTCCCAGACATCCGCCAGGAGTTCCTCGAGACGGGCGAGGACGCGCTCCGAGCCGGCGTTTCCCATTTCTCAGTCCTTATGTCCGGGCCGGGCGGTCCCGGCCGTCGTTCCGGCCGCTGTCCCGGCCGCCGTGGCACGCAGTGCGCGCCGGTCGACCTTTCCGGCGGCATTGCGCGGCAGCGCCGAAACGGTCCGGAATTCCGCCGGGCGCTTGTACCGGCTCAGCTGCCGGCGGGCCAGGTCCCTTAGGGAGTCCGGAAGTTCGGCGTCCTGCCGGGGTGTCACCACATAGGCGACGGGGGATTCCCCCCATTCGGCATCGGGTATGGCGACCACACATACTTCGTTGACGTCCGGGTGGCGGAGAATCACCTGTTCGACCTCGGCGGGGTACACCTTCTGGCCGCCCCGGATGATGACGTCCTTCACCCGCCCGGTGAGGTGGATATAGCCCTGTTCGTCGACCGTGCCGAGGTCCCCGGTGCGCACCCAGCCGTCGCGCAGGACCTCTGCGGTGGCCTCGGGGTCCTTCCAGTACGCGCGCATGACGGCGGGGCTGCGCACCCACAGCTCGCCGATCCGCCCGGTGGGGGAGGGGTGTTCCTCGTCGTCGAGGCTGCGGAACACCGTGCCCATGGTCGCCCGGCCGATGGAGGCGGCGCGGCCGCGGGCCTCCCCCGGCGTGTAGTCGTGGTCGGCGGGCGGAAGGGTCACCACCGGGCCGCCCGCCTCGGTCAGGCCGTACAGCTGGCGGAACCCGCAGCCGAACGCCGCGTGCGCCTCCAGGAGCAGCGGGCGCGGCATCGGCGCCGCGCCGTAGACGATCTCCCGGAGGGCGGACGGTCCGGCCGACGCGGGCCCGCGGGCCTTCAGCAGGTAGCGGAGCATGTCCGGCACCACGAACAGGTGGGTCACCTGGTGGCGCCGGATCGTGGCGAGACACTCCTGCGGGCTGAACATCCGCAGGAGCGAGACGGTCGCGCCGGCGGCCAGGTAGACGAGGGGGATCACCATCGCCCCGTGGGACAGCGGCCCGCAGTGCAGGAAGACCTGGTCCGGGTCGGGCCGGACGTCGGCCTGGTAGCCCAGGGCCACGGACCGCAGGGAGCGGTGGTCGATGCAGACGCCCTTGGGGTCGCCGGTCGTGGCGGAGGTCTGCAGGATGAACGCAAGCTCGTCGTCGGGGACGTCGCCGCCCGGCGGCCGGGCGGGCGCGCTGGTGACGGCCCGCCGGTACTCCTCGGTGTCGTAGTACAGGACGGGGAGGCCGGGGGCGGGGTCGGTTCCCGGCAGGCCCACCTCGCCGACGACCGCCGAGACCTCGTACCGCAGGACGGCGGCGGCCACCTCCTCGGCCACGGCGGTGTAGTGGAGGGGGACGGCGGCCGCACCGATCTTGCCCAGGGCGAAGTAGGTCTCGAACACCTCCAGGCGGTTGTGCGAGACCACCGCGACCCGGTGGCCGCGTTCGACGCCCAGCGCCAGGAGGGCCCCGGCCAGGTGGTCGGTCCGGCGGTCCAGCTCCGCGTAGGTGACGTGCCGGTCGCCGTCGCGGACGGCGATCCGCTCGCCGTGGCGCTGCCGGCCTCGCTCCAGAAGCAGAGCCATCCAGGACATCGGCGGACCTCCCCTGTCTCGGCTTTCGTGTCTGTGATCAGCAACAGGCACACTGCCGGGGCCGGTCCGGGGCCAACAACCCCCACTTTGCTGGGGTACCCGTCCGAGGGGCCGTCTGTTAATGTGCGGGCCCGCTCGGGCCGGCCCGCCCCAGGTATCCGGACGGAATGGGCGAAAGGGGCGAGTCGCCGATGCGTGCGTATCCGGACGAGCCGCGGGCGGATTGTAGCGTATTTCTCGACGGTCGCATATCCCCGAAAATGAGGGTTGTTGCGGCAGGGGTCGCGGGGCAGTGTTGCCATTGATACGCAAGCGATACAAGCGAAAGAAATCCGGGCCGACCGGATCTTCCGGTTCCGGGACGCGGTGTCGCGATCGACGAGCTCTAGCCACGGGGGTCTGAAATGGCGTTTGACATCAGCTTACAGGCCTTTGCCTGTATTTCCGTGGTCGTGACCGGTGCCCCCGTGGAGTTCCCGGGGCCGAACCATCACCGGCTTTCGGCCATTTCCCTCTGACAGACATCCATCGATATTCCCTGTCTGCCCGTGCCGCGCGGCGCACCCTGCCGCGGGCTGCTTCGGCGCGCGCTCCGCAGCGAGCGTGCGCAGATCGGAATTCATCCTGTGGATCACGTCGCCGACTACCCCAGTGCAGCCGACCACGCGGGCGAGGTCCCGCCCGAACTCGACCGGTTACGCGGCGCGGAACCCGTCTCCCGGGTCCGCCTGCCGGACGGCAGGACCGCCTGGCTGGTGACCCGCCACGACGACGTGCGCACGGTGCTCTCCGGCGCGGGGTTCACCCGGGACCTCGCCTCGGCCTCAGCCTCAGCCGCGGCGCCGGCCGCCGGCGGCGGGGCGCCGATGCGCACGGTGAACATGGACGGCCGTCCGCACCTCGAACTCCGTGGCCTGGTCTCCCGGGCGTTCGCCGTCCGGCAGATCGACGGAATGCGCGGGCGCGTCGAGGAGTTGACGGAGAGTCTGCTCGACGACCTGGAGAAGGAGGGGCCGCCCGCGGACCTGGTGCGCCACGTCGCCGCGCCGCTGCCGGCCGTCCTCATCTGCGAGCTGCTGGGATTCCCGACCGGCGACCACGACACGCTCGGCCGCCTGTGTGACCGGATCACCACGGTGGGCGCCGGCGGGCTCGACCAGGCGGCCTGGCGGGACCTCAGCACCCATGTGACCCGGACGGTGGAGGAGAAGCGCGCGGCCCTCCGGCAGGGCGGCCGCGCGGACGCCGACGTGCTGAGCTCCCTGGTCCACGCCCACGACGAGGAGGGCCGGCTCGGCTACCAGGAGCTCGTCTCGCTGGCGATCGTGATCCTCGCGGGCGGCCTGGAGACGACACAGACCGCGATCAGTGCCGGACTGCTCCGACTCCTGCGCCACGGCGACCAGTTGGCGGCGCTGCGGGAGAACCCCGCCCTCCTGGACGGCGCGGTCGAGGAGATCCTGCGCCACCAGCCGGTCATCGACCTCAACCGGGTCCAGGTGGCGACCGAGGACGTCCTGCTGAGCGGGCGGACGGTGCGCGCGGGCGAGCTGGTCCAGGTCTCCGTCAACGCCGCCAACCGCGACGAGGCCGTCTTCCCCGACGCCGCGCGGTTCGACATCGCGCGGCAGCCGAACCCCCATCTCGCCTTCGGGCACGGCGCCCACCACTGCCTCGGGGCCGCGCTCGCGCGGCTCGAACTGACGACGGTGTTCTCGGCGATCCTCCGGCGCTTCCCCCACCTGCGCCTGGCGGTGCCGGCCGAGAGCCTGCGCTGGCGCGGCGGCCACGTCACCCTGGGCCTGCAGGAGCTGCCCGTCGCCTGGTGAGGACCGCCCGATCCCCGGATGAGGTCCGCACCACCCCGGTCGACCCGGCCAGGAAGGTTCATTGCGCATGCTCATATGTCGATATATCGATCATGCGGCCGATCGCGGCCGCCCCGGATACGGACGGCTGGAGCAGGGCCCCGGCGGCCGCACCGTCGTCCCCGTCACGTACGACCGGACGGCCGGCCGCTGGGTGGACGGCGCCGGTCGGGCGCGCCCGCTCGACGAGGTCACCGTCCTGCCCCCGGCCGAGCCGAGCAAGATCGCCTGCGTCGCGCTCAACCGCGCCCCGGACGGCCATGTGCCGTCCGCCGGCCGGCCGCCCGCCGGCGCCGCCTCCTGCGCCGTCGTCCTCAAACCGCCGTCCTCACTGGCCGCCCACGGTGCGACGGTGCACCACCCGGGCACAGCCTGGGAGTTGAAGTACGAGGCCGAGCTGGCCGTCGTGATCGGCGTGCGCTGCACCCGGGTGTCACCGGACGACGCCGCCCGGGTGGTGGCCGGGTACACCTGCGCCAACGACCTCACGGCGTACGCGAAACCGGCCGCGGACGGCTCCGGGGGGCCCGCCCCGACGGGCCACCCGCCGGTCTGGGCCAAGCACTTCGACGGCTTCACCCCGCTCGGCCCCTGGCTCGCCACGGACCTCGACCCGGAGGACGCCGAGATCACCTGCACCGTCGACGGGGAGACCGTGCAGCGCGCGCGCACCAGCGGCCTCCTCACCCCGGTACGCGAGGTGATCGCCGCGGTCAGCGAGCACATGACGCTGTTGCCCGGCGACGTGATCCTCACCGGGACGCCCGCGGGCTCGGGCCCGCTGCCCGTCGGCAGCAGGGTCGAGGTCGCGATCAAGGACATCGGCACCCTCACCACGACCGTCGGCATTCCGGAAGAAGGGCAGTACGAGAGATGACGATCGTCAACAACGTGACGCGCGAAGCCGAACTGTCGGGCCTCGCCTCGTTCCTGGCCGGTGGTGACGCGCTGCAGCGCGACCTGCTCGACATCTGGGGCGGACGCCGCGACCAGCTCGGCAGGATCGCGGAGTACGCGCTGGTCCCGGCCGGAAAGCTGCTGCGCCCGCTGCTGGTGCTCGAATCGGCCCGGTGCGTCGGCGGCAACCCGGACGGCATGGCCGAATTGGCCCTCGCCATCGAGTACCTGCACGTCGCCACCCTGATCCACGACGACATCATCGACGAGGACGACGTGCGCCGCGGTCGCCCCTCCGTCAAGGCGGCCTTCGGCATACCCGCCGCCATCGTCGCCGGGGACGGCCTGATCCTGGAGACCTTCGCCGCCCTGACGGGCTCCCGGCCCGCCGGCGTCTCGGACGCCGACATCGTGGCGGTGACCTCGGTCATGGCCGCGGCCGGGGTGGGCCTGTGCCGCGGCCAGCTGCTGGAGTCCGAGTTCGTCGGCGACCTGGAATGCACCGCGGACCAGTACCTGACGATGGCCCGGCTGAAGACCGGCGTGCTCTTCGAGTCGGCCTGCCGGATCGGGGCCATCCTCGGCACCGACCGGCAGGACTGGATCGACGACCTGGGCACGTTCGGCATGAACCTGGGCACCGCCTTCCAGATCCGGGACGACCTGCTCGCCTTCGACGACACCGCCGTCTTCATCGGCAAGCCCCGGGAGAGCGACCTGCAGAACCGCCGGCCGACCCTGCCGGTCCTGCTGGCCTACCAGCGGGCCACCGACGGCGAGCGCAAGCAGCTGGAGCAGGCGTTCCACGGGGAGTTCCCCGTGGACGAGTCCTTCGCCCTGCTCCGGACGATCGTCGAGACCACCGGCGGCCGGGAGGCGGCCGACCAGGTCGCCACGGACCTGATCGCCGACGCACAGCGCCGCCTCGCCAACCTCCCGGCGGGCGAGAGCACCGACATGCTCGCGGAGATCGCCGGCTACGCGTCCCGGCGCGCGTTCTGACATGGGCGCCACCCGGCTCGTCCGCACGCTAGACGCGCACCTGCGCACCTGGCGCCCCTACACGATCTGGTACCCCGGCCTGGTCGGGCTCGCCGGCGCGACCCTGGCCGCCGACCCGCACGCCGACGCCCGACTGCTCGCCGCCTGGTTCGTGCCCACCGCGATCTGGACGGCCGCCCACTACCTCGGCGACTACCTCGACCGGGACCTCGACGCCATCAGCAAGCCGCAGCGGCCCATCCCCTCGGGCCGGCTGCGGCCCGGGGCGGCGCTCGTCTGCGGCGCCGCCCTGGCCGCCGAGGCCTGCGCCGCCGCGCTGGCCGTCAACTGGCGGACCGTCCTGCTGCTGGCGATCGGCATCGGCGGGGCACTCGCCTACAACGGCCTCTTCAAGGCGCGCGGGATCTGGGGCAACATCGTCCGCGGAGCCCTCACCGGCGCGGCCTTCGCCTTCGGCACGATGATGGCCGTCCCGCTCCCGCCCGCCGAACTGCTGCCGTTCGTCGCGGTGTTCTGGGCGCACGACGCCGCCTCGAACCTCGTCGGCACACTGCGCGACGTCGCCGGGGACCGCGAGGGCGGCTACGCCACCTTCGCCGTGCGCCGAGGGCTTCGCACGGCCGGGCGGACGGCCGCCGCCCTCTACGGCCTGGCCGTCGCGACCGCGGCGGCGGGGGCGGCGCTGGTCCCGCGCGACCGTGCGGCCTACCTCCTCGTGGTGCTCCTGGCCGCGCTGATCGGCTGCGGCGCCTTCCGGGTGGTCCTCGCCCCCGGCCGCACCCTCACCCAGCACACGGCCCTGCGCGCGCACGAGGTGCTGGTCGCGGAGCGGCTCGTCCTCGCGGACGCCCTGCTGGTCCCCGGCCTCGGACTGCCCGCGGCGATCGGGATCCTCCTCCCGGTGCTCGTCCTCACCATCACCATCCAGCGCGCGATGCGCTCCGGGCACGAGTTCGTTCCGGAGGACCGCGCGCAACCCGCCCACTGAACCGAGCCGACCCCTGACGAGGGAGCAAGGAGAGACGTTTCCCGTGAGCTCAGCCGTGGACACCCGTGTCGAGGCGTCGATCGCGCACGCCGCCGAGACCCTGTTCGACGCCCAGCGGCCGGAGGGATCCTGGCCCAACCGGCGGCCCACCGCCGTCCTGGGCACGGCCGGCGCGCTGGCCGCCCTGCACATCGCCGACCCGGAGCGCTCCCGCGACCTGATCGACCGCGGGGCCCGGTGGCTGCGCTCCGCCCAGGACCCGGGCGGAGGGTGGGGCGGCGTCGCCGGCGCCACCCCCCAACTGATCCCCACCGTGGTCGCGGCCGCGACCCTGCACCTGCTGGACCCGGACGGACACCGCGAAGCCGTGCGCCGCGCCCTGGACCAGGTGCGCGCGCAGGGCGGACTGGAGGCGCTCACCGACCCCGGCATGGCCCACATGGCCAGGACCTTCCTCGCCCTCGCGGGCCTGGAGGACCTCACCGGCTCCCGCCGCATCCCCCTCGAACTGCTCCTGCTGCCCCCGCGGTTGTGGCGCGGCCGGCTCTCCTTCCGGGTGGCCCCGTTCGTCGCGATGGCGTTCATCCAGGCCCGCCACAGCCCGCCGACCGGGCTCGGACGCCTCCTGTGGCGCGCGTCCCGGCAGGCCGGACTGCGGGCGCTCGCCGAGGTGGAACGGGGCGAGAACCAGCGCGGCGGATACGGCGGGGACAACTGGCTGGTGGCGGTGGTCTGCATCGGCCTCAGCTGCGCCGGGGCACCGCCCGCGACCATTGCCGAGGCCGTCGGCTACCTCCGCTCCACCGTGCAGCCCGACGGCTCCTGGCACATCATGCAGGGCCTCGACCTGATCGGCGGCTCCTACGTGGCCCGCGGCCTGGCGGACGCCGGCTACACCGACGACGAACGCCTGGTCCGGGCCCGGCGGTGGCTGCGCGGATGCCAGCAGGACCAGGCGTTCCCCGTCTACGACGCCCCGCCCGGCGGCTGGGGCTGGGAGGGGCCCCGCGGCTGGCCGAACTTCCTCGACAGCGCCAACGTGCTGTCCGCGCTCGCCCCCGCCGGCGAGGAGGGCGGCGGAGAACTGCGCCGCGGGCTGCGCTGGCTGGAGTCCCGGCAGGACCGCAAGGGATCGTGGGGGACGTTCGTCCCCGACACCACACTGCCGAACGACGGCCCCTGCCCCTACGTCACCGCCCAGTCCGTCGAGGCCCTGCTGGACGGCGGGGCCTCGCCGGACGACCCCGCGGTGCGCCGCGCCCTGGACTGGCTGCTCACCCACCAGCGGCCGGACGGCGCCTACGAGGCGCTGTGGTACCGGGGCCTCACCGCGGGGACCTCCCTGGCACTGGTCGCCTTCGGCCGGGCCGGACTCGCCGGCCACCCGGCGGCCCGGCGGGCCCGCGAGGCCCTGCTGCGCAGCCGGCTCGCGGACGGCTCCTGGGGCCCGGGCGAGACCGGGACACCCGGCGACGACCCCTCGCCGGGGACGGTCGAGGAGACCGCCTGGGCCCTGCGGGCGCTGCTCGCCTCCGGAGTGCCGGCCGACGACCCGCAGGTGCGCGGCGCGGCCGACTGGCTCCTGGCGGCGCAGCAGCCGGACGGCCTGTGGCAGGCCGGGCAGGTCTGCATGCACATCCGGAACTTCGCCTACTACGTGGACGGCCTGATCGTCCACGGACTCGCGTTGAAGGCGCTGGGCGCCTACCGGGCCGCCCTTGCGGCCGACCGCCACGAAGGAGGGGAGGCACGATGACGGCAGGGCAGCAGGCGACCGGGTGGCGGGCGGCCGGCCCGGAGGACGCGGACATCGTGATCTGCGGCGCCGGCGTCGCGGGCCTGGCGGCGGCCTGCGCGCTCGGCCGGCTCGGACTCGACGTCCTGCTGGTGGAGAAGCAGCGCTACCAGCCCCCGGTCGCGAAGGGCGAGGTCCTCCAGCCGGGCTCGCTGAACCTCCTGCACGACTGGGGAGTGCTCCGGGGGCTGGAGGCCAGGCGGGCGGTACGGCTCAACCGCCTGGTCGCCCGGCGGGACGACGGCTCCGAACTGCTCGCCATGGACTTCGCCCAGCTCGACACCGAGCGCTCCTGGATGCTCGCCCACGACTACGCGACGATCCTGGAGTGCCTGGGCGAGGCCCTGGGCCCCACCGTGCGCCGGGAGGGCGGCGTCCTGGTCGAGGACCTGCTGAGGGACGGGCACGGCCGCGTCACGGGCGTACGGGCCGGCGGCGGGCGCGAGATCCGCGCCCGGGTCGTGCTGGCCGCCGACGGCAGGTCCTCGCGCCTGCGCCGGCTGTCCGGGATGACCGCGGACCCGGTGGCGTACGGCCACCGGCTGCTCTGCTTCGAGCTCTCCGGGAAGCCGCCGGTGGCCGATGAGGTGTCCGCCTACGTCACCGACCGGGGGCTGGTGATGGTCTATCCGCTGCCGGACGACCGGATCCGGGTCTACGTCCAGGTGGCGGCGGACGAGCTGCGCAAGGCCGACCGGGCGCGGCTGCGGCAGTGGTGCGAGGCGCTCCTCGCCGACGTACCCGCGCTCGGCCCGCTGGCCGGGGCGCTCCAGGACGGTCTGGACAGCCGGCAGCTGCTGCCGGTGTTCCAGTTCCGCGCACCCTCCCTGGTACGGCCGGGCATCGCACTGATCGGGGAGGCCGCGCACGGCGTGCATCCGCTGGCGGCGCAGGGGATGAACACGGCCATCGGCGACGCGGCCGCGCTCGCCTCCCGGCTGGCCGGCGCGGACCTCGCGAGCCCGGCGGCGGCCGACGCGGCGCTGCGCGCCTACGAGACGGAACGCCTGGAGCGGATCAAGGGCATCCACACCATGAGCCACAACGCCGCGCGGATGATGACCAGCACCTCGCGCAGCGGGCGGGTGTTCGGCCGGCGCCTGCTCAGCGGGACGGCGCGGAGCGGGCGGCTGCGCTATCTGACGACCTACAACATGTCGGGCCTCGGCATGCGTCCGCTGGGCCCGTTGGACCGGCTCGTCCAGTTCGGGGTGCTGCCCGAGCGCCGGGCGGCGATGCCCGTCCCCGGCACGAGATGACCGGCGGTCCGCAGCACACGGGGACGAGACCGTGCAGGCAGGAACCGCTCAGGCAGGAACCGCTCAGGCAGGAACCGTACAGGCAGGAACCGTTCGGGGCTGGAACAGCCGCAACGACTGGAAGGGTTGACACGATGTCGGACACACGCAAGGCGGCCTTCGAGGTCCGTCCGCTGACCGCGGCTCTGGGTGCGGAGATCCACGGGCTGCGCCTGGAGGACATCACGGACGAGCAGTTCGCCGAACTGCGCCGGCTGCTGCTGGAGCACCTGGTGCTCTTCGTCCCGGACCAGCAGGGGTGGTCGCCCGAGTCGCGCACCGCCTTCGGACGGCGCTTCGGGGAGCTGGAGGTCCACCCCTACCTGCCCCACCTCGACGGGCACCCCGAGATCCAGATCATCGACTCGGAGCAGGACGGCAAGATCCCCATCTGGCACACCGACATGACCTACTCGCCGAACCCGCCGATCGGGTCCGTCCTGCAGATCGTCCGCAGCCCCGGCGTGGGCGGCGACACCATGTGGTCGAACCAGTACCTGGCCTACGAGGCGCTGTCCGCGCCGCTGCGGGAGCTGCTGGACGGGCTGACCGCCGTCCACGCCATCCGCATCCCGGGGCTGGAGAGCCGGGCGGAGCACCCCGTCGTCCGGGTCCACCCGGAGACCGGACGCCGGGCCCTGTTCGTGAACCGGGCCCACACCTCGCACATCGTCCAGCTCAGCCGCAACGAGAGCGACGCGCTCCTGCAGTACCTCACCGAGTTCGCCACCTCGCCGCAGTTCACCTGCCGCTACCAGTGGCGGCCGGGCGATGTGGCGATCTGGGACAACCGGGTCACCCAGCACTACGCCGTCGACGACTACGCGGAGCGCCGCACGGGCTACCGCGTCGTCGTCCTCGGTGACACGCCCACCGGGAACGAGGCCCGCTGGGAGCAGTACCGGCCCAAGCCGGGGGAGCGCTACGCGCCCGGCCGGATGAACGCGAAGGAGTCCTACTGACGACCCTCCCGGCGACGGATCCGACGGACGGCCCGATCTCATGTGCACGCAAGTGAGAGGTGTTGAGTGTCATGCTAGGAGCAACCCAACTACTCACCCCCAGGCAGACCGAAGTGGTCCGGCTCGCAGTTCTCGGCCTGACCGCGAAGGAGACCGCTCGCCGGCTGGGCATCTCGAAGAACACCGTCGACGAGCACCTGCGGGACGCCCGGCTGCGGGTCGGGGCGGCCAGCAAGTCCCGCCTGATCGGCTGGGCGGTCGCGTCCGGGATCGTCCAGTTCTGACGGTCCGTTCCTGAGCGGACCCGCATCGCACGAGGGGGCGGCCGCCCGGCTGTTGAAGCCGGGCGGCCGCCCCCTCGTCCAGGGCCTAAGCCCTGTCCCGGAGGGCGGCGGGTGCGTCCGCGGAGACCGACTCCCTGGAGGCCTCCGCCTCGACGAGCCGCCTGGGCAGGATCCACCGCAGCAGGGGACCGGCCATCGCCGTGGTGACCACGGCCATCACCACCATCAGCGAGTACAGTTCGCGGTCGATGATCCCCAGGCTCAACCCCACGCTCAAGGCGATGAGTTCGGTGAGGCCGCGGGTGTTCATCAGGGTGGCCAGGGCCGCGGACTGCCGGGCCGGCATCCCCTTCCCCCGGGCTGCCAGGTAGGCCCCCGCGAACTTGCCGCCGATGGCCACCAGGAGGATCAGGACGAGGTCCCGGAGGCCGCCCAGGCCGATTCCGGACAGGTCGACGTTGAGACCGGCGGTGAGGAAGAAGACCGGCAGCAGCATGGTCTGGCCCAACTGCCCCAGCTGGTCGTGGATCTGGGTGCGCAGCCGGGCGGTCTGCTCGCGCGGGACGACGGCGCCGAACAGGAAGGCCCCGAAGATGAAGTGCAGGCCGACCCACTCCGTCGCCCCCGCGGAGAGCAGCAGTCCCGCGAGGATGCCGGCGAAACCGGCGGGGCCGAGGGTGCCGGAACGGGCCAGGAGGCGTCGCAGCAGCGGGCGCACCACGAACAGCATCCCCAGCAGGTAGGGCACCAGGAGCAGGACGCGCCACTGCTCGGCGCCGGCCGCACCGCTGAGCGCGGTCACCGCGGCGAGGACCGACCAGGCCAGGACGTCGTCGATCGAGGCGCAGGCGAGTGCCAGGACGCCCAGGGTGGTGCGGGCCAGGTCGCGTTCGGTGAGGATCCGGGCCAGCACCGGGAACGCGGTGATCGACATGGCGATGCCGAGGAAGAGGACGAAAGCGGTGTGGTTCGGACTCTGGTGCCCCCTCAGGAGGTAGAGGCCCAGGGCGGATCCGAGGCCGAAGGGGAGCACGATGGAGCTGAGCGAGACGGTGACGGCGAACCCGCCGGAGCCGCGGGCCTGGGCGGTGTCCCACTCCAGGCCGACGGTGAACATGAAGACGGCCACCCCGATGGTGGCCAGTGCGCTGAGCTGCGGCCGGATGTCGGCCGGGAAGAGGTGGCCGGAGATCGCGTCGCCCGCGAGCGTCGGCCCCAGCAGGATGCCGGCCAGGACTTCGCCGATCACCGCGGGCTGGTCCAGTCGTCGGGCCAGCGCTCCGAGCAGTCGTGCCAGGAGGACGACGGCGGCGAGTCCGACGAGCAGTTCCGTGATGTGCTGGGCTTTCATGGGCCCCCGTTTCGGTCGGACGGGCAGGACGGAGGGCGCGCTGAACCGGGGCCGGGAGCGGGGCCGAGGCCGGGAGCGGGACCGGCGATGGGGCGGCCGGTGGGGCGGCGTGATCGATGCCCGAGGCCGAGGGCCCGTTGCGGGTCGTAGGCGTCCTCCGCGTTCGGCCGCCGCCCGGGGTGGCGTATCCGGCCCCGGTGTCGGGTGCGGCGGGAGCTGGCCCGGCGGGGAGTCTCACCGCCCCGGGGCCCGGCGGCTGGTGCCGGACAGGGCCCAGGCGGCACACCCGCGGGCGTCAGCGCGCAAGTGAACACGCCGCACAATAGTGGGCGATCGCCCACTCGTCAAGACCCTTCTGCCGATGGCTACTTGGTGAAGTCCGATCGCCGGGTCCCGCCCGCGCAACGCCCGTACCGCCCGGCCGCGGGTGTGCGGACGGGCGGTACGGGCGGAAGGGGTCGGAGCTACCGTGCGGCGCCGGCGACGACCGACGTCACGACCTTGCGCACCTCGTCGGCCTCCGGGGCGACGCCCTGTCGGCCGGCGAACAGCAGATGGCCGGTGCCGATCAGGGTGAGCGCGAGCATGTCGACATCGGCGCCGGACGGGATCCGGCCCTGGGTGCGCTCGGCGGTGAGGTACGACGCGATCATGGCGGTCGCCTCGGTCAGGACCGGAACGCCCGAGGAGCCGGCCTGGTGCAGCCGGGCGCGCAGCTCGTCGCGGGCGGTGACGAGGCCGACGATGGCCACCGCGACCGACCCGAACAGGTCCATCAGCGCCGCGGTGAGGTTGTCGGCGACGGTGTTCGTCCCGGCCGAGGCGCGCAGGGCGTGCCCCTGGGCCTGGATCCTGCCGATGCGGTCCAGTACCAGCGCGGCGAGGAAGGCGTCGAAGTCGTCGAAGTGCCGGTGCAGGACGCCCTTGGCGCAACCCGCCTCGGTGGTGACGGCGCGGCTGGTCAGCGCGTTCGGCCCGCCCTGGAGCAGGACTCGCTCGGCGGCGTCGAACAGCTGCTGGGAGACGTCACGGATCGCTGTCCCGGTCGGCATCGGGTCTCCCTTCCTTCCTTTCGGGCCTCGTTTTCCGCGGCGAAACGGGTGATGGTGTTTGACGAGTGGGCACGTGCCCACTAGTGTGGGCGCATGCCCACTATACCCCCAAACGCATCAACGGGTATGCCTTCGGGATGCCCCCGATCGGCGGCTTCGGGGCGCGACACCTACACGGTGCCGGCGCCGGTCCGCGAGGCGTGGCGGCAGGCGCCGGTACGGGAGGTCACCACCGAGTCCGGTCAGAAGGGCTGGCTGGTCACCGGGATGGCCGAAGTCCGGACGGTGCTGTCCGACCCGCGCTTCAGCCGGGCCGAGGCGCGGCGGATCGGCGCGGTCGTCATCCCGTCGGCGGTCCTGGCGAAGCCCGGCATCAACGATCTCGACGGGCCCGAGCACGTGCGGATGCGCCGTCTGGTGGCCGGAGCGTTCAGCGCCCACCGGATCCGCGCCCTGCGGCCGCGCATCCAGCAGATCGTCGACGGGCTGATCGCGGACCTCCTCGAGGCGGGCCCGCAGGGCGACCTGGTCGCCGGCCTGTGCCGCCCATTGCCGCTCACCGTCATCTTCGAGGTCCTCGGCGTCCCGCAGGAGGACCGGGAGCGCTTCAGCGGCTGGGCCGACCGCGTCATGGCCACCACGGCCTACCCTCCCGGGGAGTCGCTGAAGGCGCTCGAGTCGGTCGTCACCTACATGGCCGACCTGGTCGCGGCCAAGCGCCGCAACCCGGACGACAGCCTGCTCCAGGAGCTGATCACGGCCCGCGACGAGGAGGACCGGCTGAGCGAGGTGGAACTCGTCCACCTCGGCTGCGGCCTGCTGATGGCCGGCAACGAGTCCACCGCGACCGAGCTCGGCAAGGGCCTGGCCGCCCTGCTCGACAACCCGGAGCAGCTCGCCCTGCTGCGCGCCGACCCCTCGCTGGTGCCCGCCGCGGTGGAGGAGGTGCTCAGGTACGCGCCGCTGAGCGCCCGTGAGAACGGGGGCCAGGTGCGGGCCACCACGTGTGACGTCGAGCTCGGCGGCGTGGTGATCCCCGCGCAGAGCGTGGTCTTCGCCAGCCTGCCGGGCGCCAACTTCGACCCGGAGGCGTTCCCCGAGCCCGAGCGGTTCGACATCACCCGCGAGGGCGCCGGCGGCCACGTCACCTTCGGGTACGGCGCGCACCGCTGCCTGGGCGCCCAACTCGCCCGGATGGAGCTGGAGGTGGCGTTCACGAGCGTGCTCGCCGCCTTCCCCGGGCTGCGGTTGGCCGTGCCCGCCGAGGAACTCGCCAACGCCCAGGGCCGGTTGATCAGCGGGATGCAGGCGCTGCCCGTCACCTGGTGACGCCGCGGCCGCCCTGCGCACCGCGCCCACCCCTTCGCGCCGTGCCCGGACCCCGCGCCGGACTGCGCGCATACCCCCCGTCGGTCCCATCGCGAAAGAAGACGAGTTGATGACTGATCAGACGACCACTCCCGACGGGCCGGCACCGGCGGGGGAGGCCCCTCCGTCCAAGGAGGTGGCCGGTTTCTACAACGACCTCAGCGGGCTGCTGACCGAGCTTTTCGGCGGGAGCCTGCACGAGGGCTACTGGAAGTCCCCGGACGATCCGGCGACGATGGCGGAGGCCTCCCAGCAGCTCACCGACCTGCTGGCGGAGAAGCTTGCGGTCAACCCGGCGAGCCAGGTGCTCGACCTCGGGTGCGGCTCGGGCGCGCCGTCCATCCGGCTCGCCCGGTCGACGGGTGCGCGGGTCGTCGGCATCACCAACAGCGCCGTGCAGATCGAGGCCGCCCGGCGCAACGCCCAGGACGCGGGAGTGGGCGACCAGGTGACCTTCACCTGCGCGGACGCGACGGTCCTGGACTTCGAGGCGGATTCGTTCGACGGTGTCCTGATGATCGAGTCGATCTTCCACCTGCCGGACCGGCTCGGCGCGCTGCGGGAGGTGGCCCGGGTGCTCAGGCCGGGCGGCCGGGTGGCCCTGACCGACCTGCTGGACCTGGATCCGGCACCGGCTCCGATGGAGGAGGCGGTGGGGGATCTGGCCGAGCACTCGCGGGAGCACGGACACGCCCCGCTGGTGGCCAGGCCGATCCGCCTGGAGGACTACTCCGCGCTCCTGGAGCAGGCCGGCCTGGTGCCGGTCGAGCGGGCCGACATCACCGACCACACGGTGGCCCGCACGCTCGACTGCCTGCGGCAGCGGCTCACCGACGACCACGAGGAGCTCGTGCGCACGTACGGGATCCAGGTCGTCCGGCAGTACGAGTCCGTCCTCCCCCTGCTGGAGAAGGCCGGCTTCGGCTACGGCGTGGTGGTCGCGGCCGCCCCCGAACGGCCGTGACGCCCCCGCGGGCCGACTGCCTGGGCCGCTTTTCGGCGCCGACAGTCAGGGCTGACGATCGGTCAGGCCGCAGCGTCCACGTCGAGTTGACGAGTGGGCGCGCGCCCACCTAAAATGGGCACATGCCCACTAACCCAGACAGTGAAGTCCACCAGCAGCGACAGGTGGCGGAGTCGTTCGGGGCGGACGCCGAACGCTACGACCGGGCCCGACCCCGCTACCCCGAGCCGATGGTGGAGCAGATCGTCGCCGGCGGCCCCGGCCTCGACATCCTCGACGTCGGTACCGGTACCGGCATCGTGGCCCGGCAGTTCCAGAAGATCGGCGGCAACGTGCTCGGGGTCGAGCCCGACGTCCGACTGGCCGACCTGGCCCGCCAGTTCGGCCTGAAGGTCGACGTGGCGACCTTCGAGGACTGGGACCCGGCCGGCCGGCAGTTCGACGCGGTGGTCGCCGCCCAGGCCTGGCACTGGGTCGACCCGGTCGCGGGTGCGGCCAAGGCCGCGCAGATCCTGCGCCCCGGCGGCCGCCTGGCGGCATTCTGGAACGTCTTCCAGTTCCCGCCCGAGGTGGCGGACGCGATCGCCGACGTCTGCCAGCGGGTCATGCCCAACGCGCCCTTCGACTTCGGGGCGATGCTCCGGGGCGCCATGGACGGGTACCAGGCGTTCTTCGCCAAGACCTCCGACGGGATCCGCGAGGTGGGCGGCTTCGGCGAGCCGGAGCAGTGGCGCTTCGACTGGGAGTGGGTCTACAGCCGTGAGGCCTGGCTGGACCAGATGCCCACGCTCGGCGCCTTCACCCGGCTCCCGCCGGACAAGATGGCGGAGGTGCTGGAGGGCGCCGGGACCGCGATCGACGGCCTGGGCGGCAGCTTCACGATGAACTACGCGACGGTGGCGGTCACCGCGGTGCGCTCCGGCGCCTGAGGCGACCCGCCCGGTACGTCCGTCGCCGGAGGGGACGCCGGCGGCGGAGCCGGATCCCGCGGTGGTCCGCCACCGCGGGATCCGGCACCCCCGCACCCCGCACCCCCGCACCCCGCGGGCACTCGGCCTCGATCGGATTCTCGGATTCCTCGGAAAGGGCGTCATGAAAGTTCTGGTGCTGGGCGGAACGCACTTCGTGGGACGCAGCATCGTCGATGCCGCACTGGAGCGCGGCGACGAGGTCACCACCCTCAACCGGGGCAGTCGCCCCGCCGCCGGGAGCGTCGAGTCGCTGATCGCCGACCGGACCGATCCGCAGGCTCTGGACCGCGTCCTGCGCGACCGGAAGTGGGACGCGGTGATCGACACCTGGACGGGCGCCCCCAAGGTCCTCGGCGACACCTGCGCCCTGCTGGCCGACCGGACCGGGCACTACGCGTACGTCTCCAGTTGGGTGGTGTACCGGCCGCCGGTGCCGATCGGGGCCGACGAGAGCGCCGCCACGATCGACGGCGATCCGGACGACGAGGCCGACGGCTTCTACCCGGTCGCCAAGCGAGGCTGCGAGCTCGCCGTCCAGCGCGGCTTCGGCGACCGCGCGTTGATCACCCGCCCAGGTCCGATGCTGGGCCCGTACGAGGACGTCGGCTCGCTGACCTGGTGGCTGCGCCGCATCCACCGCGGCGGGCGCGTCCTGGCGCCCGGCCGCGCGGACGACCCCTTCCAGTACGTCGACGTCCGTGACCACGCGCCCTGGCTGCTGGACGCCGCGGAGCGCGGCACCGGCGGTGTGTTCAACACGGTGACCGCCCGCGGCCGATTCACGATGGGCGCGCTCCTGGAGACGATGCGCGAGGTGACCGGCTCCGACGCGGAGCTGGTCTGGGTCGGTGACGACGAGCTCCTGGCCGCCGGCGTCCGCCCCTACGTCGACATCCCCCTGTGGCTTCCCGCCGCGATGCGCGGCGGTATCAACGACGTCGACGTCTCGGCGGCCCACGCCGCCGGGCTCGACACCAGCCGCCCGCTCCGGGACACCCTGGCCGACAGCTGGGCCTGGCTGGAGCGCGAGGGCGAGCCGCCGTGGCAGGGCGCCACCGCCCGCGGACTGGACCCGGCCGTCGAGCAGCGCGTCCTCGACCAGATCGGCTGAAGGCCGCCGCGCTCCCGCCGGGAGCGGACGACGGCGGGACCACCAACGACGAACGGGCCGGCCGCGGCACACCGGCGGCATCCGACCGGGCGGTGGCCGCGGCCGGCCCCGAAGGAGGGCACATGGCAAGCGGTGCAGGGGTGTCGGCGGGGCGGCTGACCCAGCGTGAGGCGGAGGACGGCTTCTACAACGACACGAGCGAGTTCCTCGCCGAACTGTCGGGCGGAAGCCTGCACATGGGCTACTGGGAGTCCCCGTCGGACGGCGCGACGATGGCCGAGGCGTCCCGCAGGCTCACCGGTCTGATGGCGGAGCGGATCAGGATCGGCCCAGGGGACCGGGTCCTCGACATCGGCTGCGGGACGGGTGCGCCGGCGATCCAGCTCGCGCGGTCGACGGGCGCCGCGGTCGTCGGCATCACCAACAGCCCGGTGCAGGCCCGGCTGGCCACCGAGAAGGCCGAGGAGGCCGGGGTCGCCGACCGGGTGGAGTTCCGGTGCGAGGACGCGGTCGCCCTCGGCTTCCCCGCGGAGTCCTTCGACGCGGTCTGGCTGGTCGAGTCGATCATGGCGATGCCGGACCGGCTCGCGGTGCTCCGGCAGGCGGCGGCCGTCCTCAAGCCCGGTGGGCGGCTGGCCCTCACCGACTTCCTGGAGCGGACCGCACCCGCCGCCGGCACCGCGGGGAGCGCCGCGCCGCAGTACGCCGTGCTGCTGGGCAAACTGATGCCGCTCCAGGACTATCCGCCGCTGCTCGACGAGGCCGGCCTGGTCCCCGTCGAGATCACCGATGTCAGCGACCGGACGGTCGCCCGGACCCTGGACTGCATGCGCCGGAAGCTGGAGGACGACCGCGAGTCGCTCACCCTGCGGTTCGGCGCCCAGGTCGTGGAGCAGTTCGACAGCATCGTCCTGCGCCTGCAGGCGGTCGGCTTCGGCTACGGCGTCGTGGTCGCCGAGCGGCCCGGACGGTAGGAAACGCGGGAGCCGGCCCGCTTGCACCCGAGGGGGGTGCAAGCGGGCCGGCTCCTTGCGTGGAGCCGCGGGCCGCTACGGCTGGACGAACCCGACCTCGGGGAAGGCCGCGGAGGGCCCGTCGAGCAGCGCGCTCGGGATGCCGCGCAGCTGCTGGTCGAGGAAGGCGCCCACGTAGGCGCGGGTGATCGCGGTCGCGCGCTCACCCGAGACGGTCCCGAACAGGGCGGGCTTGAGGACGGGCGGGATCACCTGGGTCAGGTCGAAGTGCTCGTACAGCCAGTGGGCGTCGCTGAAGGACATGTGGCCGGCGGTGGGGACGCTGAGCCAGCGCTTCCAGCCGGCGAGGACGCCCCAGCGGTCGGCCCAGTTGGCCGCCGGCGTACCCCCGGCGGTCGGCCACTGGGCGCCGACCAGGAGCACCGGCCGGCCCAGCGGCTGCGCGGGCGGCGGCGTGAGGAAGGTGCCCTCCAGGTTGACGGCGGCGGCGACGCGCGGGTCCTCGCCCGCGGTCTCGACGGCGCTCGTCCCGCCGACGGCGTGGCCGATGACGGCGATCCGGGAGCAGTCGACCTGGAGCCCGGAGCGGGGGGAGGTCAGCTGGTCGAGGAGGAAGCGGATGTCCTTCACCCGGCTGCGGACGACATCGGGACCACCCTGGCCGGTGCAGTTCAGACAGGGCTCCAGCCGGCCGCCCGGGAACTCGACGACCGCCTCGTAGGTGTGGTCCAGTGCGGCCACCAGGTAGCCCTTGGAGGCGAGGTCCTCGGCCAGCGCCGTCAGCGAGACGCGGCTCATGCCGAAGCCGGGGGAGAGCACCGCCAGCGGCCGCCGCCCGGGCAGCGGGACGGCGTTGACGGTGGCGTGGGTGCGCACGGTGCCGAGCGCGTCCGTGCCGAAGGCCGCCGCGGACAGCTGCGGGGACATGAACGGGGCCTCGCGGCCCGAGGGGAACAGGGCCGGGTACCAGAGGGTGGCCATCAGCTCCCGGAAGCCGGTGTCCGGCTTCCACGGATCGGGGCGGGAGGTGTCCTTCAGGTACAGCGTCCTGGTGCCGACCAGGTGGCCTCCCGTCGGCGCGGGCAGCTCGGGGCCGGTGGGGGCGGTCCGCGGGACGGGCCGGGCGGGCGCGGCGGCCGCGAACGGCGCGCCCACCAGCAGCAGCCCGAGCAGCGCGACCAACGGGGCGAAAAGGCGTACGAATCGTTGGGACATGAGTCCATGCTACGGAGAAATGGGCGATCGCCCACCCTGATTATTCGTCAAAGCCTGTGACGGGCGGGGCGATCCCCCGAGCGCGGGGGCCTCGGGACACGGCCGGACACGGCCTAGCGCCGCGGCGATGCCGGACCGCGGGCGGGCAGCAGCCGGGAGAGCTCCCGGGCGATGCGCGCCCAGGCCGCGCTGGCGGGGTCGATGACGTCGAAGTGATCGGCGCCGGGCAGACCGAGGAAGGCCGCCGCCGGGCCGGCCGCCGCGGCGTACCGCCGGCTCAGCTCGTACGGCACGTGCGGGTCGGCGGTGCCGTGCACCACCAACTGCGGTACGCCGAGCGGCGCCAGGGCCATGGGATCGGCCAGCCGGTACACCTCCGGCCGGTCGGCCGGGCCGCCGCCCAGCAGCTGCTCCACCGCGCCGTCGCTCAGGCGCAGCCGTGCGGCCAGGGCCAGGTCGCAGACACCGGCCAGCGACACCGCCACGGCCGGTGGCGTCCCGCCCCGCCGATGGGCCGCCCACAGCGCCAGCTGCGCTCCGGCCGAGTGCCCGACCAGTCCGACCCGGGCGGGATCGACCGCCCCGCCGCCGAGGCCGGGGACGGCGTCCAGCGCGGCGGCCACGTCGTGGAAGGTGCCGGGCCAGCCGCCGCCCGGCATGTCCATCCGCCGGTACTCGACGTTCCACACCGCGTACCCCCGGGCCTGGAGGTCGGCGGCGAGCAGGTGCATGAGGTCCAGCCGGTAGCGCTCGCGCCAGTAGCCGCCGTGCAGGAGCACGACCGCCGCCCCGTCGCCGCCCGGCCAGTACTCGCCGAACTGCTCCGGCGAAGGCCCGTAGCGGACGATCCGGTAGGCCTCCGGCGGGCTCGCGGTCAGCCTCTCCAGCTCCGGCGGGTAGTCCTTCAGCCGCCTGTCGTCCGTCGCGGTCATCAGGTCGGCCCGTCCGCGGTCTCCGGGAACTCCAGGTGCCGGCCGGCCGCCACCGCGTCGCGCAGCCGCGACAGTCCGGTGTGGAGGTCGACGTAGCGGGTGTACAGGGGCGGGAAGCCCAGTCGAAGGCGTTGCGGCGTACGGAAGTCGGGGATCACCCCGACGGACTTCGCGGCCTGGCACACCTGCCAGGCGGCGGGGTGGTGCAGGGCGAGGTGCGCTCCGCGCCGCTCCAGCGAGGCCGGCGACGCCACCCGGAAGCCGAGCGGGACGAGCCACGCGTCGGCCAACTGCTGCGCGTAGGCGGTCAGACCCCGGGCCTTGGCCGCGATGGCCCCGATGCCGGCGGCGGCGGTCAGCCGGATCCCCTCCTGCGCCGCGTAGGCCGCGAGCACCGGGGGAGTGCCGACCAGGAAGCGCTCGATCGCCGGCGCGGGTCGGTAGACCGGGCCCATGGCGAACTGGTCGGACTGCCCGAACCAGCCCCAGATCGGTTGCCGCAGCCGGTCCTGCAACTCCCGCCGCACGTACAGGAAGGCGGGTGAACCCGGGCCGCCGTTGAGGTACTTGTAGGTGCATCCGACGGCCAGGTCCACGCCCGCCGAGGACAGTTCGACCGGCACCGCCCCGGCCGAGTGGCAGAGGTCCCACAGCACCAGTGCGCCGTGCCGGTGCGCCGCCGCCGTCACCTCGGCCAGGTCGGTCACCGTGCCGGACCGGTACGCGACGTGCGAGAGGCAGACCAGGGCCACCCGCTCGTCCAGCGCCGCCGCCACGTCGGACGTCCGCAGGCCCTCGTCGGGGTCGACCGGGATCTGATGGACCGTCATGCCGCGTGCGGCCGCGATGCCGTCCAGGATGTAGCGGTCGGTGGGGAAGTTGTCGTCGTCGGTGACGATCACGTCGCGGCCGGGCCGGGCGTCCAGGGCGGCGACGGCCAGCTTGTAGAGGTTGACGCCGGTCGAGTCGGACAGCACCACCTCGCCCGGCTCGGCGCCGACGATCCCGGCCACCAGGTCGCCGATCTCCCGGCTGAGCGGCAGCCACCGCCGCCAGCCGTCGATCAGGTCCCCGCCCCATGCGTCGACGGCCTCGTGCAGCCGGTCCCTGGTCGTGCGGGGCAGCCGGCCCAGCGAGTTGCCGTCCAGGTAGACCACGGCCGGGTCGGCGATGACGAACTCGTCGCGGAAGCCCGCGAGCGGGTCGGCCGCGTCCGCGCGCCGGGCCTGTTCCAGGAACGGGTCCTTCGCGGGACCGCCGGGCGGGCCGCCCGGCGGAGCGGTGGATCCCGCCTGCCGAGTGCCAGATTTGACCACCCCTGCAAAACCAGTCACCCGAGCACCATAATGGGCACTTGCCCACTCGTCAACGGCCGGGCCGGCGCCGCGCTGCGGGTCGCGAACGAGCCACCCCGGACGGCGCGTTGGCGATTCGGCCCCGCGCGACGGCCCCGCGCGTGGTGCCCGCGCGCGGGGCGCGGTCCGGCCCGGTCAGATCCGCTCGGCGGACCAGTGCGGATCGCGGCCGGTGAGGGCCAGCAGGAGGTCCTGGGCGTCGGCGCCCGGCGCCGCGGCCAGCGGCGGGTCGAACAGGCCGGTGCCGGCCAGGTCGCGGTAGCCCCGGAACTCGGCGAGCGCGTACCGGACGGAGCTCTGCGGCATCCGGCCCGTCTCGCCCAGCGCCCGGGCGAGGTCCCAGCCGTGCACGACGGTCTCGGCCGTCAACTCGCGGGCGTACCCGCCGAGATCGCGCACCCCGTAGGGCACGTGCACCAGGACGTCGAGGGCGCCAGGCTGGTTGAGCGCGCGGACGGCGCTGTCGACGGCCATCTCCCAGACGCCCACGGGGTTGCGGCCCAGTACGTCACCCTGGAACCGGTGGCCGATTCCCTCCGGGGTGTAGCCGGCGGCCGCCTGGCAGACCCACAGATGCTGGGCGGCAAGGTGGTTCACCAGCGCGCGAACGTCCCAGTCGCGGCAGGGGGTGGACGCCGCCCACCCGTCCTCGGGAGCGGCTCGTAACAGCCGGTCCACCTCCGCTCCGGCGGCGGCGTAGCACCGGCGGACCTCGGTGTGGAACTCGGATGGGTGGGGACATTCCATGGTCGGACCTCCCTCTCCCGCCCTTCTCTCCCAGTAAACCGCTACCGGCTGTGACAATCCAGGGTTCGCCGACCGCTTTCGACAACGAGCCCGAATGGGAGGCGGGCTGGTGACACCACGTGTTCGACCGTGGCGGAGTGGGGAAGTCCGCTGTGTTGCAGGCACCTTGGCGTCCCGGATTCGTCACGGTCCGTGCCCGGCATCGCCGAGGGGCTCTCCGCCGTCGCCGCCGGAGCGGATCGTGCGGTGACAGGGCGTTCGTGGCGGCAAGGGGACCATCGGGGGCAGGACCAGCTGGCCGGGTCCACTTTTGGTTATCCCGGCCTCCCGTTCCGGTCTCCCTGCCGTGGGCCGGGTGCCGGCCGGCCCCCACCGCACCCGGCCGGGTGCCCTCACAAGGTGAAGACCGCCGATGTTCGCTTCCCGTCGTTCGACCTCCCGTACCTGGGCGCTGGCCTCCTGCGTTCCCGTCCTGCTCCTCCTCGGGCTCTTCGCAGGCGGTGCGTCCTCGGCCGACGGATGGCCGGGTACCGCGGGGGAGCCCGGCGGAACGGCGCTGCCCGGGTCGGCCACCGTGGGCGCCCTGGGGCTGCCGGACCTGCCCCTCACCTCGCTGGGCCTCGCCGCCGAACGGGACGGCTACCGCCTGGACGGCGCCGACGCGGAGCTGCCCGCCGGCCGGGCGGTGGGCTACTCGTTCACCATCACCGGCCCGGACGGCCGGCCGGTGACCGACTTCGCCGTCCACCAGGCGAAGCAGCTGCACTTCTACGCGATCCGCGCCGATCTCACCGGCTTCCGGCACCTGCACCCGACGATGGCCGCCGACGGCACCTGGACCGCCGACCTGGCGGCGCTCGCCCCGGGGCACTGGCGGCTGTACACCTCCTTCGTGCCGAACAGCGGCGCCCGCAAGGGCGGCGAGATCGTGGTCAGCCGGGAGGTGACGGTGCCGGGCGAGGCCGCGGCCGTGCCACTGCCCGCCCCGGCCGGCACCACCACGGTGGACGGCTACACCGTCGTGCTGCGGAGCGAGCCGAAGGCCGGCGCCCTCCGGCTCACCGCCACCATCGGCAGGGACGGCCGACCGGTCACCGACCTCCAGCCGTACCTGGACAGCTACGCCCACCTCACCGCCTTCCACGAGGGCGACCAGGCGCTGGCCCACCTGCACCCGATGGACCAGGTCGGCGGCGCCGGCGGCGGGCCGGCCCTGGAGTTCTACGCCCTGCTCGGCCGACCCGGGAACTGGCGGCTCTTCCTGCAGTTCCAGACCGCCGGGCGGCTGCACACCGCGGAACTCACGCTGCACGTCGCCTGAGACGGCGGACGGCGGACGGCAGACAGCAGACAGCTGACGGCGGTCCGGGGTGCTCAGGCCGAGCGGCGGTAGTAGGTGACGGCGACCCTGACCGGGCCGTCGTCCGGGCCGGTGGCGAGTGCGCGGACGACGGCGAGGTCGCGGCCGCCCCGGGCGCGGACGCAGAAGCTCCGGTCGGGGCCCAGGGCGGTGAAGGACAGGGCGGACGCGGGCCGGGTCTCGACGCCCTTGATGCAGTCCGGGAGGGTGAGGCCGCCGGCCGGCGAGACGTAGGCGTCACTGTCCTCCGGGATGTAGAACTCGCCCGCGTGGCGGCCCAGGTACCAGGCGGAGGCGTCCTGGGGTGCCACCTTCCCGGCCTTGAGGTCGAACTCGTAGGAGTGGTCGGGCGAGGCGAGTTCGAGGTCCGTGTAGACCGCGGTGTAGCCGGGGGCCGGGGCGGCGGGCGTGGCCGGGGCGGTGGTGGACGCGGAGGGTGACGGGGTGGCGGTGGCACCGGCGGACGGGCTGAGGCTGCCGGCCGCGGCGACGTTCTGGTCGTCGAGGTCGTCGAGGTAGTCCGGATCGAGCAGTAGGAACGCCCCGGCGGCGCCGACGAGGAGCGCGGCGGTCGTCAGCAGGGCGGTACGGGCGCCGCGCCGCGCGGTGGCGGCCCGGCGCCCACCGGGGGCGGCCCGCTCAGGCCTGCCCTCCGACGGGCCGGTGTTCGACCGGTCGGCGGTCGACGGCTGGGCCGGGGCGAGCGCGGCCGGGGCGAGCACCGTCGGGGTGAGCAGGGGCGCGACGAGCGCGGTCGGCGCGTCGGCCGCGGCCCGGCCGTGGTCCAGGGCGGTGGCGGGCGGCGGAGGCGTGGTCGGCAGGTCGGTGTGGCGGCGGATCTCGGTGCTGACCCGCTGCGGCAGCCAGTCCTCGGAGAAGCGCAGCTCGCCGCCGGTGGCCGGGTGGCTGCGGGCGGCCTCGATCAGCCGGGCGGTGTCCGGCCGGTGCTCGGGCTCCTTGGCCAGGCACCGCCGGACCAGCTCGTGCAGTCCGGGCGGCAGACCGGTGAGGTCGGGCTCCTCGTGCACCGCCCGGTAGAGCGAGGCCGGTTCGGGCCCGTCGCCGAACGGCGGGGTGCCGGAGCCGACGTGGGCGATCAGGACGCCCAGCGCGAAGACGTCGGTGGCCGGGGTGGCGGGCAGCCCGAGGACCTGCTCGGGGGCCATGAAGCCCGGCGAGCCGATGCGCAGACCGGTACCGGTGAGCGGGCTGGCGTCGGCGGCGCGGGCGATGCCGAAGTCGATGACCCGGGGGCCGTCGGCGGCGATCAGCACGTTGCCGGGCTTGAGGTCGCGGTGGACGACGCCGGCGGCGTGGATCGCCTGCAGGGCCTCCGCGATGCCGGCCAGGAGCAGCAGGACGGTCCGCTCGGGCAGCGGGCCGTAGCGGTGGACGACCTGCTGCAGGGAGGGGCCGGGGACGAAGGCGGTGGCCAGCCAGGGGGTGGCGGCGTCGGTGCCCGCATCGACCACCTGGGCGGTGTAGAGGCCGTGGATGCGCCGGGCGCTGGCGACCTCCTGGGTGAAGCGGTGCTGGAACTCCGGGTCCTCGGCGAGCTCGGGCCGGACGACCTTGAGCGCGACCGGGCGGCCCCCCGGGGTGTGGGCGAGGTAGACGCGGCCCATGCCGCCCGCGCCCAGCCGGGCCCGGAGGCGGTAGCCGCCGACCTCGCGGGGGTCGTCCGGGGACAGCGCCTGGAACGCCGTGGGCGACGGGGCGCCGAAGGGCTCTGCGGTCATGCTGGCTCCCAGCGGGTCGAGCGGGCGTGGTGAACGGTGGGGCGGGCGGGCACGGCGGGCGGACACGGTGGCCGGTGTTCCGAATCGGACCGGAGCATACCCCGGACTGTAATTTTAGTCAGGATCGGGTGCATGCTCCCCGGCGGCCGATCCTGCGGGTAGGGTGATCGCTTGTGGCTGACCGTCGAACCCTGATCATGGAAGCGGCCGCGCGGGTGATCGCCCGGCGCGGTGTCCGCGGGCTGCGCGTGGAGGAGCTCGCGACCGAGGCGGGCGTGTCCACCGCGCTGATCTACTACCACTTCAAGGACCGCACCGGGATCCTCCGGGCGACCCTGGAGTTCATCAACGACCGGGCCGAGCGGTACACGACCGAGCGGGCCGAGGAGGCGCCGCCCCTGGACGCCAGGGGCGAGCTGGAGCAGACCCTGCTGCTGGAGTTCCAGGACACCCCGCAGGTGCGGGAGAACAGCACGGCCTGGGGGGAACTGCGGGCGAGCGCGGTGTTCGACCCCGACCTCCGGGAGGACCTGGCCCGCGCCACGCTGGTCTGGGTCCAGGAGGTCGCCGAACTGCTCGGCAGGGTCCGGCCGATGAGCGGGGCGGCGGCGCTGGCCGCCTCCGCCGAGCGGCTGACCGCGCTGCTGGAGGGTTTGAGCGTGCGGTGGCTGAGCGGCAGTGTGCCGCTGGCCCACGCGCGCGAGCTGATGGCCGGCGCGATCGACAGCGAGCTGGAGCACCTGCGCGGATAGCGCGCGCGGCACGGACGGCGGCGGGCCCCGGGGTTTCCCGGGGCCCGCCTCCTTGTGTGTGCCTGTGGGGCGCCCGCCACACCCCTGTCGGCCGCCTTGACTGAATTTTCAGTCAGTGCGAGAGTGTGAGCACGGCAGCGCACGACGCCTCGGCGACACCGGGTTCCGCCCGTCGCCCTGCCGACGCCGACCGGGCCGCGGGTGACGCGCCGCCCGCTCCGCGGACAGCGCCCCTCCCCGGACGACCGCCCCCGTGAGGGCGCCCCGCCCCCGTGAGGGCACCCCGCCCCGTGAGGGCGCCCGTCCCCGCGGGGCCGGCGTCCGCCCCGCGCCCGGCACCGCCCGGTGGGCATACTTGACTTGGAGATCCGCATGAGTGACCCGTACCGCGACGACCGCTCCCTGTTCGACCGGCTCCTCGGCGCCGAGCCGTCCCGACGGTCGGTGCTCGGTGCCGCCGCAGGACTGGGGGCGGCGGGGATCGTCGCAGGTGCGGCGCCCGCCTCCGCCCGCTCCGGGAGCCAGGCCGACGGCGCGCTCCCGCGCTGGTGGGTCGACCGCGACGACGTGCCGCACGCCCGGACCTGGATGTCCTGGCCCTCCCGGAAGTCCGTCTGGGGCCGCCGGCTGGCGGGTGTCCAGCAGGACATCGCGCTGATCGCCCGGACGATCGCCCGCTACGAGCCGGTGGTCATGCTCGCCCCGGACGACTACAGCGTCCGGGAGGCCCGCCCGCTCTGCGGGCCCGCCGTCGAGGTGATCGGCTCGATCGGCACCGACGACCTCTGGATGCGCGACATCGCCCCCGTGTTCCGCCGCGACGGCCGGGGCGGCCTCGACGCCGTCGGGCTCAACTTCAACGGCTGGGGCAACAAGCAGACCCACCGGTGGGACGCCGAGGTCGCGCGGCACGTCGCCGACCGCTCCGGGCTGCGGTTCAGCCGGGCGGACTTCGTCGGGGAGGGCGGCTCGGTCGAGACGGACGGCGACGGCACCGTGATGGCCACCGAGAGCAGCCTGGTCAACAAGAACCGCAACCGGGGCATGAGCCGCGACGAGATCGAGGCGGAGGTGCTGCACGTCTACGGCGCGGACCGGATGATCTGGGTCCCCGGCATCAAGGGCAAGGACATCACGGACGACCACATCGACGTCACCTCCCGGTTCGTCCGGCCGGGCGTGGTGATGGTGCAGCTGCCGCCCGAGGACCGCGACGACGTCTGGGCCCGTGACGCCCGCCAGCAGTTCGACATCCTGTCCCGGGCCACCGACGCCCGGGGGCGCCGGCTCCAGGTGATCCGGGTGGACGGCCCCGACACCGTCCGGTCGACGGACCCGAAGTTCGTCGACTCCTACCTCAACTTCCACGTGGTCAACGGCGCCGTGATCGCGACCCGGTTCGGCGACCGGGCGAAGGACGAGGCCGCCCGGCGCACCCTCGCGGCGGCCTTCCCCGGCCGGGAGGTGGTCCAGCTCGACGTCGACCGGCTGATGGCCGGTGGCGGCGGCATCCACTGCTCCACGATGCAGGAACCGCTGCCGTAGGCGCCCGAGGTCCGCGCAGTCCCCGGGCCGCAGCCCGTAGCGCAGGCCGAACCGGGGCCGCGCCCCGCACCAATCCACCCACCTCCCTCCCTCCCACCGGAGTGCCCGTGTCAGACCGCACCCCCACCCGTCCCTCCCCGTCCCGCCGGACGATGCTGCGCGCCGCGGCCGGCGCCGGTCTGCTGGCCCTGGGGGCCGGCGCCTGCGCCGGGCCCGGCGAGGAGGAGGGCGCGGCCCCGCCCGACACCTCCTCCCGGCCGCCGGAGCCGGGGGCGACGGGTGCGCCCGGCGGGGCGCCCGCCCCGGGGGCGACGCCCGGGCGCAGGTTCGGCGCCGAGTGGGAGAGCCACACCCGGACCTTCATGTCCTGGCCGGCCTCCACCGGGATCTGGGCGGACCAGCTGCCCGACGTCCGCGCGGACATCGCCCGGCTGGCGCGGGCCGTCGGGGGCTACGAGCCGGTGGTGATGTTCGCCCGCCCCGCCCAGGTGGACGCGGCGCAGAACGCGTGCGGCAAGGACGTCGAGGTCGTCCCGCTGCCCGTCGACGACCTGTGGGCCCGGGACACCGTCCCGGTCTTCGTGGAGGACGGCAGCACGCTCAAGGGCGTCGACTTCAACTTCAGCGGCTGGGGCAACAAGCAGAAGGAGCACGCCAACGACACCGCGCTGGCCGCCGCGGCCCTCGGCAAGTACGGGATCGAGCGGATCCGCACGCCCGTGGTCGCGGAGGGAGGCTCCTTCGAGACCGACGGCCAGGGGACGCTGCTGGTCACCGAGAGCTCGGTGGTCAACGAGCGCCGCAACCCGGGAAGGAGCCGGGACGAGATCGAGGCCGAGCTCAGGAAGGCCCTCGGCGTGACCAAGGTGATCTGGTTCGCCGGCGTGCGCGACCAGGACATCACCGACGCGCACGTGGACTGCCTGGTGCGGTTCGCGGCCCCCGGGGTCGTCCTGCTGGACCAGCCGTTCCCGGGTGCGCCCGCCGACGTCTGGTCCCGCTCCGCCGCCCAGGCGCGCGAGGTGCTCAGGAGCGCCACCGACGCGCACGGCAAGCCGCTGCAGGTGATCGATCTGCCGCAGCCCGACCCGGACCGGATCACCGGGCGCGGCGACGCGTTCGTCTCCTCGTACATCAACTTCTACGTCGCCAACAAGGCGCTGTTCCTGCCGCGTTTCGGGGACGCCAAGGCCGACGACCGGGCCCAGCAGATCCTGCGCGACCACTTCCCCGGCCGGGACATCGTGCCGGTGAAGATCGACAACATCGCCTCCGGCGGCGGCGGGATCCACTGCTCCACCCACGACCAGCCCGGAAAGCCGGACGCGGGCTGACGCCGGCCCCACGGGACGGCGAACCGCACGCCGACGACCGCCTCCGAGCCCTCCAGGGCCCGGAGGCATTCCCGCGGCCGGACGGTGGCGCGGAGCCGCCGTCACCGGACAGCGGAAAGCCGGGCGGGGCGGCCTTTCACAGTGGGGGAGGGGCTCGGCCGAGCATGGGCAGTCTCGCATTGGCTGAAATATCAGTCAATGCCGTCGACGGTCGCAGGGCAGGGCTCCGGTCGGAGGCCGTCGAGCTCCGCGTCCATCGCCTCCGCGAGCAGCCGACGGGCGTGCTCCAGCGGGAGCGATCCGCTGAGCCAGCGGATGGACAGCCCCTCCAGCAGTGTCGTGAGGCGCTCGGCGGACGCGGCGTGGGCCGGGGCGGTCCCGGCGGGGTGGGCGCGGCCGAGCAGTTCGGCGATCTCGTGGACCCAGGTGTGGGTGGCCTTGGCCAGGTCCGTGCGCAGGTTCGCGTCGAAGACCGCACTGGCTCTCAACTCGCCCCAGGCGGTGCTGTTCTCCCGGACCTCCGCGGTGTCCTGCAGCTCCAGCAGCAGGACCTGTGCCAGCTCGGCCCGGGCGTCGTCCGCGGTGTCGGGGCTCCACTGCGCGGTGTAGCGGTCGGCCCGCTCGCTGATGAACCCGAGGGTCTCGCGCAGGATCCCGGCCCGGTCGGCGAAGTGGTAGTAGATCAGCGAGGTCGACACGCCGGCCTCGGCCGCCAGTTCGGCCACGCGCAGCCCCCGCACGCCGCGCCGGGTGATGACGCGTGTGGCGGCTCTGAGTATCTCTGTTCGACGGTCTGACACGGGTGTTCACTCTACTCGCACATGAGGCGTCGAGGAGTGGTTTCCTGATCATATTTTCAGGACCTCCTCGCGCGGGGCTGATTCAGGACATCCCTGCTCATCGGGGTTTTGGGCATCCCAGGGTCGTCCTGCCGGGCCATATCAGGGCTGCGGAAGCCCAGGGTCGGGCCGGTGAGGATTGGGTCGCCCCACATCTTGACTGAATTTTCAGTTCAGAGCAGGATGTGGGTCACCCCACATCTCCCGATCCCTCCAGGGAGTCCCATGAACACGCCCGTTCCCACCCGGCGCAGCCTGCTCAAGTTCGGGGCCTCGGCCCTTCCGTTGGCCGCCCTCGGCGCGGCCCTTCCGGCGATCACCCTCCCCACGGGTGCGCACGCCGCCACGGCGTCGTCCGGCGCCACCCTGACCCTGCCGGCGGAGACCGACCGGCACGCGCGGACCTTCATGGCCTGGCCGGCCCTCCGGTCGGTCTGGCAGGACCAGCTCCCGGCGGTGCGCCGGGACATCGCCAACCTCGCCCACGAGATCTCGCGGTACGAGCCGGTGGTCCTGCTGGCCCGCCCCGAGCAGGCCGCCGACGCCCGCTACACCTGCGGGTTTGGCGCCTACCACCCGATCGAGGTCGAGGAGGTCGCCAACGACGACCTGTGGATCCGCGACTTCGGGCCCACCTTCGTCGTCGCCCCGGGTGCGGTGGCCGGCGTCGACACCAACTTCAACGGCTGGGGTAAGGCGGGCACGTCCTACCAGCAGCCGTTCGGCAACGACGCCACCGCCGCCGCCAAGCTGCTGGACCGCTAAGGCGTCGACCGGATCCAGGCCTCCTTCGTCGGCGAGGGCGGTTCGCTGGAGCAAGGACTTCCTGTCCAGCTACACCAACTACTACACCGTCAACGGCGCCGTCATCGCACCGCAGTTCGGCGACCGCTACGCGGACGGCGTCGCCTACGCGATCCTCCAGGCCGAGTACCCGGACCGCAGGATCGTCCAGCTCGACATCGACGCCGTCGCGAGCGGTGGCGGCGGCATCCACTGCGCCACGCAGTCCCAGCCGGCCGTACCCCCCGCGGGCTGAGCCCGCTCCCGGCCTCCCGGCGGGACGGTCCGGCGGGCCCGTCCCGCGTTGTGCTGACGCGTACCGACTGTACTGACCGAATTTTCGAACAGGAGAAGTGGCATCATGACTTTCCGTATGCCGGCCGAGTGGACCGAGCACGAGGGCTGCCTGATGGCCTGGCCGACCAGGGCCGAGCTGTGGGGCGAGGAGCTCGACGGGGCGCGGCAGGAGTACGCCCAGGTCGCCCGGGCGATCTCCGAGTTCGAGCCGGTGACGATGGTCGCCTGTCCCGGGCAGGGCGAGGAGGCCCGCGTGCTGTGCGGGGACGGCGTCGAGGTGGTGGAACTGCCCATCGACGACTCGTGGTTCCGCGACTCCGGCCCGATCTTCGTGCTCGGCCCGGAGGGCGAGCGCGCCGGAGTGGACTTCCGCTTCAACGCCTGGGGGCGCAAGCACCACCCGTACGACACCGACGACAGGATCGCCGCGCTGCTGCTGGAGCGGCTGGACGTCGAGCGCATCGACTCCCGGATGATCCTGGAGGGCGGCGCGATCACCGTCGACGGCGAGGGCACGCTGATCACCACCGAGCAGTGCCTGCTCCACCCCAACCGCAACCCGGGGATGAGCAAGGAGGAGATCGAGGCCGAGCTGGTGGCCCGACTCGGCGTCAGCACGGTCGTCTGGCTGCCCTACGGCGGCCTGCTGGACACCGAGACCGACGGCCACGTCGACGGCGTCTGCGCGTTCGTGGCCCCCGGAAAGGTGGTGGTCCAGCTCCCGAGCGACCCGAACCACCCGGACTACGACCGGATGCGCGCCAACCGCGCCGTGCTGGAGTCCGCGGTCGACGCCCGGGGCCGGAAGCTGGAGATCATTGACCTGCCGCAGAGCGCCTTCGTCCAGGTCGACGGCAAGGAGACCGAGGTCGGCTACCTCAACTTCTACATCGCCAACGGCGGCGTCGTCGTCCCGACGGCCGGCATCCCCGAGGACGAGGGGGCGCTCGCGGTGATCGCGGCCGCGCTGCCCGGACGCAAGGTCGTGGGCGTGCGCTCCCGGGTGATCGCCTACGGCGGCGGCGGAGTCCACTGCATCACCCAGCAGGTGCCGGCGGCCCGCCCCACCGCCTGACCCGCAGGTCGAGCACCTCCTGGCCGCACCGGCGGGCCCACCCCACGCACGGGCCCGCCGGTCCGGTCCCACTCGCCACCCCCGTCACGCACGGAAGAGAGCCCACCCTCATGACAGACCCGCGGAACAGGTCGAGAGCCCGCAGATCCCCGCACCGGCGACCCGCTCTCCAGGCCGCGGCCTTGGCCGCCGCCACCTTCGCCACCTTCACGCTCGCGACCGCCTGCTCCGGACCGCCGAAGGACGGCGGCGGTGGCGGGACGGCCTACCGGCTCTCCGCCGACACCCCGCCCGCCAAGGGCGGCCTGGAGTCCTTCACCTGGGCCGTCTACGCCGAACCGCCCACCCTGGACTACATCTCGGCGTTCGACTACCCGCAGAACACCATCCTCTCCAACGTCTGCGAGAGCCTGATGCGGTGGACCCCGCAGCTCACGCTCGCGCCCGGGCTCGCGGAGAAGGCCTCCAACCCCGACCCGACCACCTGGGTCTACGACCTGCGCCCGAACGTGCACTTCCACGACGGCGGCGTCATGACCGCCGACGACGTGGTGTACAGCCTCGGCCGGCAGATGAACCCCGACAACGCGGCCGCCTGGGCCCAGCAGTTCCAGAACGTCGCCGGCATCACCAAGACCGGCCCGCTCCAGGTCACCGTCAAACTCACCCAGCCCGACTCGCAGTTCAACCAGTACCTCGCCACCGCGGCCGGCGTGGTCGCCTCGAAGGCCGGGGTGGAGGCGGCGGGCAAGGACTACGGCACCGGCGGCAGCCTCGACTGCACCGGACCGTTCAGACTCGGCACCTGGACCAAGGGCCAGTCGATCGAACTCCAGCGCTTCGACGACTACTGGGGCGCCAAGGCCAAGTCGGCCAAGGCCGTCTTCCGCTTCCTCACCGACCCCTCGGCCCGCGTCAACGCCCTGCTCAGCGGCGAGGCCGACGGCGGCTACCTGATCCCCACCGAGAGCTACGAGCGGCTGAGGACCGGCGGCGCGGGCACCCTCTACTTCGGCGAGGGCCTCAGCACCGTCAACGTCAACGTCACCAACATGGAGGGCGTGCTCGGCGACGTCCGGGTCCGAAAGGCGCTCTCCCTCGCCCTCGACCGCTCCGGCTTCGTCCGGACCGGCCTCGGCGGCGCCGGCACCGTCACCGGCTCGCTGACCACCCGCGCCGCCTGGGCCGCCGCCCCCGAGCACATCCGCACCGAGGCGTTCGAGGGGCTCACCCCCACCAGCCCCGACCTCGACCGGGCCAAGGCCCTGATCAAGGAGGCCGGCGCCACCGGGAAGAGCATCACCGTCGCCACCAGCCCGATCGGCCAGGACGTCTCCCTGCTGGCGACCGCCGTCCAGGCCGCGGGCGCGAAGATCGGCCTCGACGTCCAGCTGAAGACCATCGCCCCCAACGCCTTCACCTCGCTGTTCACCGACCCGAAGGCACGCGAGGGCATCGACCTGTTCCCCGAGACGTACTACGACTCCATCACCGACCCGCTGGACCTGCTGGCCAACTTCCGGACCGGCGCCTACCAGAACTTCGCCTCGTACAGCGACCCGGCCTACGACGACCTGGTCAAGAAGGCCGCCGCCGCCACCGACCCCGCCGAGCGGTTCACCCTCGAGGCCCAGCTCCAGAAGACCGCCTCCGAGCAGCTGCTCTGGATCCCCGTCGCCGAGTGGCCCACCGCGGTCTTCCTCAACAAGCGGATCACCGGCGCCCCGACCACCATCTCCTACCTCTACTACCCGTGGGCGGCCGATGTGGGGGCGGCCCGGTGAGTTTCCTGAGATTCGCCGCCCGACGGCTGGCCGAGATGGCCGCCACCCTGGTCGGCGCCTCGTTCGTGATCTTCGGTGCGATGTACCTCGCCCCCGGCAGCCCGGCGGGCTTCCTGCTCGCCGGCCGCTCGGCCTCCCCGGAGGCACTCAAGGCGGTCAACGCCCAGTACCACCTGGACGACCCGTTCCTCCTGCAGTACCTGCGCTGGGCCGGCCAGATCGCGCACGGCGACTTCGGCCGCTCGATCACCTACCGCACCGACGTCTCCCGGCTCCTCGCCGACCGGCTGCCCGCCACCCTGCTGCTGGTCGTGATGGCGCTCGTCCTCGTCCTCGCGCTCGGCCTGCTGCTCGGCTGGATCGGCGCCGTCCGCGGAGGACGCACCGACTCCGGCATCCTCGTCACCACCGCCGTCGCCGTGGGCACCCCCTCCTTCGTCGCCGCCGTCCTGCTGCAGGGCCTGTTCGCGGTGAACCTGGGCTGGTTCCCCACCGGCGGCACCGGCGACGGCCTCGGCCAGATGCTCTGGCACCTCACCCTCCCCGCCGTCGCCCTGGCCCTCTACCTGATCGGCATGCTCGCCCGGGTCACCCGCGCCGCGATGCTCGACGTCCTCGGCCACGAGCACGTCACCGTCGCCCGCAGCCGGGGCGTCACCGAGCACCAGGTGATCCGCCGGCACGTCTTCCGCAACGCCCTGGGCACCGTCCTGACCACCGGCGGGCTCGTCATCTCCACCCTGCTGGTCTGCACCGTCCTGGTGGAGACCGCGTTCAGCGTCGGCGGCATCGGACAGCTCCTCGAACTGTCCACCACCACCAAGGACTTCCCTACCGTGCAGGCGATCTCCCTGATCATGGTCGGGCTGTTCATGGCGGTGAACCTGGTCGTCGACCTGCTCCACCCACTGGTCGACCCCAGGGTCACCCTCGGAGCGAGGAAAGCCGCCGGATGACCGCCACCCTGCTGCGCCGCCCCGGCCTCGGCCGGCTCCGCACCGTCCGCGCACCGCTCCACCCGCTCTGCCTCGGCTTCGTCGCCCTGGTCGTCCTGGCCGCCGTCCTCGCCCCGTGGATCGTGCCCGCGGACCCGAACGCCGTCGACCTGGGCAACGCGCTCGCCGGGCCCTGCGCCGACCACCTGCTCGGCGTCGACGCCTCCGGGCGCGACACCCTCTCCCGGCTGGTCACCGGCGCCCGGACGTCGCTGCTCGGGCCGCTCGGCGTGGTCGCGTTCTCCACCCTGGCCGGCGTCGCGGTCGGCGTCACCGCCGCCTGGCGGGGCGGCTGGCTGGACTCCGTCCTCTCCCGCAGCACCGAACTGGTCTTCGCCTTCCCCGGCATGCTGCTGGCGATCCTGATCGTCTCCGTCTACGGCGAGGGACTGCTCGCCCCGGTGATCGCCCTCGCGATCGCCTACCTGCCCTACGTCAGCCGCCTCACCCGCTCGCTCGTCCTCGCCGAACGCGCCCGCCCCTACGTCGAGGCCTACCAGGTCCAGGGCCACTCCGGCCTGCAGATCTGCCTGCGCCACGTCATCCCCGGCATCGCGCCGGTGGTCCTGGCGCAGTCCACCATCAACTTCGGCTACGCCCTGATCGACCTGGCCGGCCTCTCCTTCCTCGGGCTCGGCGTCCCCGCGCTCACCCCCGACTGGGGCCGGATGGTCTTCGACGGCCAGGCCGCCGTCCAGCACGGCTACCCGCTGTCGGCGGTCCTGCCCTGCGCCGCGATCGTGCTGACCGTCGTCGCCTTCAACGTCGTCGGCGAACGCCGGGCCGACCAGGTCGCCAGGAGGGACCGATGACCACCCTCGACATCCAGGCCTACCGCCTGCGCCTGCCGAACACCGCCCGGCCCGTCCTCGCCGGCGTCGACCTCACCGTCGACGCCCGCGAGACGGTCGCCCTCGTCGGGGAGTCCGGCTCCGGGAAGAGCCTCACCTCCCGCAGCGTCCTCGGCCTGCTCCCCACCGGAGCCGCCACCGAGGGCACCGTGCGGGTCAACGGCGACGACGTCCTCACCATGTCGCCCGAGCAGCTGCGCCGCCTGCGCACCGGCACCGCCGCGATGATCTTCCAGGACCCCCGGGCCGCCATCAACCCGCTGCGCCGCATCGGGGACTTCCTCACCGAGGGGGTGCGGTTCAACGGCGGCCTCCCCGCCGGGGCCGCGGCCGACCGGGCCGCGGAGATGCTGGACGCGGTCGGGCTGCCCCCGTCCGTCCTGGACCGCTACCCGGGGCAGGTGTCCGGCGGCATGCTCCAACGGGTCATGATCGCGGCCGCCCTGATGGGCGATCCCGCGCTGATCCTCGCCGACGAGCCCACCACCGCCCTGGACGTCACCTCGCAGGCCGAGGTGGTCGCGCTGCTGGGCGACCTCCAGGAACGCTTCGGCACCGGCCTGCTCTTCGTCACCCACGACCTGGGCCTCGCCGCCGCCATCAGCGACCGCGTCTACGTGATGTACGCCGGCCGGATCGTCGAGACCGGTCCCGCCGAGGCCCTGTTCGAACGGCCGCGCCACCCGTACACGGCCGCGCTGCTCGCCTCGACGCCGCGTCTGGACGCCCCCCGGGGCAGGCTCGCCGCCATCGAGGGCCGGCCGCCGAGCCTGCGCGACGAGCTGACGGGCTGCCCGTTCGCGCCGCGCTGTCCGCTCGCGACCTTCCTGTGCACCCAACAGGTGCCCGCGCTGCTGCCGGTCCAGGGCGAGCCCGCCCGGCGCGCCGCCTGCCACCACGGCGACGACGCCGGCCTCGGCGACCAAGGCAGTGCCACGGGGGAGGGGAGCGCCGATGCGTAGCCCGGACCTGGGGGCCACGGCCCGTACGAAGGGAGTGCCGCCGATGCGCAGGACCGTGCTGGAGGCGGTCGGTCTGCACCGCGCCTACGGAGGCGTGCAGGCCGTCGACAACGTCTCCTTCACCCTGGCCGAGGGCCGCTCGCTGGGCATCGTCGGCGAGTCCGGCTCGGGCAAGACCACCACCGCCCGGATCGTCGTCGGACTGGAACGCGCGGACTCCGGCCGGGTCCTGGTGCACCGGCGGGGCCGCACCGAGCACCGTCGCGGCCGGGCCCACCGGCTCGCGCGGGCCCGCGAGGTCCAGATGGTCTTCCAGGACCCGTACCTGTCCCTGGACCCGCGCACCACCGTCGGTGCGGTGCTGCGCGAGACCCTCCGACTGCACTTCCCCGAGGCTGACCACCCCCGGCGGATCGCCGAACTCCTGGAGCAGGTCGGGCTCGGCGAGCGGGAGGCCGGCGCCCTGCCCCGGCAGCTGTCCGGCGGCCAGCGCCAACGCGTCGCGATCGCCCGGGCGCTGGCGGTCGAACCGTCGGTCCTGGTCCTCGACGAGGCGGTGGCGGCCCTCGACGTCTCGGTCCAGGCGCAGATCCTCAACCTGCTCGCCGACATCCGCGAGGAGACCGGCATCGGCTACCTGTTCATCACCCACGACCTCGGCGTGGTCCGGTCCGTCACCGACGACGTCATCGTGATGCGGCACGGGCGGATCGTGGAGTCCGGCCCGACCGCCGAGGTCCTCGCCCGCCCGCGCCACCCCTACACCCGGCTGCTGCTCGACTCCGTGCCCAGGCCGGGCTGGGACCCGCGGTCCATCGCGGCCGCGCGGCGCGCGCTGTAGGCCCTTTCCGGTCGAGGCGCCCCCGTACCCGGGTCCGGACCGTCGACGCCCCCACGGCGGCGGTCCGGACCCGCTTCGATTCCCCCGATCGGCGGCGCCCGGTGTCACCGACCCGTCCCTCGGCGGCCTCTACTGTCGGATATCGCCCGTTCAGGGGTGAATCCGCATGAACGAGGGGACTGTCGTGAAAGACCTCTTCCCGTCCCGCCGGGCGGTGCTGCGCTCGGGGGCGGCCGCCGCCGCGCTCGCGCTGCTGGAGGGCTGCGGCTCCGACGCCGCCCCCGCCGACGGGACCGAACCGACCCCGGCGAGCACGGGCACGGGCACAGGCGCAGCCGCGAGCCCGGCGGCCGGGACCGCCACGGCGGCCCCGGCCGCGTACGCGATGCCGGCCGAATGGCGCCCCCACACCAGGACGTTCATGGCCTGGCCGGCCCTCGAATCGGTGTGGGGCGACCAACTGCCCGCCGTACGCGCGGACATCGCGCACGTGGCGCAGGCCGTCGCCGGGTTCGAGCCGGTGGTGCTGATGGCCCGCCCGGAGCAGGCCGCCGAGGCCCGGCAGCTGTGCGGCGCGGACGTGGAGGTCATCGACCTCCCGGTGGACGACCTGTGGGCCCGCGACACCGGCCCGACCTTCGTGACCGGCCCGGGCGGACTCGCCGGGGTCGACCTCAACTTCAACGGCTGGGGGAACAAGCAGACCCACACCGAGGACGGCCAGGTCGCCCGCAGACTCCTCGACCGGTACGGCATCCGGCGCATCCAGGCGCCGATCACCGGGGAGGGCGGCGGGATCGAGGTCGACGGCGAGGGCACCCTGATGGCCACCGAGAGCTCCTGGGTCAACGAGAACCGCAACCCGGGCATGAGCCGCGACCAGATCGAGGCCGCCTTCAAGGAGCTGTTCGGCGTCCGGAAGGTCCTCTGGTTCACTGGCGTGGCCGGGCAGGACATCACCGACTGTCACATCGACGCGCTGGCCAGGTTCGCCGAGCCCGGGGTGGTCCTCATCCACCGGCCCGGACCGGACACCCCGCCGGACATCTGGTCCCGCGCCTCCGACCAGGCGCTGGAGGTGCTCCGCGGGGCCACCGACGCCGCGGGCCGCCCGCTGCGGGTCGTGGACCTCGTCGAGCCCGACCTCAGCGCCGTCCCGGATCCGGGTAAGGACTTCCTGGCCACCTACCTCAACTACTACGTGGTCAACGGGGCCGTCATCATGCCCCGCTTCGGGGACAAGGCCTCCGACGACCGGGCGGCGGGCATCCTGGCCGAACTCCACCCGGGGCGCGAGGTCGTACCCGTGGACATCAACGCCATCGCCGCGGGCGGCGGCGGCATCCACTGCTCCACCCAGCAGCAGCCCGAGGTCGCCGGTGCCTCCGCCGCCCCGTCCACCCCGTGAGCGGGGCCACGCCGGCGGGGCCACGTAGGTGGTCAGGCCCGGGCCGCCCCGGCCGCTCCGGCCGCGAGCCCGAGGACGAGCGCCCGCATCACCGGTGCGGAGTCGACCTGCGCGCCGAGCGACTGGATCGCGGCGAGCCCGTCCGTCCCGGCCGCCGCGGCCTCGCCCAGCGGTCGGGGGTCGAACCCGCCACCGTGCTCGTCCGCCAGGACCTGGAACAGCGCGACGAAGCACTCCCGCCACCGCCGGTACTCCGCCTCCAGGCTCTCCCGCACCCGCTCGTCGCCGACGGCGAACCAGTGCAGGGCGGAGTGCAGCCGCGACAGGTCGCCGGCCTCCGGCTGCGCCAGCATCGCGACGACCCGTTCGGCCCGTTCGGCGAAGGTCCCAGGCCCGGCGACCGCCTCCTCCAGGGGGGTGATCCACTCCGGCCGGATGTTCTCCACCACCGCGACGATCAGGTCGGTGCGGTTCTGGAAGTGGTAGTGGCACATCCCGTGGGTCACCCCGCCCAGGGCCGCCACGTTGCGGGTGGTGAAGGGCACCGAGCCGTCCCCGGCGAGCAGTTCGCGCGCGGCGGCCAGCAGCCGCGCCCGCGTCTGCTCGCCCTTCGCCGAGGCGCGCGGGCGCCTGGCGCCCGCAGCGGCTCCGCTGCCGGATCCGCCGCCGGTTCCGGTGTCGGCTGAGGGCCCCTGGGCCGCCGGGTCGATGGGGCGAGGGTCCTCAGCGCGCGTAGCCATCCGGAAACTCTAGCGAGCCCGCGCCGGTGCCGAGGCGGCGGTGACGGCGCGGCAGCGATCACGGCCGGATCGAACGGGTTCTGCGGTTCTGCGCAATGTATTGACCGAGCGCTTGGTCAGTTTTACCGTCATGGCCATCACGTGGAAGGACCACGGATGGACAGAACGGGAGACCGAGAGATGAACGGCCACAACGAACCGCACGTCTCGTCCGGCAGAACGCCGGGCGCGCTGGGCCGGAGGAACTTCCTGGTCGCGGCCGGGCTGGTCACGGCGGGCACCGCCTGGGCGGCGAGCGGCGCCACCGCCGCGGCGTCCGCGGCCGGACGCGGCGCCGTCCCGGCCGGGGCCGCGGCCGCCGGCACCTTCGCCGTCCCGATCGACACGGTGGCCCACACCCGGACCTGGATGGCCTGGCCGGACGACCCCGCCATCTGGACCGGTCGCCGCGGCGGACGCCGAGGCGGGACGACGCCCTCGGTGGCGCAGATCCAGGCCAACATCGCGCTGGTCGCCAACACCATCGCCAAGTACGAGCCCGTATACCTGTGCGCCAACCCGGCCGCCGCCGCGGCCGCCAGACAGGCCTGCCCGGGCGCCAACGTCACGGTGGTCACCTCGATACCCGTCAACGACTGCTGGATGCGCGACTCCGGCCCGGTCTTCCGCACCAACGGGCTGGGCGGGCTGGACGCGATCGGCCTCAACTTCAACGGCTGGGGCGGAAACCAGGTCTTCACCAACGACGGCAAGGTGGCCGGCCGGGTCGCCGCCCTCGCGGGCGTGCCGTTCACGGCGGCCGGCCTGGTCGGCGAGGGCGGCGCCATCGAGACCGACGGCGCGGGCACCCTGATGGCCACCCGGAGCAGCATCCTCGTCTCCGACCGCAACCCGGGCATGACGCAGACGCAGGCCGAGAACGCGATGAAGGCCGCGTACGGCGCCACCAGGGTCATCTGGTTCGCCGGCGTCGCGGGCCAGGACATCACCGGCGACCACGTGGACGCGACCTCGCGCTTCCTGGCCCCCGGCAAGGGACTGGTCCAGCAGCCGAACGCCACGGACGACCCGTCGGACGTCTGGACCAAGGACGAGATCAACCAGTACAACGTGCTGTCCGCGGCGACCGACGCCCGCGGCGTCCGGATCCAGGCCACCAAGCTCGGCGGCCCGGACTACTACCGGATCCGGCAGAGCGACCCCGCGTTCGTCGGCTCCTACGCCAACTACTACGTCTGCAACGGCGCGGTGATCGTCGCCCAGTTCGGGGACTCCCGGGCGGACGCCGCGGCGAAGGCGAAGCTCCAGTCGCTCTTCCCCGGCCGCGTCGTCGAGCAGTTGAACATCGACTACATCGGCCTCGGCGGCGGCGGGATCCACTGCGTCACCCAGCCGCAGCCGGTCCCCTAGCGGTCCCGGTCCGACCCCGGCCCGGCGCGGGTGCGTGCCGGTCCGGGGAGCGGGGGTCCGGGTCTCTTGTGCCGGCAGGCGACATGACAGATGATCATGCCGTTCGGCCGTGATCACGTCATCGACCACGGCTCAGATGCGGTGCTCCACAACGGGGGTTGGCCATGTCCACGGATTCCACACAGGGTGCGCGGCCCACGCCGTCCGCGCAGACGGGCGGTCCCGGCGGCGACGGCGACGGGACGCGCCGACCGGGCCGGCGGACCCTGCTCGCCGGGCTGACCGGAGCGGGCGCCCTGGCCGGCGGCCTCGCGCTGGGCGGCCGCAGCGCCGTCGCCGCGCCGGTGGCGGCTGCGGCCGCCGGCGGGTACGTGGTCGACGTCGTCGCCAAGGGCGCCGACCCGACCGGGGTGACGCCGAGCGACACCGCGTTCCGGGACGCCGTGGCCGAGGTGCTCGGGGGCGCCCCCGAGACCGGGGTCACCCCGAAGAAGGTGCTGGTGATCCCGCCGGGCACCTACCTGCTCACCCAGCCCGACAGCCTGCTGCCGGGCACCCAGAACACCGACACCCACACGCAGAGCGTCATCGACGGCATCTCGATCAGCGGGTTCGGCAAGCGGGTCTCGCGGATCGTGTACGCCCCGACGGTTCGCGACACCGTGTTCTGGCGGAACATGGACCGCTACAAGAACATCCGGATCAGCGGCCTGACCTTCGAGAGCCGGGACGCCACCGCCACGTTCAACTACTCCTACTCCTCCAGGGCGTTCGGCGTGCAGGACACCTGGTACACCGACGTCGACTGGCGCGGCACCTGGAAGGCCGGCATCGTCCTCGACGGCCCGACGGCCACCTCCAACCTGAACAGCGAGATGGGCTGGGACCACTGCCAGATCAGTGGCTCCTACGCCGACGCGTTCCTGGTGATGGGCGGCAAGCCCGCCGAGAAGCAGCAGGACCAGTTCCTCAACTACTGGTTCCGCGAGTGCAAGGTGGAGTTCCAGTCGGGGATCTTCGTGCGCAACGAGCGCGGCGGCTCGATGAACTTCATCGGCGGGTCGTACATCCTCACCGACCCCGAGTCGACCGGCACCTTCTTCAAGCTGGGCGCCAACCCGCAGCGCAACGACTCGCTGATGCGCCTGTACGCACAGGGCATCCGCTTCGAGGTGCGCGGCGCGGGCCACAAGGTGATCGACTCCGCCTGGTACAAGGGGACCGTCACCTTCGTGTCCTGCGACGACACGGCCAACGCGTACCAGTCCTGGGCCTCCGGCGACACCGCCGTCCCGCACGTGTACCGCTTCGACGCCGTCAACCCCTCGCGCGGGCCGATGATCCGCTACCAGGACTGCGCCCTGCTCGGCGCGCACCAGGTGACGGCGGCCACCGCCACGACGGCGGGCAAGCTGCTGTACGACGGCTGCCGGTTCGCCAACGCGTCCGGCGGCACGGGCGCCACCGGCTTCCTGCGGTGGACGGGCACCGCGCCCTGGTACGAGTTCCGCGACTGCCTGGTGAAGAGCGACCGTCTCCCGGACGCCCGGGTTTCCTAGGACCGGCTGTCCCGGATATGCCGCGACGCCGCTGCTCCCTGCCCGGTGTTCGGGTGGGTGCAGCGGCGTTGTCGTGTGGCGTGTGGTGGTGCCGGGGTGTTAC
>NZ_JBITZW010000038.1:0-56872 GCF_044547105.1 Kitasatospora sp. NPDC052868 | reverse complement strand
CGAAACGCGGCGGCCCCCCCACCCCCCCCCACCACCCCCCCCCCCCCAAGCCCCCCGCCCCCCCCCCCCGCCCCCCACCCCCCCCCCCCCCCCCCCCCCCCCCCCCCGCGGGGGCCGCGGCCCCCCGGCCCCCCCCCCCCCCCCCGCGGGCGCCCCCCCCCCCCCCCCCCCCCCCCCCCCCCCCCCCCCGCGCCCCCCGCCCCCCCCCCCCCCCCCCCCGCGGGCCCCCCCCCCGCCCCCCCCCCCCGCCCCCGCCGCCGGGCCGCGAGTCCATGGTGTACTGCACCAAGACCGTTCGTACGGACGACACTTGGGGGTACCAATGTTCCGCAGTAACGGCCCGCGCGAATTCAGGATCCCGACCCCGCGGGAGCTGGCCGAGGAGTACGGGGAGCCGATCGCCGAGGTGCGGGACGCGCCGACCGAGTGGCTCACGCTGTTCGGACAGCAGCGCTCGGACGGGTTCCTGTGCTGCCTCGACCTCAACTACCACGCCGACCGGGAGCTCGTCGCCGTCGTGCAGACCTCCCGGCCCGTGCCGGAGAGCCACCACGTGCGGGTCTCCTCCACCGCCGAGGGCGAACTCCGCGTCTTCCTCTCCAACTCGGGCCGCCGGGACCCGGATCCGTTCCGGGACGCCTTCACACCCGGCCACCGCAGCGTCGAGATCTCCGTGGCCGGGGCGGTCACCACCGTCGAGGCGATCACCTCGGACGGCTGCGTCGGCGCCCAGATCCCCTGCGGCAGCGGCTTCCTGACCATCGCCACCACGGACGCCCTGTGGCCGGTGGTGGCCGACCTCGTGCTCCGGCCGCCGACCGACTACTAAGCCCTGTCCGGTACCTGGTGCCGCTGGTCACGCCAACAGCAGGCCGACCCCGACCAGCAGTGCGGTGCACACCAGGGCCGCGACGATGACGACGGTCCGGTTCCCGGCACCGAGGCGGCGGAGAACGACGGCCAGCGGACCGATGGGGGCGATCTTGTTGTTCACGGCGTCTCCTTGGTGATCGATGTCTGCTCGGTTCGGCGTGGTTCGATTCGGGTGTGCGGTGCTCAGTCGGCGCCTTCCCGCAGGGTGTCCCGCAAGCGCAGCAGTGCGCGGCGTCGGGCGTGTGCCCGTGCCAGCAGCAGTCCTGCCACCGCGATGAGGACGCCGCCGGCCAGGGCGGTGGCCAAGGTCTCGGCCGTGGTGCCGCGGGTCGCGGCCAGGGTGGTGCCGACGGCGCAGGTGCCCGCACTGACCGCGAGCGCGAGTCGGGCGCCCAGCACCTGGTCCCGGGCGAACAGCGGCCGTCGGCGGCTCAGGACCCACCCGGTGAAGGCGGCCCAGGCAAGACCGACCGCGATCAGCCCGGCGAAGGCGGCCTGGGTGCGGGCGGGAAGCGGGTGCGGCTCGGTCACCCACAAGACGGTGACCAACGCCGCACTGCAGCAACCCCCGAGCCCCACCGCCACGTGCCGCATCCGGGAGCGCAGGGAGACCTCTGCCTCCAGCGCACGCTCCAGTTCCTTCGGCACAGCCCGGCGCGCCGCGTCGTGGTACTCGCTCATGCCCCGTATCCCCTCTCCACCAGGACGTCCCGCAGCATGCGGCGCGCGCGGTGCAGCCTGCTCTTGACCGTGCCCGGCGGCACGCCGAGCACCTCCGCACAGGTGGACAGCGGTAGGTCCTCCAAGTGAAAGAGGATCAGCACCTCGCGTTCCAGCGGCGGCAGCCCGCTCAGACCGGCTTCGATCTCCAGCGCGGTCAGGACGTCGCCGAGGCCGTCGGCGGCAGCGATGTCGTCCGGCTCCATGTCTGTGGTCTGCGGCGCCCGGTACAGCCGGCGCAGATGATCGGTCACGGTGCGCCGGGCGATGGTGAACAGCCACACGGCGAACCGCTCCGGCTCCCGCAGGCGCGGCAGCCCGCGCACCACGGCGACCCACGCCTCCTGGGCAAGGTCGTCCGCAACATGCGGGGAGCCCACCATGCCCCGCACATAGCGCCACAGTGGGTCGTGCCAGAGGCGCACCAGTTCGTGGAACGCCTCCCGCTCCCCGAGCCGGCAGCGCACCACCAGCAGCCCGTCGCGCCGTTCCTCGCCCACCGCGCCTCCCCGCCTCACGTCGCTCGCGCGTCACCAGGACAGTCGGCGTTCCGGGCGGAAAGGTTCACCGGGCCCTGAGCGACCTGGTCGACACCCTCCACGAACTTCCGCGGAGGCGGGAGATCCGGGCAAGGGCGGGGCGGCGCCTAGCTGAGGACCCCCCTGGTGTCGGGGGTGATGCGCAGCGTGGCGAGCCACTGCCGGCAGTGCTCGCAGGGCAGCCGCTTCTCCCAGGCCCGGGTGGGGTAGCCGCGCGCGTCCATCGCGGCGATCACCGCGCCCTTGACCATCCGCTGCGCGGGGGCCGGCGGGACGGTGACGCGGTTCACCCCGGTGAAGTCCTTCACCACGTCGCTCGCGGAGGTGTAGTTCCGACTCGTCACGAAGGCGTCCAGGGCGTGGACCTCGGCGCAGCCGGTGAGGGTCCAGTCCTCCACCGACGTCACCAGCCTCGTGATGAGAGCCTCGGTGACGGCCGACACCGCCCCGCCGTTCTTGCCCCGGTAGGCCACGCCGTCGATCACCAGGATCGACTTGACCTTCGCCTGGTCACCGCCCGGGGCCTGATGCCCGATGATGTCGCGCAGGAGCCCGCTGAGCACCTCCTGGTTGGTGGCGGGCGCCTGCGCCTGCTGCTGCACCGGGGCCGGTTGGGCGGCGACGTCGGCCGAGGCCTGCTCCTTGAGTCGGGCCCGCAGCCGCTCCCGCAGGTCGCGGAGCGCCTCCCCCGATTCGCCGCCTTCACCGCCGAGCCAGGCGAGGACGAGCCGCATGGCGTCCCGGCCCTGTCGGCGTTCGTGCCCGGCGGTCAGTCGGCGGATCTCCGCGACCAGGGCCGTGAGGGCGACGCGCTGGCGGTCGGGGAGGTCGTCGTCGTTGAGCGGGTTCCCCTGCTGGAGTTCGACGATCGCGCGTTCGGCGAGCCCGGAGATGAGCATCAGCTCGGCGCGGCTCTGGTCGTCGTCGAGGACCGGCGCGGGCCCCACGTGCTTCGGGCGCTGCGCGAAGGCGCGCTGTTCGGCGGTCAGGCCGCGGAGGACGGCGTCCAGGCTCTTGGCGAGCTGGACGGCACGGTCGGGTCTGCGGGCTTCTTGGAACATCCTGGTCTCCCACCTGTGGCGAAGGAGTCGCGACGATACTCCGCACGCCCGACGGGCATGCCGATAATCCGTCAACACCATTCGAACCAGGCGCCGTTGTGCCGCGATGCCACATCGGGCCGTCCCGGGCCCGCCGCGACACCAGGCGCTGTCCGACCCTGCCGGGCGGGACGCCCCGACCCGATGTGACCCAGGCCACAGGGGCCGGGTGCATAGCGGCGCGGGGTCCAGCGTCTTGATCAGGGGTACAGGGACGCGGTCGTGCGGCGGCACACGCGGTTGATGACGCGTGCGCCGCCCTCGGCTTCGCGCAAGGGGCCGGCATGCTCGGCGGGGAGGCGAGGGACCGGGGTTGACGGGGCAGTTGCGGGCCGACGAGTTCGACCGCTTCGTGGCGGCTCGCTGGTCGGCGCTGCTCCACCTGGCGCGGCTGCTCACCGGCGGGGACCGCCACCGGGCCGAGGACCTGCTGCAGGAGGCGCTCGTCAAGCTGTGGTTCGCCTGGCCGCGGGTGGCCGGGCAGGCGCCCGAGGCGTATGTGCGCAGGATCCTGGCCCGGGCCGCGGCCCGCTCGGCGCAGCGCCGCTGGTGGGGCGAGCAGCCCGTCGGCCGACTGCCCGAGCCGCCCGGGTCGGCGGACGAGGCCGCCGCCGTGGACGAACGGACCAGCCTGGAGGCCGTGCTGGCGCTGCTTCCGGCGCGGCAGCGGGCCGCGGTGGTGCTGCGCTACTACCAGGACCTGCCCGAGGGGCAGGTCGCGGAGGTGCTGGGGTGCCCGCTGGGTACCGCCCGGTCGCTCACGGCCCGCGGCGTCGCGCGGTTGCGGCAGTTGCTGGCCCAGACGGTCAGTCCGGTCGAGTGAGGAGGGGAGCCATGGACCGCTTCGAGCAGGAGCTGGTGCGCATGATGCGCGACGGGCTGGAGGACGCGCCCTACGAGGACCGCCACCGGGCGCGGCTGCGCGCCGGTGTGCGCGCCCGGCAGCGGGTCCGGACGGCGTGGACGGTCGCCGGGTCGGTGCTGACCGCCGGGCTCTGTGCCGCGCTGCTGGTCCTGGCGGGCTCGTACTCCCGGGGCGGGTCTCCCGGCCCCGAGCCCCGTCCGCTCGTCTCCGCCGAGTCGGTGACGATGACGTCCCCGGGCCGCCCGGCCTCCCCCGTCGAGGGGGCGCCGGCGGGGGCGCCGGCGCCGCACCGCCTGTCGACGCCCGGGCAGGTCACCGGGCAGGTCACGGGGCCGGGCCGGATCCCGGCCACCCGGACCGGTACCGGCGGCCCCGGCCGCTGAGGACCACCTCCGCCCGCCGATCACCGCTCGTCCCGCCCTCCCCGAGCAGAAGGCCCCCTTCGTGATACCCGAGAACCCGACCGCCACCGCCTGCCTGCCGCCGAAGGAGGCCGACCCCCGGCCGACGCCCTGGGCGCGGCAGCTGCTGCGCGCCGGGTACGCCACGCGCCCGCAGCCCTCCGTGCACGAGCCCCTGGTGGCGCCGCTCCCCGAACCCGGCTCGCGGCTGCGGTACACCTTCGGGCTGTCCCCCGCGGCGCTGCACCGGCTGGCGCGCTGGTCCGGCTGGGGCGGGCCGCTGCTGGTCACCCTCCTCGCCGGGCTGCTGCGCTTCCGGCAGCTGGGCAGCCCGCGGGCGGTCGTGTTCGACGAGACGTACTACGCCAAGGACGCCTGGTCGATGCTGCGGCTCGGCTACGAGGGCAACTGGCCGGACCACCTGGTCGCCGACCCGCAGATCCTCGGCAGCCCCCAGGTGATCCCGCTGTCCGACACCGGGGCCTTCGTCGCGCACCCGCCGACCGGCAAGTGGGTGATCGCCCTCGGCGAGTGGATGTTCGGCCTCACCCCGTTCGGCTGGCGCTTCATGACGGCGGCGCTGGGCACCCTGTCGGTGCTGATGCTCTGCCGCATCGGACGCCGCCTGTTCCGTTCCACCCTGCTGGGCTGCCTGGCCGGAGCGCTGATGGCGGTGGACGGCCTGCACTTCGTGATGAGCCGCACCGCGCTGCTCGACCTCTTCGTGATGGTCTTCGCGCTGGCCGCGTTCGGTTCGCTGCTCCTCGACCGGGACCGCACCCGGGCCCGGCTCGCGGCCGCCCTGCCGGCCGACGGGGCCGACCGGGCTGGCCGGGCCCAGCCGGGCGGGCACCCCGGCGACCGCGCCGGGACGGGTCTGCGGCCCTGGCGGCTCGCGGCCGGGCTCTTCCTCGGGCTGTCGGCCTCGGTCAAGTGGAACGGCCTGTACTTCCTGGCCTTCTTCCTCCTGCTCACCCTGCTGTGGGACGCCGGCGCCCGCCGTACCGCGGGCGCGCACCGCCCCTACCGCGCGGTCCTGCGCAGGGACGCCTGGTCGGCCCTGGCCCTCGCCGCGGTCGCCGCCCTGACGTATCTGGCGACCTGGACCGGCTGGTTCCTGTCCGACCAGGCGTACGGGCGGCACTGGGCGGACGGCCGCGGCGGCACCTGGTCGTGGGTTCCGGCGCCGCTCCGCAGCCTCTGGCACTACGAGTACGGGGTGTACCAGTTCAACGTGGGGCTGCAGTCGCCCCACTCGTACGAGTCGAACCCGTGGAGCTGGCTGGTCCTCGGCCGTCCCGTGCTGTTCCACTACACGCAGGCGGAGCCCGGCACGGCCGGCTGCCACACCACGGCCCCCTGCGCGCAGACGATCCTCGCCCTGGGGACCCCGCTCCTGTGGTGGTCGGCCTGTTGCGCGCTGGTGTACCTGCTCTACCGGTGGGCGCTGCGGCGCGACTGGCGCTCCGGCGCCGTGCTGTGCGGGGTGGGGGCCGGCTACCTGCCCTGGTTCCTGTACCAGGACCGCACGATCTTCTCCTTCTACGCGGTCGTCTTCGTGCCGTACCTGAGCCTGGCCGTGACGATGATGCTGGGAGCCCTGGCGGGGCCGCCGGGGGCGGGCCGGCGGCGCCGCGTCCGGGGCGTGGTGGCGGCAGCGGTGCTCGTCCTGCTGATCGGCTGGAACTTCGCCCACTTCTTTCCGATCTACACCGGGCAGACCATCCCGTACGCCGAATGGCGCGCCAGGCTGTGGCTCGGCACCTGGTTCTGAGCCCCTCTGAGCTCCTACGGGGCCGAGTCCGAAGGCTCCCGGCCCCGGAAGGTCCGGCGGTACTCGCGCGGGGCCACCCCCACCCGGGCCGTGAAGGCGGGGCGCAGCGAGACCGCCGAGCCGAAGCCGCAGCGGACGGCGACGGCGTCGACCGGGAGGTCGGTCTCCTCCAGCAGCCGCTGGGCGGCGAGGACGCGCTGCTCCAGCAGCCAGCGCAGCGGGGTGGTGCCGGTGGCGGCGGCGAAGCGGCGGGCGAAGGAGCGCTCGGACATCAGGGCCAGCGCGGCCATCCGGCGGACCGTCCACGGGGTGTCCAGGGCGGCCAGGATCCCGGCCCGGGCGCGGGCCAGCGGGTCGTCCCCGCCGCCGGTGTCCTCCGGGACGGGGGACGGGATGAACTGGGCCTGGCCGCCGGCCCGGAAGGGCGCGGTGACCATGGCGCGGGCGATCGTGGCGGCGGCGTGCTGGCCGTGGGCGAGGCGCACCAGGTGCAGGCAGAGGTCGATCCCGGCGGCCACCCCGGCGGAGGTCCAGAGGTCTCCCCCGCCGGTGAACAGCACCTCCGGGTGGACGTCCACCGCCGGGTGGCGGCGCGCGAGTTCGTCGGCGACCGCCCAGTGGGTGGTGGCCGTACGGCCGTCCAGCAGGCCCGCCTCGGCGAGCACGAACGCGCCCGCGCAGAGCGAGGCGATCGGCACGCCCTGCTCGTGCACGGCGCGCAGCGCCGCCAGGACGGCTGGATCGCGCGGCTCACCGGGGTTCTCCACGCCGGGCACCACGACCAGGTCGCACTCCAGCAGTCCGTCCAGTCCGAAGTCCGGCGTCCGCTCCAGGCCGCCGCCGAGCCGCACCCTGGCCCCCTGCGGCCCGCAGACCCGCAGCTCGAACCGCGGTACGCCGGGCCGTATGGCCCGGTTCGCCCACACCTCGCCGATCACGGCGTAGTCGAACGGCCGTACCCCGTCGAAGATCAGGCATCCCACAGTCCGCATGGCGGAAATCTATCGATGGGTGGCGCCGCGGCCCATCACCGGCCCACCTCGGCCCGCCGCAGGATGGACCCATGAGCAACACCAGTGCATTCGACGCCCCGCTGACCATCGACGCCGACGCCGTCCTCGTCGTGATCGACGTCCAGAAGGGCTTCGAGGACTACGAGTTCTGGGGCACCCGGGACAACCCCGAAGCCGAGCTGCGGATCGCGGAGCTGACCGACGTGTGGCAGGCCACCGGGCGGCCGATCGTGGTGGTGCAGCACGCCTCCCAGGTCGGGCCGCTGGTGCCGGGGACGGCGGGGTTCGAGCTGAAGGACGCGGTGGCGGCCGTCCCCGCGGACCTGCACATCACCAAGCCGGTGAACAGCGCCTTCTACGGCACGCCCGACCTGCACGCCTGGCTGCAGCAGCGCGGCGCGCGGCAGGTGGTGATCGTCGGGATCATGACCAACGTGTGCAACGAGACCACCGCGCGGATGGCGGGCAACCTCGGGTACGACGCGGTGTTCCCGGTCGATGCGATGCACACCTTCGACATGACCGGCCCCGACGGGGTGACCGTACCGGCCGCCGAACTCGCCCGGGCCACGGCCGCGGTGCTGCACGCGATGCGCTTCGCGAAGGTCGTCACCACCGAGGACGTGGTGGCCGGCGCGCGGGCCGGGCAGCCGGCCGTCGTCAGCACGCTCTAGGGGCGTACCGGACCGCGTGCCTGGCCGCCGTGGTCGCCGTCCGGTCGCAGGGCCCGCCAGATCCGCTCGGGCAGCACCCGCGAGGCCTCGGCGAGGTCGATGTCGTACCCGCCGGACAGCCAGCGGCGGGCCGTCTCGGCGACCGGCCCGAGCAGCAGCACCTCCAGCATCGGCTCCGGCACGGGCGCGATCTCCCCGGACTCGATCCGCGGCCGCAACAGGGCCGCCAGGCTGCCCAGTTTGGCCGCCCTGGCGTCCCGGATCTCCTCGGTGTGGGTGGCGAGGTAGCCGGAGTTGGTGGAGGCGTGCAGGAAGAGCGCGGCGTCGTGCTGCTCCCGGGTGAAGCGCAGATAGGCCTGGACGAGGGCGCGCACGGCGGTGCGGGCGGTCCTGGTCCGGCGCACCGAGGTGATCATCTCGTCGAAGAGCTGCTCCAGGCAGCGGGTGTAGAGGGCGGCGGCGAGTCCGTCGAAGCTGCCGAAGTGGTGGTACAGGCTGCCGAGGCTGACCCCGCTGGCCTTGCCGACCGCACTGACGGTGAACCCCGGTCGGCCCGACTCGGCGTACACCTGCAGGGCGGCGGTCAGCAGGCGCTCCACGGTGGCTTCGCCCCGCTGCTGCTTAGCGGACATGGCCGGGTCGCTTCGTCGACGTCATGGCGGCAGATCGTAGCGCTACCGATAACTGAAAATCTATTCTAGAACCCGACTTCGGCCCGAACCGGGCGAGCCGTGCACTGTGCCGCAACACGGGTGCCACCAGCGCGAGATGACCGACCCCCGGGGGATGCCCAGGCCGCGCGCCCACCGACGCACGGCGGCCCCGCACCCGGTGCACGGGTGCGGGGCCGCCGTCGGGCGAGGGGCGGTCAGCCCTTCTTGGTCGCGAAGTTGTACATACCGGCGGCCACGTCGTCCAGGTACGGGCCTGCCTGGAAGCGCGGCTCCTGGTCGTGCTGGCCGATCGAGACGTTGCTGACCAGGGCGGGCTTGCCGTCCTTGGTGGTCAGCCAACCGCCGCCGCTGGAACCGCCCGTCATGGTGCAGCCGATGGCGAGCATCGACGGCCGGGTCGGCTCGAAGGAGAGCCGGGTCGGCTTGCCGCTCTCGCAGCGGTTCAGCTCCATGCCGTCGAACGGGGGCGCCGCCGGGTAGCCGTACTCGGTGATGCTCAGCTGCTCGCGCGGGGCGTTGAACCAGGGCTGGATCGAACCGCCGACCGTCTCCTCCAGCGACTTGCCGCCGTCGGTCTCCGGCTTCACCCGCAGCAGCGCGAAGTCGTAGTGCGTGGCGGGCGAGCCCGTCTCGCCGCCCTCGGCCTTCCAGACCGGCGAGGTGAAGGCCTGCACGCCGTTCCACTGGCCGAACGGCGCGTACTGCGCCTGCTCGGCCTGCTTGCGGCCGCTCACCGAGCCGTTGCTGTTGAAGTTCGGGATGAACTCGAAGTTGGCGTAGAAGTTGCCGCCCTTGCCCTGGTGGACGCAGTGGCCGGCCGTCCAGACCAGGTTGCTCTTACCGGGGTGCGCGGGGTCGGACACCACGGTGCCGGAGCACACGTGGCGCGAGCCGCCGGTCTTGCCGGGCTGGGTGCCCGGGTCGTCGAAGAAGAGCTTCCCCTCCCAGGCGAACTTGGTGTACGGGTGCGGCACGGCCTGCGCGTTGATGGTGCTCGGCAGCGGGTCGTTGCCGTTGTCGCCGGGCTGCTTGGGGGCCTGGGTCGCCGGGGCCTGGGTGGCCGGAGCCTGCGTGGCCGGGGCCTGCGTGGCCGGGGGCTGGCTCGCCGGGGCCTGGGTGGCGGGCGGCTGCGAGGCCGGGGCCTGCGTCGGCTGGTGCGCCGGGGGCTGGGAGGCCGGCTGCTGGGTGTTCGACGGCTTGACGGGCGCCGACGACTGCCCGGCCGGCGGCTTGCTCGCCGGGGCCTGCGTGGCGGGCGGCTGCGAGGCCGGGGCCTGGGTGGCCGGCGGCTGGCCGCCGCCCGGCTTCTGCGGCGGCGCGGCGACCTCGACCGGCTTGGCGCTGAGGAGCTTCTCCAAGTCCCAGTAGCCCTTGGCGGCGGCCGGGATGGCGTAGTCCTTCGCCCACTTCTCCCAGTCCTCGAAGCTCCACTTCTTCAGGTCGTCGAGGTTGGTCGGCAGCGCGCCGGCCGCGGCGCCGACGGCGTCCGCGGCATCGCCCGCGCTGTTGTCCGGCCCACAGGCCGAGGTGGTGGCGAGCATGGTCAGCGCGAGCGCGGACGCCCCGAGGACGGCGTGGACACGGCGCTTGGTTCTACGCGACGTAGACATGAACGTTTGGTTCCCCCTGTGAAATGAACACCCGACGCCGCCGTGACGGCGTCGGGTTCTGCGCGGGGGAGTATTCCATCCACCGTCAGCGGCCCGGTCGGCAGGGCCTGCTAACGGCCGACGGCGCCGTCCAGCTGCTCGCGGATGATGTCGGCGTGACCGGCGTGCCGGCCGGTCTCCTCGATCATGTGGACCAGCAGCCAACGCATCGACGGCGCCTCGGCGTTGGGGCGCAGCGAGCGGACGCCCGGGCGGTCGAGAGCACCGGCCGCGGCGGCGGCGACCTCGTTGGCGCGGGCGATCGCCGCGCGGTAGGCGGCGATCGCCTCCTCGACCGTCTCGTCGCCGGTCGCGGGCGCGTCGTCGTCCTGGAGGTCGACGTCCTCGCCCCGGTAGGCCCAGCGGAACCAGTTGAGCTCGACGGCGGTGAGGTGGCGGACCAGCCAGAGCAGGCTGGTGCCGGAGGCGACGCCCGGCCGCCCGGCCTCCTCGTCGGAGAGGCCGGCGACCTTGCCGATGACGGCCTCGCGCAGGTAGTCGAGGAAGGTCAGCAGGGTGGTCTGCTCGTCGGCGTTGATCCCGGGCGGGCGGACGTCGCCGCGCTTGCGCGCTTCGGTGCTGTCGGTCATGTGCGCCAGACTAGGGCCTGTCTTCAGGCCCCCGTCTGCGGGTCGGAACCGGTCAGGCGGCGGCCATCTGACGCGGCGTCACCACTTCTGGTCGCGGAGCCAGTCGGCGAGGTGGCGGGCGCAGTCGTCGACCGACTCGCGCCAGGTGTGCCCGGCCCCGTCGCCGGCCTCGTCGCTGACGTGCTTGATCAGCCGGACGGGCAGCCCGGCCCGGTGGGCGACGGCGGCGACGGCGTAGCCCTCCATGTCGACCAGGTCGGCGTGCTCGGCGAGGCGGTCGCGGGCGGCCGCGTCGGAGACGAAGAGGTCGCCGGTGGCCAGCACCGGTCCGTCGCCCTTGCCGACGACCAGCGGCGCGCCGTAGGTGCGGCCGGTGAGCGCGAACAGCGCGGGGGTGTCGATGTCGTGCTGGATCACCTGGGTGACGGTGTGGGTGCCGGCCCAGCCCGGGCGCAGGGCGCCGGCGGTGCCGAGGTTGACCACCTCGGACGGGTGCCGGCCGCCGGCCAGCACGGTGGCCAGCGCCGCCGCGGCGTTGATCTTGCCGATGCCGGTGAGCAGGACCGGCAGTTCCTCGCCGAGGTACGCCGCCTCCTCCCGGACGGCGACGACGAGCAGCGGGCGGTCGGCGGAGATCGTTCCAAGCAGTCGCATACCGCTCATGGTACGGAGCACACCCCGGATGCCCGGGATGCACACAAGCGGACCCCGCGGCTCCGACCTGTCGGGGGAACCGCATAGGGTGCATCCCGCGTCGACCCGGTCGTCGCCCGCGCGCAACGGCCGGGCAGCGGACCGCGACGGCGTTCACCGCGGCGGTCGGCGGGGGCACCGCTCGGCACTGTGGAACGGCGCGGCACGGCACGGCGGCACGGCAGGGCACGGCACCGCAGAACGGCACGGCACGGACCAGCGCGGCACGCACGACGGGGACGACGGGGGACGGTCCGGGCACCGCACGGACCGGCGCCGGCCCCGCTCACGAATGCTCAAGATCGGCGCAACTCGGGTGTGGCCGCGGGGAGTGACGGCCATACTGCTGGCAACGGCCGGACCCGGATGACGGGGCGGCCACAGGGGAGGGTGGGGCGGGTGGCGACACCAGTACGTACGGAGGGGTCGGGCACGGCGGTGCCGGTGCGGCCGGGCGGCCCGGCCGCGGTCCGGCACGGCGCCGCGGCGGTCGCCGGGGCCGCCGGCCTGCGCGCCCGCCTGGGCCGGGCCGCGCGGACCGCGCCCGGGCGGCTGCGGCTGGCCGGGGCGCTGCTCGCGGTGCTCACCGTGTCATTCGGCGCGCTCACCGCGTGGCAGGTCGAATCCCGGGCGCAGGCGGCCCGGCAGGTGGTCGAGTACAGCCAGCCGCTGAGCCAGGCGGCCGCCGAGATCCACCGCTCCCTCGCCGACGCGGACACCACCGCGGCCACCGGCTTCCTGCTCGCGGGCGCCGAACCGAAGGCCGTCCGGCAGCGGTACGAGACGGACCTTGCGACGGCCTCCCGGCTGATCGCCGAGGCCGCGGCGCGCACCACCGCCTCCTCCCCCGCCCAGGGCTGGCTCGCCACCCTCAACCAGCAGGTGCCGGTCTACGCCGGGCTGGTGGAGAGCGCACGGGCGGACAACCGGCAGGGCTACCCGCTCGGCGGCGCCTACCTGCGGTACGCCTCCGAGCAGATGCGCACCGTGCTGCTGCCGGCCGCCGGCGCACTGACCGCCGCCGAGAACAAGCAGCTGGCGGACGACTACGCCGCGGCCGAGGCGGTGCCGTGGGCGGCCTACGGGTTGGGCCTGCTGACCCTGGGTGCGCTGGTCTGGGTCCAGCTGGGCCTGTTCCGGCGCACCAACCGGGTGTTCAACATCGGGCTGCTGGGCGCGACGGCCGCGGTACTGGCCGGGGTGCTCTGGCTCACCGTGGCCGGGCTCGGCGCACGCGGCGCACTGCAGGACAGCGAGCACCGGGGCGCGGCCCCGCTGCGGGCCCTCAACCAGGCCCGGGTGGACGTCCTGACCGCCCGTCTCGCGGAGAACCTGCACTTCGTCGCGCGAGGGTCCAGCACCAAGTACGCGGACCTCTGGGCGAAGACCACCGAGCACCTGTCCCGCACCGACGCGCCGGTGGACCGCAGCAGCGGTGGCACGCTGCCGGAGGCGCTGCTGCTGGCGCCGCCCGAGGCGCAGCCCCGGATCGAGGACGCCCAGCGGCAGTACCAGCAGTGGCGCGACCGGCACGCGGCCGCGAGCAAGCTGGAGAACGTCGAGGCGGACTACCAGGGCGCGCTGGACGCCACCGTGACGGTCAAGGAGGCGAACGTGCCGACGAGCGCCGACGCCTTCTTCAACACGACCGACCAGCAGTTGGCGAAGGCCGCCGACATCGAGCTGAAGAAGTTCCAGGAAGCGGCGAAGGGCACCGACGGGGACTTGCGCACCGCCGCCGTGGCGGTCGCGGTGCTGGCCCTGGCGGCGGCCGCCGCGGCGGTGCGCGGCCTCGGCCGGCGCCTGGCCGAGTACCGGTAGAGGGGGAGGCAGCATGATGCGCAAGGGGACCGTACGGGCCCGTTCGGTGGCCGCCGTGGCACTGCTGGCGTCCTGCGCGGCGGTGCTCGGCGCCGGCGGCCCGCAGGGCGCCGTCCTGCCCGCGGCCGTGCCCGGGCAGGCGGTACGAGCGCTGCAGGAGCAGGCCGCCACCGACTGCGACGTGTACCGGAGCGTGCCGCCGAGCACCGAGGACGGCCCGGCCGTCAAGGCGATCAAGGCCAAGCGCAGCCTGGTGATCGGCGTGGACCAGAACAGTTTCCGCTGGGGGGCGCGCAACCCGAACACCGGCACCATCGAGGGCTTCGACATCGACCTCGCCAAGGCGATCGGCACCGCGATCATGGGCGACCCGGAGAAGGTGACCCTCAAGGCGGTGCCGACCGCCGAGCGGATCAAGTTCATCCAGGAGGGCCGGGTCGACCTGATCGTCCGGACCATGACCATCACCTGCGACCGGCTGGAGCAGGTCGCCTTCTCCAAGCCGTACTTCACCACCAGTCAGCGGGTGGTGGTGCCGAGGTCCTCCCCCGCCACGACCATCGACGAGGCGGTGGACGGCAAGACCGTCTGCGCCGCGTCGAGCTCCTCGGCGGAGGACGAGCTGAAGCTCCGGCCGAAGGTCGGGAAGATCGTCACGGTGGAGAACCACCTGGACTGCCTGGTGCTGATGCAGCTCGGCAAGATCGACGCGACCATGACCGACGACGGGCTCGCGGCCAGCCAGGCCGCCCAGGACCAGACCGTCCGGGTGGTGGACGGCGAGGTCCGGCCGGCCGTCATCGGCATCGCGATGCGCAGGAACGACACCGATCTGACGGCCCGGGTGAACAAGGTGCTCGCCGACTACTACGCGAGCGGCGCCTGGCGGGCCGGCTACGACCGCTGGCTCAAGCCGTACATGCTGAACGACGCCGACCACTACTGGCCGGTGCAGCCCTGACCGGCCGGCGGGCACCCGTGACCGGCTCATGACCGACCCCCGGCGGCCGGGCCCGGACCGGGCCGCCGGGCACCCGCTAGGGTCGGGACGGGTCGACCCGGACGGCGGCAATCGACGCAGGACGACGGCAGGACGACGGCAGGACAGCGAAACAGCGAGAGGGAGACGGCGTTGGCGGCATCTGCGGGCCCGGTACTGAGCCGGGAGGAGGTGGACCGCGCGTTGGCGCGCCTCGGCGCGGAGCGCGACGCGGTCGAGTCCGCGCTGCTCTCGCTCCAGGACCACCCCGGGCTGCGGCTGCTCGACGGCGCCGGGCTGACCGGCCGCACCGAGGAGCGCTGGACCGTCGCCGGGCAGGGCCTGCCGCTGCTCTGGGCGCTCTTCGACCGCTACTCGGAGGCGCTGGCCTCGGCCCGGGCCGTCCGCGCCCGCAAGGCCAAGCCCGGCGGCCCCGAACTCGCCGAGCTCAGCGAGCTGCTGACCGGCCCCGCCGTCACCGTGCCCGGCGGCGCCCTGCCGGACGGCCCGCAGCTGCTCGGCGCGCCCGCCAAGCTGGTCGAACGGGTCAGCCTGGACGACCTGATGGCCCGGATGAACGCCTGGTACGCCACCGTGCTGGAGGTGGTGAGCGCCGCCGACGCCGTCTGGTCGGCGCTGCCCGCCCGGATCGACCTGCTGCTCGCCGAGCTGCGCCGGGTGCAGACCCTGGCCGGCTCGCTGGGCGTGCGCGAGGGCGCCCACCCGCTCGGCGACGACCTGGTCGCACTGGACGCCGAACTGAGCGACCTGCGGGCCGAGGTGCGCAGCGACCCGCTGGCCCTCTGGCGCCCGGCCCGGGTGCCCGCCCAGCGCGGCACCCGCCCGGACGGCACCGCGCTGGCCACGCCCTCCGGGGTGGTCGACACCGAGCGCTTCAACCGGGCCGGGCGGGCGCTGGACGGCATCCGGCTGGAGCTGGAGAGCATGCTGCGGCTGCGCGACGACGCCGAGGAGCGGCTGCAGGGCGTCGGCGATCTGCTGCAACGGGCCGACGCCACCCTGGCGGAGGCCCGCCGGGCGCGCGGCGAGGTGCTGGCGAAGATAGCCGCGACCGAGGTGCCCGCGGTACCGGGGCCCGCCTCGGCGCTGCGCGAACGGATCGTGGTGGCACTGGAGTTGCGCCAGAGCGGCCAGTGGTACCGGCTGGCGCCGCTGCTGGACGCGCTGGAGGACGCGGCCGCCAAGGAGCTGGCCCGGGCCCGGCAGGCGCTGACCGAGGTGACCCAGCCGCTGGCCGTCCGGGCCGAACTGCGCGGGCGGTTGGACGCGTACAAGGCGATGGCCGCCCGGCTGCGGGTGGCCGAGGACCCGGAAGTACTCGAACGGTACGAGAAGGCCCGCTGGCTGCTCTGGAGCGCGCCCTGCGACCTGCGGGCGGCGGCCGGCGCGGTGGCCCGCTTCCAGCAGTCGCTGCGGCCCGCGCAGAGCGGGCCGCCCGGCGGCGGGCCGGTGGACGGTCAGGCACTGGAACACGGACTGGGGGGCTGAGGTTCATGGGCGAGGCATGCGTACAGCCGGACTGCACCGGCGGGACGATCGACGCGGACGGCTACTGCACCGACTGCGGGCTGGCACCGGCGGGTTCGGCGCCGGCCGCCGCCACCACCTCCGGCAAGACCACCGGGTCCGGTACCACCGGGTCCGGCAAGGCCACCGGCTCAGCCGTCGCGGTCGCCGCGGGCCCCGGCTCGCCGTGCCCGCGCGACTGCACCGGCACGATCGACGCGGACGGCTACTGCGACGAGTGCGGCCTCACCGCGCCCGGCGGCGACACCGGCATCACCCAGCCGTACGTGCCCTCCGCCCGGGTCGCCCCGGACTCGGCGCGCTCGACCCGCACCGGCTCCGCCCGCTCGATGTCCGGCCGCTCCCGCTCGCACCGCTCCACCCGGACCGGCAGCGGCCGTTCGGTGTCCGTGCGCAGCAGCCGGGCCAGCGCCACCGCGGGCGCCCGCAACCGCATCGGCGCCGGCCTGGTGACCGTCCCGACCGTCCCCGCGGCGGATCCGGCGGCGGCCGTCCTGGCCAACCCGGAGGTGCCGGAGCGCAAGCGGTACTGCTCCAGGTGCGAGGCCCCGGTGGGCCGCTCGAAGAACGACCAGCCCGGGCGCCCGGACGGCTTCTGCACCAAGTGCGGCACGCCGTACTCGTTCACGCCCAAGCTGCGCCGGGGGGACCTGGTCGGCGGGCAGTACGAGGTGGTGGGCTGCCTGGCGCACGGCGGCCTCGGCTGGATCTACCTGGCGGTGGACCGGCGGGTCAACGACAAGTGGGTGGTGCTGAAGGGCCTGCTGGACACCGGGGACGAGGACGCGCTCGCGGTCGCCGTCGCCGAGCGCCGCTTCCTCGCCGAGGTGGACCACCCGAACATCGTCCGCATCATCAACTTCGCCGAGCACCCTGACCTGCGCACCGGCGCCACCGACGGCTACATCGTGATGGAGTACGTCGGCGGCAAGTCGCTCAAGGACATCGCCAACGAGCGCCGCACCCCGGATGGCCGGCGCGAGCCGCTGCCGGTCGAGCAGGCGATCGCGTACGCGCTGGAGGCGCTGCCCGCCCTCGGGTACCTGCACGGCCGGGGCCTGGTCTACTGCGACTTCAAGATCGACAACGTGATCCAGAGCGGGGACACGCTCAAGGTCATCGACATGGGCGCCGTCCGCCACCTCGACGACGACGGGCCGATCTACGGCACCATCGGCTACCAGGCCCCGGAGATCGCCACCGACGGGCCCTCCCCCGCCTCCGACCTCTACACCGTGGCCCGCACCCTGGCGGTGCTCACCTTCGACTTCCAGGGCTACAGCACCACCTACCGCGACACCCTGCCCGGACCGGAGTCGGTGCCGGCCTTCGCCGAGTTCGAGTCGTACTACCGGTTCCTGGTCCGCGCCACCGACCCGGACCCGGCCCGCCGCTTCGGCTCCGCCGAGGAGATGGCCGACCAGCTCACCGGCGTGCTGCGCGAGGTGCTGGCACTGCAGGACCGCCAGCCCCGCCCCGCCCTCTCCACCCTCTTCGGCCCGGAACTGCGCGTGGTCGACACCGAACTGGTCCTCCCGACGGTCCGCCGCGGCGAGCTGCGGGTGGCCGACCTGGACCCGGTGGCCGCCGCCCTCGCCCTGCCCGTCCCCCGGGTCGACCCGGCCGACCCGAACGCGGGCTTCCTGGCCACCCTGCTCGCCGCCGACCCGGCGGAGGCGCTCACCGCGCTGGCCGGCGCGCCGACCGACTCCATCGAGCGGCGGCTGCGCGAACTGCGCGCCCACCTCGAACTCCGCGCCCGCGCCGACGCCGACCGGACGTTGAGCGCCCTGGAGAAGGACCACCCGGACGACTGGCGGGTGGTCTGGTACCGCGGCCTCACCGCCCTGGTCGACTCCCCCGGCAGGCCCCGGGCCGCCGGGACCGCCGAGTCCGGGACCGCCGAGTCCGGAGGCGCCGAGTCCGGGGGCGAGGGCCCCGCCGAGGAGCGGCTGCGCGCCGCCGCCGAGGCCTTCGACGCCGTCTACGACGCCTTCCCCGGCGAGAGCGCCCCGAAGCTCGCCCTCGCCATCTGCGCCGAACTGCTCGGCGACGGCGGCGACGCGACCGAGTTCTACCGCCTGGTGTGGACCACCGACCAGGCGTACCTCAGCGCGGCCTTCGGCCTGGCCCGGGTGCTCCTCGCCGACGGCGACCGGTCCGGCGCCGTCCGGGTCCTGGAGTCGGTGCCCGCCACCTCCAGCCAGTTCACCGCCGCCCGGATCGCCGCCATCCGGGCCCGGCTGCGCGAGCGGCCCTCCACCGACCCGCTCGGCACCGACCTCGGCGCCGGATCCGAGCAGCTCACCGCGCTGCGCCTGGACGACCGCCGCCGCGAGGAGCTCTCCGTCGAGGTGCTCGGCGCGGCGCTCGGCTGGGTGACGGCCGGCTCGCCCGGCGAGACCGGCCTGGCCCGCGCGACCGGTACGGTCAGCGTGCTCGGACGGCCGGCCGTCGAGCGGGAACTACGGCTCGCGTTGGAGCAGTCCTACCGGGTACTCGCCCGGTTGGCCGACCGGGCCGAGACCAGGATCGAGATGGTGGAGCGGGCCAACCGTGCCCGCCCCAGGACGTGGGTGTAGCAATGCCGCAGCAGACCGTGTGCCCGAGCTGTTCCAAGCCGCTGGACCCGGAGGACGTGTACTGCGGCTTCTGCGGGTCGAACCGGGACGGCCGGCCGGCCCCGGGCGCGATGCCCGCGAGCTGGTCCGCCGCCCAGGACCCCGCCGGGCCCGGCGCGGGCCACCCGGCCACCGTGCCCGCCCAGTCCGCCGGGGTACCGGCCGGAACGGCCCAGGGCGGGCCCGGCTGCTTCCACTGCGGGGTGCCGCTGGTCACCGCCGACGGCTACTGCGAGGCCTGCGGCCACGCCCAGCCGCGGCCCCGCGACCACATGGAGAAGTCCCTCGCGGGCGTCGCCGGGGTCAGCGACCGCGGTGTGCGCCACCACCGCAACGAGGACTTCTTCACCGTCGCCGCCACCTCGCTGCCCGGCGGCGAGCCGGTCGTGGTGGCCGTGGTCTGCGACGGCGTCTCCTCCTCGGACCGGCCCGACCAGGCCTCCGAGACCGCGGTCGACGCCGCGTCCGAGTCCCTGCTGACCGCCCTGGAGGCGGGCCGCGACCCCGACCTGGCGATGCGCCAGGCGGTCGCCGACGCCGCCCTCGCGGTGGCCCGGCTGGCCGCGGCCGGCGCAGGCCCCGCCCGGCCCGACCTCAACGCGCCCGCCTGCACCTTCGTCAGCGCCATCGCCTCCGGCGGCCGGGTCACCATCGGCTGGGTCGGCGACACCCGGGCGTACTGGATCCCGGACGACCGGGTCTCCGCCGAGCCGTTCCGGCTCACCCAGGACGACTCCTGGGCCGCCCGGATGGTCGAGGCCGGACTGATGGGCGAGGCCGAGGCGTACGCGGACCCGCGCGCCCACGCCATCACCGGCTGGCTCGGCGCGGACGCCGAGGAGGTCGTCCCGCACACCCTGGACTTCACCCCGCACGTCCCCGGGGTCCTGCTGGTCTGCACCGACGGCCTGTGGAACTACGCCGAGGCCGCCACCGACCTGGCGTACTACGTGCGCGCCGACGCCCGGACCGAACCGCTCGCGGCGGCGCAGTCCCTGGTGAAGTTCGCGGTCGCGGCCGGCGGGCACGACAACATCACCGTCGCCGTGCTGCCGATCGACCCGCCGGCCGCGCCGGGCGGGGCGGCCGGGGCCGACGACGCCCGGACGGCGACCGCGCTCGACCTCCCGGTGGTCCGGGCCGCCGGGTACGAGGACGAGGACGAGGACCACGCGCCGACCCTGCCGGACCTGCCGGTGATCGGCTCGGCCGCCGCACCGCTGCCCCCGGCCCCGCCCGCGGCGCCCCCGGTACCCCCGCTGCCGCCCCAGCCGCCGCACCCGCCGACCCGCTGACCGGCCGAACCTCCGACCGACTGGCCGACCGGTCCGCCGACCGGTCGCCCGACCGAACCGCGCCAACCCACCGACCGCCCGCACCTACCGACACCCGACGGGAGCCACCGGCCCATGGCAACACTGGCGAAGCCGAACCTGCCCAGGTTCGACGTGGACATCTTCCAGAACGAGTTCCTCGCGGACGGCGCCCGCGAGGTGAACGCCATCGTCACCGTCACCGCGACCGGCGGCGGCACGTCCGGCGGCCGTCCGCTGGGGGTGTCGGACTCCGCGCGGGACGCGGGCGCCCAGGACGCCGCCGTGGTGATCATGGTCGACTGCTCCGGCTCGATGGACTACCCGGCCAGCAAGATGCGCGGCGCCCGGGAGGCCACCGCCGCCGCGATCGACACCGTCCGCGACGGGGTCGCCTTCGCCGTGGTGGCCGGCACCCACGAGGCCCGGGACATCTACCCCGGCGACGGCACCCTCGCGGTCGCCTCGGACGCCACCCGCAGCCAGGCCAAGGAGTCGCTGCGCCGCCTCAGCGCGGCCGGCGGCACCGCCATGGGCACCTGGCTGGCCAAGGCCGACAAGCTCTTCCTGACCCGCCGCGACATCGCCATCCGACACGCCATCCTGCTCACCGACGGCAACAACGAGCACGAGTCCGCCGTCGAGCTGGACCGCGCCGTCGAGCGCGCCTCCGGCCACTTCACCGCCGACTGCCGGGGCGTGGGCACCGACTGGAAGGTCGACGAGCTGCGCAAGATCTCCTCCGCGCTGCTCGGCACCGTCGACATCGTCGCCGAACCGTCCGGCCTGGCCGAGGACTTCCGCACGATGATGGCCGGCGCGATGGGCAAGCAGGTGGCCGACGTCGCGCTGCGGATCTGGACGCCGGCCAACGCGGTGGTCAGGTTCGTCAAGCAGGTCGCCCCCGCGGTGGAGGACCTCACCGGCCGCCGCGCCGAGGCCGGTCCGCGGGCCGGCGACTACCCCACCGGCTCCTGGGGCGACGAGAGCCGCGACTACCACGTCTGCGTGGAGGTCCCGGCCGCCGCCGTCGGCAACGAGATGCTCGCCGCCCGGATCAGCCTGGTGCTGCCCGTCGCCACCGCCGGAGGGGCGCCCGAGGTGCTGACCCAGGGCCTGGTCAAGGCGGTCTGGACGGACGACCTGGCCTCCTCCACCCGGATCAGCCCGCAGGTCGCCCACTACACCGGGCAGGCGGAACTGGCCTCGTCCATCCAGGAGGGCCTCGAGGCGCACCGGGCGGGGGACGTGGACCGCGCCACCGCGAAGCTCGGCGCCGCCGTCCGGATCGCCCACGCGACCGGCAACGAGGGCACGTTCAAGCTGCTGCAGAAGGTGGTCGACGTGGTCGACCCGAAGGAGGGTACGGTTCGGTTCCGTAGGAACGTGAGCGAGGCCGACTCGATGACCCTCGAGACCCGGTCGACCAAGACCGTACGTGTGAAGAAGTGACCGGGCCCAGGACGTCTGCCGTGCCCGGCCGGACGCTGCCCCAAGCTGGCTGGAATAGAGGGGGGACCTGATGCCGATCTGCCCGAGGGGCCATGAGTCGCAGGCCGAGGACTGGTGCGACTTCTGCGGCTTCCCGATGACACCGCCGTCGCCGATCCCGCCGCCGCCCGGCACGCTCCCGGGGGTTCCGGGCGGCCAGGGCGGGCCCGGTACCCACGGCGCCCCCGGCGCCCCGGGGGCGTACGGCATGCCCGGCGCGCCCGAGGGGCACGGCGGCCAGCCCGGGTACCCGGGGCAGCACGGCCACCCCGGACACGGCGGCGACCCGTTCGGCGGGCCGGTGACGCCCGGCCCGGTCGCGCCCGCCGCCGCCCCGCAGGCGCCGCAGGGGTTCCCGGACCTCACCGAGGGCCTGGTGGTCTGCCCGATTTGCCGCAGCCCGCAGACCGGACGGTTCTGCGAGGAGTGCGGGTACGACTACGAGCTGTCCGCGCCCTCGCGCCGCCAGCACCCGGCCCCCGCGGCCGGCCACGCGCCGCCGCAGGCACCGGCACCGGCACCGCTCAACATCCCGGCGGCGTACGGCGGCCCCCAGTCGGCCCCGCAGCAGGCGCACCCGCAGCAGGGCCACCCGCCGCAGGCGCACCCGCAGCAGGGCCACCCGCCGCAGGCGCACCCGCAGGCCGGACACGGGGGCGCGCCGTCCGGCTACGGCTACCCGCCGCCCGCGCCGAACCCGGCGCCCGGCTCGGCGTACCCGGAGCAGCCGCAGCAGCCGCAGCAGCCGCAGCAGCCGCAGCGCGACGACTCCGGCCCGGTCTACGCCCAGCCCGGTCCGACCGGGCGCGGTGAGGAGTTCGGCACCTCCTTCAACCTGGCCCCGCCGGTCCCGCAGCCGGGCCAGCAGCCCGGCCACCAAGCCCCGCCGGAGCCGGTCCGCACCAACTGGATCGCGGTGGTCTCGGCCGACCGCGACTACTTCACCGACATGATGGCCCGCAGCGGCCCGGAGGCGGCGGGCCTGTTCTTCCCGCCGTACTGCCCCGAGCGGCGCATCCCGATCACCGGGCGCGGCCAGCTGCGGATCGGCCGGCGCAGCCAGCACCGGGGCACCGTGCCGGAGATCGACCTGTCGGTGGCTCCGGAGGACCCGGGCGCCTCGCACCAGCACGCGCTGCTCGCCGAACAGGCCGACGGCAGCTGGGTGCTGGTCGACCAGGACTCGACCAACGGCACCACGGTGAACGGCGGCGCCGAGCCGATCGCCCCGCACACCGCGATCCCGCTGAACGACGGCGACCGGATCCACGTCGGCGCCTGGACCACCATCACCCTGCACCGCGCCTGAGCCGGGCCGATCAGGGGAGTTGTGGGGGCCGGCCGACCCGGCGCCCACAACTCCCCTGATATTCCCGCCCGGAAGTAAAATGATCTTCAAAACATGTGCACGGAGCCTGCCGGTGAGCTCGGCGGCCCCGTAGGCTCACGGCACATGACTGCAGCTATATCCGCCGACGGAATCCGTCAGCGGTACGGGGATGTACAGGCCGTTGACGGTGTTTCACTCACCGTCGAGGCCGGCGAATTTTACGGGATCCTGGGGCCCAACGGCGCCGGGAAGACCACCACACTGGAGATCCTGGAAGGGATCCGCAAGCCCGACGAGGGCCGCATCGAGCTGCTGGGGATGGCTCCCTGGCCGCGCAACGCGAAGCTGCTGCCGCGCATCGGCGTCCAGTTCCAGGCCTCGGCCTTCTTCAACAAGCTGACGGCGCGGGAGACCATCCGCAACTTCGCCTCCTTCTACGGCGTCGGCCCCAAGCGCGCCGACGCGATGCTGGAGCGGGTCGGCCTGGCCGAGTCGGCCGGCGTGATGACCGACAAGATGTCGGGCGGACAGGCCCAGCGCCTGTCCATCGCCTGCGCCCTGGCCCACGACCCGGAGCTCGTCTTCCTCGACGAGCCCACCACCGGCCTCGACCCGCAGGCCCGCCGCAACCTCTGGGACCTGCTGCGGGACATCAACGCCGAGGGCCGCACGGTCGTCCTGACCACCCACTACCTGGACGAGGCGGAGGTGCTCTGCGACCGCGTCTCGGTGATGGACCACGGCCGGATCCTGCGGACGGGCGCCCCGGCCGCACTCGTCCGGGAGATCGACGACACCGTCCGGGTCAGCGTGGAGTCCGGTCTGCTGACCCTGGAGAGCGCCCGCGAGCTGCTCGCCGCGGCCGGCGCCGAGACCGCCTCGATCGAGGACGACGGCGTCTCGCTCGCCGTCTCCACCCGGCTCCCGGGGCCGGTGCTCGCCGTCCTGGCCGAGCACAACGCGCTGCGCGGGCTCGAAGTGCGCGGCGCCACCCTGGAGGACGTCTTCCTCCAGCTCACCGGACGGGAGTACCGCGCATGAGCGCCGAGCGCACCAAGCAGACCGCGGGCGTCCCGGCCCAGCGCAAGCCCGGCACCCCCGCCGCGCCCGACGGGCAGCCGGAGCGCGAGCGGGTCAGCGCCTTCGCGAGCCTCTCCCGGGTGATGATCGTCTCCTTCCTCCGCGACCGCGCCGCCGTCTTCTTCGTCATCCTGTTCCCGCTGATGTTCCTGCTGCTGCTCGGGACCCTGCTCAAGGGCGCCAGCAGCCCGCACGCCAAGGTCGCCCAGGTCGGCGCGGTCCAGATCCTGGACGCGGTGCAGGGCGACGGCCGGGTCCAGCTGGAGAAGGTCCTGGAGATCAGCAAGGTCGACAACGAGGCCGCCGCGCTGGAGAAGGTCCGCAAGGGCGACCTGGACGCGATGATCAAGGAGGGTCCGGACGGCAAGGTGGAGCTGCGCTTCAGCGCCGCCGACCAGGTCCGGGCCGGCTCCGTCCAGGGCATCGTCAACTCGGTGGTCCAGCAGGCCAACCAGGCCGCGACCGGCAAGCCGCCGGCCTTCGTGCTGGACTCCGCCCAGGTCGAGGACAAGTCGCTCAAGCCGATCCAGTTCCTCACCCCCGGCCTGCTCGGCTGGGCGGTGGCCACCGGCGCGGTGTTCAGCGCCTCGCTGACGCTGGTCTCCTGGCGGCAGAAGAAGGTGCTGCGGCGCCTGCGGCTGGCCCCGGTCAGCGCAGGGTCGATCGTGGCCTCGCGGATCGCCGTGTCCGTCCTGACGGCGCTGGTCCAGACGGCCGTCTTCCTGGCGGTCGCCACCACACCGTTCTTCGGCCTGAAACTCAGCGGCGACTGGTGGCTGATCATCCCGTTGGTGGTCTGCGCGACCCTCGCCTTCATGTCGATCGGCCTGCTGGCCGGGTCGCTGGCCAAGACCGAGGAGGCGGCCAACGGCATCTCGCAGATCATCGTGCTGCCGATGTCGTTCCTGTCCGGCGCGTTCTTCCCGTCCGACGGCATGCCCGGCTGGCTCAAGACCTTCTCCGAGGTGCTGCCGCTGAAGCACCTGGTGAGCGCCGCACAGTCGGTCCTCTCCCGCGGCGGCGGCGTGATGGACGCGCTGCCGGCCATGGGTGTGCTGCTGGGGTTCGCCGTCGTGATGACCGCCATCTCCTCGCGGTTCTTCCGCTGGGAGGACGCGTAGCGGTCGGCACTCCCGGTCGCCCAGCGGCCGGCCTGACCCGCCGCACCGCGGCCGGCACCGCCTGAACCCGCGCGGGGTCGTACACCGAAGGTCCTGGTGTACGGCCCCGTCGGCGTCTGCGACCATGGTCGGGTGAAAGAGATCCGGCGTGGCACGCTCAGCGAGGAGACCTTCTTCGACCAGGTCGGCGGGGAGCCGACCTTCCGGCGGCTGGTGCACCGGTTCTACCAGGGCGTGGCCGGGGACGAGTTGCTGCGGCCGATGTACCCCGAGGAGGACCTCGGCCCCGCCGAGGAGCGCCTCGTGCTGTTCCTGATGCAGTACTGGGGCGGCCCGCGTACCTACAGCGAGCAGCGCGGCCACCCGCGGCTGCGGATGCGGCACGTGCCGTTCAAGGTGGACCGCGCGGCGCACGACGCCTGGCTGAAGCACATGCGCGCGGCGGTGGACGAGCTGGCGCTGCCGGCCGACACCGAGCGCCAGCTCTGGGACTACCTGACGTACGCCGCCGCCTCGATGGTCAACACCGAGGGCTGAGAGCGGCCCTCCGGGCCCGGCGGCTCCCGCCTCCGTCCCTAGCGGATCGGGCTGAGGCCCAGCCCCGCGCCGGGCGCCGCCGCCGTCCGGACGGCCACCGACCCGGTCGGCGCGCTCAACCGCAGCCAGCCGCCCACCCGGTGCACGGTCAGCGGCACGCCCGGCTTGAGGAAGCCGATCACGTAGGCGGCGTGCGCGGCGCGCAGCGGCAGTTCGGGCATGGCCGTCAGCGGCCGGGACCAGATCTCGTCGGCGAGCGCGTCCAGCACCGCGCGGGTGCGGTGGTGCTCCGGGACGGCCTCGCTGCGCTCGCGGAACTCCCCCACCCCGGCCATCAGTTCGGGGTACACCTGGAGGACGGACGGCTCGCCGAGCAGCCGCCAGCCGGTCCGCGGCGGCAGCAGGCCGGCCCAGGCCGGGCCGGTCACCGGTGCGGGCAGGGTGACGGTGTCGGCCGCGGCGTCGACGCCGTCGAGGAGTTGGCCCGCCGAGACGGTGAGGTCGGCCGCGGCGTCGAGTCCGGCCAGCCGCACGGTGCGGACCGCCAGCGCGCCCGAACCGCCCAGCGGCAGGCGCCCGAAGACCGCCAGCACCCCGGCCCCCTGCTCCGCGGGCACGGCCTGCAGCCGCACCGCGGCCGCCCGGTCGAAGCGCAGCAGGCGCACCAGGAAGGCGGCCAGGTCGTCGGCCTCCCCGGCGTCGGCGAGGGCAAGGGGGGCGGTACTGGTCATCAACGCGCTTCAGCTCGCATCCGTGGGGGCTGTCAGGGGCTCAGGCGGCGGCTACGGCCGGCTCCTGGTCGAGGCCGGCCCCGTCCATGAAGCGGCTGAGGAACTCCCGCTCCACCGGGCTGATCCGGCGCGGCCGGCCCTCGGCCAGGTCGTAGGGGACGACCACGGTGGACGCCCGGACGTACACCGTCTCGGTGCCGTCCTCGGCGGTGTCCTTGATCTCGTAGGAGACCGTCAGCGAGGCCCCGCCGATCTTGGTCACCCAGGTCTCGATGGTGACCGGCTCGGGCCGGTGCACCAGCGGTCGCTTGTAGTCGATCTCGTGGCGGGCCACCACCGAGCCACCCGCGAACTCCCCCGCCCCGGCGGCGGCGGCCTGGGTGAACATGAAGTCGATCCGGGCCTCCTCCAGGTAGCGCAGGAAGACCACGTTGTTGACGTGCCCGAACGCGTCCATGTCGGACCAGCGCAGCGGACAGGCGTAGATGTGGCGTGCCACGGGTGTTCTCCTCAACCTTGTTGACCCGTCAGTACCCTACGGGCGACGGGCCTCGGCCCGGCAGACCGCCCCCGGAGGGCAGTCTGCCGGGCCGTTGTGACGCCCGGGTGTCCCGGACGCTTCGGGCTGTCGCCGATGCTCAGCCCCGGGTCAACTTCTTGTAGGTGGCCCGGTGCGGACGGGCGGCGTCCGCGCCCAGCCGCTCGATCTTGTTCTTCTCGTACGACTCGAAGTTGCCCTCGAACCAGAACCACTTGCTCTCGCCCTCGTAGGCGAGGATGTGGGTGGCCACCCGGTCCAGGAACCAGCGGTCGTGGGAGATGACCACGGCGCAGCCGGGGAACTCCAGCAGCGCGTTCTCCAGCGAGGAGAGGGTCTCGACGTCGAGGTCGTTGGTGGGCTCGTCGAGGAGCAGCAGGTTGCCGCCCTGCTTGAGGGTGAGCGCCAGGTTCAGGCGGTTGCGCTCACCACCGGAGAGCACGCCGGCCGGCTTCTGCTGGTCCGGGCCCTTGAAGCCGAACGCCGAGACGTAGGCGCGGGACGGCATCTCGACCTGGCCGACGTTGATCCAGTCCAGACCGTCGGAGACGACCTCCCAGAGCGTCTTCTTCGGGTCGATGTTGGCCCGGCTCTGGTCGACGTAGCTGATCTTGACCGTGTCGCCGACCTTGACGCTGCCGGAGTCCGGGGTCTCCATGTCCTGCAGCATCTTGAACAGCGTGGTCTTGCCGGCGCCGTTCGGGCCGATGATGCCGACGATGCCGTTGCGCGGCAGGGTGAAGCTCAGGTCGTCGATCAGGACCTTCTCGCCGAAGGCCTTGTTGAGGTTCTCGACCTCGATGACGATGCTGCCCAGACGCGGGCCCGGCGGGATCTGGATCTCCTCGAAGTCCAGCTTCCGCATCTTGTCGGCCTCGGCCGCCATCTCCTCGTAGCGGGCCAGACGCGCCTTGGACTTCGCCTGACGGCCCTTGGCGTTGGAGCGGACCCACTCCAGCTCCTCGCGGAGCCGCTTGGCGCGCTTGGCGTCCTTCTGGCCCTCGACCTTGAGGCGGGACTGCTTGCTCTCCAGGTAGGTGGAGTAGTTGCCCTCGTAGCCGATCGCGCGGCCGCGGTCCAGCTCCAGGATCCAGCCGGCCACGTTGTCCAGGAAGTACCGGTCGTGGGTGACGGCGACAACGGTGCCGGCGTACTTGGCCAGGTGCTGCTCCAGCCAGTTCACCGACTCGGCGTCCAGGTGGTTGGTGGGCTCGTCGAGGAGCAGCAGGTCGGGGGCCTCCAGCAGCAGCTTGCAGAGCGCCACACGGCGCTTCTCGCCACCGGAGAGCTTGGTGACCGGCCAGTCGCCGGGCGGGCAGCCCAGCGCGTCCATGGCCTGCTCCAGCTGGGCCTCGAGGTCCCAGGCGTTGGCGTGGTCCAGGTCCTCCTGGAGCTTGCCCATCTCGTCGAGCAGCGCGTCCGAGTAGTCGGTGGCCATCAGCTCGGCGATCTCGTTGAAGCGGTTGAGCTTCCCCTTGATCTCCTTGACGCCGTCCTCGACGTTCTCCAGAACGGTCTTGGTCTCGTCGAGCGGCGGCTCCTGGAGGAGCATGCCGACGGTGAACCCGGGCGAGAGGAAGGCGTCGCCGTTGGAGGGCTGCTCCAGGCCGGCCATCATCTTCAGCACGGTGGACTTGCCCGCGCCGTTGGGGCCCACGACGCCGATCTTCGCCCCGGGGAGGAAGCTGAGCGTCACGTCGTCAAGGATGACCTTGTCGCCATGCGCCTTGCGCACCTTGCGCATCGTGTAGATGTATTCCGCCACGTGAGATCGCTCCGGCGTCGTCGGGAGTAATTCGGCTTGCAGCCTTCCATTGTGCCGCACCCGGCCATGAGTCCCGAACGGCGCGGTTGCCCCAGCGGGGTATCCGGCCGGGCCGCTGCGGCGGGCTGCTGAGCCACCGGGCCCGCCGCAGAGGCGGTCCGGGCGGCGCTGCGGGCGGCGGACCGGGGCCTCGGGGGCAGGGCTGCGGCAGCGGCAGCGGCCGGACCAGGGTGGCGGCGCGGTCGGGGGCCAAGACGTGCAACGGCCCGGCCCCCCGCAACGGGTGCGGGGGGCCGGGCCGGTACTTCAGCAGCTCGGTGCTTCAGCAGCTCTGCGCTTCAGCACCTCGCTGCTTCAGACCCGTGGGTCTCAGGCGGTGGTGCGACCGTGGCGGCCACGGCGGCGCAGGATGAAGACCGCGGCGCCACCGGCCACGACCAGGCCACCGGCGACGGCGGCGATCATCGGGGTGGCGTCGTTACCACCGGTGGCGGCCAGGCCGCCCGTGGTGCCGGGGGCCGGGCTGCTCGCGACCGGAGCCGGGTGGGCGGCCGTGGTGGTGGCGGTCGCGGACGGCGTGGCCGTGGCGGTCGGCGTGGCCGACGGGGTGCCGGTCGGGGCCGGGGTGCTCGCCGACGGGCTGGCGGTCGGCGTGGTCACGCTGGCGACCTTGCAGTCCAGGATGCCCTTGAACTCCTTGCTGAAGCCGTTCGGGCCGGTGACGGTGATGTCGTAGGCGGTGTCCTCGGCGACCGGAACCACCAGGGTCTCGATCTTGCCCGGCTGGACGGTGATCGTCTTGCCCGGCTTCACCGTGACGTTGGCCGCCTCGTCGCCGCCGTTGGCGACGTTGACCCGGACGCCGTTGGCGTCGCACTCGACCTGGGCGTTGCTGTCCAGCAGCGCGCCCTTGCCCTGCTTCCAGGTGGCCTTGGCCTCGTCGACCACGCTGAGCTTGGTCGAGCCGGCCAGGATCATGGTCTGGCTGTGCTTCTCGGGGGTGTAGCCCTTGCTCAGGAAGACGCGGCCGCTGGGCACTACCGTCTCGGCCGAGGCCGTCACGGTGGCGGAGCCGTCCGCGGTGCCGGCCGGCACGTCCAGGAACAGCTGGGTGTCCTTGGCGACCGAGCCGGTCAGGCCGGCCACCGGCTTGCCGTCCTTGTCGACCAGCTTCACCTTGTCGGTGGCGTCGCCGGCGACCGCCAGCTTCACCTCGGCGGCACTGGAGTTGATGGTGAACGGGCCGAGCTTGGCGCCCGACTTACCCGACACCGAGTCCGGGGTCATGCTCAGCGAGGGCCTGGGCTCGGCGGCGATGCCCTTGTTCTTGTCGCTGACCAGGTAGTCCCGCAGCTGCTTGGCCTCGGCGTCGATCGGGGTGGCGTTCTTGCCGTCCGAGAACTTCCAGATCGCGGCCTGGGTGCCGGCGGCGGCGTCGTCGGCGGTGAGCTCGCCCTTGACCCCGGCCGCGGCCGCCAGCTTCGTCAGGTCGGTGACCTGCGGGTAGGAGTTCTCCAGGATCCAGCGGATCTTGGCGGCGTCCTCGGCCTTCTCCTTGCGGCCGAGCGAGCTCGACTTCCAGTCCGACTCCTGGTACTCGACACCGCTCTTGATGTTGACCGGGTGGTCGATGTCGATGCAGTACGTCCGGAGCTCGCCGTTCTTCGTCTTGAGGGTGAACAGACCGCCCTGGACGGAGTGGCCGCCCTCGATGGAGATCTCCTCGCTCTGCATGGTCGGCTGGATCACCGCCGTGACGCCCGCACCCGGCTCGTCAGCCGCAGCCGCCGCACCGGCTGCGAGCAGGCCCCCGCCCAGCACCAGGCTGGTCGTGAGCATGACAGTTGCTATGCGGGGGAGACTCCGCGCCTGCGTCTGGAACATCCGTGATCCCTCCGGGCCGGGCCCTGCCGATGGCAGCCCGCCTTGCATTGCGCGCGCCCCCTGTGGCGCCGCTGCACGTGTGTGAACCAGACGAATCCTATTGAGCCACGGAGGCGCGCAAACCCCCATGCTGAATCAGGACGATTCCGTATCTGTATCGTTATCAACCCTCCCATCATCCACACAAGCTGACGATCAGCCAGAAACTCCAGATCTTTCACATAACCGTTCCGAGATTGCGCGTTCGGGCACAACAACCGTCTCGATCAACATATTTGTCGACAGTGAGATCACCCGCCGGTCAGATCAAGACCGCCTGCTCGTCACCTCCAGTCACCCCCGCGGACACCTCGTCGGGCACTCCGTCAGGCACCCCTCCGGACGCCGCCGGCTCCGGCCTGGCGGCCGCCGCAGCGGCCTTGCGCAACGCCAGGGCGTCCACGATCCACCCCGGCACGGCGCCGCCGACCGACCCCTCGGCCAACCCCGCGACCGCCCCCGCGGACTCCCCCGCCCCCGGGGACGCCCGCCTGAAGGTCGTGGTGCCGCGACTGAGATCGTGTCCGACCGATCGGGCGTCGATCTCGACCCTGCTCCGCCGGGCCTCCCCCTCGCCCCACTCCCGCACCCTGAGCCGACCGCTCACCATGACCGGATCACCCTTGCCCAGCGACCCGATCACATGGACCGCCAGCGCCCGCCAGGCCGTCACCGAGACCCAGTGGGTGTCGCCCTCGACCCACGCGCCCGCGGCCCGGTCGTAGCGGCGCTCCGTCGAGGCCAGCCGGAAGCTCGCCATCGGCACCCCGCCGGTCGTCTCCGAGTAGCTCACCTCCGTTGCGACATTGCCGATCATCGTCACCACGGTCTCGTTCACAGAACACTCTCCGTTCTCTCCGATGCACCGTACGGAATCAACCGGTGTGAGTTGAGAGTGGACTTCCCGGGAAATCCGCACCAGGCAGATCCGAAATCCTGTGGACAAGTCCGGCTTGTGGAAAACCGACGTCACTCACAGGGGTGAATTTCAGCCCTTTCACGCCTACTTTGCGCCCAACTCTGCAAGGCCATGACAACAATCAAGCCGCTTCCCGCCGCGCCCCCGGCCCCCCGGGGGTGGCCGCCCGGCCGTCCGCCCACGTCATCCGACCGAAGGAACCCGAATACGGCCCCCCACCCGCGTCGGGGACGGCGCTTTCTCCGTGCCGAATCCATAACGGGTGAGGCGGCAGCCCCGTAACGACTGCACAACGTCCGGCGCCGAAGACCGCCAGACCGCTGCACTCACGGCCTTCACCTGCGATTATCGGACCGCTCCACCGAGGCCGACACACCCGCGACGGTGTTGTAACACCCGGCCGAGGAACTGGACACCCTTATCCTGTCCCCGACAGGGCGAGGGTCCGCCAACCCCCACCCCCACCCTCAGGTACGGGGACGGGCAGCGGGCGCCGCACGCGCCCGTCACCCGATCCCGGCAACGGTCACGCCCACCCGGGCGCCGGCTGTCCCGCCCCCATAGCTCAGCGGATAGAGCACCCGCCTTCTAAGCGGTAGGTCGCAGGTTCGAATCCTGCTGGGGGCGCCACGCCCAATTCCCGCAGGCCAGAACGGCGGCGGGGCCTTTGGGCCACCCATCCGCCCGAATATTCCGGGCACCGACCGCGCATAACCCGTGACAATGCGTGTCATGGCCGGGTCGGAAACGGCCGCGCGGGAAACACCGGCACGAACGGACCGCCCGGGCCGAACTCACCGGACGGGCCGACCCGGCCGCGCACGGCGAACAGGTCGACCGGAAACCACCGGCGAATCACCCGCCCCGCCGGCACCCGCCATCCCGGCCCGCCCACGGGCCCGCCGAAGCCCGCCAGAGCCCCTCGGCCAAGCCGAACCCCGAGCCGGTCAGCCCGCCGAAGCCGCCAGCCCCGCCAGATGCCCGTCCACCAGCGCGACCTGCCGCTCGGGCGGAAACTCCTCCGGGGCGAACAGCGCCTGCACCACCAGCCCGAGGACGAAGGCCTGCACCCCCGCCGCGAGCTGCCCGGCCGCCACCGCGTCCGGCAGCTCGCCGAGCCGCTGCGCATCCGCGACGTGCCCGGCCAGCGCCTCCCGGGCCCGCCCGTACCGGCCGGCGTGCGCGGCCGCCAGCTCGGAATCGGCCAGCGCCACGTCCCAGGAGCCGACCCAGATCCGGTTGCCCGCCGCGCTCGCCTCGTCCAGCGGGAGGATGTCCAGCAGCGCCGCCCGCAGCCGGGCCAGCCCCGCGGCGGGCGCCGCGCTGCCGTCCGCGGGTGCGGCCCGCCTCGGCCGCTCGCCGGACCGCCGGTCCAGCACGTCCAGCGCGTACGCCACCAGAGCCCGCTTGTTGGGGAAGTAGTGCGTCAACAGCCCGGTGGAGGCGCTCATCTCGGCGGCCACCGCCCGGAGCGTCAGTCCCCCGAAGCCGCGGGTGGACAGCACCCGCCAGACCGCCTCGGAGACCGCCACACGTCGGGCGTCATGGTCTCCACGGGCCGGCGTCATGGGGCTATCGTACATACCAAACGTTTGTTATGTATGACTGCGAACACCATCGCCGGCTCTCCCAGGCTCCCCCGAAAGGCCCGCCCATGTACGCCGTCCCGCTCGCCGACAACGCCGAGATGCGCCCGCTCGAACCCTGGCAGGCCCCCGAGTTCCTGGCCCACATCGACCGCGCCCGCGAGCACACCGGCGTCTGGATCCCCTGGGCCACCCGCTCCACCGACCTGGAGTCCGCCCGCACCACCCTCCAGGGCTTCGCCGACAAGCAGGCCTCCGACACCGGTCGGCTGTACGGGATCTGGCTGGACGGCACGCTGATCGGCGGGGTGATGTTCGTGCAGTTCAGCACGACCGCGGAGAGCTGCGAGCTCGGCGTCTGGACCGAACCCGCGGGCGAGGGCCGGGGCCTGATCAGCGCCGCCGTCCGGCACCTGATCGACTACGCCTTCACCACCCGCGGCCTGCACCGCATCGAGTGGTACAACGCCGTGGGCCACACCCGCAGCCGGGCCGTCGCCCAGCGGATGGGCATGACGCTGGACGGCACCCTGCGGGAGTACTCCCTGTACAACGGCGTCCGCCAGGACATGGAGCTCTGGTCGCTGCTGTCCCACGAGTGGAAGCCCACCACCGCCCAGAGCCCCACCGCCGCCTGACACACCGCCGCCTGACACGCCACCGCGCGGAGCCCGGTCGGCGCACCGCCGGGCTCCGCGCGACAGGCCCTGGCCGTCAGGCGGCGAGCACCCGCTCCACCTCCGGGCGGCGCACCGCCACCCGCAGCCTCAGCGCGAGCACCAGGACCAGCACCATCAGCCCGCCCGCCAGCAGGAACACCAGGTCCACCGAGTCGGTGAGGCTGCGCACCGCGTGCTCGTGGGCCGCCCCGCCGAGCGTCCGGACCGAGCCGAGCGTCGCACCGGGCTCCGCCGCGGCGAAGGCCCGGGCCAGCACCGTGCCGAACAGCGCGGCACCGAGCACGCTGCCGAGGGTCTCGAAGAACCGGATTCCGGGGTGGCGACCCCGAGGTGCCGGGCCGGGGCGGCGTTCTGGACGACCTGCACCAGCCGGCCGACCAGCTGCCCCAGGCCGCAGCCGAGCAGCACCAGTTCGGCACGGACCATCCAGAGGCCGGTGTCCGGCCCGCCGAGACCGAGCAGGCCCAGGGCCACCGCCGCACAACCGGCACCCGCCACCAGGAAGGTCTGCGGCGACCAGCCCCGCGCGGTGAGCCGGCCGGTCACCAGTCCGGCCGCCGTCATCCCGGCCGCCATCGGGATCAGGTAGAGGCTGGCCGAGGTCGCGGCGACCCCGCGGAGGCACCGGGTTCACGACCGCACTGGCCGGGTTCGACCCGACGACCGGTCTGAGCGACGATCCGGCGGTACTCGACGTGGTCCGGCTGATCCACCAGACCCCGGTCCTCGCCCTGCGCGCCACCGCCGTCTTCGGCGCCAAGGCGAACGCCCTGCTGTCCGCGGAGCTCCTCGCCGAGGTCCCGGCCCACGATCCGCTCACCGCCCGGGTCGCCGCGGCCCGACTGCTCAGCGTGCGACTGGCCCTGACCCGGGAGAACCAGCGCCGGATGCTGGCCGGAGAGCGGGCCGCGACCGTACTGCCCGAGGCCCTCGACAACGCCCGGCGGGCCTTCGCACTGGTCGAACGGGGACTCGGCGACTACCCCGCCGCCGCCTCCTGAGAGAGTGGCCGCACCCACGAGACCCCCGGAGGTGCGCATGGCCCAGCCGCTGCTCACGCAGGACCGCTCCCCGCTGCCCACCCACGTCGACGGCCTGCACGCCTACGTCGGCGAGGACGGCGTGGCGGTACTGGAGTTCGCCCGGCCGCACCGGCGCAACGCCATCACGCTGGCGATCTGGCAGGCGCTGCCCAAGGTCCTGGTCCGGCTCGCCGAACAGCCGGGCGTCCGCGCCCTGCTGGTCACCGGGGCCGGAGGCACCTTCAGTGCGGGGGCGGACATCGCCGAGCTGGCCGAGGTCTACGGCGACCCGGACCGCGCCGACGACTACCACGCGGTCAACGTCGCCGCCGAGGAGGCGCTGGCGGCCTTCCCCCACCCGACCATCGCGGTGGTGCACGGCGCCTGCGTCGGCGGTGGCTGCCAGTTGGCCGTCGCCTGCGACCTGCGGTTCATCGCGGACGACGCGCGGATGGGCATCACCCCGGCCAAGCTGGGCGTGGTCTACCCGGCCGTGCCCACCCTGCGGCTGGCCCGGCTGGTGGGCCCCGCCCAGGCCAAGTACCTGCTGTTCTCCGGCGAGTTGGTGACGGGCCTGCGCAACACCGTGATCGGCCTCGCCGACCGGGTCGTGCCGGGCGGGCAACTGGACGGGAGCGCGCTGGAGTTCGCCCGACTGCTGACCAGGCGGTCGCCGCAGACCATCGGCGCCGTCAAGGCCGCGCTGGCCGTCCCGCCCGAGGAGGCGGCCGCCGCCCTGGCGCCCTGGGAGCGCCGCTCCCGCGAGGCCCCGGACGTCCGCGAGGGCCTGGCCGCCTTCCTGGAGGGCCGCGAACCGCGGTTCTGAACCGCCCGCACCCCGCCCATACGATCATCCGACGCCCGACGCCCGACCACCGCCGCCCGACCACCGACGCCCGACGCCCGACCACCGACGCCCGCCGACCGACCCGCCTGGAGCACCCACCCGATGGCCGAGCCGACCACCACGCCGACGACCGGATCCCCGGCCGCGCCGACCGCCGGGCCTTCAGACGCGCCGACCACCGGCGCCGGGCCCTCGACCGGGCCCTCGGCCGCGACCGACTGGGCCCGGCGGATCACCGACGGCGTCGAGCCGAAGAACGTGATCATCGCGGTACTGCCGCTGGTCGGCGGGCTGCGCTACGGCTGGCAGGGCGTGGGCTGGGCGGCCTTCGCCGCACTGTTCGCGGCCGTCATCCCGACCTGGTTCATCCGGCGCGGGGTCCGCCGGGGCAGCTGGGAGGACCGCCACGTCGGCCGGCGGCAGCGGCGGCTGGTGGTGATCCCGTTCGTCATGCTCTCGGTGCTGACCAGCCTCCTGGCCATGCTCCGGCTGGACGCCCCGACGGACATGGTCGCGATGGTGCTGGCCATGTTCGCCTCGCTGATCCCGATCCTGGTGATCACCGTCTGGTGGAAGGTCTCCATCCACACCGCGGTCGCCGGCGGCGCCGTGGTCTGCCTGGCCATCGCGCTCGGCCCGTGGTGGCTGCTGCTGGGCCCGCTGGTCGCGGTGATCGGCTGGTCCCGGGTGGTGCTGCGGGACCACACCACCGCGCAGACCCTGGTCGGCGCGGTGGTGGGCGCGCTCGCCGCCGGGCTGACCTTCTGGTCCGCCCGGTAGGCCCGCGCACACACGGGCCTACCGGATCGGCATCCCCGAGATCGCCCGGGCGATCACCAGGCGCTGGATCTCGCTGGTGCCCTCGAAGATCGAGTAGATCGCGCTGTCCCGGTGCATTCGCTCCACCGGGTACTCCCGGGTGAACCCGTTGCCGCCGAGGATCTGCATCGACTGCGCGGTCACCCACTTCGCCGTCTCGCCCGCGTAGAGCTTGGACATCGAGCCCTCGGCCGAGGTGAACGGCTGGTTGTTGGCCGCCATCCAGGAGGCCCGCCAGACCAGCAGCCGCGAGGCGTCGATCCGGGTCTTCATGTCGGCCAGCTGGAAGGCCACGCCCTGGTTGTCGATGATCGGGCGGCCGAACTGCACCCGGGTCTTGGCGTAGTCCAGCGCCACCTCGTACGCGGCCCGCGCGATGCCGATCGCCTGCGCGCCGACGGCCGGGCGGGAGGCCTCGAAGGTCGCCATCGCGGCGTTGCCCCTCCCCCCGGAGCGCTTGGCCCCCTCGCGGGCCCGGGCCAGCCGCTCGTCCAGCTTCTCCTTGCCGCCGAGCAGGCAGCTGCCGGGCACCCGGACGCCGTCCAGGACCACCTCGGCGGTGTGCGAGGCGCGGATGCCGTGCTTCTTGAACTTCTGGCCCTGGCTCAGCCCGGGCGTACCGGGCGGCACCACGAAGGAGGCCTGCCCGCGCGCGCCGAGCGCCGAGTCGACGGTGGCCACCACGACGTGGACGGCGGCGATCCCGCCGTTGGTGGCCCAGGTCTTGGTGCCGTTCAGCACCCACTCGTCCTTGGCCTCGTCGTAGACCGCCCTGGTGCGCAGCGCGGAGACGTCGGAGCCGGCGTCCGGCTCGGAGGAGCAGAACGCGGCGACCTTGACGTCGTCCGGGGTGCCGAACATCTGCGGCGCCCACGTGCCGATCTGCTCGTCGGTGCCGTTGGCGAGCACCGCGACGGCGGCCAGCGTGGTGCCGACGATGGCCAGACCGATGCCGGCGTCGCCCCAGAACAGCTCCTCCATGGCGATCGGGATGCCCACGCCGGAGGGGTCGAAGTACTGCTGGGCGTAGAAGTCCGGCGAGTAGAGGCCGAGTTTGGCGGCCTCCTGGATGACCGGCCAGGGGGTCTCCTCGCGCTCGTCCCACTCGGCGGCGGCGGGGCGCATCACCTCGGCGGCGAAGCCGTGCAGCCAGTCGCGTACGGCGAGCTGGTCCGCGCCCGGGTCCAGCGAGAACGTGCTCATGATGCCTCCGGTCGATGTGGGGGTGGGGGCCGGTGTCGGACAGGTGTTACCGGCGGTAACATCGTCGGGAGTCTGCTACTCATAGGTAGGAAATGTCAACGCCCGCCCTCTGGCCTGAGCCCCACCGGCCGGACCGGCCAGGAGGAGCCACCCCCATGCCCCCCGCCGCACCCACCAGCCCCGCCGAGCCGCGCCGCGAGCAGCTGCTCAACGCCGCCGACCGGGTGGTCCAGCGGGACGGGCCGGGCGCCAGCATGAACGCCATCGCCGCCGAGGCGGGCATCACCAAGCCGATCCTCTACCGCCACTTCGGCGACCGGAACGGCCTGATCGGCGCCCTGACCGAACGCCACACCAGCGGCCTGCTGGCCGCCGTGCGGGCCGCGCTCAGCGAACCGCTGGAGCGCCGCGACCGGGTCGAGCACGTCCTGGACACCTACCTCGCCGGCATCGAGGCCCGCCCGCAGGTCTACCGGCTGCTCACCCACCCCGAGCCGGGCGACCCGAGCGGCGTCGGCAACGCGCTCGCCCCCGCCCTGCGGCAGATCGCGGAGGAGATCACCCGGGCCGTGCAGAGCCAGGTCGACCTCGGCGCCGAGCGGGAGCTGCTCGCCGAGGCCTGGGGCCGGGGCATCACCGGCATGGTGCTGGCGGCCGGCGACTGGTGGCTGGAGAGCAGACCCTGCTCGCGCACCCGGATGGTCCAGGCCCTCGCCGACCTGCTCTGGGGCCGGCTCGCCGCCGCGGCCGACCTGCCCACCGCCGCCCTGCCGACCATCCCGGCCGAGGCACCCGCGGCCGACTGAACCCTTGTGCGGCGCATGCCGGACCCGGCATCATCGGGCCCCACCCTCCCTCCGCGAGATCCCGCGAGGTCCCGATGCGCTTGCACCGCACGGCCGTTGCCCTCCTGCTCGCCGCCGCCGCAGCCCTGGCCACCACCCCGGCCGAAGCCCGACCCGCCTCCCCCCGGGCCGGGTTCCCGGTCGCCGCGGCCACCGGCGCGGACGGCCGCACCGGCCTCGCCGACGCCGACGGCCGGCTGCTCCAACTGCGCGGCTTCAACCTCGACAAGTACGCCGAGACCACCGAGGCGGACATCAGGTCACTGGCCGCCCAGGGCTTCACCCTGATCCGGGTGGCCGTCTCCTGGAACCGCCTCGAACCCGACCGCGGCCGGCTCGACCCGGTCGAACTGCGCCGGCTGCACCGCCTGCTCGACTGGGCCGAGCGCTACGGCGTGCTCGCCCTGGTCGACTTCCACCAGGACGTCTACGGGCCGAAGTTCGGCGGCGGCGACCGCGGCATCCCGCTCTGGGCCACCCGCGACGAGGACCTGCCGTTCACCCCCGACCCGGACGACTGGTTCGCCGGCTACTTCCAGCCCGCCGTCCAGGCCGCCTTCCGCCACCTCTACGACGACCCGGACCTGCGCAGCTGGCAGGCCGACTTCTACACCCGGCTCACCCGTGAACTGCGCGGCCACCGCTCACTGCTGGGCTACGACCTGTTCAACGAGCCGTTCGGCCCGGTGGACGGCGACCCGACCGACCCGGCCGTCCTCGCCGCCGCCTCCGCCGCCCTCGAACAGGGCCGCCTCGCCGACATGTACCGCCGCCTGATCCGGGCCGTACGCCAAGTGGACACCCGCGCCTGGCTGTTCGTCGAACCGACGGTCCTGGTCGGCCAGGGCGTGCCCACCCGACTGCCCGGCTTCGCCGACCCGCGCCCTGGCCCCTCCCGGCTCGGCTACGCGCCGCACTTCTACGACACCGCCGTCGAGTCCGGCGCCGACTGGGACCCGTCCGGCGGGTTCATCGAGCACTACACCGCCGCGATCACCGCGTACCCGGCCGCCCACCGGCTGCCCGTCCTGGTCGGCGAGTGGGGTCCGCCCGACTCCCGCACTCCGGGCAACACCCGGCTGGTCCGGGGCCAGGTGGCGGCCATGGACGGCTTCGCCGCCGGCTGGGCGATGTGGTACTGGTGCCGGGGCGACGGCGGCTACTGCGCGCTCGATCCGGCCGGCCGGCCCGCCCCGGGCGACGAGCCCGCCTTCGGCCCGTACCCGACCGCCCTCGCCGGCCGCGCGCCCGCGCTCACCGCGACGGCCGCCGGCCACACCCTGCGCTACACCGCCGACGGCACCGGCCACGCCACCGAACTCGCCCTGCCCGCGGCCGCGTTCCCGAACGGCGCGCGGATCACCGCGACCCCCGCCACCGCCCGGGTCGAGCTCGACCAGCCGGGCGGCGGGCAGGCCGGCACCGCCCGGATCCGCCTCCCCCACGGCCACCCGGGCACCCCGGTCACCGTCACCATCACCCCGCGCTGAGCCCCGCGCGACCGTTCGACGGAGACGGGGCCCGCCAGGCGGGCCCCGTCAACGGAACGGCCATCAGGGCTAAGCCAGCCCCCGGCGCGCCAGCAGCGGCTCGGTCCGCGGGTCGCGGCCGACCACCGCGCGGAACGAGTCCAGCGCGTCCCGGCTGTCGCCGCGCGACAGCAGCTCGGTCCGGAACACCTCGCCGCTCTCCCGCACCGTGCGCCCGTTGCCCTGGAACCAGTCCACCGTGTCGGCGTCCAGCACCTCCGACCAGATGTACGCGTAGTAGCCCGCGCTGTACCCGCCGGCGAAGATGTGCGCGAAGTACGCCGTCCGGTAGCGCGGCGGGATCGCCGCCACCGCCAGCCCGGCCTTCGCCAGTGCCGCCGCCTCGAACTCCTCGGCGTCCGCGATCTCCTGGCCCGCCGGCACGGTGTGCCAGGCCCAGTCCAGCAGCGCCGCCGCCAGGTACTCCACCGTCCGGAAGCCCTGCCCGAAGCCCTCGGCCGCCGCCATCCGCTCGACCTGCTCGGCCGGCAGCGGCTCGCCGGTCACGTGGTGCTTGGCGTAGTTGGCCAGCACGGCCGGCCAGACCATCCACATCTCGTTGACCTGCGAGGGGAACTCGACGAAGTCCCGCGGCACCTCGGTGCCCGCGAAGTACGGGTAGCGCACGTCGGAGAAGAGCCCGTGCAGCGCGTGCCCGAACTCGTGGAACAGCGTGCGCACCTCGTCCCAGGAGAGCAGCACCGGCTCGCCGGGCGCCGGGCGGGCGACGTTCAGGTTGTTCATCACCACCGGCCGCTTGCCCAGCAGCGTCGACTGGGTGACCAGCTCCTCCATCCAGGCGCCGCCGCGCTTGGACGCCCGGGCGTGGAAGTCCCCGAGGAACAGGCCCAGCGAACCGCCGTCCTCCTCGAACACCTCGAAGACCCGCACGTCCGGGTGGTACGCGGTGAGGTCCGGCCGCTCGGTGAAGGTCAGCCCGTAGACCAGGCCCGCCGCGTGGAAGACGCCGTCGTGCAGCACCCGCTCCAGCTCGAAGTACGGGCGCAGCGCGGCCGCGTCCACCTGGTAGGCGGCCTGCCGCACCTGCTCCGAGTAGTACGCCCAGTCGTGCGCGGCGATCTCCTCGACCCCGTCGGCGGCGGCCACCTTGGCCAGCTCCGCCGCCTCACGGGCCGCGTTGGCGACGGCCGGCGCCACCAGCCGCGGCAGCAGCGCGTCCACGGCCTCGACGCTGCCCGCGGTCTCGTCCGCCACCACGTACGCGGCGTGCGTCGCGTAGCCGAGCAGCTGTGCGCGCTCGGCGCGCAGCGCGGACATCCGGATCGCCAGCGGGCCGTTGGTCTCGATCGCGCGGCCGAGCGAGGCCTCCATCAGCCGCTCGCGCACCGAGCGGTCGGTGAGGAAGGCCAGCTCGCTCTGGTTGGAGAAGTTCTTCAGGCTCAGGACGTACGCGCCCTCGTGGCCGAGCGCCCGGCCGTTCTCCGCCGCGGCGGCGATCGCGTCCGGCGACAGCCCGTCGAGCTGCTCGGCGGAGTCCAGGACCAGTGCGCGGGCGTGGCCGTCGGCCGAGATGTTCTGCCGGAACGCGGTCGCGGCGGTGGCGAGTTCGGCGTTCAGCGAGCGCAGCCGCGCCTGCTCGGCGGCTCCGAGCCGGGCGCCGGCCCGGACGAAGCGGGTGTGTCGGCGCTCCAGCAGCCGCAGCGACTCGGCGTCCAGGCCCAGTTCGCCGCGCCGCTCGTACAGCTCCTCGATCCGGGCGAACAGCTCGGCGTCCAGGTGGATCGCGTCGGTGTGCGCGGCGATCTTCGGGCTCACCTCGGCGTCGACCAGGTCGATGCCCGGGGTCGTGTCGGAGGAGGCCTGGTTGAAGAAGACCGCGCCCACCCGGCGCAGCAACGCGCCGGAGCGCTCCAGCGCGATCAGCGTGTTGTCGAAGCTCGGCGCCTCGGGGTTGGCGGTGATCTCGGCGATCTCGGCCAGCTGCTCGGCCATCCCCCGCTCGAACGCGGGCAGGTAGTGCTCCTCCCGGATCTCGGCGAAGGGCGGCAGTTCATAGACCAGGGTGCTGGCCTTGAAGAACGGATTCTCGGTCATTTCGCCGACCCTACGCGCTGTCACCGGCGCTGCCTACGGCCCCCCGGCCGACCACGCCGAGCGGCTGCCGCGGGTTGTCGTACCCACCGGTTACCGTCGAGGTCGCACGCCCGTACGCCCGAGAGGAGGAGCCCGATGGCACCCCGGATCGCCCTCGTTCCCGACCCGCACGGCCCCGGCGGCCGGCTCCAGCCGCTCGACGAGGCGGGCGCACCGCTCGGCCCGCCCCTGCCCGCACCGGACCTGGCCTCCGCCGTCGCCGCCGCCGAGCAGCAGGGCGCGGTGCGCTGGGTCTGGGCGTCCGCCGACAGCGCGTACGCTCCGCTGCTGCCCCGGCTGCCGGAGCGGCTCGCCCGCTGCCACGACCTGCGGCTGGTCGAGGCGCTGCTGCTGGCCCACGAGGGCCGGTTCGGCGCCCCCCGCTCGCTGGGCGCTGCCTGGGCCCGGCTGAAGGGCCTGCCCGTCCCGGCCGATCTGCCCGAGCCCGGGTCCACCGAGTCCGGGGACGGCCAGGACACCCTGTTCGCCCCCGACCGCCTGCAACTCCCGCCCGGAGCGGACGCCCTGGCCGCCGTGGTGGCCGTGCACGCCGAGCAGCAGCGCCGACTGGCCGCGATCGCCGACCCGGGCGCCCGGGCCCGGTTCCGGCTGCTGGTCGCCGCCGAGTCGGCCGGCGCCCTGGTGGCCGCCGAGATGGCGGAGGACGGCCTGCCCTGGCGCACCGACATCCACGACCGGCTGCTCACCGAGCTGCTCGGCCCCCGGCCGACCCTCCCGGGCACCCAGCCGAGGCTGCTCGCCGAGCTCGCCGTCGAACTCCAGCAGTCCCTCGGCGGGCGCCCGTTCAACCCGGACTCGCACGCCCAGGTGCTGCGCGCGTTCGCCGACCGCGGCATCCAGCTGGGCTCCACCCGCTCCTGGGAGCTGAAGGCGGTGGACCACCCGGCCGCGCAGCTGATGATCCGCTACAAGGAGCTGTCCCGGATCCACGCCGCGCACGGCTGGGCCTGGCAGGACGCCTGGGCGCGCGGCGGCCGGTTCCGGCCCGAGTACGTGGTCGGCGGCGTGGTGTCCGGGCGCTGGGCCAGCCGGGGCGGCGGCGCGCTGCAGATCCCGCGCATCCTGCGCCGGGCGGTGGTCGCCGACCCGGGCTGGCTGCTGGTCGTCGCCGACGCCGCCCAGCTGGAGCCGCGGGTGCTGGCGGCCCTCTCCCAGGACGCCGGCCTGGCCCGCACCGCCGCCGGCGGCGACCTGTACGAGGCGCTGGCCGCCTCCGCCTTCCAGGGGGACCGCGACAAGGCCAAGCTCGGCCTGCTGGGCGCCATGTACGGGCAGACCAGCGGCGACATCGGACCGCTGCTGAACACCCTGCGCCGCCGCTACCCGGCCGCGATGGGCTACGTCGAGGCGGCGGCCCGCACGGGTGAGGACGGCGGTGTGGTGGTCTCCCGGCTGGGCCGGGCCTGCCCGCCGCCCTCCGCCGACTGGCTCGACCTCACCGAGGCACCGGAGAACGCCGGGGACGCGGGCGGCCGTTCGGCCCGCGCCCGGGGCCGCTTCACCCGCAACTTCGTCATCCAGGCCAGTGCGGCCGACTGGGCGCTGGCGCTGCTCGCCGCGCTGCGCCGGCGGCTGTCCGCGCTGCCGGCGCCCGGCCCGGCCGAGCGGCCGCACCTGGTGTTCTTCCAGCACGACGAGGTGGTGGTGCACACGCCGGCGAACCTCGCCGACGAGGTGGCCGCCGCCGTCGCCGAGGCGGCCGAGGAGGCCCGGCTGCTGGTGTTCGGGGACACCCCGGTGCGGTTCCCGCTGAGCACGGCGGTGGTCGACTGCTACGCCGACGCCAAGTAGCCGCCGGGGCCCGTCACACCTTGCGGAAGGTCCGCGCCTCCTCGGCCGCCGCGACCACCTCCGCCAGCGCCGCCCCGGCGGAGGCGGTGACGGCCGCCGCGACGGCGCCCTCCACGAACGGCGCGTCCACCAGCACCGCACCGGGGCGCGGCGCGTCCTCCAGCACGGTGACGGCGGTGAGCACCGAGCTGCCGAGGTCCGGCAGCACCACCACGCCCGCTCCGCCGTCCGCCTCCGCGACGGCCCGGGCGATCAGGTCGTAGCTGGTGCCGAGCCCGCCGTCCTCCGTCCCGGCCGCGACCACCACCCGCACCGCGTCCGAGGCGAGTTCCCGCAGCAGCTCGCGCAGTCCGGCGGCCAACTGCGCGCTGTGCGAGACCAGGACGATGCCCACGTAGTCGCTCATGCCGTCGACCCTACGACGCCTGCCCTACGCCTACCGGGTGATCCGGGAGACCCGCCCGGCGCGTGTCGCGACCCGTGCCCGCCACCCCCGTCTGGCGTAGCGTCGGGGCAGCACCGTCTGCCGAGGGAGCGAAGCGCTTTGAAGAAGCTGATCAACACCCCGGAGAGCGTCCTGGAGGACGCGCTGGCCGGAGTCGCCGCCGCCCACCCGGAGTTGGTGGTCGACGTGGCGAACCGGGTGATCACCCGCGCCGTCCGTCCGACGGCCGCCAAGGTCGCCCTGATCTCGGGCGGCGGGTCGGGCCACGAGCCGCTGCACGGCGGCTTCGTCGGCCCCGGCATGCTGGACGCGGCCTGCCCCGGCGAGGTCTTCACCTCGCCCGTCCCGGACCAGATGCTGGCCGCCGCCAAGGCCGTGGACAGCGGCGCCGGGGTGGTCTTCGTGGTGAAGAACTACACCGGCGACGTGATGAACTTCGAGCTGGCCGCCGAGCTCGCCGCCGAGGAGGGCATCGAGGTCCGCACGGTGCTGGTCGACGACGACGTCGCGGTCGAGGACTCCACCTGGACGGCGGGCCGCCGGGGCACCGGCGCCACCGTCATGGTGGAGAAGATCGCCGGCGCGCTGGCCGAGCGCGGCGCACCGCTGGCCGAGGTGGCCGAGGTGGGCGAGCAGGTCGACGCGGCCTCCCGCTCCTTCGCCGTCGCGCTGACCGCGGCGACCGTCCCGGCGGCCGGCAAGCCGGGCTTCGACCTGCCGGAGGACGAGATCGAGGTCGGCGTCGGCATCCACGGCGAGCCCGGCCGGCGCCGCGAGAAGCTCCGCCCGGCCCGGGAGCTGGCGGCCGAGGTGGTCGACACCGTGCTCGCGGACCACCACCTGGGCGCGGGCGACGAGGTGATCGCCCTGCTGAACGGCCTCGGCGGGACGCCGCTGCTGGAGCTGTACATCGTCTTCGGCGAGGTCGCCGCCCGGTTGTCCGGGCGCGGCATCACCGTCGCCCGCAGCCTGGTCGGCAACTACGTGACCAGCCTGGACATGGCGGGCTTCTCGCTCACCCTGACGAAGGCGGACGCCCGGCTGCTGGAGCTGTGGGACGCCCCCGTCGACACCCCCGCCCTCAAGCGGGCCTGAGCACCGGAGGAAGGGGAGCCCCATGGACTTCGACACCGCCCTGGCCGAGGCCTGGGTCCGCGCCGTCGCCGCCGCCGTCGAGCAGCGGCAGGGCGAGCTGACCGAGCTGGACTCGGCGATCGGCGACGGCGACCACGGCAGCAACCTCCAGCGCGGCTTCTCCGCCGTGCTGACCGCCCTGGACGGCCTGGAGCCGGTCGGCCCGGGTGCGCTGCTGACCAGGACCGGCAGCACGCTGATCTCCAAGGTCGGCGGTGCGTCCGGCCCGCTGTACGGCAAGGCCTTCCGCGCGCTGGGCGCCGCCCTGGACGGCCCGGCCGCCGATCCGGCCGCGCTCGGCGAGGCGCTGGCTGCGGGCCTGGCGGCGGTCCGCGCCCTCGGCAAGGCCGAGCCCGGCGACAAGACCATCGTGGACGCGTACACCCCGGCGCTGGCCGCCTACCGGCAGGCGGTGGAGGCCGGCGAAGACCTGCCGCGGGCCTGCGGCGCGGCCGCCGACGCGGCCGAGCAGGGCGCGCTGGACACCGTGCCGCTCCAGGCCCGCAAGGGCCGCGCCTCCTACCTGGGCCCGCGCAGCGTCGGCCACCAGGACCCGGGCGCGACCTCCACCGCCCTGCTCTTCCGCGCCCTCGCGGAGGTCACCGCGGGCCGGGCGCACCCTGGAGCCGGTCGGTCCGGGTGATCAGCAGCAGCAGCGCGTCGTCCCCCAGTTCCCCGCCGGCGTGCTCCAGCAGGTCGGCGTAGACCCGGCCGACCGCCGCCTCCAGCTCCGCCGAGGAGCGGGCCGCGTCCCGGACCAGCGGGCCGACCCGCTCCGCCAGCGGGTAGAACTCGCCGTTGCGCCGGTGCCGGGCCTCGATCACCCCGTCCGTGCAGAGCACCAGCACGTCCTGGTCGCCGAACGGCTGGCCCCAGGTGGTGGGCTCCCCCACGGCCAGCCGGCCCAGACCGAGCGGTACCCAGGGGTCGGGGGCGTGCAGCACGTGCACACCCCCGTCCGGCTCCACCCGGATCGGCGGCACGTGCCCGTACTGCAGCAGCTCCATCACCTCCGGGGTGCGGAACTCGGCGAACAGCGCGGTGGTGAACTCGCCGTCCGGCGCGTGCCGCTCGACGCTGGCCTCGACCCGCCCGGCCACCCCGCGCAGCCCGGCCTCGTCGTACGCGGCCTCCCGGAAGGCACCGAGCACCACGGCGGCGGTCTGCACCGCGCCGAGCCCCTTGCCCCGGACGTCACCGACCACCACCCGGGTGCCGTGCGGGGTCTCCAGCACCGAGTAGAGGTCCCCGCCGATGCGTGAGGCGTCGGCGGCGGAGACGTAGCGCACCGCCAGGTGCAGCGGCCCGACCACCGGTCCGGGCAGCCGCAGCAGTGCGCGCTGAGCGGCCTCGGCCACCGAGCTGACCGCCGCGAAGGCCGCCGCCCGCCGCATCCTGATCTTGGCCACCCAGGCGGAGAACACCGTCAGCAGCAGGTAGCTGAGCATCGCGCCGTAGAGGAAGCGCTCGTCGTTGACGGTGTCGACCTGGTCGAAGTGGCTGAGCCCGAACACCGCGAAGAGGCCGAACGAGCAGACCAGCAGCAGTTCGAGCGGCTTGAGGGTGAGCGCGGCGATGGTCGGGACGACGATCATCAGCGGCGCCAGGTAGCGGTCCTTGCCGGAGATCAGGTCGGCGAGCGCCACCGCCATGATGGAGATCCCCGCGGGTGCGGCCCGCCGCCAGAACGGCACGTCCTGGAGGTCGGCGGCCAGCAGGGCGCCGCGCCGCTTGCCCTCGGGCAGCCCGGAGTACGGCGGGGCCGCAGGCGACTGGGGTCCGCGGTTCGGTGACACATATCGAACATAACGGACGCCCGCGAACCCCACCCGCCCATCTCCGAGCCCAGGACAGGGCCTAGCCAAACCCGCACCCCGGCCGCGGACCCGCTGCGCCCGAATCCGCCCGCCCCGCGCGGCGCGGATTCGGGCGCAGCGTGTTCAGGCGCATACGCTCTGCACTCGGATCGCATCCCGATGCGATCCACGCCACACCACCCACTACCCTCAGGAATACCCCTTGGGGGTATGGTGTTGTCAGAATCAGAGCCCGGGCGCGAAAGGCCCGCGGCCGCAGACCTCCCGGAGGCCCCGATGTCCAGCACCATCACCTACACCGTGACCGGCATGAGCTGCGGCCATTGCGAGAACTCGGTCAGCAAGGAGCTCTCCTCCCTGACCGGCGTGACCGAGGTGGCCGCCGACGCCAAGGCCGGCACCGTCCGGGTCTCCTCCGCCGCCCCGCTGGACGACGAGCTGATCCGCGCCGCCGTCGACGAGGCCGGCTTCGAGCTGGTCGGCCGGTCCGCCTGATCCCGCTGCCGTACCGCGGGGGCCGAACCGGACGGACCCGGCGCCCCCGCCGTACGCTCTCATCAAGGAGCTGATCAGCATGAGCACCTCCACACCGGGCGCCACCGCCCCGGGTGCGGCCGCCGGCATAGGCGGCCAGAGCCCCGAGGGCGCCCAGGCGGCCGTGCGGGACCGCGTCGAACTGTCGATCGGCGGGATGACCTGCGCCTCGTGCGCGGCCCGGATCGAGAAGAAGCTCAACCGGATGGACGGCGTCGAGGCCACCGTCAACTTCGCCACCGAGAAGGCCCGGGTCGACTTCGGGTCCGGGGTGAGCGTCGCCGACCTCATCGCCACCGTCGAGAACACCGGGTACACCGCCGAGCTGCCCCCGCCGCCGGCCGCCGCCCCCTCCGCCGAGGCCTCCGAGCCCGCCGAGCCGGCCGCCGACCCGCTGCTCGACCGGCTGCTGATCTCCGCCGTCCTCAGCGTCCCGGTGGTCATGCTGTCGATGATCCCCTCACTGCAGTTCAACAACTGGCAGTGGCTGGCCTTCGCCCTCACCGGCCCGGTCGTCGTCTACGGCGGGCTGCCCTTCCACCGGGCCGCCTGGACCAACCTCAAGCACGGCGCCGCGACCATGGACACCCTGGTCTCGCTGGGCACCCTGGCCGCCTTCGGCTGGTCCTTCTGGGCGCTGTTCTGGGGCCATGCGGGTATGCCGGGGATGCGGCACGAGTTCTCCCTCGCGATCGGCGACAGCGACGCCTCCTCGACCCTCTACCTGGAGACCGCCGCCGCCGTCACCGTCCTGATCCTGCTCGGCCGCTACCTGGAGGCCCGCTCCAAGCGCCGGGCCGGCGCCGCCCTGCACGCCCTGCTCGACCTCGGCGCCAAGGACGTGGCCGTCCTCCAGCAGGGCCGCGAGATCCGGATCCCGGTATCCCAGCTGGCCGTCGGCACCCGCTTCGTGGTCCGCCCGGGCGAGAAGATCGCCACCGACGGCGTGGTCGTCGAGGGCGCCTCCGCGGTGGACGCCTCCATGCTGACCGGCGAGTCCGTGCCCGTGGAGGTCGCGGTCGGCGACCCCGTCACCGGCGCCACCGTCAACGCCGGCGGCCGCCTGGTGGTCGAGGCCACCCGGATCGGCGCCGACACCCAGCTGGCCCGGATGGCCCGGATGGTCGAGGAGGCCCAGAACGGCAAGGCCGCCGCCCAGCGGCTCGCCGACCGGATCTCCGCCGTCTTCGTCCCGGTCGTCATCCTGATCGCGCTGGGCACCCTGGTCGGCTGGCTGCTGGTCTCCAGCAGCCCGACCGAGGCGTTCACCGCCGCCGTCGCCGTCCTGATCATCGCCTGCCCGTGCGCCCTCGGCCTGGCCACCCCGACCGCGCTGATGGTCGGCACCGGGCGCGGCGCCCAGCTGGGCATCCTGATCAAGGGCCCCGAGGTGCTGGAGACCACCCGCAAGGTGGACACCATCGTCCTCGACAAGACCGGCACCGTCACCACCGGCCGGATGGCGCTCGCCGCCGTCCACACCGCCGAGGGCGTCACCGAGACCGAGGCCCTGCGGCTGGCCGGCGCCCTGGAGCACGCCTCCGAGCACCCGATCGCCGCCGCGATCGCCGCGGCCGCCGCCGAGCGGACGGGTGAACTGCCCGCCGTCGAGGGCTTCGAGAACATCCCCGGCCTCGGCGTGCAGGGCGTCGTCGAGGGCCACGCCGTGGTCGCCGGGCGCGAGGCGCTGCTGGCCGACTGGTCCCAGCGGCTGCCCGAGCCGCTGAAGGCCGCCAAGGCCGCCGCCGAGGCCGCCGGGCGCACCGCCGTCGCGGTCGGCTGGGACGGCAGGGCGCGGGCCGTCCTGGAGGTCGCCGACGCGGTCAAGCCGACCAGCGCCGAGGCGATCGCCGCACTGCGGGCGCTGGGGCTGCGGCCGGTCCTGCTGACCGGCGACAACCGGCTCGTCGCCGAGGCCGTCGCGGCCGAGGTCGGCATCGCCGCGCAGGACGTGATCGCCGAGGTGCTGCCGGAGGAGAAGGTCGAGACCGTCAAGCGGCTGCAGGCCGAGGGCCGGTCGGTCGCGATGGTCGGCGACGGGGTCAACGACGCCGCCGCCCTCGCCCAGGCCGATCTGGGCCTCGCCATGGGCACCGGGACGGACGCCGCCATCGAGGCCGGCGACCTCACCCTGGTCCGCGGCGACCTCCGCTCGGCCGCCGACGCGATCCGGCTCTCCCGGCGCACCCTGGCCACCATCAGGGGCAACCTGTTCTGGGCCTTCGGCTACAACGTCGCGGCGATCCCGCTCGCCGCGGCCGGGCTGCTCAACCCGATGATCGCCGGTGCCACGATGGCCTTCTCCTCGGTCTTCGTGGTCACCAACAGCCTCCGGCTGCGGCGCTTCCAGGCCGCCTGAAGCGCCCGAGCCCACCTGCGCCCGCCTGTGCCCGCCTGTGCCGAGGGGCCCGTACCGCGCCACGCGGTACGGGCCCCTCGGCTTTGCCTGACCCGAGCCAACCCGAGCCGACCCGACCCGGCTCAGGCGCCGGCTCAGGCGCCGGCTCAGCGGCCGAGCAGCTCGCCGCCGTTACAGTGCAGGATCTCGCCGGTGATGAACCCGGCCTCGGCGGAGGCCAGGAAGTAGACCGCCGCCGCGACCTCGCCGGTCTCGCCGACCCGCCCCAGCAGCGTCCGCGCCGCCCGGCGGGAGACCTCGGCCTCGTCCAGCCGCGGCCCGAAGAACTCGGTGCCCGCCACCGTCCCCGGGGCGACGATGTTGGCGGTGATGCCCGAGGTGCCGAGCTGGGCCGCCAGGAAGTGGTTCCAGGCGTGCAGCGAGGCCTTGGCCGCCCCGAAGGAGCCGGCGCCGCGCAGCGCGGCGATCGAGCTGATGGTGACCACCCGGCCGGAGCCGGGGGTGAGCCGGTCGCGGATGGACTCGGTGAGCAGCACCACGGTCAGCACGTTGCGCTCGAAGTCGCCCCGCCAGCGGGCCAGCAGGGCGTGCGGCCCGGCGCCGATCACCGTCTCCCGGCTGCCGGCGTTGTTCACCAGCACGTCGATCCGCTCGGGCAGTTCGGCGAGCGCCGCCTCGACCGCGTCCGGGTCGGCGAGGTCGCAGACCAGCGTGGTGACGTTCGACCCCAGGTCGGCGGCGGCCTTCTCGAGCACCGCCCGCCGGCGGCCGACGATCACGACCCGTTCGCCCGCCTCGGCGAACCGCCGCGCCACCTCGTACCCGATTCCCGTGCCACCGCCGGTGACAACGACGTTCCTGGTCATCTGCGCACTCCCTCCCCAGTTCCGCCGCCACGCTGCGAGGGTGCGGGACGGTCCGTACCGGAATGCCACGATTCCTATCACGCTCGGTTGCCGTGACTGCGGGGAGGGTGACGTAACCCGCGGTGGATGATGTGGTATGGGCGCGATACCAGACGGACACGGAGCGTGGCGAGAGGCAGCTCACACCCCCCGGGCGTAACTTCTCACACCCTGATACGTCTTAGGTTGGTAGTGCGGCAGTTTTTATCGGTGGGCGGCGGCGTGGCGAACGGCTTCACGCCACCGCGGGACACCACTGCCGCCGACGGGGCTCCGGCGGGCCCCGGGTCGGCCGCCTGCACTCGGCGGCCTTCGCGCACGGCGCCGGGGTGTGGCGGGCCAGGGACGCTTTGAGCGGCCGTCCCGGGCTGCACCGCCCCGGAGTCGTGCGCCGTACGTTTCCGCTCCGCCCCGCCACCCGCGCGGGCGGACGCACAAGGGCCCGGCCGCACAGTGCGGCCGGGCCCTCTCAGCGCAGGTGTCAGCGGTCGCCGAGGGCGACGTAGTCACGGATCGCGGTGCCCGTGTAGATCTGCCGCGGACGGCCGATCCGGCTGGTCGGGTCGTTGATCATCTCGTGCCAGTGGGCGATCCAGCCCGGCAGCCGGCCGAGGGCGAACAGCACGGTGAACATGCTGGTCGGGAAGCCCATGGCGCGGTAGATCAGGCCGGTGTAGAAGTCCACGTTCGGGTACAGCTTGCGCGAGATGAAGAAGTCGTCGTTGAGCGCGTGCTCCTCCAGCTTCAGCGCGATGTCGAGCAGCTCGTCGGACTTGCCGAGCTGGCCGAGCACCTCGTGCGCCAGGAGCTTGACCTGCGCGGCGCGCGGGTCGAACGCCTTGTACACGCGGTGGCCGAAGCCCATCAGCTTGACGCCGTCCTCGCGGTTCTTCACCTTGCGAATGAACGAGTCGACGTCGCCGCCGTCCTGCTGGATGCTCTCCAGCATCTCCAGCACGGCCTGGTTGGCGCCACCGTGCAGCGGGCCCCAGAGCGCCGAGATGCCGGCCGAGATGGAGGCGAACTGGTTGGCGTGGCTGGAGCCCACCAGGCGGACCGTGGAGGTCGAGCAGTTCTGCTCGTGGTCCGCGTGCAGGATCAGCAGCTTGTCCAGCGCGTTGACGATGACCGGGTTGATCTCGTAGTCCTGAGCCGGGACCGCGAAGGTCATCCGGAGGAAGTTCTCCACGTAGCTCAGGTCGTTGCGCGGGTAGACGAACGGCTGGCCGACCGACTTCTTGTACGCGTAGGCCGCGATCGTCGGCAGCTTCGCCAGCAGGCGCACCGTCGACAGGTGGCGCTGGGCGGCGTCGAACGGGTTGTGGCTGTCCTGGTAGAAGGTGGACAGCGCACCGACCACCGAGGACAGCATCGCCATCGGGTGGGCATCGCGCGGGAAGCCCTGGTAGAAGCGCTTGACGTCCTCGTGCAGCAGGGTGTGCTGGGTGATCTCGGTGTTGAACTCCGCCAGCTGGTCGGCCGTCGGCAGCTCACCGTTGATCAGGAGGTACGCGGTCTCGATGAAGCTGGCCTGCTCGGCGAGCTGCTCGATCGGGTAGCCGCGGTACCGCAGGATGCCGTTGTCGCCGTCCACGAAGGTGATCGCGGACTTGTACGCGGCGGTGTTACCGAAGCCGTTGTCCAGGGTGACCAGGCCGGTCTGCGGGAGCAGCTTCGAGATGTCGAAGCCGGCGTTGCCCGCAGTGCTCTCGACGACGGGGTACTCGTACTCGCCGTCCTGGTACCGCAGTACTACCGAGTTGTCGCTCACGTCTTCCTCACCGACGAAATGAATCCTCTTCCAAGGTGCCCTGACTGTCTCTACCATCCCCCATCTGGAGGACAGACGCGCACCCGGGGTGGCCCGAAAGGAGCCGCCCCTACAAAACCTGCCGCCGCAGCCGGTACGAACCGGACAAGATCGGCACCACACTAGGCTCTGCCGTAAATCTCTTCACGTCAAGAGAACACTAGAGGCAACCATCCGTTGGAGAATCATCCAGCAGCCAGCCGATGGTCCAGCGCAGCATGCCTCCGACCTGCACTGACAGCCCGAACGGCCTGAGCGATCGCCTTGCGTGACCCCACCAGCACAACGAGTTTCCGCGCCCTGGTCACAGCGGTGTAAAGCAGGTTCCGCTGGAGCATCGTCCATGCGGACGTGGTGACCGGAATCACCACCACGGGGTACTCGCTGCCCTGCGAGCGATGGATCGTCACCGCGTACGCGTGCGCCAGCTCGTCCAGCTCGTCGAAGTCGTACGGCACCTCCTCGTCCTCGTCGGTGAGCACCGTCAGGCGCTGGTCGTCCACGCTGAGCGACGTCACCACTCCCACGGTGCCGTTGAAGACGCCGTTCCGCCCCTTGTCGTAGTTGTTCCTGATCTGCGTGACCTTGTCCCCCACCCGGAAGGTGCGGCCGCCGAACCGGCGCTCCGCCAGCCCCTCCCGGGCCGGCGTCACCGCCGCCTGCAGCAGCGTGTTCAGGTTGCCCGCCCCCGCCGGCCCCCGGTGCATCGGCGCCAGCACCTGCACCTCCCGCCGCGCGTCGAAGCCGAACCGCTGCGGGATCCGCCGCGCCACCACGTCCACCGTCAGCCCGGCCGCCCGCTCGGCGTCGTCCTCCACGAACAGGAAGAAGTCCGTCAGGCCCTCGGTCAGCGGCGGCAGCCCCTCGTTGATCCGGTGCGCGTTGGTCACCACCCCGGACTGCTGCGCCTGCCGGAAGATCCTGGTCAACCGGACCGACGGGATCGGGCCGTCCTGCGCCAGCAGGTCCCGCAGCACCTCGCCGGCGCCGACCGACGGCAGCTGGTCCACATCCCCCACGAACAGCAGGTGCGCGCCCGGCGCCACCGCCTTGACCAGCTTGTTCGCCAGGATCAGATCCAGCATCGAGGCCTCGTCCACCACCACCAGGTCGGCGTCCAGCGGACGGTCCCGGTCGTAGGCCGCGTCACCGCCGGGCCGCAGCTCCAGCAGCCGGTGCACCGTCGACGCCTCCACCCCGGTCAGCTCCGAGAGCCGCTTCGCCGCCCGGCCGGTCGGCGCCGCCAGCACCACCTTCGCCCGCTTCGCCAGCGCCAGCGTCACGATCGACTTCACCGTGAACGACTTGCCACAGCCCGGACCGCCCGTCAGCACCGCGACCTTCTCGGTCAGCGCCAACCGCACCGACTGCTCCTGCTCCGGCGCCAGATCCGCTCCCGTCCGCTTGGCCAGCCAGCCCAGCGCCGCCGGCCAGTCCACGTCCGCGAACCACGGCATCCGGTCCGAGTCCGCCCGCAGCAGCCGCAGCAGCTGGTTGGCGAGCGAGATCTCCGCCCGGTGGAACGGCACCAGGTACACCGCGGTGATCGACTCGCCGCCGTCCCCCGGCACCGACTCCCGCACCACCCCCTCCGCCGCCACCAGCTCCGCCAGGGAGTCGATCACCAGCCCGACGTCCACCTGGAGCAGCTTCACCCCGTCCGCGATCAGCCGCTCCTCCGGCAGGTAGCAGTGCCCCTGATCGGTGCTCTGCGACAGCGCGTACTGCAGCCCCGCCTTCACCCGCTCCGGACTGTCGTGCGGGATGCCCACCGCCTGCGCGATCCGGTCGGCCGTCAGGAACCCGATGCCCCACACGTCCGAGGCGAGCCGGTACGGCTCGTTCTTCACCACCCCGATCGAGCCGTCCCCGTACTGCTTGAAGATCCGCACCGCCAGGGAGGTCGACACCCCGACCCCCTGCAGGAAGACCATCACCTCCTTGATGGACTTCTGCTCCTCCCAGGCCGCCGCGATCTTCTTCGTCCGCTTCGGCCCCAGGCCGGGCACCTCGATCAGCCGGCCCGGCTCGGTCTCGATCACCTCCAGGGTGTCCACCCCGAACCGCTCCACGATCCGCTCGGCGAACCGCGGCCCGATCCCCTTGATCAACCCCGAGCCGAGGTAGCGCTGGATGCCCTGGACGGTGGCCGGCAGCACCGTCGTGTAGTTCTCCACCACGAACTGCTTGCCGTACTGCGGGTGCGAGCCCCACCGCCCGTGCAGCCGCAGCGACTCCCCCGGCTGCGCCCCCAGCAGCGCGCCCACCACCGTCAGCAGGTCGTTCCCGCCACGCCCGGTGTCCACCCGGGCCACGGTGTAGCCCGTCTCCTCGTTGGCGTACGTGATCCGCTCCAGCACGCCCTCCACCTGGGCGAGCTGGCGCGGCGGGCTCGCCTGGCCGTCCTGTGTCTGCCTGGCCACCGGGGCCCCCTCTACCGGTACGGGTGCACCATCCGCTACGCACCGTACCGCCCGGGTGCGACAAACCCTCCTCCGGTGCCACCCTGGGGAGTGGCAGAGGGGGGCACCGCCTGCGCCCGTGCCACCGGCGGGCCCGCCCGAGGAGCAGCGCCGACATGCTCACCACCGCCTTCGTCCCCGGCTCCCCCAACTGGCTCGACCTCGGCAGCCCGGACATCCGGGCCTCCGCCGACTTCTACACCGGCCTGTTCGGCTGGACCTTCGTCTCCGCCGGCCCCGAGGCGGGCGGCTACGGCTTCCTCCGGCAGGAGGGCCGGACGGTCGCGGCGCTCGGCCCGCCCACCGAGGAGGGCGCCCCGCCCGCCTGGACGGTCTACTTCTGCACCGTCGACGCCGACCGCACCACCGAGCTCGTCGAGCAGGCCGGCGGCCGGGTCCGGTTCCGCCCGTTCGACGTCCTCGGCGCCGGCCGGATGGGCGGCTACACCGACCCCACCGGGGCCGGGTTCGCCGTCTGGCAGCCGCACGACACCGTCGGCCTGGACGCCGTCACGGAGCAGGGCACGTTCTGCTGGGCCGAGTGCTACAGCGTCGACGCCGAGGCCGCGAAGGCGTTCTACCGGTCGGTCTTCGGCTGGCAGGAGCAGGACGTCCCGATCGACGGCCTCATGTACACCGTGCTCACCCCGGCCGGCGGCGGCACCGCCGACGCCCTGGGCGGCATCATGCAGCTCGGCCCCGAGCAGACCGCCGCCGGCACCGGCTCGCACTGGCTCCCCTACTTCGAGGTGTCCGACGTCGACGCGAGCCTCGCCACCGCCGAACGGCTCGGCGCCACCGCCCGGATCGCGGCGATGGACGTCCACGGCGTCGGCCGCCTCGCCCAGCTGATCGACCCGCACGGCGCGGTCTTCGCCGTCATCACCAGCGCGACACCGGGTGGGTGACGCCGGATCACCCCACCAGAGGGGCGGGGACGGCCGCTGGACGGCCGCCCCCGCCTCTTCCGGGGCAGATGGGTCAGATGGGGAAGGGGAGGGTGGCCGGAGGGCTGTATCGGGGCCCTGCGGGCCGCGGCTTACGCTGTGATCATGAACGACCTGACGATCCGCCGCGCCACCTCCGACGACCTGCCCGCGATAGTGGCCATGCTCGCCGACGACCCGCTGGGCGCCACCCGCGAGAGCCCCGACGACCTCACCCCGTACCTGACCGCCTTCGCCGCCATCGACAGCGACCCGCACCAGAACCTGGTCGTCGCCGAGCGCGCCGGCCGGACCATCGGCACCCTCCAGCTGACCGTCGTCCCCGGCCTCTCCCGGAAGGGCTCGACCCGGACCATCATCGAGGGCGTCCGGATCCACGCCGACGAACGCGGTACGGGCCTCGGCAGCGAGCTGATCACCTGGGCGATCGACCGCTCCCGCGAACTCGGCGCCGACCTCGTCCAGCTCACCTCCGACGCGACCCGCACCGACGCCCACCGCTTCTACGAGCGCCTCGGTTTCGTCCAGTCCCACTTCGGATTCAAGCTCGCGCTGTAAACCCGTTAAACCGCTACCGGTGAACCCGGTAAATCCGGTAAATCCGGGGACAACGCAAAGAAGCCCTGACCGGTGACCGGTCAGGGCTTCTTTGGAATGATTGTTCGGCGGCGTCCTACTCTCCCACAGGGTCCCCCCTGCAGTACCATCGGCGCTGTGAGGCTTAGCTTCCGGGTTCGGAA
>NZ_JBITZW010000037.1:0-60396 GCF_044547105.1 Kitasatospora sp. NPDC052868 | reverse complement strand
GCCGATGGTACTGCAGGGGGGACCCTGTGGGAGAGTAGGACGCCGCCGAACAATCATTCCAGAGAAGCCCTGACCGGTCACCGGTCAGGGCTTCTTTGCATTTCCGGGAGTTGTCGGAGCGGGTCGGCTGGCGGGGTTTCTTCCGGTGGCTGAACATTCGTTGACCCTGCTCAGGGCCCGCTGCGACGCTGGGGTCGTGAGCCAATCCGAGCGCCTTGTGGGCCGCCTGTACGTCGATCTGCGACGTCACGCGAGCGCCCTCTGTGCTGCCTGCCGCTGACCGGCCTGCCGGGCCGGCGCAGTTCGCCGTGCTGACTCACCTGTCGGGCTGACCTTCTCGCCTGGCCCCTGCCGCCTTCGCCGCTTCGCCTTCCGGCGTTCGGACCTCCGGTGGCGCCGGTCCGTCACAGCGGGTTCCTCCGTCTGCCGCACCCCCTCTCCCCAGCTTCCGTACCCGTAAAGGACCAGCCATGTCCGCTGCCCTGCTGTCCCGTCGACACTTCCTCGCCCTGTCCGCCGTTGCGGCGGCGGCCGCCGCGTGCGGTCGGGCCACCGCGAGTAGCTCAGGAGGCGCGGAGACCAGGAAACTCAGATACCAGGGCGTCGTGGGGCAGGTGACGCTGCCCGAACTCGCAGAGGATCTCGGCTACTTGGGCGATGTGAAGCTGGAGTGGGTCGGCAACACCATCAGCGGGCCGCAGGACATCCAGTCGGCGGCGACCGGCCAGACCGACTTCGGTGGCGCGTTCAACGGAGCGGTGGTGAAGCTCATCGCGGCCGGCGCGCCGGTGAAGGCGGTGATCAGCTACTACGGCGTGGACGCCGGCCTGTTCAACGGCTACTACGTGCTGGAGGACAGCCCGATCCGGTCCGCGCGGGACCTGATCGGCAAGAAGGTCGCGATGAACACCCTGGGCGCGCACAGCGAGGCGGTGCTCGACACCTACCTCCAGCGGAACGGCTTCGCGCCAGGGGAGTTGGGCAAGGTCGAGCGGATCGTGCTTCCCCCGGTCAACACGGAGCAGGCGCTGCGGCAGAAGCAGGTCGAGGTCGCGGTACTCGGCGGCATCCTGCGGGACAAGGCCGTGGCGGCCGGCGGGATCCGGCCGCTGCTCAGCGACTTCGACCTGCTGGGCGCCTTCAGCGCCGGTACCTATGTGCTGACCAACAGGTTCATCAAGGCGAACCCCACCACCTCGAAGACCTTTGTCACCGGCGTCGCCAAGGCCGTGGAGTGGGCCAGGACGACGCCCCGCGAGGAGGTGATCGCCCGCAGTGTGGAGATCGTCAGGAAGCGCGGCCGCAACGAGGACACCTCGGCGCTGCAGTACTGGAAGTCGTTCGGGGTGGCCGAGCCGGGAGGTCGGCTCAGCGACCGGACCTTCCAGATCTGGATCGACTGGCTGACCACCCACGGCGACCTGAAGCAGGGCCAGGTGAAGGCCGCCGACCTGTACACCAACGAGTTCAACGGCTACGGGAGTTGAGCAGGGATGACCGCGCACATCAGCTTCCGCCAGGTGACCAAGACCTTTCCGGTCAGGGGCGGCTCCGGCCGCGGGCCGGCCGCGTTCACGGCCTTGGACTCCGTCGAACTGGACGTACCGGCCGGTGAGTTCATCGCGGTGGTGGGCCCCAGCGGGTGCGGCAAGTCGACGCTGCTCGACCTGCTCGGCGGGCTGACCGCACCGACCTCCGGCGAGATCCTGCTGGGCGGCCGGCCGGTGACCGGTCCGGGGCCGGACCGCAGCATCGTCTTCCAGCAGTACGCGCTGCTGCCGTGGCGGACCGCGCAGGGCAACGTCGAGTTCGGCCTGGAGGCGATCGGCGTACCGCGCCGGCAACGGGCCGCCAGGGCGCGGGAGTACCTGGACCTGGTCGGTCTGACGGGCTTCGAGGACCGGCACCCGCACGAGCTGTCGGGCGGGATGAAGCAGCGGGTGGCGATCGCCCGGAGCCTGGCGTACGACCCGGAGGTGCTGTTGATGGACGAGCCGTTCGCGGCGCTCGACGCGCAGACCAGGGAGTCCCTGCAGGACGAGCTGCTGCGGATCTGGCGCAGCACCGGCAAGACGGTGGTGTTCATCACCCACGGCATCGAGGAGGCCGTCTATCTGGGTGGCCGGGTGGCGGTGCTGACCTCGCGGCCAGGGAGGGTGAAGGAGATCGTGGCGATCGATCTGGGGGAGCGGTCGGAGGGCCAGGACCTGCGGTCCAGCCCGGAGTTCGCGCGGTACCGGCATGAGATCTGGAGCCTGCTGCACGACGAGGTCAGCCGTGCGCAGCTGTTGGAGCGGGAGGTCAGCCAGGTATGAGCACCGATCTGAAGACGGCGGCGGTCGCCGGGCCGGGGCCGCAGGACGTCGGGCGGGCCCCGGCCCCGGCCGCGGCGGTGGTGCGGTCGGACCGGACAGCACCGCCGGAGGGGACAGCGCCGCCGGAGGGGACAGCGCGGCCTGAGCGGGGCCGGGCGGTGGCGGCGCTGCGGCGGTTGCCGAGGCTGCTGCTCGCCGGGCTCGGCAAGTCGGTGGCGGTGGCCGCGCTGCTGCTGCTCTGGGAGCTGGCGCCGCGCTTCGACCTGGTGGACCGGACCTTCCTGCCGCCGTTCTCCGAAGTGCTCGACGCCTGGGTCGGGTTGTTGGAGAGCGGCCAGCTGGCCGACAACACCTGGGCCAGTCTGACCCGTTCGCTGAGCGGGTTCGGGCTGGCGGTGGTGATCGGGGTGCCGCTGGGGCTGCTGATCGGCTGGTACCGGCCGGTGGCGAGTCTGCTGAGCCCGCTGCTGGAGCTGTTCCGGAACACGGCCGCGCTCGCGCTGCTGCCGGTCTTCGTGCTGATCCTGGGGATCGGGGAGACGTCCAAGATCTCCATCGTGCTGTACGCCTGCCTCTGGCCGATCCTGTTGAACACCATCAGTGCGGTGCGCAGTGTGGATCCGACGCTGATCCGGCTGGCGCGTTCGCTCGACCTGTCGGCGCCCCGGCTGTTCCAGAAGGTGATCCTGCCGGCGTCGGTGCCGATCGTCTTCACCGGCATCCGGCTGGCCGGGGCGGTCTCGATCCTGGTGCTGGTCGCCGCCGAGATGGTCGGGGCGAAGGCCGGGCTCGGCTATCTGATCAACGCCTCGCAGTACAACTTCGCGATTCCGCAGATGTACGCGGGGATCGTGACCATCTCGCTGATCGGGGTGGTCTTCAACCAGCTGCTGGTCGCCCTGGAACGCCGGTTCACCGCCTGGCGTGCGCCGCTGGGTGGTTGAGAGCGCGGCGGCAGAGCGACGCGGTACGAGGTGAGCCCCGGGGCCGGGAGGGCCTCGGGGCTCACGTCGTCCGGCCGTAGCTGGCCTCTCTAGGCGGCGGCGTAGCGGCCGGCCGGGCGGGGCAGGCCGTAGTGCTCGCGCAGGGTGCGGCCGGTGTAGCCGTCGCGGAAGAGGCCGCGGTGGCGCAGGATCGGCAGCACCTGCTCGGTGAAGTCGGTGAGCCCGCCGGGCAGGACGGGCGGCATGATGTTGAAGCCGTCGGCCGCGCCCTGGCCGAACCAGCGCTCGATGTGGTCGGCGATCTGCTCGGGGGTGCCGGTGACGACCTGGTGGCCGCGGCCGCCGCCGAGCCGGCCGACGAGCTGACGCAGGGTCAGCCGGTCGCGTTCGGCCAGGTCGCGGATCAGCTCGAAGCGGCTCTTGGCGCCGTTGATCTCGGTGACCGGGGGCAGCGGGGGCAGCGGTTCGTCCAGCGGGTGGTCGGTGAGGTCGACGCCGAGGACGGTGGAGAGCACGCCGACCGCGCGGTCCGGGTTGATCAGCTCGTCCAGCTCCTGGTCCAGCCGCCGGGCCTCGGCCTCGGTGGAGCCGATGACGGGCACGATGCCGGGCAGGATCTTGACGTGCCCGGGGTCGCGGCCCGCGGCGGCGGCCTGCCGCTTGAGGTCGGCGTAGAAGGCCTGGCCCTCCTCCAGGGTCTGCTGGGCGGTGAAGACCGCCTCGGCCCAGCGGGCGGCGAAGGCCTTGCCGCTGGCCGAGGAGCCGGCCTGGACGAGCAGCGGGTGGCCCTGCGGGCTGCGCGGGATGTTGAGCGGGCCGCGGACCTGGAAGTGCTTGCCGACGTGGTCGATGTCGTGGACCCGGGCGGCGTCGGCGAACCGGCCGCCGGCGCGGTCGAGGACCAGTGCGCCGTCCTCCCAGCTGTCCCAGAGCGCGGTGACCACGTCCAGGAACTCGGCGGCCCGCTCGTAGCGGACGGCGTGCTCCTGGTTGGCGGTGCGGCTGAAGTTCTGGGCGGAGCGCTCGCCGGCCGAGGTGACGATGTTCCAACCGGCCCGGCCGTGGCTGATGTGGTCGAGCGAGGCGAACTGCCGGGCCAGGTTGTAGGGCTCGGAGAAGCCGGTGGAGACCGTCCCGATCAGGCCGATCCGCTCGGTCACCACGGCGAGCGCGGTGAGCAGGGTGAACGGTTCGAAGTGGCTGATCAGCCCCCACCCGCCGTCGGAGCGGGCCTCGACTCCGTCGGCGAGGAACACCGAGTCGAAGGACGCGGCCTCGGCCTGCTGTGCCAGTCGCTGGAAATGCGCGATGGAACCGGCTTCGGCCGGATCGGTGCGCGGATGGCGCCAGGCGGCCTCGTGGTGGCCGACGCCCATCAGGAACAGGTTGAAATGCAGCTGGCGGTTTTCGGGCACGGCGGAATCACTCCGGGAGGGGGGAGGGAAAAGGGATACCCGAAATCCTTCCGGCCGGGTCCGGGGGCGACAACCATTCGCCAGGCCGTGGAATTAATCCGGCGTTGACGGGCGGTCATACACGTCGGGTACGTGTGGCGGTCGGTCACCGGACGGCGCGCGCGGTGCGCAGCTCCATCGGCCGCTGGTAGACGCTGTCCAGCACCGGGGCGCAGGCCGCGACCGCGAGCACCTCGCCGCCGAAGCCGGTCGCGGTGACCAGCTGCTCGGGCCCGGCGTGCGAGTGGCGGCGGATCTGCTCGTACAGGTAGGGGCGCAGCGAGGGCGCGACCGTCAGGCCGGCCTCGGTGACCACCAGCACCTCGGGGTTGAGCACGTCGAGCAGCAGTGCGGCCGTGGGGGCGGCCAGTCGCAGCCGCTCCTCGAAGAGGCGCAGTGCGGCGTGCTCCCCGGCGCCGGCCAGGGCGAGCAGCCGGTCGAAGTCCGGTGTGGGGATGAGGCCCTGGGCGTGGGCACGGCGGGCCAGGGTGTGTTCGGAGACGGCGGCCTGGAGGCAGCCGGTGCGGCCGCAGAGGCAGGGTTCGGTGGAGCCGGGTACGGGGAGGTGGCCGATGTCCCCGGCGCGGGAGCGGCGGCCGAGCAGCACGGTGCCGCCGGTGGCGATGGCGGCGTCGACGACGTTGCCGATGAACAGCTGGACGAGTTCGGTGGCGCCGCGGCCGGCTCCGAAGAGCAGTTCGGCCCGGGCGAGGGCGCGGGCGTGGCCGTCGACGTGGACCGGCAGCCGGGTGGCGCCGACCAGGACCTCGCGGACGGGGACGTCGCGCCAGCCGAGCGGGCCGTGCTCGACGACGCTGCCGCGTTCGGAGTCGACCCAGCCGCCGGTGACCACGCCGAGGCCGAGCAGTGAGTGGCCGGCGGCGCGGCGGGCCAGGAAGCCGGGGAGGTGGGTGCGGATCGCGGTGAGGACGGCGTTGGCGTCGCCGCGCCGGGGCAGGCGTTCGCGGGCGACGACCCGGCCGCGCAGGTCCAGCAGGGCGAAGGTGATCCAGGGCACGCCGATGTGGACGCCGCAGGCCAGGTGGTGGCGGGTGTCGATGTCCAGCGGCAGCCGGGGGCGGCCGGCCCGGGGCGGGCCGTCGGCGGGCGGGAGTTCGCGCAGCAGTCCGAGGCCGGTGAGGTCCGCGGTGTGCCGGGAGACGGCGGCCGGGCTGAGCGCGGTGGCCCGGCCGAGCGCGGTCCGGGTGAGCGGGCCGCCGGCCAGGACGGCGCGCAGGACGGATCCGGTCCCGCCGCCCTCCGCGGGCGGTCGGGCCCTGTCGAGGGAGGGCGGTGCGACCAGGGAGAGCATGCGGTTGATGCTTCCAGCGGCGTGTTGCGCAGGCGTGGCGGCGGCATGAAGGGCCGGACTGCGCACCCCATAGGCCTTAACGGCTGTCAATATGCCGCTAAAACTGCCTGATCAGTGCCCCGATCGCTGGAGAATCGCCCGCCACGCCGTAGTCTCCAAGGTGAGGGGAACAGATGTCCGGGGTGGTTCCGCGGGCAGGCCGGATCAAGAATGGTGCACATGGGACGCGGCAGGCTGCGGATCTTCCTCGGGGCGGCGCCCGGGGTCGGCAAGACGTACGCCATGCTGGCCGAGGCGCACCGCCGGCTGGAGCGCGGTACGGACGTCGTCGTCGGGTTCGTCGAGGACCACGGGCGGCGGAACACCGCCGAGCTGGTCCGCGGCCTGGCGGTCGTCCCGCGCCGGGAGATGACCCACCGGGACGCCGTGTTCACCGAGATGGACCTGGACGCCGTGCTGGCCCGCCGCCCGCAGACGGTGCTGGTGGACGAGCTCGCGCACACCAACGTCCCCGGCAGCCGCAACGCCAAGCGGTGGCAGGACGTCGAGGAGCTGCTGGCGGCCGGCGTCGACGTGGTCTCGACCGTCAACATCCAGCACCTGGAGTCGCTGGGCGACGTGGTCGAGGGCATCACCGGGGTGCGGCAGCGCGAGACCGTCCCGGACGAGGTGGTCCGGCGGGCCGACCAGATCGAGCTGGTCGACATGGACCCGCAGGCCCTGCGGCGCCGGCTGGCGCACGGCAACGTGTACGCGCCGGAGAAGATCGACGCCGCCCTCGCCCACTACTTCCGCCCGGGCAACCTCACCGCGCTGCGCGAACTTGCGCTGCTCTGGACGGCCGACCGGGTCGACGAGTACCTGCAGCGCTACCGCGCCGAGCAGGGCATCCAGGGCACCTGGCAGGCCCGCGAGCGGATCGTGGTCGGCCTGACCGGCGGGCCGGAGGGTGCGACGCTGATCCGCCGGGCGGCCCGGATCGCCGCCCGCGGCTCCGGCGGCGAACTGCTGGCCGTCCACATCTCCCGCTCCGACGGCCTGGCCGGCTCCGGCTCGGGCTCCTCCCAGGCGCTGATCGAGCAGCGGGCGCTGGTGGAGGGCCTCGGCGGCAGCTACCACGCCGTGCTCGGCGACGACCCCGCCGCCGGGCTGCTGGACTTCGCGCGCGGCGTCAACGCCACCCAGATCGTGCTGGGCACCAGCCGCCGGCCGGCCTGGCAGTACCTCTACGGCCCGGGCGTGGGCACCACGGTGACCCGGGCGTCCGGCGACATCGACGTGCACATCGTCACCCACGAGCACGCCGCCAAGGGCCTCGGCCGGATCCCGATCCGCAAGGTCACCGACCTCGGCCGGACCAGGGCCGTCGCGGGCTGGCTGATCGGCCTCGGCGGGCCGCCGCTGCTGGCGCTGCTGCTGACCCACGTCGAGGGCCTCGGGCTCTCCACCGACATGCTGCTGTTCCTGTCGCTGACGGTGTGCGCGGCGCTGGTCGGCGGCCTGTTCCCGGCGATCGCCTCGGCACTGGTCGGCTCCTCGGCGCTGAACTACTACTTCGCACCGCCGATCCACACCTTCACCATCGACGAGCCGCAGAACATCATGGCGGTGGCGATCTTCACCGCCGTCGGCATCGCGGTCGCCTCCGTGGTGGACCTCGCCGCCCGGCGCACCCACCAGGCGGCCCGCAGCCAGACCGAGGCGCAGACGCTCAGCGCGCTGGCCGGCACCGTCCTGCGCAGGGCGCCGAGCGGGGAGGGCGTGCTGACCGCGCTGCTGGAGCAGGTCCGGGAGACCTTCCAGCAGGAGTCCGCCGCGCTGCTGGAACGGCCCGACCCGCTCATGCCCTGGCAGGAGGTGGCGGCGGCCGGACCGCACCCGCCGCAGCGCCCCGAGGCCGCCGACGTGGACGTCCCGGTCGGCGACACCCTGGCACTGGTGCTGCGCGGGCGGGTGCTGCCCGCCGAGGACCGCCGGCTGCTCGGCGCGTTCGCCGCGCAGGCCGCGGTGCTGCTGGAGCGCCGCCGACTGGCCGGGGAGGCCGCCGCCGCCCGCCGGGAGGCCGAGGGCAACCGGATCCGCACCGCCCTGCTGGCCGCCGTCTCGCACGACCTGCGCACCCCGCTGGCCGGCATCAAGGCCTCGGTGACCTCGCTGCGCTCCGCCGACGTCGAGTGGGACGAGGCGGACGAGGCCGAGCTGCTGGCCGGCATCGAGGCCGGCGCGGACCGGCTCGACCACCTGATCAACAACCTGCTCGACATGAGCCGGCTGCAGACCGGGACGGTCACACCGCTGATCCAGGAGACCGACCTGGACGAGGTGGTGCCGTTCGCCCTCGGCGGGGTGCCGCCGGAGTCCGTGCGCCTCGACGTCCCGGAGACGCTGCCGATGATCCGGGCCGACGGCGGGCTGCTGGAGCGCTCGCTCGCCAACCTGGTCGAGAACGCCGTCAAGTACAGCCCGGCAGGCGTCAAGGTGCTGGTCAAGGCCGACGCCCTGCACCCGGCGGGCGGCCGCGGCCGGGTGGAGCTGCGGATCGTCGACCGCGGGCCCGGCGTACCCGAGGACGCCAAGGAGCGGATCTTCGCGCCGTTCCAGCGCTACGGGGACGCCCCGCGCGGCGCCGGCGTCGGACTCGGGCTCGCGGTGGCGCGCGGCTTCGTCGAGGCGATGGACGGCACCGTCACCGCCGAGGACACCCCCGGCGGCGGACTCACCATGGTCGTCAGCCTGCCCGCCGTCGACCGCCCGCCGGAGCCCGCCGAGGCGCCGCCGGCCGCGGACGGCCCGGCCCCCGCGGGACCGCGCAACACCCACCCCTACCGACAGCTGTGAAAGGCGGAGCCCGTATGACCCGGGTCCTCGTCGTGGACGACGAACCGCAGATCGTCCGCGCGCTGGTGATCAACCTCAAGGCCCGCAAGTACGAGGTCGACGCGGCCCATGACGGCGCCGCCGCCCTGGAGCTGGCCGCCGCCCGCCACCCCGACGTGGTGGTCCTCGACCTGGGCCTGCCCGACATGGACGGCGTCGAGGTGATCAGGGGCCTGCGCGGCTGGACCAGGGTGCCGATCATCGTGCTCTCCGCCCGGCACGCCTCCGACGAGAAGGTCGAGGCCCTGGACGCGGGCGCGGACGACTACGTCACCAAGCCGTTCGGCATGGACGAGCTGCTCGCCCGGATGCGCGCCGCCCTGCGCCGGGCCGAACCGGTGGCCGGCGAGGACGACTCGCTGGTGGTCACCGACACCTTCACCGTCGACCTGGCGGCGAAGAAGGTCAACCGGGACGGCACCGACGTCCGCCTCACCCCGACCGAGTGGCACCTGCTGGAGGTCCTGGTCCGCAACGCCGGACGGCTGGTCAGCCAGACCCAGCTGCTCCAGGAGGTCTGGGGCCCGGCCTACCGCACCGAGACCAACTACCTGCGGGTCTACCTCGCCCAGCTGCGCCGCAAGCTGGAGCGCGACCCCTCGCACCCGCGCCACTTCATCACCGAGCCGGGCATGGGCTACCGCTTCGAGGGGTGAGCCGGCGGGGGCCGGCCGGACGGGCCGGGTACCGGACCCCCGGTGACTTCGCGGCCTGCCCCCGGGGGCCCGGAAACCGGTACCCTTCGGGCATGAGTGGTGACATCAGCAGCGACCAGCCGCAGGGCCGCTTCCGCCGCATGCTCAGCCGGCTGACCTCCTCCGCGGAGGAGCTGCAGGCCGAGGAACTGCGCCAGGAGAGCGCGGCGGAGTCGGGCTGCACTCCGATCGCCAGCTGCGGGGACCGTGCACTGGTCACCGTCGCCGGCACCCTGCGAACCGTGACCCTCCGGCCCCGGGCCGGGGTGCCCGCGCTGGAGGCGGAGCTCTTCGACGGCACCGAGGCGCTGGACGTGGTCTGGCTCGGCCGCCGGTCCATCGCGGGCATAGAGCCCGGCCGCCGCCTGGTGGCCAGCGGCCGGATCAGCCACGCACGCGGGCGCCGCGTGCTGTTCAACCCCCGCTACGAGCTGCGTCCGGTCGGACACGGGAGCGAATGAGCGTGAGCAACCACCCCGGCGGCGAGACCGCCGCCCAGCTCGACGCGGTCGAGGCCGCCTCCGGTGAGGCCGCGGCCCGTGAGGCGGCGGCCCGCGAGGCCGCCTCCCGGGAGGCCGCCGACACCGTGATGAAGGCGTTCGGCGGTGTCCGGGGCATGGTCGACATGACGCTGCCCGGCCTGGTCTTCATCATCACGTACAACATCACCCACCAGGTGCCCGCGGCCGCGTGGGCCGCGCTCGGCCTCAGCGCCCTGTTCGTGGTGGCCCGGCTGGCCCGGCGGGAGACCGTCCAGCACGCCTTCAGCGGAGTGTTCGGCGTCGCCATCGGTGCCTGGATCTCGATGAAGACCGGCAAGGCGGAGAACTTCTACCTGCCCGGCCTGCTCTGGAACGTCGGCTACGCCGTCGGCCTGGCCGTGTCGGCCCTGGTCCGCTGGCCGATGATCGGTCTGATGCTCGGCCCGATCACCGGTGAGATGTTCACCTGGCGCAAGCAGAACCCGGGCCGCCTGGCGGCCTACACCAAGGCCACCTGGGCCTGGGTGGTGATCATGGGCATCAAGCCGCTGATCCTCTTCCCGCTGTACTTCACCCACAACGTCAACCTGCTCGGCTGGCTGAAGGTGGCCCTCGGCATCCCGCCGATGCTGCTGGCGATGTACGTGACCTGGCAGATCCTGCTGAAGGCGCCGCCGCCGATCAAGGCGCAGGTGGACGACGAGGAGCCGGACGGCGCCCTCCGGAAGTGACCCGCGGCCGGACGCGACCCGCAACCGCCACGCGAGAGGGCCCGCACTCACCTAGTGCGGGCCCTCTCGCCGGTTTTCCCGGGCCTACTGGGCGCCGGAGGACGCCGAGAGCAGGTCCTCCAGCTCCTCCTCGCGCTCCTGCGCGGCCACGAAGAGCAGCTCGTCGCCGCCCTCCAGGGTGTCGTCCTTGCCCGGTGTGAGCACCCGGCCCTCGCGGATGATGGTCACCAGCGCGGTGTCCGGCGGCCACGGCACGTCGCCCACCCGCGTCCCGACCAGCTCGGTGTCGGCGGCCAGGGTCAGCTCGACCAGGTTGGCGTTGCCCTGGCTGAAGCGCATCAGCCGGACCAGGTCGCCGACGCTGACCGCCTCCTCGACCAGGGCGGACATCAGGCGCGGGGTGGAGACGGCCACGTCCACGCCCCAGGACTCGTTGAAGAGCCACTCGTTCTTGGGGTTGTTCACCCGGGCGACCACCCGCGGCACCCCGTACTCGGTCTTCGCGAGCAGCGAGACGACCAGGTTGACCTTGTCGTCGCCGGTCGCGGCGATCACCACGTGGCAGCGCTGCAGTGCGGCCTCGTCCAGCGAGGTGATCTCACAGGCGTCGGCCAGCAGCCACTCCGCCATGGGGACCCGCTCCACCGAGATGGAGTTCGGGTTCTTGTCGATCAGCAGGACCTCGTGGCCGTTCTCCAACAGCTCGCCCGCGATCGAGCGGCCGACGGCACCGGCTCCGGCAATGGCGACCCGCATCAGTGACCCTCCTCTTCCGGTCCCTGCGCGAACGCGGCCTCGACCGCCGTCAGGTCGGCCCGGCGCAGCATCACGTGCACCAGGTCACCCTCCTGCACCACCATCTGGGACGAGGGGAGCACGCCCTCCCCGAGCCGGGTGACGAACGACACGCGGGCGCCGGAGGCCTCCTCCAGCGCGCTGATCCGGTGACCGACCCAGCGCGGGTCGTACGCGACCTCGGCGAGCTGGACGGTCCCGCTCGGGTCCTGCCAGAGCGGCTCGGCGCCGCTGGGCAGCAGCCGGCGCAGCATCTGGTCGGCCGTCCAGCGGACGGTGGCCACGGTCGGGATGCCCAGGCGCTGGTAGACCTCGGCGCGACGGGGGTCGTAGATCCGGGCGGCGACGTTCTCCACACCGAAGTTCTCCCGGGCGACCCGGGCGGCGATGATGTTGGAGTTGTCGCCGCTGGAGACGGCCGCGAAGGCGCCGGCCTCCTCGATGCCCGCCTCCCGCAGGGTGTCCTGGTCGAAACCGACACCCGTCACCCGGCGCCCGTTGAACCCGGCACCGAGGCGGCGGAACGCCGTCGGGTCCTGATCGACGACGGCGACCGAGTGGCCCTGTTTCTCCAGCGCTCTGGCGAGGGCGGAGCCCACGCGGCCGCAGCCCATGATGACGATGTGCACCGGCGCTACCTCACCCGTCCCGTTGGGGTCTTGACCTGCGCAAACACCGTTCATCATCCTTCCCCGCCCCACCGTGCGGGGCGAGCGTTCTCGTGTGGCCTGACGCGACAACTTGAGTGTTGCCCGCCTGCTCGTATCCGACACGCTAGCCGGTCCACCGAACACAGTCGCGACGAAGGGGGGGCCGTAAGTCGGACCGCACGCCGAACAGCCCCTACGATTCCTTAACGTGCCTATGCCGACTGACCTTCCGAAACGCATCCTGATCGGGCGTGCGTTGCGCAGCGACAAACTCGGGGAGACGCTGCTCCCCAAGCGCATTGCGCTGCCCGTGTTCGCCTCGGACGCGCTCTCCTCGGTCGCGTACGCGCCCGAGGAGATCCTGCTGACGCTCTCCCTGGCGGGTGCCTCGGCCATCCACTTCTCCTGGCAGATCGGCGTCGTCGTCGCGATCGTCATGCTCGCGGTGGTGGCCTCGTACCGGCAGAACGTGCACGCGTACCCCAGCGGTGGCGGCGACTACGAGGTCGCCACCGTGAACCACGGGCCCAACTCGGGCCTGGTGGTCGCCAGCGCGCTGATGGTCGACTACATCCTCACCGTGGCGGTCTCCACCACCTCCGGTGTCGCGAACGTCGTCTCCGCGGTGCCCGCGCTGCGCGGCCACGAGCTGACCCTGTCCGTGGTCGTGGTCATCGTGCTGATGGGCATGAACCTGCGCGGGGTCCGCGAGTCCGGCTCCGCCTTCGCCGTCCCGACCTACGCCTTCATGGTCGGCGTGCTCGGCATGGTGGTCTACGGAGTGGTCCGGCACTTCGGCCTCGGGCAGGACATGCCCGCCGAGAGCGCCGGGTTCCACCTGCAGCCGACCGCGGGCAACGAGTCGCTGGCCGGCTTCGCCATGGTGTTCCTGCTGCTCAAGGCGTTCTCCTCGGGCTGCGCCGCGCTGACCGGCGTGGAGGCCATCTCCAACGGCGTGCCGGCCTTCCGCAAGCCGAAGAGCAAGAACGCGGCGACCACCCTGCTGATGATGGCGTCCATCGCCGTCGTGATGTTCATGGGCATCATCTGGCTGGCCCGCCTCACCGGCGTCCAGATGGCCGAGGAGCCCGCCGTGCAGCTGGGCGGCGCCCCCGGGGACTACCACCAGAAGACCGCGCTCGCCCAGATCAGCGAGGCCGTCTTCTCCAACTTCACGCCCGGCTTCTACTTCGTCGCGGCCGTCACCGGCCTGATCCTGGTGCTCGCCGCCAACACCGCGTTCAACGGGTTCCCGGTGCTCGGCTCGATCCTCGCCCAGGACCGCTACCTGCCGCGCCAGCTGCACACCCGCGGCGACCGGCTGGCCTTCTCCAACGGCATCATCCTGCTGGCGCTGGCCGCGATCCTGTTCATCATCGCCTTCGACGCCGACCCGACCCGGCTGATCCAGCTCTACATCGTCGGCGTCTTCGTCTCCTTCAACATGAGCCAGTCCGGCATGATCCGGCACTGGACCAGGCTGCTGCGCACCGAGACCGACCCGGCCAAGCGCCGCCACATGCAGCGCAGCCGGGCGATCAACAGCTTCGGCCTGGTGATGACCATGGCCGTCCTGATCGTCGTGCTCGCCACCAAGATCAGCCACGCCTGGATCGCGATCGCCGCGATGGTCGTGCTGTTCGTGATGATGAAGGCCATCCGCAAGCACTACGACCGGGTCTCCCACGAGCTGGTCGCCGCCGAGGAGCCGGACGACGTGGTGCTGCCCACCCGGGTGCACGCCATCGTGCTGGTCTCCAAGCTGCACAAGCCGGCCCTGCGGGCGCTGGCCTACGCCCGGCTGGCGCGCGCCCACACGCTGGAGGCCGTCACCGTCAACGTGGACCCGGCGGACACCGCGGCGCTGCGCAAGGAGTGGGACGAGCGCGGCATCGAGGTGCCGCTCAAGGTGCTGGACTCGCCGTTCCGCGAGATCACCGGCCCGGTCCTGGACTACGTGAAGAACCTGCGCCGCAGCAGCCCGCGCGACGTGGTGTCGGTCTACATCCCCGAGTACGTGGTCGGCCACTGGTACGAGCACCTGCTGCACAACCAGAGCGCGCTGCGGCTCAAGGGGCGCCTGCTGTTCAAGCCCGGAGTGATGGTGACCTCCGTACCCTGGCAGTTGGAGTCCTCCGAGCGGCGCAAGCCGCAGAAGGCCTGGTCGGCCCCCGGCTCCGTCCGGCGTGGCGAGCCCCGGGCGCCGAAGGCCGTAAAGTCGAAGGTCTCCGCTCCGCCCGAAGGCACCGCTGACAGCAGCAAGGACTCCTCCCAGTGACCCGCAACACCCCGCCCCGCTCCAACGGCTCCTCGGGCAAGGGCGCCCGCAAGGGCGCCGCCAAGCCAGGCCAGGTCGCCCGGCCGCGCTGGGGCAAGCCCGTGCGCCCGGCCGCCACCGACCGCGACGGCTTCACCGCGCAGACCGCGCCGCTCGCGCCGGGTGAGAGCGCCCCCGAGCGCCCGGCGCCCGCCGAGCAGCGCAAGGAGAAGCCCAAGCAGGCCGCCAAGCAGGGCCCCAAGCAGGGCGCCAAGGAGCAGCCCAAGGGCGGGGAGCGGCCGCGCAAGCAGGCCGTCCGCCCGCCCAAGGCGCTGCGCGCCGTTCGCGCGCCGCGCGCCGAGGCGGCCCCCCGGGGCCCCGGCGGCGATCCGCTGGTCGGCGAGCGCTACGAGGTCGAGGTCGGCCCGGTCGCGCACGGCGGCGGGCACTGCGTGGCCCGGCACGAGGGCCGGGTGCTCTTCGTCCGGCACGCCCTGCCCGGCGAGACGGTGATCGCACAGGTCACCGAGGGGACCACGAAGTCCCGCTTCCTGCGCGCCGACGCGGTGGAGGTCCTCACCCCCGCGAAGGACCGGATCGCGCCGCCGTGCCAGTTCTCCGGGCCCGGCAAGTGCGGCGGCTGCGACTGGCAGCACGTCACGCCCGGCGGGCAGCGCAAGCTCAAGGTGCAGGTGCTCACCGAGCAGCTGGCCAAGCTGGCCGGCCTCACCCCGGCCGAGGCCGGCTGGGACGGCAGCGTCGAGCCGGTCGGCGACAAGCTGCCGGCCGGGCAGGTGCCGGCCTGGCGCAGCCGGGTGCAGTACACGGTCGACCAGTCGACCGGCAAGGTAGGCCTGCGCAAGCACCGCTCGCACGACATCCAGCCGATCGACCGCTGCCTGATCGCCTCCGAGGGCGTCACCGAGCTGGGCATCGAGGCGCGCGACTGGCCGGGCGTCGCCTCGGTCGAGGTGATCGCGGCCTCCGGCTCCTCGGACCGCCAGGTGGTGCTGACCCCGGCGCCGGGCGCGCAGCTGCCGCTGGTGGAGCTGGACAAGCCGGTGTCGATCGCCCGGATCGACGACCACGACAACATCCACAAGGTGCACGGCCGCTCCTTCGTGCGCGAGCGCGCGGCCGGTCGGACCTGGCGGGTCAGCAACGGCGGCTTCTGGCAGATCCACCCCGAGGCCCCGGACACCCTGGTCGACGCGGTCCTGGACGGGCTGGACCCGCAGTGGGGCGAGAACGCGCTCGACCTGTACTGCGGTGTCGGCCTGTTCGCGGGCGCGCTGGCCGACCGGGTCGGCGAGGAGGGCGCGGTGCTCGCCATCGAGTCGTCCAAGCAGGCCGTCGTCGACGCCCGGCACAACCTGGCCGTGCTGGACAACGTCCGGATCGAGTGCGACCGGGTCGAGACGCTGCTGCCGCGCACCGGCATCACCGCCACCGACCTGATCGTCCTCGACCCGCCGCGGGCCGGTGCCGGGCGCGAGACCGTCGCGCACCTGGTCGGGCTGGGCGCCCGCCGGATCGCGTACGTCGCGTGCGACCCGGCCGCGCTCTCCCGTGACCTGGCGTTCTTCCGCGAGGGCGGCTACCGGCCGGTCTCGCTGCGCGCCTTCGACCTGTTCCCGATGACCCACCACTTCGAGTGCGTGGCGATCCTGGAGCCGGTCGGCGAGTAGCCGTGACGTGACGGAGGCGGCACCCGGGGGTCCGGGTGCCGCCTCCGTGCGTTGTGCGGGGTGTCCGTCGCGCGGCTGTGCGGTCATGCCGTCGTGCGGTCGGGGGGTGGTAGGGGCGGTCGGGTGCGCGGGCCGTCAGCTCTCGCCGAGCGCCTCGTCGGCGGTGTGCGGCAGGGTGATGCCGTGTTGGGCGGCGAGTCGGAGCAGTCCGGCGATCCGGCCCTCGTAGGCCTGGACGCCGTCGGCGTCCCCGTCGGCCCGGGCGGCCGCGAGTTCCTTGCGGGCCTGTGCGAGCTGCTCGCGCAGCTCCTGGTCGAAGATGGCTGTCATGTGCCGGCCTCCACACCGGTCGGTGCCGCTCCAGGGAATGCTCAGGGGGGTTCAGACTCTACGAATGTGAAGAACTCTTCAAGTCTCGCTCCCTGCGGCGGCGCGGAGGGGTTTGGGCAGGCCGGTCGGACGGGTGGTCCTGTACGGCCCGGGGGTCTGCGGGTGGCTGCGCGGGCCGTGCCCCGGCGCCGTCCTGCTGCTGCCCTGGGATGGTCGACCCGGTCGACCCGGTCGACCCGCCGACCCGGCTGGCTCGCGGGGGTTCGCGCCCCCGGCGCCGGGGCATGGCCGGGGGTAGTGGAACCGTCGGGGTGGTGGGAGCGGGGGCGCGCAGGGGCGTGGATGCGCCCTTGTTGTGCTAGCACTTCAGCGCTAGCTTGAGGTTCATGGGTAAGAAGCAGCTGAACGTCCGGGTGGACGCCACCACCGCGGAGATGGCCCGGGAGCGGGCGGAGCAGCAGGGGATCAGCATGAACCAGTACATCGAGCGCCTGGTCCAGCAGGACATGGGCGAGGCCGGGCGGGCGTTCGTCGACGCCGCCGCCCAGTTCATGAAGGAGTACGAGACGGCCTTCCTGGCCGAGTTCGGCGGCGGGGCCGACCTCCAGGACGTGCGCCGTTGAACCTGGAGGTCGACCTCTCGTGGCTGCTCATGACGGCCGAGCAGTACACCCCCGGTGACCCGCAGGTCACCGACTACGGATCGCTGCTCGCCGCGGTCTCCCGCCATCAGGCCGAGATCTTCGACATCGCCGTCTACCCCGAACCGCAGGACCGTGCCGCCGCCCTGATGCACCAACTGATCCGGGTGCCGGCCCTGGAGAAGACCAACGAACTGTTCGCCACCGCCGTCGCCTACGCCTATCTGGTGGCCAGCGGCTGCACGGTGGCGACCACCGCCCGCGAGGTGCGCAGCCTCGCCCGGGCCATCCGCGAGGGCCGGCTCGGGGTGGCCGGGGTCGCCGAACGGCTGTCCGCCTGGGTCGTGGACGAGGCGGAGGGCGAGGGCGTCAGCGGCGAGGAGGACGAGGACACGGACTGACCCGTTCGCCCGACCGGCGGGTCAGGTCAGGTCGGTGGGTCGGGGCGGTTCGGATCGCGGCCCGAGGCCGGGGCCGGTCAGGCTCCGGCGGGTTCGGCGATCAGGGCCGTCGCGAACGGCCGGAAGCCCACCCGGCGGTAGATCCGGGCGACGTCCTCGTCGGCGGCGGACAGGAACACCGTCCGCACGCCGTTCGCCCGCGCGTGCGCGACGAGTGCCGCCGTCACCGCGAGGCCGAGGCCGCGGCGACGGGCCGACGGCAGGGTGCCGACCCCGGCCACCTCGGTGACCGCGCCGACCGGGTTGTGCTGGCCCGCGCACAGCGCCGCGCCGTCCTGGAGGGCCGCGGCGAGCACGGTGGACCCGGCGGTGATCCGTCCGGCGATCCGGGCGACCGTGCCGTCCGCCACCGACTTCTCGGCGGCCACGGCCAGTTCCCCGGTGCCGGCGGCGCCCAGGCCGGTGCCCCGCTCGGCGAACGCCAGGTGCGGGACGGTCACGGCGCTCGCCAGGTCCGGGTCGTCGGCGGCCAGGACCCGCACCGAAACGCCCTCGGGCACGGCCGGCGCAGGGGTGTCCGGAGCGTCGTCCGGGCCGAGCACCAGCAGCGGGTGCTCGTGCACCACCAGTCCGGCCTCCTCCACCGCCGCGCGCAGCAGCGGATCGTGCTCGGCCACCCACTCGAAGGCCTCCGGCGCCCCCAGCTCGCGCTGACGGGCCAGCACCCGGCGGACGTCCTCGGCGGTGGCGGCCGGGCCGTCGTGGCCGAGGGCGGGCCGGGCGTAGTACGGCCAGCCCTCGCCGTCCCGGACGAACAGGCTGAGCGGACCGAAGTCCTCGACGCGGGCCGCGGAGCGCGGCACGGCGTCGTAGTAGCGCTCGATCTCGTCGAGCAGCGGGCGGAGGGCGGGATCAAGATCGACAGAAGTCACGCGGTGCATCCAAGCAGGGCGGGCGCGGTCCTGCCACCGGTTTGTGCGCGGGCCGGTGGCGGGCAGGCGGGCGGGCGTTGGGCGGACCGGTCCGCGGAGTTCGCGGGCCCGGGGCCCGGGCATTTCGGACCGATTGTTGCCGAATGCTTACAGGCCGGGCGATCTTGCGCGCAGGCCGCGTGGCATCCTGGGGCCTTTACAGCTCTGCCGGACGGGAACGGCGGACGTCCGCGCTGGGCGAGGCGAGGGGGATGACAGGCTCATGAGGCTCTGCTTTCTGGTCGAGGAGCACTACCGGCACGACGGCATGCCGCTCGACGTCGTACGCCAGCTCACCGCGTGGGGGCACCGGGTGGACGTACTGCGCCCCGGCAACTCGCTGATGGCGATCTCCGAGGCGGTCCGGGCGGGCAGCCACGACGCCTGGGTGCTCAAGACCGTATCCGGCGGACCGGGCCTGACCCTGCTGGAGGCCGCCGCCGCCGTCGGCCTCACCACCGTCAACGACGTCCGCTCGATCCGCGGCGTCCGGGACAAGGCGCTCGCCTCGGTCATCGCCCGCACCCGCGGCCTGCCCGTCCCGGTGACCTACGCGGCCGCCCGCTGGGAGCGGCTGGCGGAGATCCCCCAGTCCGAGTACCCGCTGGTGGTCAAGCCCGCCGACGGCAGCTCCGGCCGGGCGGTACGGCTGGTGCCGACCCCCGAGCACCTCGTCGAACTCGGTCCCGAACTGGCCGGCGAGGGCCTGCTCATCGCCCAGCCGTACGTGCCCAACTCCGGTACCGACCTCAAGGTGTACTGCGTCGACGGCGAGCTGTACGCGACCGAGCGCTGCTCGCCGCTGCACCCCGGCCAGGGAGTGCGCGAGCGGCAGGTCCCGCTGCCCGCCGAGGTGGCGCGGATCGCCGGCCAGGTGGGGGAGGTGTTCGGCCTCGACCTGTACGGCGTGGACGTACTGCTCGGCCCGGACGGGCCGGTGGTGGTCGACATCAACGACTTCCCGAGCTTCCGGAAGGTGCCGGACGCGGTGGCCAGGGTCTCCCGGGCGGTGCTGCGGCTGGCCCGGACCGGGACGGCGGTCTCGGCGCCGGCGTCCGTGCCGGCCTCCGCCGCGGAGGCCGTCCGGCTGCCGGCCCAGGGGTCGGTCGTCGGACTGGCCGCCCCGCTGGGCGCTCCGTTGGGCGCTCCCGGGTACGGCGATGCGGCCGGGGTCGGCGGCCCGGCGTACGGCGGTCTGGGCGTCGGCGGCATGGGCGTCGGCGGCCCGATATGAGGATCTGCCTCCTCACCCCCGACCCCGGGCATCCGCTGCTGGCCGCCACCGCCGAACTGCTGGCGCCGGGCCACCGGGTGGAGAGCCTCGACCCCACGGCCGGCCACACCCCGCCCGCCGAACTGCTCGGCCCCGGCCCGCTCGCCGACGTCTACCTCCTCAAGGCCCGCACCCCGCGCGCCCTGGCGCTCGCCCGCCACCTGGAGGAGCGCGGCGCACCCGTGATCAACTCCGCCGCCGCGACCGGGTTCTGCCAGGACCGCACCGGGATGGCCGACCTGGCCCGGGCCGCCGGACTGCCGTTCGCCGACACGCGCACCGCGCCCACCCTCGCCCAACTGCCCGACCCGGACTTCCCGTTGGTCGTCAAGAGTCGCTACAGCCGGCGCCACGACCTGGTCGCCCGGGTCGACGACGCCGCGCAGCTGCACGCCCTCGCCGAACAGTGGCCGGACGAGCCGGTGATCGCACAGCCCTACCTCGCCAACACCGGCTGGGACCAGAAGCTGTGGGTGATCGCCGGGCAGGTGTTCTGCGCCCGCCGCCGCTCCGAACTCGCCGAGGCCGTCGGCGCCTCCACCCCGGGCTCCGGCACGTTCGGCCCCCGGGAGCTGCCCGCCGAGCGGGCCGACCTGGCCCGGCGGGTGGGCGAGGTGTTCGGCCTCGACGTGTACGGCGTCGACCTGCTGGACGGGCCCGCCGACCCGGTGATCGTCGACGTCAACGCCTTCCCCGGGGTCCGCGGACAGGCGGGAGCGCCCGAGGCGCTGGCCGCGCTCGCCCTGCACGCGGCCGACCACGGGCCCACTCCCCGGGTGCCCGGCGTCCCCCAGGTGCCCGGCGCTCCCCGGGTGCCAGGTCAGCGCGGCGCCGGTCGTTAGGCTTGCCCTTCCGGCCGCCGCCTCCCGGCCGGGATCGCGAGAGGGACGGACCGTGCTGCAGGACATCGAGCCCTACCTGGCGTGCCCGCACTGCGCGCAGGCCCTCACCCCCGACGGACGCACCCTGCGCTGCCCGTCCGGCCACAGCTTCGACATCGCCAAACAGGGCTACGTCAGCCTGCTCGCCGGTGACGCGCACACCGGCACCGGCGACACCGCCGAGATGGTGGCCGCCCGCGGCGACTTCCTCGCCGCCGGGCACTACCGTCCGATCGCCGAGGCCCTCGCCGAAGCCGCCGCGGCCGCCGACCCCGAAGGCCTGGTCGCCGACCTCGGCGCCGGCACCGGCCACTACCTGGCGCACGTCCTCGAGGCCCTGCCCGGCCGGCCCGGCGCCGCCCTGGACATCTCAAAGTTCGCGCTGCGCCGCGCCGCCCGGGCGCACCCCCGGATCGGCGCCGTGGTCTGCGACGCCTGGCGCCCGCTGCCGCTGCGGGACGCCTCCGCCGGGCTGATGCTCAACGTCTTCGCACCGCGCAACGGCCCGGAGATCCGCCGGGTGCTGCGCCCCGGCGGGACCTTGCTGCTGGTCTCGCCGACCCCCCGCCACCTGCGGGAACTGGTCGACGCCCTGGGCCTGCTCTCGGTCGACGAGGACAAACAGCGGCGGATCGACGAGAAGCTCGGCCCGTACCTGACGCCGGTCGGGCGGCGGGAGGTCGAGTTCCCGCTGCGGCTGTCGGCGGCCGACGTCCGGACCGTGGTGGGGATGGGGCCGAGCGCCTGGCACACCGACCCGGACCGGCTGGAGGAACGGCTCGGCGCGCTGCCCGACCCGGTGGGGGTGACTGCCTCGGTGACGGTCGCCGAGTACCGCCGCTGAGGGTGGCGAGGCAGGTGTGACGGGTGGGGTTCGAGTGACTGTGACGGGTGGTCCGGACCGCGGACCCCGTTGGGATGAATCTGCCGAGCAGGCACGTTTCTGCCTCCTGAGCTGCGGCTAACGTCCGACGGGTGAACCGAGAAGCCGCCCGGCCCACCCTCCCGGCCCAGCCCGATCCGCGTCCTCCGGGGCGGGGCGAGCAGCCCGAACGGAGGCCGGGTGAGCAGCCGGTGCGGGGGGCTCCGGAGCAGCCGGTGCCGGGGCCTGGGGGGCGGCCGGTGCCGGGTGGCGGGCCCGGGCAGCGCGGGGAGGCCGTGAAGCGCGGGGAGGCCGTGAAGCGCCCCACCGTCGAGGAGATCCGGCTCACCTCGTTCAAGTCCTACCGGCGCGCGGTCCTGCCGCTCGCGCCCCTCACCGTGCTGCACGGCCCCGCCGGGGTCGGCAAGTCCAACGCCCTCGACGCGCTGGCCGTCCTCTCCCGCCTCGCCCTCGGCGAGGAGATCACCGACTCCCTCGACGGAGGGCCCGCCCTGACCGGCCCACTGGCCACCCCCGTCCGCGGCGGCCTGGCCGGCTGCGTCCCGCACGGCCGCAACGCGATCATCCTCGGCTGCACCGTCCGCTCGGGCGAGGGCCCGATCCGGCTGGAACTGGTGATCCGCACGGACGGCCCGGTCCGGATCGCCCGCGAGTGGCTCACCCTCGACGGCCGGACCCTGGTCGAGACCGGCGAACAGGACGTCCGGCACCGCCGGATCAACGTCACCTGGCACAACGACACCCGCCAGGGCGACATCCGGGCCCCATTCCCCAGCGGCGGCCTCGTCACCGCGCAGATCCCGCTGCGGGTGGCCGGATCCTCGACCGGCGAACGCAAGGTGCTTGCCGCCGCCGAACAGCTGCTCACCGCCCTGCGCGAGGTCTTCCCCGTCCACCCCGTGCCCGCCCTGATGCGGGACTGGGCCCGGCCCGACCCGCAGGCCAGACTGGTCAGCAGCGCCGCCAACATCTCCGCCGTGATCGCCCGGCTCGCCGGCGAATGCGCCCGCCGCTACGGCCAACTCCTGCGGGTCGTCCAGTCGGCCGCGCCGCACCCGCTGCTCGGGCTCGACCTCGCCCGCCGCGGCGAGGGCGACCGGGAGCGGGTGCTGGCCGTGTTCGACGAGGGCGTCCTCGGCCGCACCGGCGCCGACCAGGCCTCCGACGGCATGCTGCGCCACCTCGCGTTCGCCGCGGTGCTGCTCACCGGCGCCGGGGTGCTCGACGTGGACGCGGCGGCCGAGGTGCCCTGGGCGCACCGGCAGCTCACCGTGCTCGCCGAGGACCTCGGCGCCGGGCTCGGTACCGAGCAGGCCGCCTCGCTGTTGCGGCTGGCCCGCGAGATGTCCGGGCGCAACCAGCTGCGGGTGCTGGCGGCGCTCCAGGAACCGGCCGCGGCTCGGGAGGCGCTCGGCGGGCCGGGGGAGCTGCCGCCGGGGGTGGCGCTGGTCGAGTGCCGACGCGATCCCGGGTCCGGGCATACCGTGCTGCGGACGGAGACGGCGCGCGTGCCCGTGCAGGCGGTGCGCGGGGCGGGCGGCGCGGGGGAGGGTGGCGCGGGGGAGGGCGAGGGCGCGGGCCCGGGTGCGGATGGGGTAGACCTGGACGGATGAGCGAACGAGTGACGGAGCCGTCGGCCGCGGGGGCGCGGTCAGGGCCGGAGTCGGGGTCGGGGGACCCTGCGGTGTCGGAGTCGGGGGCGGCGGGACCGACGTTGGAGAGCCTGCGGGAGCGGTTGGCGCAGTTCGCCGCGGCCCGCGACTGGGGGCCCTTCCACACGTCGAAGAACCTGGCCGCGGCGCTGAGCGTGGAGGCCGGGGAGCTGCTGGAGATCTTCCAGTGGCTCACGCCCGAGCAGGCCGCCTCGGTGATGTCCGATCCGGACAGCGCGCACCGGGTGCGCGACGAGGTGGCCGACGTGCTCGCGTACCTGCTGCAGTTCTGCACGGCGGTGGGAGTGGATCCGCTGACGGCGCTGGCGGCCAAGATCGAGCGGAACGAACTGCGCTTCCCGGTGCCCGAAGCCGCGCGCGATGTCAACCCTGACGTGGGCGACCAACCCGTGTGAGGGACGGAAGTTATCCACATCCCGGGGGTTGTCCACAGCTTCTGATGAGGTCGCTGCGCCGATCCTCCGCTCCGTGCACGCTTTCGCCGTGACCACCCGACCGCGGCACCCGCGGTCGTGCGGTGGTCGCGGTCGGAGTGTTCGCGAGCGAGAGGGGTGGCTGCCATGGAGGCGCTGCGACTGATCAAGACGGCCCGGCACGCCCTGGCCGAGGCCAGGAACGTCCCCGACGTGGTGGCCGAGGCGCGGCAGGCCGCGCTGCTCACCGAGGCGGTGGGCGCCCGGCTGGCCGAGCTGGACGACGGGGAGCCGGCGGGGCTCGGTCAGCAGTTGTCCGAGGCGGCCGGCCACGCGGCCGGCTGCCTGGACCAGCCGTCGGGCGAGCCGGGCGCCGTGCTGGGCCTCGGCGGTCGGCGGGCCGACCGGCTCGGCGAACTCGGCGCGCTCGACCCGATGCTGACGGAGCTCGGCGGGCTGCTGCGGGACGTCGCCGAGACGCTGGTGGTGCTGGCCTGCGGGGCGGAGACGGAGAGCCTGTACTGGACGTGCATCGACGGGGTCGACGCGGGCGCCGAGTGCCAGGCCCTGGTCGCCCGGCTGCACCAGGTCGTGCGGGGCGAGGCGGAGGAGTACGACCAGACTCCGGCGGAGCCCGTGGCGGTCGACCCTCCGCCGCCGGTGCCGCCGCTGGTGCCTCAGCCGTCGGAGCGCGAGGCGCCGTTACTGGTGCTCAGGCTTGACCCGCCGTCCGCCCAGGCGTCCGCGCCGCCGGAGCCCCGGACGCCGGAGGACTGCAGCTCCGCGAGGTCCGCGGTCACCGAGGCGAGCAGTTCCTGCATCTGCTCCAGCAGGCTCTTCGGAATGGCCGGCGCCGCCGACGCGTCGGCGGCCGGATGCTGTGGCGCGGGGGATTCCGCGGACCAGGCTTCGGACATGAGAGAACCTCTTCGGATCGGTGGTGCGGTGTGAAACGGCTGGTGGCGGCTCGGCGCGCGGACGTCGACGCCGGGGCGGGAGCCACCGCCGTTGCAACCAACGAACCGCCCGATACCGGGTCACCGGCCACCACCCGATGCGGTCCAACTCCGGTGGGAGGTAAGCCTCCCGGGTGACCCGGGCTTGCCGCTCGCGGGCCGCCTCGGTTAGGGCGTGTCCGGTCGCTGGCCCTGGCCGCTGGTCGCTGGTCGCCGGTCGCTGGTCGGCGGTCGCCGGTCGCTGGTTGGCGGGCGGCCAGCCGGACAGCTCCCGGGTGGCCCGGTGGGGAGGTGCGCCCAGGGCAGTGCGCGATCTGCCGGTTGGTGTCCTCAGCGCTGAGCGCTCACCGCTGAGGACGCCAACCGGGGGCGGTCGCGGGCGGTTGCGCGAGTGGTCGGCGTTGGCAGGTGGTCCCGCGAGTGGCGGGTGTTGGCAGGGCTGCCCGGTGCCGGGCTGCCCCGGCACCGGGCAGCCACCCCGGGGAAGGATTCCGGAGTTCAGGGGCGGGGGCGGGCGGGGAGGGGTGGGGGGAGGGCCCCAGAGGAAGGCAACCGCAGACAAGGCAACCGCCACGAGCAAACCAAAGGCCCCCGGCGCCGCAGCAGCGGCGCCGGGGGCCCGAGACCCCGGACGAGGAAGGAGGTCAGTTGTGGGCGTGCAGCTCGGCGTTCAGGCCGCCCCAGGAGCCGGAGCGGGCGATGACCTCGACGGCGCCGGTCTGGGAGTTGCGACGGAACAGCAGGTTGTCCTGGCCGGACAGCTCGACCGCCTTGGCCACCTTGCCGTCCGGGGTGGTCACCCGGGTGCCGGCGGTGACGTAGAGGCCGGCCTCGACCACGCAGTCGCTGCCCAGCGAGATGCCGATACCCGCGTTGGCGCCGAGCAGGCAGCGCTCGCCGACCGCGACGACCTGCTTGCCGCCGCCGGACAGGGTGCCCATGATCGAGGCGCCGCCGCCGATGTCGCTGTGGTCGCCGACCACGACGCCCGCGCTGATCCGGCCCTCGACCATGGAGGTGCCCAGCGTGCCGGCGTTGAAGTTGACGAAGCCCTCGTGCATCACGGTGGTGCCGACGGCGAGGTGGGCGCCGAGGCGGACGCGGTCCGCGTGGGCGATCCGCACGCCCGACGGCGCGACGTAGTCGGTCATCCGCGGGAACTTGTCGATCCCGTAGACGGCGAGCTGGCCGCCCTGGACGCGGACGGCGAGACGGGCCTGCTCGACCTTGTCCACCTGAACCGGGCCGATGCTGGTCCACGCCACGTTGGCGAGCAGGCCGAAGAGGCCGTCCAGGTTCTGGCCGTGCGGCTTCACCAGGCGGTGGCTCAGCAGGTGCAGCCGCAGGTAGGCGTCGTGCGCGTCGAGCGGCTTCTCGTCCAGCGAGGCGATGGTGGTGCGCACGGCGACCACCTCGACGCCGCGGCGGGCGTCGGCGCGCAGCGCCTCGGCCGCGCCGGCGCCCAGTTCGGCCTCGGCCTGCTCGGGGGTCAGGCGGACGGTGCCGGCCGGGCCGGGCTCGGCGGTCAGCGCGGGGGCGGGGTACCAGGTGTCGAGGACGGTGCCGTCGCTGGCGATGGTGGCCAGACCGGCGGCGACGGCGCCGCTTGCGAGGGAGGTGGATTCAGCAGTCACATCGTGCACGTTAACGAATACGGGCGGCCGGTGCCGAACACGCTCACCGTGCGGACACGGCCGGGCCGCGGTGGCGCGGGGCGACGGCCGGTGCCTCGGGCGGCGCCCCGACGGCCGCCGGGGCGGTGCCCGCGCGGGGGTAAAACCCGGTGCTCAGGGGGCGGATACTCGGCAATACTCGGACGGGTGTTCATCTCGATCTCCACCACGGGCACGGCCGAGAGCCCTGCCACCGACCTCGGTTTCCTGCTGCACAAGCACCCGGACAAGGTCCAACGGTTCGGGACGTCGCACGGCGAGGCCCACGTCTTCTACCCCGAGGCGGGCGACGAGCTCTGCACGGCGGCCCTGCTCCTGGACGTCGACCCGATCGCGCTGGTCCGCCGCGGCCGGGGCAAGGGCCGCGGCGGTTCGCCGGACTTCGCGCTCGCCCAGTACGTCAACGACCGCCCCTACGCCGCGTCCTCGCTGCTCGCGGTGGCGCTGCGGACGGTGTTCCGGTCGGCGATGAAGGGCGTCTGCGAGGGTCGGCCCGGTCTGGCTGAGCAGGCCCGGCCGCTGCGGATCACGCTGCCCGCCGTGCCCGCGAACGGTGCAGGCGAGGACGGCGGCGCCGCGATGGTCCGCCGGCTCTTCGAGCCGATGGGCTGGCAGGTCGAGGCGACGGCGATCCCGCTGGACGAGGCGTTCCCCGAGTGGGGCGAGTCGCGCTACGTCCGGATCGAGCTGGCCGCGGCGACGCTGCGCCTGTCCGACGCGCTCCAGCAGCTGTATGTGCTGCTGCCGGTGCTCGACGGTGCCAAGCACTACTGGGTCGCCCCGGACGAGGTGGACAAGCTGCTCGCGGCCGGGCAGGGCTGGCTCGCCGACCACCCCGAGCAGGCGCTGATCGCGCGCCGCTACCTGTCCCGGCGCTGGACGCTCACCCGGCGCGCGATGGAGCGCCTGGAGCTGGCCCGGCTGGCGGAGGCCGACGACCGCGAGGTCGAGGAGATCGACAACGCGGTCGACGACACGGCCGAGGCCGAGGCCGCCGGCGCCGGGCAGCCGGTGCCGGCGGTCGCTGCCGAGGCGGCCACAACAGAAGCAGCCACAACAGAAGCAGCCACAACAGAAGCAGCCACAACAGAAGCAGCCGCAGCAGAAGCAGCCGCGGAGAGCCGCGAGGAGAAGAAGGTCCCGCTCGCGGAGCAGCGCAGGGCGGCGATCCTCGACGCCCTGCGCGAGGTCGGGGCGGCCCGGGTGGCCGACCTCGGCTGCGGGCAGGGCGAGCTGATCGGAGCACTTCTCAAGGACCCCCGGTTCACCGAGGTGCTGGGCGTGGACGTGTCGGCGCGGGCGCTGTCGGCGGCCGCCCGCAGACTGCGACTGGAGCGGATGTCCGAGCGTCAGGCGGCCCGGGTCGAGCTGGTCCAGGGTGCGCTGACGTACACCGACACACGGCTGAAGGGCTTCGACGCGGCGGTGCTCTCCGAGGTCATCGAGCACGTCGACCTGCCCCGGCTGCCGGCCCTGGAGTACGCCGTCCTCGGCGTCGCGCGCCCGGCGGCGGTCGTCGTGACCACGCCGAACGTCGAGTACAACGTCCGCTGGGAGAGCCTGCCGGCCGGTCATGTCCGGCACGCCGACCACCGGTTCGAGTGGGACCGCGCGCAGTTCCGCGCCTGGGCCGAGCGGGTGGCGGCGGCCTACGGCTACACCGTCGTCCTGCGCCCGGTCGGGCCGGAGGACCCGGAGGTGGGCGCACCGACCCAGCTCGCGCTGTTCCGGATCGGGACACCGCCCGAGCCGACGACCACGGCCGCCGCCACCGCCACCATGACCACCGCCGCCACCACCATGCCCGAAGGGGGCGAGACCCGATGACCGACGACGCACAGCCCCTGCAGCCGACCGAGCCCGTGCCGACCGAGCCCGTGCCGACCGAGTCCGCGCCCATCGAGCCCGCACCCGCCGAGCCTGCGACGACACCCGTACAGGCAGAGCCCGCACAGTCCGAGCCCGTACCAGCAGAGCCCGAGCCCGCCCCCGGCAAACCCCGCCGCCTCCCGGTCACCGACGTCTCCCTCGTCGTCCTGATCGGCACCAGCGGCGCGGGCAAGTCCAGCTTCGCCCGCAAGCACTTCCTGCCCACCCAGGTGATCTCCTCCGACTTCTGCCGCGGCCTGGTGGCCGACGACGAGAACGACCAGTCGGCCTCCACCGAGGCCTTCGCGCTGCTGCACCACATCGTCGGCATGCGCCTGGCCGCCGGCCGGCTGACCGTGGTGGACGCCACCAACGTCCAGCCGGAGGCCCGCAAGCAGCTGGTCCGGATCGCCCGCGACCACGACGTGCTGCCGATCGCGATCGTGCTGGACGTCCCGCCGGGCGTCTGCGCCGAGCGCAACCGGACCCGCCCCGACCGCCAGCTGCCGGCGCACGTGATCCCGCGCCAGCACCGGGAGCTGCGCCGCTCGCTGCGCGGCCTGGAGCGCGAGGGCTTCCGAAAGGTGCACATCCTGCGCGGCGAGGCGGAGGTGACGGCCGCCGAGATCCTCCCGGAGAAGCGGTTCAACGACCTGCGCCACCTGACCGGCCCGTTCGACATCGTCGGTGACATCCACGGCTGCCGCTCCGAGCTGGAGACCCTGCTCACCCGCCTCGGCTACGCCCTGACCCGGGACGCCGAGGGGCGGGCGGTCGACGCCGCGCACCCGCAGGGCCGGACGGCCGTCTTCGTCGGCGACCTGGTCGACCGCGGCCCGGACACGCCCGGTGTGCTGCGCCTGGTGATGGGCATGGTCGCGGCCGGCCACGCCGTCTGCGTGCCCGGCAACCACGAGAACAAGCTCGGCCGGGCGATGGACGGCAAGAAGGTCACCGTCTCGCACGGCCTCCAGGAGTCGCTGGACCAGCTGGCGGGCGAGTCCGAGGAGTTCCGCGCCGAGGTCCGGGCGTTCATGCAGGGCCTGGTCAGCCACTACCTGTTGGACGGCGGCGCCCTGGTGGTCTGCCACGCCGGCCTCCCGGAGAAGTACCACGGCCGGGCCTCCGGCCGGGTCCGCTCGCACGCGCTGTACGGCGACACCACCGGTGAGACCGACGAGTACGGCCTGCCGGTGCGCTACCCGTGGGCGGAGGAGTACCGGGGCAGGGCCCTGGTGGTCTACGGCCACACGCCGGTGCCGGTGGCGAGCTTCCTCAACAACACCATCTGCCTGGACACCGGCTGCGTCTTCGGCGGCAGCCTGACCGCGCTGCGCTACCCGGAGCGCGAGCTGGTGAGCGTCGAGGCGGAGCAGGAGTGGTACGCGCCGGTTCGCCCGATGGCGACGGACGCACCGGGCTCCCGCGAGGGGCGCCCGCTGGACCTCGCCGACGTGGCCGGCCGCCGGGTGGTCGAGACGGCGCTGCACGGCCGGGTGGCCGTCCGGGAGGAGAACGCCGCCGCCGCGCTGGAGGTGATGAGCCGGTTCGCGATCGACCCGCGACTGCTCGCCTATCTGCCGCCGACGATGGCGCCGAGCGCGACCTCGCGCCGTCCGGGCTACCTCGAACACCCCGAGGAGGCCTTCTTCGCCTACCGCCAGGACGGCGTGCGGCAGGTCCTCTGCGAGGAGAAGCACATGGGCTCCCGCGCGGTGGTGCTGGTCGCCCGGGGCGAGGGGGCGCTGGAGAAGCGGTTCGGCATCGCCGGGCCGGGCGCGATCTGGACCAGGACCGGACGGGCGTTCCTCGGCGACGACGCCCTCACCGCCGCCGTCCTGGACCGGCTGCGGGCCGCCGCCGAGCGCTCCGGGCTGTTCGAGGAGCTGGGCACCGGCTGGCTGCTGCTGGACGCCGAGCTGATGCCGTGGTCGCTGAAGGCCGCCGAGCTGCTGCGCCGCCAGTACGCGGCGGTCGGCGCGGCGGCGGGCGCCGCGCTGCCCGCGGTGCTGTCGGCGCTGGAGCAGGCGGCCGGCCGCGGGCTGGACCTCGCGGGCCTGACCGCCCGCCAGCGGCAGCGCGCCGCCGACGCGCAGGCCTTCACCGAGGCGTACCGGCGCTACTGCTGGCCGACCGAGGGGCTGTCCGGCATCCGCCTGGCGCCGTTCCAGGTGCTGGCCGCCGAGGGCGCGAACCTCGCGGTGCGCCCGCACGACGTGCACCTGGGGTGGATCGACCGGCTGGTCGCGGCGGACGATCCGCAGGCCCCGATCCTGCACGGCACCGGCCGGCTGCTGGTCGACACCGCCGACGAGGCGTCCATCGCGGCGGGCGTCGCCTGGTGGGAGGAGCTGACGGCGGCCGGCGGCGAGGGCATGGTGGTCAAGCCGCTCGCCTCGCTGGTCCGGGGCAAGGCCGGGGAGGGGCGGCCCGGCGGGCTGGTCCAGCCCGGGGTGAAGGTCCGCGGCCGGGAGTACCTGCGGATCGTCTACGGCCCGGACTACACCGAGTACCTGGACCAGCTGCGCCAGCGCTTCCTCGGGCACAAGCGCTCGCTGGCGCTGCGCGAGTACGCGCTCGGCCTGGAGGCACTGGACCGCCTGGCGGCCGGCGAGCCGCTGTGGCGGGTGCACGAGCCGGTGTTCGCGGTGCTCGCGCTGGAGTCCGAGCCGGTCGACCCCCGGCTGTAGCGCTCCGGCCGCCCGCCCCGCACGCGGTGGGCGGCCCGGCCGGGCCCCGGATGGACAGGCCCCGCAGTCGCTCTGCGGGGCCTGTTCCGTTTCCGTTTCCCCCGCGACTGCATAGAAATTCCAAGTATCGTATACAATTGCCGCTTCAGTTCTCGACCCGCGTCACCACTCAGGAGCCCGGCATGGCTTTCAACCTCCGGAACAGGCACTTCCTCAAGGAGCTCGACTTCACGCCCCAGGAGTTCCGTTTCCTGGTGGACCTCGCCGCCGAGCTCAAGGCGGCGAAGTACGCGGGCACCGAGCAGCCCCGGCTGCGGGGCAAGAACATCGCGCTGATCTTCGAGAAGACCTCCACCCGGACGCGCTGCGCCTTCGAGGTCGCCGCCCACGACCAGGGCGCCACCACCACCTACCTCGACCCGTCGGGCTCGCAGATCGGCCACAAGGAGTCGATCAAGGACACCGCCCGGGTGCTGGGCCGGATGTTCGACGGTATCGAGTACCGGGGCCACGGTCAGGAGGTGGTCGAGGAGCTGGCCGCGTACGCGGGCGTCCCGGTCTGGAACGGCCTCACCGAGGAGTGGCACCCGACCCAGCTGCTCGCCGACGTGCTGACGATCAAGGAGCACACCGCCAAGCCGCTCGACGAGGTGACCCTCGTCTACCTCGGCGACGCCCGCTACAACATGGGCAACTCCCTGCTCGTCACCGGCGCGCTGCTCGGGATGGACGTCCGGATCGTCGCGCCCCGCTCGCTCTGGCCGGCCGAGGAGGTCCGCAAGGCCGCCGAGGCGCTCGCCGAGTCCTCCGGCGCCCGGATCACCCTCACCGAGGACGTCGACGCGGGCGTGGCGGGCGCGGACTTCCTCTACACCGACGTCTGGGTCTCGATGGGCGAGCCCAAGGAGGTCTGGGCCGAGCGGATCGCGCTGCTCAAGCCGTACCAGGTGTCGATGGACACCGTCCGGGCCACCGGCAACCCGGCCGTGAGGTTCCTGCACTGCCTGCCGGCCTTCCACGACCTCGGCACGGTGGTCGGCCGGCAGATGCACGAGCTGACCGGGATGACCGAGCTGGAGTGCACCGACGAGCTCTTCGAGTCGGAGCACTCCATCGTGTTCGACCAGGCGGAGAACCGCCTGCACACCATCAAGGCCGTCCTGGTCGCCACCCTCGGGTCCTAGGACGCGCCCAGGCCTACGGCGGCGGCCGCAGAAGCTGGTCCGGCCTGGGTCGCGGCCGCGGGCCTACTCGGGGAGGTTCACGCAGGCCGCCCGGTCGCCCGCGGCGTGCGGGCCGGCCGGGGTGCCCGCGTGCAGGACGAGCGAACGGGCCTCGCCCGGCCGGGGCTGCCAGTCCACCGAGGCCCCGGTCGTGCCGTCGCCCCGCTCGTCCGTCCGCAGCGTCAGCCGCAGCTCGTTGCGGTCGTTGGCGTACGCCGGGTCGGTGGACGGCCGGACCGGGTCCACGGCGTCCTGGTAGTGCGGCCCGGAGGCGGCGGGGTCGGCCCCGCAGCGGCCGGTGTGCAGGTGGGCGGGGAACTCGTGCCCGGGCGCCAGGCCGGCCACGGACAGCGTCACCACCGTCCGCCCGGCGGCCGAGCGGTCGACCACCACGCGGGCGTGCGAGCCGTAGGGGACGAGGTCGGTCGCGTAGCTGATGGCGGTCGGCGGGACGAAGGCCGTCGCCGGGTCGAAGTCCGCCTCGACGACGGACACCGGGGAGGCGGCGGGTGCCAGCAGGGCGAGCGGAAGCAGGGCGGCGGCGAACGGAGCGGGCATCGGAGGCCTTCCGGAAACGGATGGGACGGACGCCCTGCTCAACGGCCGCCCGGGCCGAACGGACACGACGGCCTCCGCGGGCACCCGGCGCGGCACAGGCCCGCAATCGCCGCCACAGGCCTCAGTCGGCGGAGCGGCGGATCCCCCGGATCTCGCAGCGCGGTCCGCTGGCCCGCATCAGCCGCAGGTCCGCCGTCACCAGCGGCACCCCGTACTGCTCGGCCACGGCGACGTACGCGGCGTCGTCCGGGGTCAGGTTGTCCTTCAGCTCCCAGATCCGGCCGAGCAGCGAAGTGACCTCGACCTTCCGGATGGCCAGTCCGGGGAGCAGGGCCGCGAGCTCGCCGACCCGCTCGGCGGTGAGCTCCTTCGCCAGGTAGAGGCCGCGCAGCGACTGCATCACCTCGATCACGACGTGCTCGGGGGCCACCCACTCGCCGCCCGCCGCGAGCTCGGCCCGGGCGGCGACCCCGCGCTCGCCTTCGTCCGCCAGTGCCAGTACCAGCGCGGACGCGTCCACCACGATCATCAGTCGGCCCCCGGACCCTTCCAGTCTCGATCGGTGTCGAGCGGTGTCGAACTCCCCGGTCACCGTACCCGGCCGCCCCCAACGGCCCCGGCGGCCGGTGCGCGGGTCGCGCGCGCGGTAGGAAGGCAGTAGGCAGGAGGTGGGTCAACGGGGAAGGATCGGCCCGGGGCATGCCTGCGGTGGTGAACGCGTGGGCATGCACTATGGTTTATCTCGACATCGAGATAACTGCCCCTTACTATATATCTCGACATCAAGATACTTGCCGAGAGGCGCTCCCCGGCGATGCGGGCAAGGTCAGCCTAAGTAAGGCTGACCTTACCACCGTGGCGGCCGGCATACCGCACGAAGCACCTAGAAGGAGTCAGTCGTGTCCGCGAACAGCTTCGACGCCCGCAGCTCGCTGCAGGTGGGCGACGAGTCGTACGAGATCTTCAAGCTCTCCGCCGTCGAGGGTTCCGAGCGGCTGCCGTACAGCCTCAAGGTGCTGCTGGAGAACCTGCTCCGCACGGAGGACGGCGCGAACATCACCGCCGACCACATCCGGGCCCTCGGCAACTGGGACGCCGACGCCCAGCCGAGCCAGGAGATCCAGTTCACGCCGGCCCGCGTGATCATGCAGGACTTCACCGGTGTGCCGTGCGTGGTCGACCTCGCCACCATGCGCGAGGCCGTCAAGGAGCTGGGCGGCGACCCGGCCAAGATCAACCCGCTGGCCCCGGCCGAGCTGGTCATCGACCACTCCGTCATCGCCGACAAGTTCGGCACCCCGGACGCCTTCGTCCAGAACGTCGAGATCGAGTACGGCCGCAACAAGGAGCGCTACCAGTTCCTGCGCTGGGGCCAGACCGCGTTCGACGAGTTCAAGGTCGTCCCGCCGGGCACCGGCATCGTTCACCAGGTGAACATCGAGCACCTGGCCCGCACCGTCATGGTCCGCGGCGGCCAGGCGTACCCCGACACCTGCGTCGGCACCGACTCGCACACCACCATGGTCAACGGCCTGGGCGTGCTGGGCTGGGGCGTCGGCGGCATCGAGGCCGAGGCCGCGATGCTCGGCCAGCCGGTCTCCATGCTGATCCCGCGCGTGGTCGGCTTCAAGCTCAACGGCCAGCTGCCGGCCGGCACCACCGCCACCGACCTGGTGCTCACCATCACCGAGATGCTGCGCAAGCACGGTGTGGTCGGCAAGTTCGTCGAGTTCTACGGCGAGGGCGTCACCGCGATCCCGCTGGCGAACCGCGCCACCATCGGCAACATGTCGCCGGAGTTCGGCTCGACCTGTGCGATCTTCCCGATCGACGCCGAGACCATCAACTACCTGAAGCTCACCGGCCGCGACGCCCAGCAGCTCGCGCTGGTCGAGGCGTACGCCAAGGAGCAGGGCCTCTGGCACGACCCGTCGGTTGAGCCGGTCTACTCCGAGTACCTCGAGCTGGACGTCTCCACCGTCGTCCCGTCGATCTCCGGCCCGAAGCGCCCGCAGGACCGCGTGATCCTGGCCGAGGCCGCCGCCAGGTTCGCCGAGGCGCTGCCGACCTACTCGGCCGAGGCCTCGAAGCCGACCGCGGTGACCGCCCCCGACGGCTCGACCTACGAGATCGACAACGGCGCGGTCGTGATCGCCTCGATCACCTCCTGCACCAACACCTCCAACCCCTCCGTCATGCTGGGCGCCGCCCTGCTGGCGAAGAAGGCCGTGGAGAAGGGCCTGACCGTCAAGCCCTGGGTCAAGACCACCCTGGCCCCCGGGTCCAAGGTCGTCATGGACTACTACGAGAAGGCCGGCCTGCTCCCGTACATGGAGAAGCTGGGCTTCAACCTGGTCGGCTACGGCTGCGTCACCTGCATCGGCAACTCGGGCCCGCTGCCCGAGGAGGTCTCGGCCGCCGTCAACGAGTCCGACCTGGCGGTCGTCTCGGTGCTCTCCGGCAACCGCAACTTCGAGGGCCGGATCAACCCGGACGTCAAGATGAACTACCTGGCCTCCCCGCCGCTGGTGGTCGCCTACGCCCTCGCCGGCAACATGAACATCGACATCACCCGTGACGCCCTGGGCCAGGACGCCGACGGCAACGACGTGTTCCTCGCCGACATCTGGCCGTCCGAGCGGGAGGTCGCCGACACCGTCGCCGGCTCCATCGACGAGGCCATGTTCGACAAGGGCTACCAGGACGTCTTCGCCGGCGACCACCGCTGGCAGTCGCTCCCGGTCCCGACCGGCAACACCTTCGAGTGGGACGCCGAGTCCACCTACGTCCGCAAGCCCCCGTACTTCGAGGGCATGGCCAAGACCCCGAGCCCGGTGAACGACATCGCCGGCGCCCGCGTCCTGGCCAAGCTGGGCGACTCGGTCACCACCGACCACATCTCCCCGGCCGGCAACATCAAGCCGGGCACCCCGGCGGCGCAGTACCTGACCGCCAACGGTGTGGAGAAGCGCGACTTCAACTCGTACGGCTCGCGCCGTGGCAACCACGAGGTGATGATCCGCGGCACCTTCGCCAACATCCGCCTGCGCAACCAGATCGCGCCGGGCACCGAGGGCGGCTACACCCGCGACTTCACCCAGGCCGACGCGCCGGTGTCGTTCATCTACGACGCCTCGCAGAACTACCAGGCCGCCGGCACCCCGCTGGTCGTCCTGGCGGGCAAGGAGTACGGCTCCGGCTCGTCCCGCGACTGGGCCGCCAAGGGCACCGCGCTGCTGGGCGTCAAGGCCGTCATCGCCGAGTCCTACGAGCGCATCCACCGCTCGAACCTGATCGGCATGGGCGTCCTGCCGCTGCAGTTCCCGGAGGGCGAGAACGCCGAGTCCCTCGGCCTCACCGGCGAGGAGACCTTCTCCTTCACCGGCGTGACCGAGCTCAACGAGGGCCGCACCCCGAAGACCGTCAAGGTCAAGGCCGGGGACAAGGAGTTCGACGCGGTCGTCCGCATCGACACCCCGGGTGAGGCGGACTACTACCGCAACGGCGGCATCCTGCAGTACGTGCTGCGCAGCCTGATCGGCTGACCGCAGCGGCTGGTCAAGCCGCTGCAAACACCAGGTCAACAAGAGGCCGGATCGCGTTCACGCGGTCCGGCCTCTTGTGTGCCCGGAGCAAATGGACTAAACCTCTGTCTCAGCTTGGTCCAGACCATTTGACGCTGAATCAGAGAAAGCCGCAGGTCTTCTCCCATGCGCATGCTCAGTCGTACCGCCGCCCTCATCGCCGCCGCCACGGTGGCCGCCGCCCTCGCCGCTCCCACGGCCCAGGCCCACGACCGCGACCACGGCCCGAAGCTGAAGGGGCAGCGGGTCGGCTACTTCACCCAGTGGGGCGCCGACAGCTCCGCGAAGCGGGTGCAGGAGTCCGGCCAGGCCGGGAAGCTCACCGTCATCAACTACGCCTTCGGCAACGTCTCCGCCGAGGGCACCTGCTTCGAGACCAACGACGCCGGGCAGGGCGACGCCCTGAACGACTACCAGCGCCCGTTCAGCGCCGCCGAGTCGGTGGACGGCGTCGCCGACCGCCCCGGCCAGAGGCTCAAGGGCCACTTCAACCAGCTGCGCAAGCTCAAGGCCGAGAACCCGCAGCTGAAGACCGTGATCTCGCTCGGCGGGTGGAGCTGGTCCAAGTACTTCTCGGACGCCGCCGCGACCGAGGAGTCCCGCAAGCGGTTCGTCTCCTCCTGCATCGACCTGTACATCAAGGGCAACCTGCCCCAGCTGGGCACCGCCGAGGGCGGCAAGGGCGCTGCCGCCGGCGTCTTCGACGGCATCGACCTCGACTGGGAGTACCCGGGCGGCGGCGGTGACGGCGGCAACGTCGTGCGCCCCGAGGACGGCCACAACTTCACCCTGCTCGTGCAGGAGTTCCGCCGCCAGCTGGACCAGCTCAGCGGCCGCAAGGGCCCGCACTACCTGCTGACCGCGGCCGTCGCCGCCAACGAGACCGTCGCAGCCCGGCTGGAGCTCCCGACGCTCTCGCGCTCGATCGACTGGCTCAACCTGATGACCTACGACCTGCACGGCCCGTGGGAGGGCACCGGCCCGACCGCCCACCACGCCAATCTCTACTCCGACCCGAAGGACCCGTCGCCGCTGCAGCGCAGCGCCGACCGGGCGGTGGACTTCTACGCCCAGCACGGCCTGCCGGGCTCCAAGACCGTCCTCGGCGTGCCGTTCTACGCCCACGGCTGGACCGGGGTGTCGGCCGGCGGCAGCAACGGCCTGTACCAGCCGGCCGCCAAGTCCACCGCGGACTTCACCTACAACGAGATCTCCCAGCTGCCCGGCAAGGTCTACACCGACCGCGACCACGGCGCGTCCTGGAAGTACGACGGCACCAGCTTCTACAGCTTCGACAACGCCGAGGTGCTCACCCAGAAGGCCCGCTACACCCGCTGGAACGACCTGGCCGGTGTGATGGTCTGGTCGCTGGACGGCGACGACGCCAAGGGCAGCGCGCTCGCCGCCCTGGACCGCGGCCTCCAGCACGGCTGACCGAAACAGCTGCCCGCAACGGCTGCCCGGAACGCCGGAGGGCCCGCCGCGATCGCTCGCGGCGGGCCCTTCGGGCGGTGTGCCGTGCTCAGGCGCGGTCGCAGGCCTGTGCCCGCAGCGCCCGGGCCAGGTCGTCGCGGCACTCCAGCACCAGCCGGCGCAGCGCGGGCGCGGCGCCCGGGTTGCCGTCCAGCCAGGCGTCCGCCTCGGCCAGGGTCTGCTCGCTGGTCTGGGCCCGGGGGAAGAAGCCGCCGACGATCCGCATCGCGATCTCGATGGTCCGATCGGCCCAGACCCGCTCCAGCAGCTTGAAGTAGGGAGCGGCGTACAGCGCGGTCAGATCGCGGTGGCCGGGCAGCGCGAAGCCGGCGATGTTCGCCTCGACCAGGGCGTTGGGCAGCTCCTCCGAGTCGATCACCGCGGACCAGGCGGCGGCCTTGGCCTCGGGGGTCGGCCGGGCGGCCAGCGCCTGGGTGTACTGGCGCTTGCCGCTGGCGGTGTTGTCGGCCGCCAGCTCCCCGGCCAGCTCCTCGTCGGAGGCCTGGCCGGCCGCGGCCAGCGTCAGCCAGAGCGACCAGCGCAGCTCCTGGTCGACGTCCAGGCCGTCGATCCGGGCGGTGCCGGCCAGCAGGCCGCGGACCAGCCCGAGGTGCTCGGAGCCGTTGGCGGTCTGCGCCAGGAACCGCGCCCAGGCCAGCTGGTGGTCGCTGCCCGGGGCGGCGGCGCGCAGTTCGCGCAGCGCGCCGTCGGCCAGCAGCCGGCCGCCCTCGCCGCGCCAGGCCGGGTCGGCGTACAGGTCGACGGCGCCCTTGGCCTGCTGGTGCAGCGACTGCAGCACGCCGATGTTGGACTCCTGCCCGGCGAAGCGCAGCACCAGCGCGACGTAGTCGCGGGCCGGCATCAGGCCGTCGCGGGTCAGGTTCCACACCGCGGACCAGGACAGCGCCCGGGCCAGGTCGTCCTGGATGTCGCCGAGTCCGGCCCGCAGGGTCTCCAGCGACTCGGCGTCGAAGCGGATCTTGCAGTAGGTCAGGTCGTCGTCGTTGAGCAGGACCAGCGCGGGCCGGGGGCGGCCGACGGCCTCGGCGACCACGGTCCGGGCGCCGGTGACGTCCAGCTCGATCCGGGCGGTGCGGACCAGGGCGCCGTCGGCGTCCCGGTCGTAGAGGCCGACGGCGATCCGGTGCGGGCGCAGCACGTCCCCGTCCTGGAGGACGGCGAGTTCGGTGATCCGCCCCTCGGAGTCCACGGTGACCTGCGGGGTGAGCGAGTCGACCCCGGCGGTCTGCAGCCAGGCCGCCGCCCAGGACTTGAGGTCGCGGCCGCTGGTCTCCTCCAGGATGTCCAGCAGGTCGGCGAGTTCGGTGTTGCCGAAGGCGTGCGCCTTGAAGTAGCGGCGGGCGCCCTCGAAGAAGGCGTCCGAACCGACGTACGCCACCAGCTGCTTGAGGACCGCGGCGCCCTTGGCGTAGGTGATGCCGTCGAAGTTGAGCTTGGCGTCCTCGAGGTCCCGGATGTCCGCGGTGATCGGGTGGGTGGTCGGGAACTGGTCCTGCCGGTAGGCCCACGCCTTGCGCTGGTTGGCGAAGGTGATCCAGGCCGAGGAGTAGCGGGTGCGGGCGCCGATCAGCGCGTAGGAGCCCATGAAGTCGGCGAAGGACTCCTTCAGCCACAGGTCGTCCCACCAGCGCATGGTGACCAGGTCGCCGAACCACATGTGCGCCATCTCGTGCAGGATGACGTTGGCCCGGCCCTCGTAGGCGGCGTCGGTGACCTTCGAGCGGAAGACGAACTCCTCGCGGAAGGTGACGCAGCCGGGGTTCTCCATCGCGCCGATGTTGTACTCGGGCACGAAGGCCTGGTCGTACTTGCCGAAGGGGTACGGGTAGTCGAACTCCTCGTGGAAGAAGTCGAGTCCGAGCTTGGTGACGCCGAGGATCTCGTCCGCGTCGAAGTAGGGGGCGAGCGAGCGGCGGCACATCGCGGAGAGCGGGATCTCCAGGGTGGAGCCGTCGGCCAGGGTGCGGCTGTAGTGGTCGCGGACCACGTGGTACGGGCCGGCCACCACGGCGGTGAGGTACGTGGAGATCGGCTGCGTCGGCGCGAACTCCCAGGTGCGGGCGTCGCCCTCGGCGGTGACGCGCTCGTGCACGGCGTTGGACCAGACGTCCCAGGCGGCGGGCGCGGTGACGGTGAAGGTGAAGGGCGCCTTCAGGTCGGGCTGCTCGAGGGTGGCGAACACCCGGCGGGCGTCGGCCGGCTCGTAGTGGGTGTAGAGGTACGTCTCGTGGTCGACCGGGTCGGTGAAGCGGTGCAGGCCCTCGCCGGTGCGGCTGTACGCACAGTCGGCGTCGACCACCAGGACGTTCTCCGCGGCCAGGCCGTCGACGTGGACGCGGGCGCCGTCGAAGGCGGTGGCCGGGTCCAGCTCGCGGCCGTTCAGGGTGACGGTGCGCACGGCGGAGGCGAGCAGGTCCAGGAAGGTGGAGGAGCCCGGCTCGGAGCAGCGGAACGTCAGGGTGGTGGTGGAGCGGAAGGTGGCGGCCGCCGGGTCGGGGGCGGAGGTCACGTCCAGCTGGACCTGGTAGCCGTCCACGGCCAGGATGCTGGCCCGCTGCTGGGCTTCGTCGCGGCTCAGGTTCTTGCCCGGCACGGCGGTACTCCTTTGTCCGGTCCCGCACGGTGGTGCGGTCTGCGGGGTGGTGCGGTCGGGGTGCTGCTGCGGTCCTGTGCACGTGCTGTTCGGTGCACTGGGGCATCCTTTCACGGCACCCGCGCCGGTACCATTGCACAATCCGGCCCCCGGAGGCGGAATCAGCGGCGGCGGGCGGGCGTTGGGCCCGGGGAAGCCCCGTGCGGGGGCCCGCCCCTCTCTGACGAAGGACGACAGCCGTGACGACTGCCGCTGAGCGCAAGACCGCCGACTTCTGGTTCGACCCGGCCTGCCCGTGGGCCTGGATGACGTCCCGCTGGCTCATCGAGGTCCAGCAGCTGCGCCCGGTGGACGTGAACTGGCACGTGATGAGCCTGTCCGTGCTGAACGAGCACCGTGACCTGCCGCAGGAGTACCGCACCCTGCTGGACAACGCCTGGGGCGCCGTCCGGGTCGCCATCGCGGCCGCCGAGAAGCACGGGGACGAGGTGCTCGGCCGCCTCTACACCGAGCTGGGCACCCGGTTCCACAACCAGGGCCTGCCGCAGAACCGCGAGACGATCGAGGCGGCCCTGGTCGCGGCCGGCCTGCCGGTCGAGCTGGCCGACGCGGCCGACACCGACGCCTACGACGAGGCGCTGCGCGCCTCGCACAAGGAGGGCATCACCCTGGTCGGCGAGGACGTCGGCACCCCGGTGATCGCGGTCGAGGGCGCGGACGGCGAGCGGGTGGCCTTCTTCGGCCCGGTCGTCACCCCGACCCCGCGCGGCGAGGCCGCCGCCCGGCTGTGGGACGGCACCCTGCTGGTCGCCTCCACTCCGGGCTTCTACGAGATCAAGCGCACCCGTACGGCGGGCCCGTCCTTCGAGTAGCACCCCCGCACGGCACTGCACTGGGTACAGCACAGCGCACAGGGGCCCGGTACCGCGTTCGCGGTACCGGGCCCCTCCGCCTGTCCGTCCGGCCTTGCCCGGCCCGGACGGGCCCCTAGCGGACCGCCGCGGCGTCCCGGCGCTGCTTGAGCAGGCCCGCGCCCGCCAGCAGGGCGACCAGGACCGCGGCCGCGTACAGCTGCTCCCGGTTGCCCTCGGTGGTGGTCATCAGGCCGAGGATGCCGACCACGGCGGCCATCGAGACCCAGGTCAGGTAGGGGAAGCCCCACATCTTGACGGTGAGCAGCTCGGGCGCCTCGCGCTCCAGGCGGCGGCGCATCCGCAGCTGGACGATGCAGATGAAGAGCCAGACCACCAGGATGGCGACGCCGGTGGTGTTCATCAGCCAGGTGAAGACGGTGTCCGGCCAGAACTTGCCGGCCAGCACCGCGCCGAAGCCGAACAGGCAGGAGGCCAGCACGGCCGCCCGGGGCACGCCGCCGCCGACCTTCGCCAGCGCCTTCGGCCCCTGGCCGCGGGAGACCAGCGAGTACGCCATCCGGGAGGAGCCGTAGATGTTGGCGTTCATCGCGGAGAGCAGGGCGATCAGCACCACGACCTCCATGATGGTGCCCGCGCCGGGCACGCCCAGGTGCTGGAGCACGGTCACGTACGGACCGTTGGCGACGATCGACGGGTCCTTCCAGGAGACCAGGGTGACGACCAGCGCCATCGAGCCGATGTAGAAGATCGCGATCCGCCAGACCGCCGTGCGTACCGCGTTGGCCACGTTCTTCTGGGGGTCGTCCGACTCGGCGGCGGCGATGGTCACGGTCTCCAGGCCGCCGTAGGCGAACACCGAGGCGAGCAGGCCGACGACCAGGCCGCTCGTGCCGTTGGGCAGGAAGCCGCCCTGGCCGGTGAGGTTGGCGGCGCCGGGGGCGCCGTCACCGAGCACGCCGGCGACCCCGAGCGTGCCGAGCACCAGGAAGGCCAGGATCGCGGCGACCTTCACCGCGGCGAACCAGAACTCGAACTCGCCGAAGTTCTTCACCGCGGTCAGGTTGCTGGCGCAGAAGAAGACCATGAAGAGGCCGACCCAGACCCAGGCGGAGACGCCGGGGATCCAGCCGTTCATGATCTTGCCGGCGGCGGTGGCCTCGGCCGCGACGCCGCAGCAGAGCATCACCCAGTACATCCAGCCGGCGGTGACCCCGGCCCACGGGCCGATCTCCTTCTCGGCGTGCACCGAGAACGAGCCGGACGCCGGACGGGCCGCGGACATCTCGCCCAGCATCCGCATGATCATCATGACCAGCAGTCCGGAGAGCGTGAACGCGAGGATGATCGCCGGTCCGGCCGCCGCGATGCCCGCGCCGGAGCCGACGAACAGGCCGGCACCGATCACGCCGCCGAGCGCGATCATCGAGAGGTGGCGCTGCTTGAGCCCTCGCGAGAGCTGCTGGCCGTCGGACGGGGGAGCGCCGGTGGAGGTCGTCCCGGGCGCCGGGGGCGCGGAGGTGCGGGCCATGAGGGTGGATCCAGACTGTTCGGACAGCGGGGTGAGTCGCCCAATATCCGGTGAACAAGTTGTCCATGCCAAGAACGGGGGAGCGGGGCTCACCATCCGGAACGGTCGATGGCGGGCGGTAGTCGACATTGTACGCTCCGGAATCGTCCCTGGGTCGGACCCGACAACCACGGCCCCCGGGGGTTTGTCAGGTTCCCAGACGGTGGCTCGGGCGATCAGCGCGTAGGTTCACAGTTGTTCACTCATCTGCTCGCCGAGCACCCGACCGCCTGACCGTCCCGACCGTGCGGAGAACCCCGATGGCCACTGCCAGCACCCCGATACCGACCCGTGCCGCCGTCCTCGCCGACCTGCTGCCCGCCGCGACCACCCGGCTCGGCACGCAGGCCCGCGACCTCGCCCTGGTGGCGGGCGGCGCCGCCCTCACCGGCCTGGCCGCCCAGTTCTCGGTGAACGTCGTGGGCTCGCCGGTGCCCGTCACCGGCCAGACCTTCGCCGCACTGCTGGTCGGCACCGCGCTCGGCACCCGTCGGGGCATCGCCTCGCTGGGCCTCTACCTGCTCGCCGGCATGGCCGGCCTGCCGTGGTTCGCCGAGGGCACCTCCGGCTGGACCATGCCCACGCTCGGCTACGTACTGGGCTTCGTCCTCGCGGCCGGCCTGGTCGGCGCGCTGGCCCGCCGCGGCGCCGACCGCACCCCGCTGAACACCGCCGTCGCGATGGTCCTCGGCACCCTCGCCATCTACGCCGTCGGCGTGCCCTACCTGGCCTTCTCGCTGGACGTCCCGCTCGCCCGCGCCGCCGAGCTGGGCCTCTACCCGTACCTGGTCGGCGACGCCCTGAAGGCCGTCCTGGCGGCCGGCGCCCTGCCGCTCGCCTGGAAGCTCCTCGGCAAGCGCGGCTGACCGCCGCCAGCCCCGCTGCGGAGCCCGGGCGCACCCGCATGCCACACTGCTGCCATGCGCGTGTACCTGGGCTCCGACCATGCCGGCTACGAACTGAAGAACCACCTCGTCGAGTGGCTCAAGGAGGCCGGCCACGAGCCGGTCGACTGCGGGCCGCACATCTACGACGCCCTCGACGACTATCCGCCGTTCTGCCTGCGCGCCGCCGAGCGCACCGCGGCCGACCCGGAGGCACTGGGCGTCGTGATCGGCGGCTCGGGCAACGGCGAGGCGATCGCCGCCAACAAGGTCAAGGGCGTGCGGGCCGCACTGGCCTGGAGCGAGCAGACCGCCTCACTCGGCCGCGAGCACAACAACGCCAACGTGATCTCCATCGGCGGCCGGATGCACACCGAGGCGGAGGCCACCAAGTTCGTCGAGGTCTTCCTCAAGACCCCGTACAGCGGCGACGAGCGGCACACCCGCCGGATCGACATGCTGAGCGAGTACGAGACCACCGGCGAGCTCCCGCCGATCCCGGCCCACCACCCGCAGGGCTGACCCACCCCTTCCCTCCGGCCCCGAACGGCCGGCCGCGCACCATGCCGCGGCCGGCCGTCGTGCTTTCCGCCCGCGCCGCCCCGCCGCCCCGCGGTGTCGTCGCTGTGCCGCCGCTGTGTCGTCGGCCACAGCGCCCACCCGGCCCGGACGGCGCCCTTCGGCGCCCGCACGCGGGGCGCACGTCGCTCACCCGGTTCGTACGCCCAACCGGCGCACGCCTCCTGACGCAGCGGCTGCGGCCGCCCCGATCGGCCGAAACCCGCTGACGCGCCCGCGCCACGGCGGCGCCGCCCGCGCACAAGCCGTCGACGCGGACCCGTACCGCTGGATATGGTCGGTCCCCATGGCTGGCAGACCGCAGGGCGCACCGCCCCAGACGACTGCGACGAGGCCCGACACCGCCCCGGTGAAGGACCCCGTGACGGCCCGGTTGCGCAAGTGGCTCCGCCGGGTCCGCCGAAGGCTGCGCACCGCCGGGGTCGACTACTTCCGCGGCGGCCCGGCCGACTGGCCGGTGCTCTGCGTGCTCGCGCTGCTCGTCCCGCTGCTGATCATGCTCAACATCTGGATCCCCGCCTGGGCCCCGCCCACCGCCCTGGTCCTGCCGATCCTGGCCGCCGCCCTGCTGCTGCGCCCCGGCAGCCTGGTGGTGCTGTACGCGCTGACCGCCCTCGGCCTCTCCGCCGAGTCCGTGATCCACACCGGCCAGCGGGTCGCCAGCGCGGATCCGGACGCCTACACCTACGGGGTCACCCCCGGCGCCGCCCTGGTGGTCGGCGCGGCCGGGGTCGGCGGCCTGCTGCTGGCCCAGTTCCGCAGCCGGGTCGGCGTGCCCTGGTGGGGCGGCTCCACCATGCTCTTCGACCTGCGCGAGCGGCTGCGGGTGCAGAGCCGCGTCCCGAAGCTGCCGGAGGGCTGGCACGCCGACATGGCGCTGCGCCCGGCCGGCGGGCAGTCCTTCTCCGGGGACTTCGTGGTGGCGGCCCGGACCGGACCGGGCCAGCGGGTGCTGGAGGTGGTCCTCGCGGACGTCTCCGGCAAGGGCATGGACGCCGGCTCCCGGGCGCTGCTGCTCTCCGGCGCGTTCGGCGGCCTGCTCGGCTCGCTGCCCGCGCACGAGTTCCTGCCCGCCGCCAACGGCTACCTGCTCCGGCAGTCCTGGGAGGAGGGCTTCGCCACCGCCGTCCAACTGGTGCTGGACCTGGACACCGGCGAGTACGAGCTGCTCTCGGCCGGCCACCTGCCGGGCATGCAGCGGCTGGCGGGCGCCGGGCGCTGGGAGATCAAGGAGACCACCGAGGGCCCGCTGCTCGGGATCTACGACGGCGCCAAGTTCGAAGGCGTGCGCGGTCGGCTGAACCGCGGCGACGTCCTGCTGCTCTGCACCGACGGCATGGTCGAGGCGCCCGGCCGCGATCTCTCCGAGGGTATGGACCGGCTGATGGGCGAGGCCGACCGGCTGGTCCCCGGCAGCGGCCCGGGCGCGGGGAGCGGCGCGGCGTCCCGGCTGATCGAGACGGTCGCCCGGGACATCAACGACGACCGCGCGGTGCTGCTGCTCTGGCGGGACTGACCCGCCGTGGATATGCCGCGGGCAGCTGCTGTCAAGGCCGGCAGCTGATCTTCGGCCATTTCCGACCCGCCGTCGGCTGAACGGACCAGGCGGTTCCGGTCCGGGCCGCCGGGCGCTTCCCGGCCGCTCAGCGTGCCCCGCCGACGATTCGTCAGAACGCCTCCGCTATCGTCTCGGTCGGCGGAAACTCGTCTCACATCGCAGGATATCGGCGTTCGGCTGACAGTCAGACCTTTACGCAATCGGCACGGTCGACCACACTGAGTCCGGGCGGGACTGGTCAGGATTCGGGGGATGGGGGGCGTCGCGTGCGGCACGACGGGATCTGTGCGGCACGGAACTCCTCTCCGGTGCGACGTACCGGACGATCGGCAATTCCGCCTCGGGACCGTCGGACAGACCGGGGTCCGGCTTCGCAGGGGCTACCAGTCGAGGGCGCCCCGCTATGAAACGAGGAAGTGAGTCCGGGTGGCACTCTCCGTCTCCGCGCTGGTCCTGTTCGGCGTCATCTGCTTCATCTTCATCCGCAACAAGCAGCTGAAGGTCGGACACGCCATCCTGGCCGCCCTGTTCGGCTTCATGCTGAACCAGAGCACCGCGGCCAAGCCGATCCAGGATTTCCTGAGCCAGATCGCCAAGAGCATCTCCAACATCGCCAGCTGACCCCCACGGGGTTCTGCGGGGCCCCGCGGGGCCGAGCGGGGGAGGGGCCGGCCGCCCGCGTTACCGGTCGGCCCGTCTGGCCTGCCGCCAGCGGCTGAACAGACCCCGGGGGCGGGCCGCCGCCGGGACGGTCGCGCGGGCCGGCGCAGGTGCCGGCGCGCCCGCGGGCGCCGCCGGCCGGTGCGGCGCGTCCGGAGCCGCCAGCAGGACGAACAGCCGTGCCCAGTAGAGCCGTTCGCCGCGCGGCCAGTCCAGCGCGCGCAGCGCCGTCGAGGCGGCCTCGCAGACCTCGCCGTTGACCCGGACCTCGGCGACGTCGTCCCCCGCCTTGCCGCCCAGGAACAGCTTCACCCCGTTCAGCGGCCGGCCGGCCAGCTCCGGCAGCAGCGCGGGCGCCAGCGCGGGCAGCACCCGGTGCTCCGCGAGCCAGCCCGCCAGCGTCTCGTTGCCGAAGCCGAACACCGCGGCCGGCCCCTGCACGGCGTGCCAGCCGGGCAGTTCGGGGTGGTCGTAGTGGTCGCCGTGCGCGCCGCGCCGCTCCGTCAGCTCGACCAGCGCCGAGGCGGTGGTGGTCGCCCACATCCGCACCGCGTTGGCGAGCTTCTCCTCCTCGGTCTTGCCGAGGCCGGCGGTGCAGTCCCAGACCACCGGCGCGTCGGCGCGCCCCAGGTGCAGGACGAAGCCCAGGTCGACATGGCCGTCGTCACCGGGGTGCTCCCGGACGGCCACCGCCGTGGTGCCCGGACCGCGGACCACCTCGCCGTCGATGACGAACACCTGGCCGAGTCGCGCCATCTCCCGGACCACACAGCGCTGTATGACGTCCAGTCGGTCCTGGGGACGCACGGGAACTCCTCCACCCTCGGGCTCGGCACGTTCTCGAACTGCTCTCGAACGCCCGCCGAGGCTATCGGCCCGGAGCCCCGCCGGGAAACCGCCGCCGGCCCGGCCCCGGCGCCGGGCGGGCGGCTCTCCGGTCGCGGGAATGCCCCATATGTACCATTTTGGGTAGCGGCAACCGTAGGCACCCGCCTGGAGAACCCGCATGCCCCGCACCGAACTGACGCCCCCTTCGCCGACCCTGCTCACCCCGGACGGCTCCGGGCTGGTCGCCGAGATCGAGGCGTACCTGGCCTCACTGCCCGCCCCGGCGCGCACCCCGGCGCCCTACGTCGGCCGGCCGGCCGTCTGCCCGCTGGGCTCCGCGCTCCAGCCGTGGCACGCCGGCCACCCCTCGCCCCGGGCCACCCTGCTGGACCGGGCGCTGCGCCGCCCGGCCCGCCCGGTGCCGGTGACGGCCGCCGAGCACCTGCGGCTCGCCTCCCGCTACCTCGGGGCCTTCGGCTGGGTGCAGGGGGCGATGTGGGACGGTGCCGGCCGGGTCTGCCTGCTCGGGGCCCAGGCCGCCGTGCTCGCCCACGGCTACGGGACGCCGGCGACGGTCCGCACCGCGCGGGTGCAGCTGATGGAGGTGCTGCACGCCACCGGCCGGCCGGCGGCCTCCCCCGACGAGTACAACGACCGCCCGACGACCCGCCAGGCCGACGTCCACCAGCTGCTCGACCGCGCCGCGGCCCGGGCCCTGCGGCTGGGCCTCTAGGGCCGGGCCTCCAGTCGAAGAGGGCTGCTGACGGACCCTCGGGAACGCGAACGGCCCCGGAGAGGCGCTGGGCGTCTCTGCGGGGCCGGACGTTCGGAGCGGGTGACGAGAATCGAACTCGCGTGACTAGTTTGGAAGACTAGGGCTCTACCATTGAGCTACACCCGCACTGATCCTCCGGCCGTCGCCGGACGGAAGGTCGGGGAACAGCGTACCTGGTCCGGTCGGCCTCGTGCACACCGGATTCGCTCCGAGGGCCCCGGATATGTCGGGGAACCGGGAGGGCCCGGCGTGTACGCTTCCTCTCGGCACCACGGGGTGTGGCGCAGTTTGGTAGCGCGTCCGCTTTGGGAGCGGAAGGCCGTCGGTTCGAATCCGGTCACCCCGACAGTGCGGCAGGGTCTCGTCGTCGGCGGGGCCCTGTTGGCGTTTTCGGTGTTGTTGTCGTTTTCGGGCCGGTTCGGGCATGGTGGGTGGTTGATTTTTCACCCATGTGCTGGAGCCCCGGATGAGCCCGATGAGGATGAACCCCAAGATCGCGGTCGGAGTCGTCTTCGTCGCCTCGCTGTTCATGACGATCATGGACACCACGATCGTCAACGTCGCCCTGCCCGCGATCGGTCGGCAGTTCGACACGGATCCGGCCGGCGTCGGCGTGATCAACGTCGGCTACCTGGTGAGCCTGGCCGTGTTCGTCCCGCTCTCCGGCTGGCTGGGGGACCGCTACGGCACCCGCCGGGTCTTCCTCGTCTCGCTGACCCTGTTCACCGTCGCCTCGCTGCTCTGCGGCGCGGCCGACTCGATGACCCGGCTCACCCTCTACCGGATCTTCCAGGGGGCGGCCGGCGGCCTGCTCACCCCGGTCGGGATGACCATGCTCTTCCGGGCCTACCCGCAGGAGGAGCGGATGCGGGCCACCCGCATCCTGATGCTGCCCACCGCCGTGGCGCCCGCCGCCGGCCCGGTGCTCGGCGGCTGGCTGGTGGACGGCTGGTCCTGGCACTGGGTCTTCATCGTCAACGTGCCGGTCGGCATCGCGGCCCTGGTCTTCGCCCTGCTCTTCCTCCCCGACTACCGGGCCGAGCGGGCCGGGCGCTTCGACACGGCCGGCTTCCTGCTCTCCGCCGTCGGCTTCGGCGCGGCGATGTACGCGCTCTCCGAGGGCGCGTCCCAGGGCTGGGGGAGCGCGCGGATCGTCGCCGCGGCGCTCGTCGGCGTGCTCGCGCTGGTCGTGCTGGTGCCGGTCGAGCTGCGCCGCCCCGAGCCGATGCTCGACCTGCGGCTCTTCCGGGACCGCATCTTCCGCACCACCAACCTGCTCTCGCTGTTCTCCGGCGCGGCCTTCCTCGGGATGCTCTACCTCTTCCCGCTGCTGATGCAGGACGGGCTCGGCATGGACGCCCTGCACAGCGGCCTGATGGTCTTCCCCGAGGCGCTCGGCGTGATGCTCGCCTCCCAGGTGGCGGCCCGGCTCTACCCGCGGATCGGTCCTCGCCGGATCCTGGTCGCGGGCGCCACCGTGGTGTCCTGCTGCCTCGCCCTGATGGCCACGATCGGCCCGGAGAGCAACCTCTGGGCGGTGCGGGCCCTGATGTTCGTCACCGGCTACGCGATGTCGCACGTCTTCATGCCCTCCCAGACGGCCGCCTTCGCCACCGTCTCCGCGGCCTCGACCGGCGCCGCCTCCACGCTCTACAACGCGCAGCGCCAGCTCGGCTCCGCGCTCGGCGTCGCGGTGCTCGGCACGGTTCTGACCGCCGTCGGCGCCTTCACCGCGGACGCTTCGGGTACGCCCGTGGCGAACCTCGCCGCCTACCGCGCGGCCTTCCTGACGGCCTCCGCGCTGGCCCTCGTGGCGGCCGGGATCGCTGTGCTGGTACGGGATTCGGACGCCGCCGCGACCATGCGCCCGGTACCGGCGGGGGGTACCGGCGGCCCGGCCGCGGAGGCCGCCCCGGAGCCCGTGGGCAAGGCCTGACCGGCCCTGGACGGCAGCGTCCTGGCGTCCGCCTTTCGTGGTACCGGTAGGATGGGGCGCTGGCGGTAGTCCCTGTGGCGTCCACCCAGGTCAACCGCACGAGGGCGAGGAGTCACGCTCACCGTCCACCCCCCACGGGAGATGCAGCTCCAACCGCCCATCGCCCGTCTCGCCCGACCCGCCCGTACGGCCCCGGCCGGCGGCAGGGAGGGTGCAGGCAACCTGACCGCAAGCCCATAGGAGACCAAACCGTGAAGAGCGCCGTCGAGACTCTGAACCCGACCCGGGTTCGACTCACCGTCGAGGTGCCCTTCGAGGAGCTCAAGCCCAGCCTCGACGCGGCGTACAAGAAGATCAACCAGCAGGTCTCGGTCCCGGGCTTCCGCAAGGGCAAGATCCCGAACCGTGTCATCGACCAGCGTTTCGGTCGTGGCGCCGTGCTGGAGGAGGCCGTCAACGACGCCCTCCCGCGCTTCTACACGCAGGCAGTCGACGAGGGCAAGATCGAGGTTCTCGGACAGCCCGACATCACCAACATCGAGGGTGTCGAGAAGATCGCCGATGGTGGCGACCTGAAGTTCACCGCCGAGGTGGACATCCGCCCGGAGATCACCCTCCCGGACTTCTCGACCATCGAGGTCGTCGTCGACCCGATCGTGGTCGCCGACGAGGACATCGACAAGTCGCTGGAGCAGCTGCGCGAGCGCTTCTCCTCGGTCAAGGACGTCGAGCGCGCCGCGGCCGCCGGCGACATCGTGGTCGTGGACCTCGAGGCCAAGGTCGACGGCGAGGTGCCGGAGGACGGCACCGCCGCCGGCGTCAGCTACGAGATCGGCTCCGGCCGCCTGATCGACGGCATCGACGACGCCGTCATCGGCCTGGAGGCCGGTGGCACCGCCACCTTCGACACCGAGCTCAAGGGCGGCACCCAGGCGGGCAAGACCTCCGAGGTCACCGTCACCGTCACCGCCGTCCAGGAGAAGGAGCTGCCCGAGCTGGACGACGAGTTCGCCCAGCTGGCCAGCGAGTTCGACACCCTGGAGGACCTGCGCGCCGACTCCCGCAAGCGCCTCGAGCGCATGAAGGAGTACGACCAGGCCACCCAGGCCCAGGAGAAGGTGCTCGACGCGCTGCTGGCGCTGGTCGAGATCGAGTTCCCGGAGAAGCTCCTCAAGGACGAGATCGAGACCCGCAAGCACAACCTGGAGCACCACCAGCTGGAGCCCATGGGCCTCAACCTCGCCGCGTACCTGGAGACCCAGGGCAAGACCGAGGAGGAGTTCCTGGCGGAGACCGAGGAGCAGGCGAAGAAGGGCATCAAGACCCAGTTCGTCCTGGACCAGATCGTCGCCGACGAGGAGCTGGGTGTTAACCAGGAGGAGCTCACCGAGCACCTCATCCGCCGCGCCGCCGGCTCGGGCCTGACCCCGGACCAGTTCGCGCAGCAGGTCGTCCAGGGTGGCCAGGTGCCGCTGCTGGTCGGCGAGGTCGCCCGCGGCAAGGCGCTGGCCACCGTGGTCGAGGCCGCCAAGGTCGTCGACACCGAGGGCAACGAGATCAACTTCGACGACGACGAGACCGACGAGTCGGGCGAGACCGTCGACGCCCCGGCCGCCGTCGAGGCCGAGGCCGAGGAGAAGACCGAGGCCTGATCGCCCCGGTCGCGCTGACAGAGCAGCGGGCCCGGACGCCGTACGCGGTGTCCGGGCCCGCTGTTGTTCCGTCTTCCGCCCCCTGTCCACCCTGCGCTCACAGCGAACAGTTCTGCGTGGGGGATTCTGCGGCCCGGCCTGCGCGTTAGGGTCCTTGGACAGCAACAATCACACCGTGATACCCGGAAGCTGTGCGACACGTGACGGCCGTGGAGCGACCGTCCAAATCGACTGAGCAGGTGGCTAAGTGACGTTCCCGCAGATGCAGATGGGCCCGATGGCGCCGCACGCCGCCTCTGGTGACGTGCTCGGCGGCCTGGGCGACCAGGTCTACAACCGGCTCCTGAACGAGCGGATCATCTTCCTCGGCCAGCAGGTCGACGACGACATCGCCAACAAGATCACCGCCCAGCTGCTGCTGCTGGCCGCGGACCCGGAAAAGGACATCTTCCTTTACATCAACTCCCCGGGCGGCTCGATCTCGGCTGGCATGGCGATCTACGACACCATGCAGTACATCAAGAACGACGTCGTCACCATCGCGATGGGCATGGCCGCCTCGATGGGTCAGTTCCTGCTGACCGCCGGCGCCAAGGGCAAGCGCTTCTCGCTGCCGAACGCCAACATCCTGATGCACCAGCCCTCCGCCGGTCTGGGCGGTTCGGCCACCGACATCCGCATCCAGGCGGAGCAGCTGCTCCGCACCAAGAAGCGGATGTCCGAGCTGATCGCCTTCCACAGTGGCCAGTCCTTCGAGCAGATCACCCGGGACTCCGACCGCGACCGCTGGTTCACGCCCGAGGAGGCCCTGGAGTACGGCCTGATCGACGCGATCATGCACAGCGCCGCGGACGTTCCGGGCGGCGGCGGCACGGGCGCCTGAGCCTCGGCCCGGCTCCCACGAGACCACAGCCACAACGCTCCGGAGGACAAGAACCCCATGAACATCCCCAGCCTGTCCAGCGCCAAGGCACGCGTCGAGGACATGCGCGCCGAGGGCCGCTACATCGTCCCGCGCTTCGTCGAGCGCACCTCGCAGGGCGTCCGCGAGTACGACCCGTACGCCAAGCTGTTCGAGGAGCGCATCATCTTCCTCGGCTCGCAGGTCGACGACGTCTCGGCGAACGACATCATGGCGCAGCTGCTGTGCCTGGAGTCGATGGACCCGGACCGCGAGATCCAGATGTACATCAACTCGCCCGGCGGCTCGTTCACGGCCCTGACGGCCATCTACGACACCATGCAGTACGTGAAGCCGGACATCACCACCGTCTGCATGGGCCAGGCGGCCTCGGCGGCGGCCGTGCTGCTCGCGGCGGGCACCCCCGGCAAGCGGATGGCGCTGCCGAACGCCCGTATCCTGATCCACCAGCCGTACACCGAGACCGGTCGCGGCCAGGTCTCGGACCTGGAGATCCAGGCCAAGGAGATCTTCCGGATGCGCGAGCAGCTGGAGGAGATGCTCTCCAAGCACTCCAACAAGCCGGTGGAGCAGGTGCGCGACGACATCGAGCGCGACAAGATCCTCACCGCCGAGGAGGCCCTGGAGTACGGCCTGATCGACCAGATCATCTCCACCCGCAAGTCCTCGCTGACCTCCTGAGGCCGGCACCCGCCGGGGGCCGGCGCGCGCAGCGGTTGTGCGCGCGCGGCCCCCGGCCCGCCGACGGCGGCGGCTCCGGCATCTGTTCGGTATCAATTCGCCCAGGGCGTAGGGCAGACCTGGCGAAGAGGACGGAATCCCGGGCCCGGCAGAGTACCGTCGGATAGCGAGACCGAGCGCCGACGGCGCGGACGGTCCACAGCACCAGGCCCCGGAACCCCCGCGGGGCCCCTGGCGAAGGGGAAGCACCTCGTGGCACGCATCGGAGACGGTGGCGACCTGCTCAAGTGCTCGTTCTGCGGCAAGTCGCAGAAGCAGGTGAAGAAGCTGATCGCCGGCCCAGGCGTGTACATCTGCGACGAGTGCATCGACCTGTGCAACGAGATCATCGAGGAGGAGCTCGCCGAGACCTCCGAGGTGCGCTTCGAGGAGCTCCCGAAGCCCCGCGAGATCTACGAGTTCCTGGACCAGTACGTGGTCGGCCAGGACCTCGCCAAGAAGGCGCTGTCGGTGGCCGTCTACAACCACTACAAGCGCGTGCAGGCGGGCGAGGCCGGACGTAGCGGTGGCAACGGCCGTGAGGACGCCATCGAGCTGGCGAAGTCCAACATCCTGCTGCTCGGGCCGACCGGCTCCGGCAAGACGCTGCTGGCGCAGACCCTGGCCCGGATGCTGAACGTGCCGTTCGCGATCGCCGACGCCACCGCGCTGACCGAGGCCGGGTACGTCGGCGAGGACGTCGAGAACATCCTGCTCAAGCTGATCCAGGCGGCCGACTACGACGTCAAGAAGGCCGAGACCGGGATCATCTACATCGACGAGATCGACAAGGTCGCCCGCAAGAGCGAGAACCCGTCGATCACCCGCGATGTCTCCGGTGAGGGCGTCCAGCAGGCGCTGCTGAAGATCCTGGAGGGCACCACCGCCTCGGTGCCGCCGCAGGGCGGGCGCAAGCACCCGCACCAGGAGTTCATCCAGATCGACACCACCAACGTGCTGTTCATCGTGGGTGGCGCGTTCGCCGGCCTGGAGCGGATCATCGAGGGCCGCGCGGGTGCCAAGGGCATCGGCTTCGGCGCCAACATCCGCTCCAAGCGGGAGTCGGACGCCAGCGACCACTTCCGTCAGGTGATGCCGGAGGACCTGGTCAAGTTCGGCATGATCCCGGAGTTCATCGGCCGCCTGCCGGTGATCACCAGCGTGCACAACCTGGACCGCGAGGCGCTGCTGCAGATCCTCACCGAGCCGAAGAACGCGCTGGTCAAGCAGTACCGCAAGCTCTTCGAACTGGACGGCGTGGAGCTTGAGTTCTCCCGTGACGCGCTGGAGGCCATCGCCGACCAGGCGATCCTGCGCGGCACCGGGGCGCGCGGCCTGCGGGCCATCATGGAGGAGGTGCTGATGTCCGTGATGTACGAGGTGCCCTCGCGCCAGGACGTCGCCCGCGTGGTGGTCACCGGGGACGTCGTCTCCAAGCACGCCATCCCGACCCTGGTCCCGCGCGACATGATCAAGCGCGAGCGGCGCGAGAAGAGCGCCTGACCCGCAGCCCTACGGCGGCGGCCCCGCACCGGATCCTCTCCGGTGCGGGGCCGCTTTCGTGTTCCGGCCGGGGCCGGAGGGGGTGCGGACGGGTTGTGCGGGTGGTTACTTGGGGACCTCGGAGACCGCCCGCAGGTCGCGCGCCTCGGCGGCGAGCGCGGCGAGGTCGGGGGACTTGCCCTCCTGGGGCGCCCGCATCAGCATGACCAGGCTGCTGTTGTCCGCCCAGGCGCACAGGCCGATCTCGGAGCCGTCCTCGGTGGCCTTGGCGCACTCCATCGTGCCGCCCTTGGAACCGGCGTCGACCGAGTGCCGGTCGGTGATGCTCGGCCCGCTGCTGGAGACGCCCTTGAACATGGCGTCCATCTCCTGCTTGGGGAGCAGCACCTTGCCGTAGCCGCCGACCACGATCAACTGCGGCTCGCTGTCGCGGTCCTGGTAGACCGCGCTGACCCCGGTCGGGTTCCAGGCGCCGTCGCCCTTGCCGAACTCGCTGGTGATGTCCTCTTCCAGCTTCTTGGCGATCTCGCTGTTCTCGTCCCTGCTGAGGTCCTTGAACTGGGCCGGGAGCACGATCTTCTGGGTGCCGGCGTTGGAGGTCACGTCGAAGACGAAGTACGCCAGCAGGCCGCCGATCAGGGCCAGCACGCCGACCAGGACGCCGATCAGGATCCAGAGCGTCTTGCGGGACTTGCGCGGCGGCGGCGCCGGGGCGTACGCGCCGTACCCCGGGTAGCCGGGCTGGCCCCCGCCCGGCGCGGGGTACCCGGGCGGCGGGGCCTGCGGCGGGACGGCGCCGTAGGCCGGGCCGCCCGGCTGCGGGGGCACCGCGCCGTAGCCCGGCTGCGGGGGCGGCGGTGCGCCGTACGGCTGGCCGGCCGGCGGCTGCGGAGTGCCGTAGGGGTTCTGGTCGGTCACGGTGGCCCTTTCTTGGACGGACGGGGCACGCTGACGCCCGGCCCGGGAGGCCGGTGTGACGCGCTGCCACCACGGTGGGAACGGCTACTTGGCGGAGACCATCGCGTCGCGGATCGCCCGGGTCTTCGCGGCGGCCTCGCTCGGCGTGAGCGGCGCCGGGGATGCGCCGGTGAGGCTGGACTTCTGGAACGAGACCCGGGCGGTGGTCGACTTGTCCGCCCAGACACAGACGGCGGACTGACTCTTCCCAGCGACGACGCTGAACACACCGCAGGAGAGCTTTCCCGAGGAGTTGCGGCTGTCCTGGGCGGGGAAGTCGGTCATCGGGGTGGTCCAGGTGGCGGCGCCGTCGGACTTCTTGGAGTCCTCGATGATCTTGTCCGGGTCGTTGAGCGTGCCGTAGACGGCGATCACGCTGATGCTGTCCAGCACGTCCGCGCCCTTGGCGTAGCTGGCGACCAGCACGTGCAGGTCCTTGCCGAGCTTGGACGTCTCGCTCTTGGAGGGGTCGGCCGCCTGCTCCTTGGCCGACTTCTGCGTGTAGCCGTCCGGCAGCGACTGCGGGGCGGTGACCTTGTACGTCCCGCCCTGGTCGCCGCCGAGCAGCTTGTACAGGCCGAACCCGCCGCCGCCCAGCACCAGGGCGCCGATCACCAGGCCGATCACCAGCCCGGCCTTGCCCTTCTTCGGCGGCGGCGCCATCGGGTAGCCGGGGGCGCCGTAGGGGGCCTGCGGGGGCACGCCGTACGGCTGCTGCGGGGCGCCGTACTGCGGTTGGGGGGCGCCGTACTGCGGGGCCGGCGCACCCTGCTGCGGGTAGCCGTACTGGGGCTGCGGCGCACCGTACTGCGGAGGCTGGCCCCCGTACGGCGGCTGCGGCTGCGGGGCGCCGTACGGCGGTTGCGGCTGCGGCTGTCCCCCGTATGGCTGCGGCTGACCCTGCGGATACTGCTGACCCTGGCCGTACATCTGCCTCTGTGCTCCCCCGCCGCACCCGCGGCCTGTCGTCGTGTGGAGTTGTCCGTGCCCGAACCGGAAACCGGACGAGTGTCCGGGCACGGTACCGCACGGGGCCGACGGCCGACCCGGGCGGGCGCAGGGAGCCCCCGGACCGAAAGCGGTTCGTAACCAGCCCCCCCGGTTACGTAAACTGTGCGTCGTGACCGACACCACGAACCAGCGCCCCGCGAGCACGCCTGCCGGGGACGACGCAGCCACCCTCCCGACGACCTACGCTCCGGCGGACGTAGAGGGCGAGCTGTACGAGCGCTGGGTGGAGCGCGGTTACTTCACCGCCGACGCCAAGAGCGACAAGCCCCCGTACACCATCGTCATCCCGCCGCCGAACGTCACGGGCAGCCTCCACCTGGGCCACGCCTTCGAGCACACGCTGATCGACGCCCTCGTGCGCCGCAAGCGGATGCAGGGCTACGAGGCGCTCTGGCAGCCCGGTATGGACCACGCCGGCATCGCCACCCAGAACGTCGTCGAGCGCGAGCTCGCCAAGGAGGGCAAGTCCCGCCACGACCTGGGCCGCGAGGCGTTCGTCGACCGGGTCTGGCAGTGGAAGGCCGAGTCCGGCGGCCAGATCTCCGGCCAGATGCGCCGCCTCGGCGACGGCGTGGACTGGTCGCGCGAGCGCTTCACCATGGACGAGGGCCTCTCCCAGGCCGTCCAGACCATCTTCAAGAAGCTCTTCGACGACGAGCTGATCTACCGCGCCGAGCGCATCATCAACTGGTGCCCGCGCTGCCTCACCGCGATCTCGGACATCGAGGTCGAGTACCAGGACGACGACGGCGAGCTGGTCTCCATCCGCTACGGCGAGGGCGACGCCTCGATCGTCGTCGCCACCACCCGGGCCGAGACGATGCTCGGTGACACCGCCGTCGCCGTCCACCCGGAGGACGAGCGCTACCGCCACCTCGTCGGCACCGAGATCGAGCTGCCGCTGACCGGCCGTCGGATCCCGGTCGTCGCCGACGAGCACGTCGACCCCGAGTTCGGCACCGGCGCCGTCAAGGTGACGCCGGCCCACGACCCGAACGACTTCGAGATCGGCCAGCGCCACGGCCTGCCCTCCATCGCGGTCATGGACGAGCACGCGGTCATCACCGTGCACGGCCCCTTCCAGGGCCTGGACCGGCTGGAGGCCCGTTCGGCGATCGTCGGCGCGCTGCGCGCCGAGGGCCGGATCGTCGCGGAGAAGCGGCCCTACGTCCACTCGGTCGGCCACTGCTCGCGCTGCAAGACCACGATCGAGCCGCGGCTGTCCATGCAGTGGTGGGTCAAGGTCGGCCCGCTCGCGCAGGCCGCCGGCGACGCGGTCCGCGACGGCCGGGTCAAGATCCACCCGCAGGAGATGGAGAAGCGCTACTTCGACTGGGTCGACAACCTGCACGACTGGTGCATCTCCCGCCAGCTCTGGTGGGGCCACCGGATCCCGGTCTGGTACGGCCCGAACGGCGAGGTCGTCTGCGTCGGACCGGACGAGCAGCCGCCCACCGGCGAGGGCTGGACCCAGGACACCGACGTCCTGGACACCTGGTTCTCCTCCGGCCTGTGGCCGTTCTCCACGCTGGGCTGGCCCGAGCAGACCGACAGCCTGGCGAAGTTCTACCCGAACTCCGTCCTGGTGACCGGCTACGACATCCTCTTCTTCTGGGTCGCCCGGATGATGATGTTCGGCCTGTACGCGATGGACGGCACCCCGCCGTTCCACACCATCGCCCTGCACGGCATGGTCCGTGACCAGAACGGCAAGAAGATGTCGAAGTCCTTCGGCAACGTCGTCAACCCGCTGGACTGGATGGACAAGTACGGCTCCGACGCGCTCCGGTTCACGCTGGCGCGCGGTGCCAACCCGGGCGTCGACGTCCCGATCGGCGAGGACTGGGTCCAGGCGGCCCGCAACTTCGCCAACAAGATCTGGAACGCCACCCGCTTCGCGCTGATGAACGGCGCCACCGTCGAGGGCCCGCTGCCCGCGCCGCAGGAGCTGACCGCGACCGACCGCTGGATCCTCTCGCGGCTCAACTCCACGGTCGCCGAGGTGGACGCCTTCTACGAGGATTACCAGTTCTCGAAGCTGTCCGAGGCCCTCTACCACTTCGCCTGGGACGAGGTCTTCGACTGGTACGTCGAGCTCTCCAAGACCACCCTGGCCGCGGGCGGCCCGCAGGCCGACGCCGTCCGCCGGGTGCTCGGCGAGGTCCTGGACGTCACCCTGCGGCTGCTCCACCCGGCCGTCCCGTTCGTCACCGAGACCCTGTGGACGACGCTCACCGGCGCCGAGTCGGTGGTCATCGCCGACTGGCCGACGGACAGCGGCTACCGCGACGCCGAGGCCGAGGCCGAGATCGCCACGCTGCAGCAGGTCGTCACCGAGGTCCGGCGCTTCCGCTCGGACCAGGGCCTGAAGCCGGGTCAGCGCGTCCCGGCCCGACTGGACCTGGCCGGTACCGTGCTGGCCGACCACGAGGACGCGATCCGCGCGCTGCTGCGCCTGACCCGGCCCGACGACGGCTTCGCCGCCACCGCCTCGCTCCCGGTCGCCGGTGCCACCGTGGCACTGGACCTCTCCGGCACCATCGACGTCGCGGCGGAGCGCAAGCGCCTCGCCAAGGACCTCGCGGCCGCCGAGAAGGAGAAGGCCCAGACCACCGGGAAGCTCGGCAACGAGGCGTTCCTCGCCAAGGCGCCGGACGACGTGGTCGCCAAGATCCGCGCCCGCCAGGAGGCCGCGGAGGCCGACATCGCCCGGATCACCGCCCAGCTGGCGTCGCTGCCGCAGGCCTGACGAAGCCTGTGGCTCCCCAGGGGCCGCATCCCGCACGCGCGGGGTGCGGCCCCGCCGCATTTTCCGACGGCGTTCCACCTCGGAGGTTTTCCACCCCCGAATAGCGCAGAGGCATTGCTCTGTTCCGGCGAATATTCATCCTGGACCGGGTGAGGTCCTATTCCGCCCGAATTCATTCCGGTCTTGCCCGCGCGGGTTCGCGTACGTTCGCAGGTCGGATGTGTACGGTGTGCAGGAGTTTCGCTGAGCCGGCGACCGACGGGAGGGCATGGCGTGGTGGTGACCAAGGAGTTGGCCGACGAACTGCCTGCTGAGGCGGTCGAGGAGGCCAAAGCCAGGGCGGCGACCCTGCTGCTCGCGTTCCGGCACGGAAACCAGCTGGCGTTCGACGACACGCTGGACCGCCTTTTCGAGGAGCAGGCGGAACGCGAGGTGGCCACCCTGCTCACCTGGATCGCGGCCGAGGCGGTGCGCAAGGCGTACGCGCCCGAGGTCGGCGACCGGGTGCTGCGGTCGATGGCCCGGCGCGCGCCGGCCGACACCGGCGCGGTCGACGTGGACGAGGAGACCGCGGACGCGGCCCGGCTGATCGAGGCCGTCGCGGCCGGCCGGGTCGGCGAGGTGCGCGGCCTGGTCGCGGCCACCGCCGACACCACCTTCCTGCTCGGCGGCCTGCTGCAGGGCGTCGCCATGATGCTGCCGCTGCTGCCGGAGGGCGAGGTGGCCGAGATCGTCGCCGAGCTGCGCCGCCGGCACTGCGGCCCGTGCCCGGAGATCCCGGAGGCCCGGGGCGGGGGGGGGGCCCCCGCCCGGGGCCCCCCGGCCCCCCCCGCCGGGCGGGCCGGGGCGGGCCGCCCGGGCGCGCGGGCCCGGCCCGCGCCGGGGGCGCGAGGGGTGGGCGCCCCGGCCTCCCC
>NZ_JBITZW010000036.1:0-61194 GCF_044547105.1 Kitasatospora sp. NPDC052868 | reverse complement strand
GTGCCCGTGGTGATCGCCGACCCGGTGGTCGAACGGCCCCGCCGCGGCGCGTCCGGTGGCCGCAACCGGCGCAGCCGTCCCCCCTACGCCGAGCGCAACCCGCAGGGCGGCAGTGGCGGCGGCACTGGCGGCGGCACTGGCGGTGGCGGTCGGCGGCGGGCGCCGCGGCGCGTCGCCCTCGCAGCGTAGGGACCGGGACGACCTGGAGCGCCACCCCGGGCGCCGGAGGCAATCCCGCCGCCGGCGCCCTGATCGCCGCCACCACCGGCGGGAGCGACACGAAGGAGTCCGCCCATGTCCGTCACCGTCGAACGCCCCGTGCCCACCGCCACGGTCGGCGACCTGATGCAACGCCCGGAACTGCAGATCAGCGACGATGTCATGGTCGACACGGCGATGGACATCCTGCAGAGCTCCGGCGCGGACCACGTGCTGGTCCGCGACGACGCCGGCCGCTGTGCCGGGCTGCTGACCCGCCTGCACCTCGCGCCGTTCCAGGCCCGGTCCTGGTACACCGAGCGCACCCCGGTCCGCGACATCGTGCTCGACCGCGCGCCGTTCGCCACCGCCGGGATGCCCGCCGCCGAGGCGGCCGCCGCCATGCGCGCCCGCGGCCTGGACTCCTGGCCGGTGGTGGACCAGGACGGCCATGTCATCGGTCTGCTGAGCCTCTAAGGCCCGAAAAGAGCAGGCCGCCGCCCCGCGCCGGTCGGCGCGGGGCGGCGGCGGTGGCGGTACCCGCGGGTCAGCTGCCGGTGACACCCGGCAGACCGGTGGTGAGGCCGTCCAGGGCGTGCGAGCAGAGGCAGTCCCGGTCGGCGGGCAGCCGCTCCAGGGCCTTGAACAGCACCGTGCGCAGCCGGTCGACGTTGCCGGCGAAGACCTCCAGCACCTCGGCGTGGGTGACGCCCTCGCCGCTCTCCACCCCGGCGTCGAGGTCGGTGACCAGCGCCAACGAGGTGTAGCAGAGGCCGAGTTCGCGGGCCAGGACGGCCTCCGGGTGGCCGGTCATGCCGACCACCGACCAGCCGTTGGCGGTGAACCAGCGGGATTCGGCGCGGGTGGAGAAGCGCGGGCCCTCGATCACCGCCAGGGTGCCGCCGTCGACCGGTTCCCAGGCCGCGTCGCGGGCCGCGTCCAGGGCGGCCGACCGCCCGTCCGGGCAGTACGGGTCGGCCATCGACACGTGCACCACCTCGGGGAGCGTCCCGTCGGACAGCGGCAGGCCGTCGTAGTAGGTCTGTACGCGGCCGGAGGTGCGGTCGACGAACTGGTCGGGAACGAGCAGCGTCCCGGGCCCGTACTCCGGGCGCAGCCCGCCCACCGCGCACGGCGCCAGCACCTGGCGCACGCCCAGCGAGTGCAGCGCCCACAGGTTGGCCCGGTAGTTGATCCGGTGCGGCGGCAGGCCGTGGCCGCGGCCGTGCCGGGGCAGGAAGGCCACCCGCCGCCCGGCCACCTCCCCCAGGAACAGCGCGTCGCTGGGCGGCCCGTACGGGGTGTCGACCCGTACCTCGACCACGTCGTCCAACAGCGCGTAGAGGCCCGAGCCGCCGATCACGCCCAGGTCGGCGCGCGGAGCCGTAGCAGGGTCCGCCGGGGAAACATTCGTCATCTTCGTCACCTGTCTGGAGAGTTCTCGTCGTTGTCGTCGTGGTGGTCCGCCCCGATGGCTACCCCTCGCCCAGGCTCCGTAGCGCCCGGCGGTCCGTCTTGCCGGACGGGTTGCGCGGCAGTTCCGGCAGTCGGACGAAGCGGCCGGGCACCAGGTGGCCGGGCAGCAGCCGGCGGGCGCGGCGCTGCAACTCCTCGGCGGGGACGGCGGATCCGGCGGTGTAGAAGGCGGTCAGCATTCGCCCGCCGGTCCGGCTGAGGGTGGGGACGACGGCGGCGTCCGCCACGTCCGGGATACCGCGCAGCACCGCCTCCACCTCGCCCGGTTCGATCCGGAACCCGTTGATCTTCACCTGGTCGTCGACGCGGCCCGCGTAGCAGTACACGTCCTCGGCGGTGCGGGTGGCCAAGTCCCCGCTGCGGTAGTACCGTTCGGGCCGCCGACCGGGCAGGGCCAGCAGGCGGAAGCAGTCCTCGGTGCGGTCGGGCAGGCCCAGGTAGCCGACGGCGACACCCGCGCCCGCGACGTTGATCTCGCCGCAGCCGCCCACCGGTACCGGGAGCCCGTCCTCGTCGAGCACCTGCACCTCCCAGCCGTCCAGCGGCCGGCCCAGCTCGGTGGCGAAGCGGTCGCCACCGCCCGGCCGGTCCAGTTCGGCGTCCGACAGGGTGCGGGTGCTCACGAAGACGGTGGTCTCGGTGATGCCGTAGGTGTTGACGAACTCGCACCCGCTGCCGAGCAGTTCGCGGTAGGCGCGGATGTCGGACGGCACCACCGCCTCGCCGCCGAAGATGACCCGGCGCAGCGCGATCCCCTCCGCGGGCACGACGCGGAGCGCGGCCACCAGGTAGCGGAAGACCGTCGGGACCACGCTCATCACCGTCACGCCCTCGCGGACCAGCAGCTCCGCGCAGGCGCGCGGCGACTGCGCGGTCGCCGCCGGGACGACCACCAGGCAGGCTCCGGTGGCCAGCGCCCCCCACATCTCCCACACCGAGAAGTCGAAGCAGTACGAGTGGAACAGCGTCCACACGTCGCGCTCGGTGAAGTCGTAGGCGGCGCGGACCGACTCCACCATGGCGACCACGCTGCGCCCGCGCACCTCGACGCCCTTCGGCCGGCCGGTGGAGCCGGAGGTGTAGATGACGTAGGCGATCGCGTCCTCCGGCGCCCCGACCGGCAAGCCCCCTCCCGACCCCGCGCCGTCCGTCGGCCGCGTCCAGTCGAAGCCGTCGACGCGCAGCACCTGGACGCCGTCCAGCGCCCCGGACGGCTCCCGGTCGGAGAGGACCAGGGCCAGCTCGCTGTCCTCGGCCATGAAGCGCAGCCGGTCCTCCGGGTAGGCCGGGTCCAGCGGGACGTAGACGTGGCCCGCGGCGACCACCGCGAGCACGGCCGTGACGAGGTCGGCCGTCCGGCCGAGGTGGAGTCCGACCCGGCGTCCGGCGCCCGGGCAGCGCTCGCGGACGGCGGCGGCCAACGCCTCGGCGCGGGAGGCCAGTTCGCGGTAGGTCAGGACGGTTCCGGACTCGTCGCGGACCGCCTGCCCGTCGGCGCCGCGGGCGGCCTGGTCGGCGAAGAGCCGGTACAGCGCGGAGTCCGCGGGCGGTGTGGTCGGCATCAGGTTCGTCCTCTTCCGTGCGTCGGGATTCCGGGGGCGTGCGTCGGCATCGCCGGGGCGTGCGTGGAGAGTGCCGGGCCGTGCGCCGGTCACAGGCGGATGCCCACCCGCAGCCGCCGCAGCCAGGCGTCGCACTTCAGCACCATCTCGACGTCGGCCCGTCCGATCCAGCCGCCCCGGTCCATCAGGTCCGGGGTGTCCAGGAGGCGCTTCACCGCCGCGGCGTCCACCAGCGGCAGCACCGGCGCGCCCGGGTCGTCGAGCAGGTGCCTCAGCCGCTGCAGCAGGGCCGCCTTGTACTGCCCGGCGTAGGTGATCGGGTAGGGCACCTTGGCCCTGGCCAGCACCGAGTCGGGGAGGAGGTCCCGGGCGATCGCCCGCAGCAGGCTCTTCTCCCGCCCGTCGAAGCTCTTCACCTCGGGCGGGACGTTGTAGAGGAAGGTGAGCAGCCGGTGGTCCAGGAACGGGAACCGCACCTGGAGCCCGGCCGCCGCGGACAGCCGCTCCGAGTGGCCGACGCCCTGCTCCAGCAGCCTGGTCACCACCAGGTAGTCCACCTGCCGCGCCAGCGCGTGCACGGCCGACTCCCCGGGCAGGTAGGGCACCTCCGCGCTGGCCTCGTGGAAGCGCCGGTCGAGGTAGCCCGTGACGTCGATGTCGCGCAGCAGGTCGGGGGCGAACAGCCCGGTGCCGATGCCGTGCTCGACGCCGAACCTGCGGGCCCGCTCGATCCACGGGAAGCTCTCCAGCCTCCGCTCCCCGTCGATCGCTCCGCCGATCCCGCCGAAGACCGAGTCCGCGGCCTCGCCGCTGAGCACCACCGGCACCCGTCGGGCGACCTGGCGGCTGAACAGGTACGGCGTGGTGTCCTTGTCCCCGAACGGCGAGGGGTAGTCCTTGGCGGACAGCACGTCGGCCAGGGCGACCGGGTCGGACAGCTCCTCCGGGCGGACCGTCACCTCCCGGGCGTCGCAGCCCCAGAACTCGGCGACCTCCCGGGCGAACGGCCGGTCGGGCACGGCCGCGGCGGTGGACCCGAACACGACGGTGAAGGTCCGGGGCGGTCGGCCCGTCCCGGACGCGACCAGGCCGGTCAGCGCGCTGGAGTCGAGCCCGCCGGAGAGCAGCACGGCCGGATCGGTGCCCCGCGCGTCGCGTTCGACGGCGCTGCGCAGCAGCTCGCCCGCCCGCTCGATGGTGGCGTTGCGGTCGAGCGTGTGCGGGCGGGCCTCCAGCGACCAGTAGCGGTACGCGCGTTCGCCGTCCACGCCGATCCGGACGAGGTGCGCGGGGGGTACCTCGCGGACCCCGCGCAGCGCGCCGCGGCCCCACGGCCGGAGCTGGGTCAGCACTCCGCACAGTCCATCGGCGTCCAACTCCGGGGTGACCATGGGGTGTTCCGCCAGGACGGCCACGTCGGAGGCGAACACGGCGCCGTCCGCGGTCGGCAGGTAGCTCAGCGGCTGCACGCCCAACCTGTCCCGGCCGAGCAGGAGTTCGGACCGCCGGGCGTCCCAGATCGCGAAGGCGAAGCAGCCCTCCAGCCGGGGCAGGGCGTCCTGCCCCCAGGCCAGGTAGCAGCGCAGCAGCACCTCGGAGACGGAGGGCTCCCCCCGGTCCGGCGAGCCCGGCCGGCGGGTCGAAGCGGCCGCGGGGGTCGCGGTGGCCGTGCTCCTGGACGCCGCCGCCCGCCACAGCTCGTCACCGTTGTGCAGGTACCCGTCGCAGACGGCCATCGCCACGAGCCGCCCGTCCCGGTGCACCGCCGCGGGTTGCGCGGCGCCCGTCCAGGCGGCGTCGACCCGCTGCGCGAACACCGCGTGGCGGTCGGTCAGCCAGCCCTCGCCGGCCTGGCCCCGGGCCGCCAGTCCGGCCGCCAGCCGGGCCGCCGACAGCTCCTGTGCGGCGAGGTCCCGCCCACGATCCACCCAACCGGCAATTCCGGACATGCCCCTCCTCGGTCAACCCCACTCGGTGGCAGCGTGGCAGTCCGGACCGCCCGGGCCACTGCGGGAAGCCGCAACCGCCCCCGCGCCGCGGGCGCTGCGGCTTTCCGCAGTGACGGCCCACCCGCCGCCGTGACACCGTCCTGCTCCGGCGACCGGCGCGCACGCGAGCGCGTCGGCGGACGTCAACGGGACGAGATCGATGCAGGCTTCCTACCTCCGGTTCCCGCACCTGCGCGGCGACCTGCTCACCTTCACCGCCGAGGACTGCGTGTGGGCCGCCCCGCTCGAAGCCGGCGGCGGCCCGGGCGCCGTGCGCACCGGACGGGCCTGGCGGATCACCGACGGCGGGCAGCCCGTGGCCCGGCCGAGGATCTCCCCGGACGGCCGGCACATCGCCTTCACCTCGGGCTCCGGCTCCGACACCGAGGTGTGCCTCGCCCCCGTCGAGGGCGGCCCGGTGCGCCGGCTGACCCACTGGGGCGTCTGGCGGACCGCCGTCTGCGGCTGGACCCCGGACGGCCGGGTGGTGGCCACCACCACCCACGGCCAGCCCACCCAGCGCCGCCCCTGGGCGTACGCGCTCCCGGTCGACGGCGGTCCGGGCGAGCGGCTGCCGTACGGGCCGCTCGGCGACATCGCCTTCGGACCGCAGGGCCGGGTGGTGCTCTCCTCGGCCACGATGATCCGTGAGTCCGTGGACTGGAAGGGCTACCGCGGCGGGCTCGCCGGGAGGCTCTGGTCGGACCCGGGCGGCCCCGGCGGGCCCCGGCGGATCCTGGCCGAGCTGGACGGCTCGCTGGAGTGCCCGATGTGGGTCGGCGACCGGATCGCCTTCCTCTCCGACCACGAGGGCTCGGGCGCCCTCTACTCCTGTCTGCCCGACGGCGCGGACCTGCGGCGGCACACCGGACTGCGGGACTGCTACGCGCGGCAGGCCTCCACCGACGGCCGCCGCGTCGTGCACGCCCGGGCCGGCGGCCTCCACCTGCTGGAGCACCTGGACGCGGAGCCGGCCCCGCTGGAGGTGCGGCTGGGCGGCGGCCGCGCCCGGCTGCGGCCGTACCCCGTCGGCGCCGCCGACCGGCTCGGGGACGCCGGCCCCGACCACACCGGCCGCAGCAGCGTGGTGGAGGTGCGCGGCACCGTCCAGCTGCTGCCCCACCGGCGGGGGCCGGTGCGGGTCCTGGCGGCGGAGCCCGGTGTCCGGGCCCGCCTCCCGCGTGCCTTCCGCTCCGACGGGCACGCCATGGCCGCCTGGGTGACCGACGCCGAGGGCGAGGACGCCCTGGAGTGCGCTCCCGCACCGGCCGCCCCCACGCCCGCGCCCGGCGACGGGGACGGGAAGCGGCGCCGGGTCGCGGCGGGGCGGCTCGGCCGGGTGCTCGGGTTCGAGGTCTCCCCCGACGGCCGGCAGGCCGCGGTGGCCGCCCACGACGGCCGGGTGCTGCTGGTGGAGTGGGCCACCGGCGAGGTCCGCGAGCTGTCCGGCGGCGAGCACGGCGACGCGACCGGCCTGGCCTTCTCGCCCGACTCCCGCTGGCTGGCCTGGTCGCAGGCCGGCCCCCGCCCGCTGCGGTGGCTGCGGCTCGCCGACACCCGGACGGGGGAGGTCCTGGACGCCACCGCGCCGCGCTTCAACGACCACTCCCCGGCCTTCACCCCCGACGGGGCGTACCTGGCGTTCCTCTCCGAGCGGGTCTTCGACCCCGTCCCGGACACCCACTCGCTCGACATGTCCTTCCCGCTCGGCTGCCGCCCGTACCTGATGGCCCTGGCCGCCGGCACGCCGTCACCGTTCGACCCGTGGACGCCCGAGCCCTCCCCCGGCGACGGCCCCGCCGCCGCGGCGGTCACCAGGATCGATCCCGAGGGCCTCGCCGCCCGGACGGTGCCGTTCCCGGTCGAGGCCGGACGCTGCACGGCGCTGCGCACCGCCGGTTCGAAGGTCCTCTGGCTGCGGGAGCCGCTGGCCGGACTCACCGGTGCGGCGGCCGCCACACCCGGAGCCCGGCCCGCCGCACCGGCGCTGGAGGGCTACGACCTCGCCCGCCGGGCGGCGCTGGCGGCCGAGGAGGGCGTCACCGGCTTCGCCGTCAGCGGTGACGGCACCGGGCTGCTGCTGCGCCGCGGCGGCGGCACACTGCACACCAGGCCGGTGGACGGCGGTGCCACGGCCCCGGTCGACCTCGAACGGATCCGGGTGTGGGTCGAGCCCGCGGCCGAGTGGCGCCAGATGTACGCGGAGGCCGGCCGGCTGATGCGGGACAACTTCTGGCGCGCCGACATGTCCGGCGTGGACTGGGACGGCGTGCTGGACCGCTACCGTCCGCTGCTCGACCGGATCGCCTCCCACGACGACCTGGCCGACCTGCTCTGGGAGGTCCAGGGCGAACTGGGCACCTCGCACGCCTTCGTCAGCCCGCCCCCGGCCGGCGGCGACCCCCGGCTGCGCCCGGGCCTGCTCGGCGCGGACCTGGTCCGCGACGCCGGCCACCGGTGGCGGATCGCCCGGGTGCTGCCCTCCGAGACCTCCGATCCGCGGGCGCTCTCCCCGCTGGCGGCCCCGGGCGTCGCGGTGGCCCCGGGCGACGAGCTGGTCGCCGTGGGCGGCCGCCCGGTGGACCCGGTCACCGGGCCCGCCCCGCTGCTGCTCGGCACGGCCGGCCAACCGGTCGAGCTGACCGTGCTCACGGCGGCCGGAGAGCACCGAACGGTCGTGGTGGTCCCGCTGGCGGACGAGGAGCCGCTGCGCTACCACGACTGGGTCGCCGGCCGGCGGGCGCTGGTCCACCGCACCTCCGGCGGACGGCTGGGCTATCTGCACGTGCCGGACATGCTCGGCGCCGGCTGGGCGCAGTTCCACCGCGACTTGCGGACCGAGGCGGCCCGCGAGGGGCTGGTGGTGGACCTGCGGGAGAACCGGGGCGGCATGCTCTCGCAACTGATCGTGGAACAGCTCGCCCGCCGGACCGTCGGATGGAGCCGGGCCCGGTGGGCGCAGCCCGTCGGCTACCCGCGCACCGCGCCCCGGGGGCCCGTGGCCGTGCTGGTCAACGAGTTCACCGGCTCCGACGGCGAGGTCGCCGCCGCGGCGCTCCAGGCGCTGGGGGTCGGCCCGCTGGTCGGCGTCCGCACCTCCGGCGCCGTGATCGGCATCGACCTGCGCTACACCCTGGTGGACGGGACGGGCGTGACCCAGCCGAAGTCCGCCAACTGGCTCCAGGAGTACGGCTGGGACGTGGAGAACCGGGGCGTCGACCCGGACGTCGAGTCGGTCCGGACCCCGCAGGACTGGCAGGCCGGGCGCGATCCCCAGCTCGACACGGCGGTCGGGCTCGCCCTGACCACCCTCGAAACCACCCCGGCCCGGACGGCGCCGCCGCTGCCGCCCTCGCGGCGCCCCGGCCGCCGCTGACCGGAGGCGGGGCCTATACGCACGGCCGGGCTGAACGGCGGCTCGGCCGGCCGGGTCAGGACAGCGCCGGGGCGCGGTGGAGGGCCAGTGCCGATCCGCACAGGGGCGCGCCGGTGGCGCCGTTGCGGTGGGCGACGATCTCGGCCGCGATGGACAGCGCCGTCTCCTCGGGCGAGCAGGCGTTGAGGTCGAGGCCGATCGGCGAGCGCAGCCTGCCCAGTTCCGCCTCGGTCAGCCCCTCGGCGCGCAGGGCCGCCATCCGCTCGTGGTGGGTGCGCCACGAGCCCATCGCGCCGACGTAGCCCAGCGGCATCCGCAGGGCGTCCCGCAGCAGCGGGATGTCGAAGCGCAGGTCGTGGGTGAGCACGCAGACGGCGGTGCGGGCGTCGGTGGCGGTGTCCCGGAGGTAGCGGTCGGGCCAGCCGACCACCACCTCGTGCGCCCCGGGGAAGCGGTCCGCGGTGGTGAAGACCGGCCGGGCGTCGCAGACCGTGACCCGGTAGCCGAGGTGCGCGCCGAGGGGTGCCAGCGCGACGGCGAAGTCCGTACTGCCGAAGATCAGCAGCCGCGGCGCCGGAGCGCAGACCTCCACCAGCGCGGTGACCGGGCCGTCCGCGGTGGACAGCCGGACGGTGGCGGTGCGCCCGGCCCGCAGCAGCCTCCGGGCCTGCTGCTCCGCGGCGAGGTCGGCACCGCGGTCGCCGAGTGTCCCGACCGCCGTCCCGACCACGGTCCCGGCGTCAGCGGCCGTCTGGTCCGGGCTCAGGGCCAGGGCGCGGCCGAGCAGCCGGTCCGGTCCGGACACGATCCGGACCAGCGCGGCGGGGCGGCGGGCGGCGGCCTGCGCCAAGGCGAACCCGGCCGGCGGCTCCGCCGGGTCGATCCGCTGGACGAGGACCTCGACCGAACCGCCGCAGGTCAGCCCGGCGCCCAGGGCGGAGTCGTCGTCGTACCCGAAGCGGTGCAGCCCGGGCGGGCCGCCGTCGAGCACCTCGCGGCAGAGCTCGTACACCTCGCTCTCCACACAGCCGCCGGAGACGGAGCCGAGCACCGACCCCTCGGCGTCCACCGCCATGGCCGCCCCCGGCCGCCGGGGGGCGCTGCCGTGCACCGCGGCCACGGTGGCGACGGCGAACGGCTCCCCCCGCTCGCACCATGCCCGTAGTCCATCGGCGATCTCCAGCACTGTCGCCCTCCCGCTCTCGATGTCTCGTCCGGGTGCCCGGCACGCTCCGAAACGCCGGCCCGCTCCGACGTGCCCGGTTCAGGTCCGCGCGGGCACGACCGCGAACTGCCGGCGGGCGCCGGACACCGCGAGGTCCTGCACGGCGAAGACCCGGTAGTAGTGCAGCTGCGGCAGCGCGTCGGGCGCCACCCGCAGGGTGAACTCGGCGGTGTGGTCGCCCGCCGCGGAGAGCCGCACCCGCGCTCCGGGCGGCTCCACCGCGCAGGCGCCGCGCAGGAACGGCGGGAAGTACACGCCGAGCTGCACCGGAGCCCCGGGCCGTCCCTCGCTCAGGGCGACCGTCAGCACCGCCTCCGCGCCGGCCTCCAGTGTCGGCGGCCCGTCCGTCCGCACCCACAGGGCGCCGGACTGGCGGACCGCGACGTCCCCGCAGCGCGGGCACAGCACCGGTTCGGTGTCGGGGACCACCCGGGCCAGCCCGGTGAGGACGGTCCGGGCCGCCTCCAGCCCGCACACGCAGCCGAAGGCCTCGGGGGGCCCGGCGATCCGGCTGCGCCGGGCCCAGTGCTCGGGGTACTGCGCCAGCGGGTCCTGGGGGTCGCGGCGCAGCTGCGCGGCGATCGCGTGGTCCAGCGACTGGAGGTCGCTGCGCAGCCCCTCCCCGACGGCCGGCGGGTAGGGCCGGGCCGCCCTGGCGAGCAGCGCCAGGTACTTGGCGGCGAACCGTTCCAGCCTTGGCCGCAGCGGGTGCCGGGCCGGGAGCAGCCCGCCCGACAGGTAGGCGACGGCCCGGTCGACCGGTACCGCCAGCCGCTCGGTCGGCAGGTCGGCCGGCAGATCGGTCGGCAGATCGGGTCCGCGTACGGGGCCCGGTGCCGTCGGGAAGCCGTACTGGAGGTAGACCGGGCCCGGGGTGACGTCCGCGAGGCTGCGGTTGAGCGGGCCGGCCAGGCCGCCGGGCCGCTCGTGGCCGAGGTAGACCAGGTTCTCGGGCCGGTCGCTGTCGTGCACGCCGGGCGCGGCGACCACCGACTGGGCCGGGCCGTCGAGCGCCGCCAGCATCACCTGGTACCGGCTGTCGTAGGCCGCGGTGTCGGCGAAGGGGCCGTTGGCGCAGGAGGACAGCACCAGCTCGGCGGTCAGCACGTCGGCCGGGCCGATCAGCCGGTCCTCGGGTTTGAAGCAGGCGTGGCCGTGGCCGCAGCGCGGCAGGGCGCGTGCCGGGCCCGCGGGCACGTCGGCGCCCGCGCGCCCGCACAGCGTCCAGGTGCCCAGGTTCACGTGGTCGTCGCTGCCGTGGCCCTGGACCATGACCCGGCGCCAGGGGCGTCCGGTGAGCGCGCCCCGCAGGTCGCCGGCCCGCAGGTCCGCCTCGCCGAACACCTCGCCCGGGCCGCCCGCCGGCGGGGTGTTGGTCTCCGAGAACAGGGCCCGGCCGACGACCTCCGGACGCACGCTCACGTACTGCTTGGCGAGCATCCAGCTGAGCGAGGGCACGTCCCGGCCGGTGAGCAGGGTCGGCGAGCGGTCCTGGCCCGGCTCCCGGCCCAGCTCCCGGCCGGGCCGCAGCAGCGGGCGCAGCGCGTCGTGGCGCAGCTGCGGGTAGGCGGCGACCACCAGCACCGACCCGGCGGACGGCGGCACCTCCTCGGCGGAGTGCACCCAGCGCCGGGCCAGCGGGCGCAGCAGCGGCCACAGTGCCTCGTGGCCGTCGGCCGCACCCTGACCGGCACCGACATCGGCGCCGGTACCGGGACCGGCGGGCGGGGTCAGGAACAGGCCGGTGTCGCTGCACGGCGGGGTGCGGCCGGCCGCGTACAGCGGGGCGGCGTACGCGGCCGCCGCCGCCAGGTCGGGCCGCCCGGCGGTGAGCAGGGGCACCGGCGCGGTCGGCCGCTCGGCGCGCTCCCGGGCGCGGTCCCGGTACTCCGCCGGGTCCGCGCAGCCGTGGAAGAGGGGGGCGGTCACGGTCGGCGCTCTCCGTCGGGGCAGGGGGCGAGGCTGTCCCCGGCCGCCCGGACCAGCTCGATCAGCCCTTCCAGCGGCTCGATCCGGTAGGGCCCGTCGGCCGACGGCCCGAGCCGGGCCTCCAGCGCGTCCCGGGCCAGCTTGCGGTGCGGGTAGCGGAACCGGAGGAAGGCCCGGGTCAGGTCGGCGACGGCGGCGCGCAGCGGCGCTTCGGCCTCGGTGGCCGGGCGGGCGGCCAGCCGGGCGATCAGGCCGGGCCCGCCCAGCCGGGCCGACACCAGCTCCCGGTGGTCGGGCCTCAGGTACGGCAGGGCGTCGGTGGCGTGCGCGGTGAGCGTGCCGGTGCCGGGCTCGGCCGCGGCGGTGCCCGCGTACAGCAGGACGTCCAGGGTGAGGATCGGCAGGTGGGCGCCGCTGGGCGCCTGCCAGGACGCCCCGCCGAGGTCGATCGGCGGGAAGAACGGCCTGAGCTCCTCGGCGAAGAAGCGGCCGGTCATGCCCCGCCGCACCGAGTGGAAGAGCCGGGTGAACGCGGCGAAGGCCTCGCCGGTCGCGCGTGCGGCGGCGACCGCGTCACGGTGCCGGCCCTCGTCGACGGCCGCGCCGAGGACCACGCAGTGGCCGACCGCCTCGTCCAGCACCCGGGCGCCGGTGGCGAGTCCGGCGATGAAGAGCTCCTCCTCCGGGGTGCCGGTGAAGGTCCGCCGGCGCCCGCCGGCCGGGTTGCGGGTGGTGTAGGAGGGGAGGCTGTCGCGGGGCGGCTCGCCGATCAGCGCCCCCAGCCGGAGCAGTTCGGCGGCGACCCGGTCCGCGGGCGGGCGGCCGGGGTGCAGCCGGCACCAGGACGCGGCGACGATGCCGAGGTCGCGCAGCGCCGCCCGGGCCGGGTCGGGGTCGTGCACGTCGCCGGCGCGCTCGGTGAGCCGGTCGGCGCGGTGCTGCAGCGCGGCGGCGTCGCCGTCCCGGTTGAGTGCGGGGAGGTCGGCGAGCAGGGCGTCCGCGCCGAGCGGGTCCAGCGCGGCGACGGCGGCGTCGGCCTCGGTGTGCGTCGGCGCGGGGCTCACGGGCACGGGGCTCACAGCCATTCCACGCCCAGCTCGAAGAGGCTGTCCTCGACCTGCCGCAGGCGCGCCCGTTCGCCGCTCTCGGCCGTCGCGCCGGTGGCCACCGGCCGGCTCGGCAGGATGGTCAGGGCCTCCGCGACCCGGGCGTTGAAGCGGACGTTGGACGGCTCACAGCCGTGGCACAGGCTCGGTGCCTCGACGGCGAACTTGCGCCGCTCCTCGGCGAACACCGGGTCGTTCCACACCTCGCCGAACGGCCGGTCCCAGGCGTTGGCGATGGTCAGCGGGCGGCCGCGGTAGTGCGGGAGGCAGTTGCAGGCGGTCAGCAGCCCCTCCTTGGCGTCCAGGTAACCGACCGTCAGCGGGACGCTGCAGGTGGCGTAGGTGACCGACCGGCCGCGGCTGCTGTTCTGGATCTGCTCCTCGGTGGCGCCGAAGATCTCCGGGCCGAGCGTGTTGGCGTCGACGCCGGCCGCCGCCATGGCCGGCAGCAGGGTGCGCAGCAACTCGTGGGTGGCGTCGATCTGTTCGCGGTTGAGGTAGAGGCCGCGCACCCCCTTGAGCGGGATCAGGTTCCAGCGCCGCACGCCGAGCCCGGCGAGCAGCGGGAGGAACTCGTCCAGGTGGCCGCAGGTGCGGTTGGACACGATGGTGTTGACGATCAGCGTGACGTCCGTACCGGCCGCGGCGGCGGCCGTGCGCAGCAGCTCCATCCCCTCGGTGGCGGCGGCCAGCAGCCCCTCGGTGCGCCGCAGTTCGTCGTGCACCTCCGGGCGCGGGGAGTCCAGCGAGCAGATGAGCTTGGTCAGCCCGGCGTCCACCAGCTCCTTGGCGCGCGAGGCCAGGTGCTCGCCGTTGGTGACGAAGGAGGAGCGCATCCCGCGCTCGGTCAGGTGGGCGACGATGTCCGGGAGCTCCGGGTACAGCAGCGGTTCGCCGCCGGTGAACCGGACCTCCTGCGTGCCCAGCTCGTGGAGGTCGTCCACGAGCTGGCGCAGCCGGTCCGGGTCCGGCCGGTAGGCGTCGGTGGATCCCGAGAACTTGCACATGCGGCAGCGGGCGTTGCACGCCTCCAGCAGGCGGATGTACAGGATCTGGGGGCCGGTGGTGCGGCTCGTCGTCGGCGGCACGAGGTCTCCTCGGGGCGGGTCGGATGCCCGCGGCGGCCTCGGTCGGCCGCCGCGGACGGGGTGATGGGGGGTGGAACGGGTTCGGCGCTAGCGGTCGAACCAGTGGGTGATCTTCTCCAGGGCGGCCAGGACCTCCCCGGCCAGCGCGGTGCTCACCGCGGGGCCGGTCGGCAGGTGGAAGGTCATCGGCTGCCAGCCGTCGGCCACCGGGCAGTGCGCCGGCCGGCCGGCCCGTGAGAGCCGCCGGTAGCCGTGCATCCCCCGGTAGCCGGCCTGGATCGGGACGTTCTCCGCGCGGAGCGCCGCCACCACGTCGTCGGCGTCGACGCCCCAGGAGTCGGGCACCCGGACGGGGTACTTGGCCCAGCTGAAGCGGGCTCCCGCCGGGGGTGGCACGGCCTCCAGCGCGGTGCCCGCCAGCCGCTCGGTGTACCGGGCGGCGACGGCGTCGCGGGCGGCCTGCAGTTCGGGAAGCCGTTCGACCTGGCCCAGCGCCACGGCGGCCTGCAGTTCGGTCATCCGGTGGTTGAGTGCCGGGGTCCGCAGCTGGTTCCAGCCGGTCATGCCGTTGTCCCGGAACGCCCGGGCGTAGTCGGCGACGGACTCGTCGTCGGTGATGACCATGCCGCCCTCGCCGCTGGAGGCGGCCTTCTCCGAGCTGAAGCTGAGCGTGCCCGCCAGTCCGGCGAGGCCCACGTGCCGGCCGTCCAGCCAGGAGCCCAGGGCCTGGGCGCAGTCCTCCACCAGCAGCGTGCCCGGCCCCACGGCGGCGGCGAGGCCGGCGGCGGGCAGCGGGACGCCGTACATGTGCACGCACAGCAGCACCCGGGCGCCGTCGGCGCCGGCCTGCTTGAGGGAGCCGTCGACCGGCCGCAGGGTCCGGCCGTCGACGTCCAGCGGCAGCGGTGCGCCGCCGGCCGCGAGGACGGCGTTGGCACTGGCCGCGAAGGTGTGCGTCGGCAGTGCCACGCCGGCGGCGAGCGGCGCCCCGGCGACCTCGGCGGCCGCCCGCAGCGCGATGTGCAGGGCCGCCGTCCCGGAGGACACCGCCACGGCGTGGCGGGCGCCGGTCACCGCGCGGACGGCGTCCTCCAGTGCGCGGACGAAGCGCCCCCCGCCGACGGCCGACAGCTCCCCGCTGTCCAGGACGGCGGCCACGTGGCGCCGTTCGGCCTCCTTCAGCTCGGGGCGCAGCACCACCGGCTCGGCCCGCACCGGGGTGCCCCCGGCGACGGCGGGCCGCACCCGGTCCGGCCGCGGGCCGTCCGGCCCGGCGCCCGGGGGCGGGTCCAGCAGCCGGGCCAGGTCGCGGACGATCGCGCGGGCGCCGTCGGTGCCGCCGAACGCGGCCGCGACCTGGCGGCACTGGCGCTCGGCCAGGGCGTCCCGGGCGGTGGGGCTGCGCAGCAGCCCGGCCACCGCCGCACCGAAGAGCTCCCCGGCGTCCGCCACCCGGGCGGCGTCCCCGAGCACCCGCTCGGTGGCGGCGGCCAGTTCGCCGGTGTCGGTGATGATCTCGGCGAAGGACGGGACGGCCGGCGGCGCCGGCGTGTCGAGGTTCCACGGGCCGAAGGCGTCGTCCGGGTCGATCTGCCGGCGGTTGATCCGGTGCCCCGCGTGCTGGTCCGGGAGCAGCAGCAGCGGGACCCGCTGGTCCGCGCACTCCAGGTAGGTGGTCAGCCCGGGCGGGGCGAGCACCACCCCGGCCCCGGCCACGGCGGCCGACATCGCGTCGGGGCCCAGCGGGCGCACCCGCACCGTGCCGGGCAGGGCGGCGAGGGCCCCGGCCGGGAGGCGGTCCAGCACCTCGGGGTTGCCGGTCAGCCAGATCGAGCCGTCGGGCGGCAGGTGTCCGGCGCAGCCGCGCACCAGCCCGGCGGCCAGCTCCGCGTACCGCACGGCCGCCTCCAGCGGGACCAGCGCCGAGCGCTGCCCGCTGAGCGAGACCAGTACGTCCGGGCTGTCCGCGCCGGGCCGCACCCGGGAGACGATGCCGCCGACCGGGACTGGCCGGCGCGGGGTGAGCGCCGACAGCGGGGGGTTCGGGCCCTGCTGGAGGTAGGAGCGCTCCGCCAGTGCGTGCGCCACGGCCTGGAGGTCGTGCGGGGCGAGTTCGGCGCAGACCCGCAGCGCGGCGCGCTCGTCGCCGCGGACCTCGTCCGCCAGTGCGGCGATCCGCCGCGCCGTCAGTTCGGGGCGCCAGACGTGCGGGAGGCTGTCGACGTACCCGACCGGGACGCCCAGCGCGGCGGCGCAGACCACGGCGGTCGGCTCCATCACGTCCACCAGCAGGTCGGCGCCGCGCAGCACCGCCAGGACGGCCGCCGCGTCGGAGGTGTCCAGCTCGGTGACCGACCCGAAGCGGTCGGCGGCGGCGCGGGCCGCGGTCAGGGCCGAGCCGTGGCCGACGAACTCCCACCGGCCCGGCACGGCGAGCGGCGCCGCCCGCACGATGCCGATCAGTTTGGCAACCGGGCCGAAGCCGTACGGCTCGGCCGTGGCCACGATGCGTGTCACAGATGCCCTTTCGTCCACAGGCCGCCGGTCGGCGGCCTGGCTGTCACTCCGGCGCGATCAGCCGCAGCAAGGTCGGTTTGCAGCCCGAGCACGGCGCCCCCGAGCGGCAGTCGCGCACGATCCGGGCGAGGTCGGCGCCGTCGCGGCGGCGCTGCCCGTAGCGGACGGCCCCGGCCAGGGCCGTGCAGCCGCCCACCCGGGTGGCCCCCGGGTCGCCGTCCGCGGTGCCGGACGGCAGCCGCCGCACCGCCCGCGCCAGCGACTCGGCCGGGGCGCGGCCCGGGTGCGGCAGCTGCCGCAGGGCGGCGGCCGGGGCCGACAGGAACAGTGCGGTGGTCCGCCGCCTGGCCCGGTCGGGCAGGCAGCGCAGCGCCGCCTCGACCGCGTCCTGGCGCTCCTGGGCGAACACCAGGGCCAGCCGCCCGCCGCCGGCCTGCTCGGCGAGCACGGTGACGGCGGCGGCCAGCGCCAGCGCCTCGGGCAGGCGGCCGCTCTCGGCCGCGTGCGCGGCCTCGGCCGGACCGAGCCGGCCCGCGCAGGACAGCAGCGCCTCGACGGTCGGCAGCCCGGCGCGCGGGACGACCCGGCCGTCGGCGGTGTCGGCGGTATCAGTGGTGTCGGCGACGAAGGTCGCCGACAGGCCGAGCGCGTCGGCGAGTTCGTCGACCAGCAGCGCCTCCGCGGAGTCGGGCCGGTCCGGCGCCGCGCAGAACCAGGCCAGCAGGCCCGGTGCGCCCACCAGCGCCGAGTCCGGCGCGCCCAGCCGTCCGACGAGGACCCGCGCCTGCACCAGCCGGGCGGGGAGCGCGTCCAGCAGTTCCCGGGACAGCGGCCTCAGCATGCGACCGCCCCCTGGAGCGCCCGGGTGCCCGCCCCGGTCGGTGTCAACTGCCGCAGGACGTCGGCCAGTCCGGCCGGGTCCTCGGCGTGGAAGGCCGGGTCGACGGCCGACCAGAACGCCGCCCAGACCCGGAACACCGGGTCGGGCATGCGGGCGAGGTCGTACTCCAGGACGGCCGGGTCGGCGGCGACGTGCAGCTTCTGGTCGGGGGCGGCGCGGAACATCCGGGCGCTGCCGTCCACGGCCGGGAACGGGCACTGGACCAGCCAGCCGATCCGCCCGCCCCGCGCGGCCGCGGGCACTCCAGGCTCTCCGGGTTCTCCGGGCTCTCCAGGCTCTCCAGGCTCTCCGGGTTCTCCGGGCCGGGCCGCGTCGGCCTCCGCCACCAGCGGCATCAGCGCCGCCTGTTGGGCGTCGGTGAGCACCAGCAGCCCCCCGACCGGCGCCCCCAGCACCTGCGCCAGTACGTCGGGCCGGTGGAAGGCCAGGCAGGACCGGGCCGCCTCGACGTGTCGGCGCGACGCCGGTCTGGGGGTGCCGAACAGGTCGTAGACGCCGTTCAGCCGGGCGTCCTCCACCACGCCCCGGGACGCCTCGACGGCCCGCCGCACGGCCGGGTGCCCGCTGTGCTCGCCGGTCTCGCACACGAGGTACTCCGGGACGCCGAGCAGCCGGGCGCAGTGCTCGGCCACGGCCCGGACGTCCTCGGCCACGCTCCGCCAGGTCGACGCCGACTGCGGGTCGGTGGTCTCCAGTTCGGCGGTGCCGATGTGCAGCAGCGGCCGCAGCCCACTGGCCCGGGCGGTCGCGAACAGGCCGTAGACGACGGCCAGCGCCTCCAGGGTCAGCCCCGCGGCGCAGTCCCCGAGGCAGGGGCCGGCGGCCACCCAGGTGTCCGGGCGGGGCCGTCCGGCGTCGCCGCCGAAGCCGAGGGCGAGTCGGGAGGCGACCACCGGGGAGTCCAGCCAGGACGGCGTCCCGGTCAGCCGGAGGTGCTCCCCGAGCCGTCGGGGGGTGGCTTCGTACCAGGTGGCGAGCAGGGTGTCACGGTCGGGCGACGGGTCTGACATCGAGGGCTCCTTCGCGGTGCGCTGCTCGAAGCCTGGCAACCGCGGGCGCTCCCGCGGCTGCGGGAACCCGCAGCCGCCGCGGGCTGCGGGTTCCCGCAGTGACGCGCCACGGGCCGCCTGGGAGCGTTCGAGCGGTAATCGACCGCAGCGGCAGGGGAAGACGGGAGGACGCCAGGTGCAGGACAGGCGAGGTGACGGGGTGGAGCTGCTCCGCCCGGCGGACCTGGAGGCCCTGCTCGACGCCCTGCGGCGCGGGGCGGTACCGCTGGGCGGCGGCGCGGGCCTGATGTCGGCGGCCTTCGCCGACGCCTGGGGCCGCACCGCCGTGGACCTGGGCGGGCTCGGGCTGGACGGCGCCGTCGACGGCAGGGTCGGCGCGATGGTCCGGCTGTCCCGGCTGGCGGGGCTGTGCGAGGGGCGTCCGGCGATCGCCCAGGCCCTCGCCGCCACCGGCCACCCCGGGGTACGGCGGCTGATCAGCCTCGGCGGTGTCCTCGGGGCCCGCTCGCCGCGCGCCGACCTGCCGGTCGCGCTGGCCGCCGCCGGGGCGACGGTCTCCGTGCTGGACACGGCCGACGGCACCGTCCGCGAGCTGCCCGTACTGGACCTGTGGGACCTTCCCGGCCCGTTCGCCGTGCTCGCGGTGGACCTGGGGCCGGGCATGCCCGGCGTCTACCGCCGGTTCACCGGGCACCAGGCGATCGCGCCCAGCCTGGTGTCCGTCGCGGCCGTCCGGCGGCCGGACGGCCGGGTCGCGGTCTGCGTCGGAGCGGCGCTGGCCCGCCCGCGCCTGGTCGACCCGGACGAACTGCCTGGCCCGGACGAACTCCTGGACGACGGGGAGGCCTCGGCCGGGTACCGCCACCGGATCATGCGGCTGCTGGTGGCCGAGGCCTGCGAGGCGCTGGCGTCGGACCAGGCGGACCATGCGCACCAGGCAGCCCCTGCCCCCCTCTGCAGGCCCGGCTCACCCTCGCCACTGCCCGCCGCCGCGTCCGCCGAGGCCACCGTCCTGGTCGACGGCGGGGCGCAGCCCGCGCCGGACGGCGCGCGGCCGACCGACAGCCTCGCCTGGTGGCTGCGCGACCGCGGCCACCTCGCGGTCAAGGTCGGCTGCGAGGAGGGGACGTGCGGGGCCTGCACGGTGTCCCTGAACGGCGAGCCGGTGCCGGCCTGCCTCGTCCCGGTGGCCCGACTAACCAACGGCGACCGGGTCGACACCGCCGCGGCGGTGGCCGGCCGGCCCGGGGGCCGGGCGGTGATCGGCGCGCTCGCCGAGGCGGCGGCCGTCCAGTGCGGCTTCTGCACCCCCGGCGTCCTGGTGTCCTGCGGCTCCTGGATGGACCGGCACGGCGCGCTGCCCGCCGACGAGGAGGGGATCCGGGGCATGCTCGCCGGCCACCTCTGCCGCTGCGGCGGCCTGGCCGCGGCCGCCCGGGCCCTGTGCGGGGTCTGCCCCGGCGCAGGGTCCGACGCCGCGTCCGGCGCCGCGCCCGCCACCGAGTGCAGCGCCGCGCCCGCCACCGAGGGCGTCCGGGAGGTGGCGGTATGACCACCCGGCACACCCACACCCGGGACCGGGCCGCCGGACTCGTCCGGTACGTGGTGGACGGCACCCCGCCCGACAGCCTGTTCGCCCGGCTCGTCCGCGCCCGCGGGCCGCACTCCACCGTCGTCCTGGACTGCGCGGCGGCCCGCGCGATCCCCGGCGTGCTCCACGTCCTCACCCCGGACGACGATCCCGGCATCCTGTTCTCCACCAACCCGCACGGCAGCCGCGACGACACTTCGGTGTTCACCCGCGAGGCCCGGTTCCCCGGTGACGTGGTCGGCGTCGTGGTCGCCGAGTCCCGCGCCGCCGCCCGGGCCGGGGCCGCGGCCGTGACCGTCCACGAGCGGCCGCTGCCCGCCGCCCTGGACCCGGCCACCGCGCTCGACCCGGCCACCCCGGCGGCGCACCGCGACCACCCCGGCAACGAGCTGGCCCGCTTCGCCATGGGCTGCGAGGAGGCGGACCTCGCGCAGGCGCTGGCGGCAAGCGCCCACGTCTTCGACCACACCTTCCGGATCGACGCCGGTCCGCACCACTTCCTGGAGCCCGTCGCCGCCATCGCCCGCTGGGACGGCCGGGGCCGCTGCCGGGTGCGGTCGTCCACCCAGTGCCCCAAGCTGAGCCGCCCGCTGCTGGCCCGGCTGCTCGGCCTGGACGAGGCGGAGGTGGAGTACGAACCGGTCGCCGTCGGCGGCTCGTTCGGCGGCAAGGAGGAGTTCCTGCTGGACGCGGTGGCCGCCCTGTGCAGCCGGGCGGCGGGCGGCCGGCCGGTGACCGTCGAGACCGACCGCCGCGAGATGACCGGCGCGTTCCGGCTGCGGCACGCGGCGACCGTGCGGGTGGTGACCGGTGTCGGCCCCGACGGCCGCATCCTCGCCCGGCACGTCGACGCGGTCTTCCAGGGCGGGCCGTACGCGGGCCACTCCCCCAGTGTCACCGCCAACGGGCTCTCGCTCGCGCTGACCCTCTACCCCGCCCCGGCCACCCGGGCGACGGGGGTGTGCGTGGCGCTGAACCGGGTGCCGTCCGGGGCGTTCCGCGGCTACGGCGCCCCGCAGGTGCTGTTCGCGGTGGAGAGCCAACTGGACGCCGTCGCCAGGAGCCTGGGGATCGACCCGGTCGCCCTGCGCGAGCGGAACGCCCTGCGCACCGGCGACCGCGACCCCCTGCACGGCTGGCCGGTCCGCTCGTTCGGCCTCCCCTCCTGTCTGCGCGCCCTCCCGGCGCCGCGGTCCCGCGAGGAGCCTGCCGGCGGGCGGCTGCGGCGCGGCACCGGGGTCGCCGCCCTGCTGAACCTCAGCGGTCTGACCGGCGTGATCGGCACCGACCGGGCCGAGGCGGGCTGCCGGATCGACCGCGGGCGCCTGCGGGTCCTCACCGCGTGCCCCGACGTCGGGCAGGGCATCCACACCGTGCTCGCCTCGGTCGCCGCGGAACGCCTCGGCATCCCCGCGGAACTGGTCGACGTCGAGCTGGACCTCGGGCAGGCCGACGCCGGGCTGTTCGCCTCGCGCGGGTCGTACCTGACGGCCGGCGCCGTCGCCGAGGCGGCCGCGGAACTGCTCTGCCGTGCACGGGAGTTGGCCCCCGACGGGCTGCTCGGACCGGACGGGCTGCTCCACGCGGACCTGGACGGACTGGCCGTCGACGGGGCCTTCGCCGCCCCGGACAACGCGCTGGCCGCCGGGGCCCAGGCGGCCGAGGTGGAGGTCGACTGCGCGACCGGCGTCATCCGGGTGCTGCGCATCGACTCCGCCCACGACACCGGCCGGGTGCTCCAGCCCGCGCAGGCCGCGGAGCAGGTCCGCGGCGGTGTGCTGCAGGCCGTGGGCATGGCGCTGACCGAGGGGGTCCGGTTCGGCCCGGACGGCGCCGTCGAGCAGCCCGCGCTGCTGGCCCAGGGAGTGCCCCGGCCGCCGTGGCGGATCCCCGTCGAGGTGCACCTGGTCGAGGAGCCCCACCCCGTCGGCCCGCTGGGCGCCAAGGGCCTCGGCGAGTCCCCGACGATGGGCGTCGTCCCCGCCATCGCCAACGCCGTGCGCGCCGCCACCGGTGCCGAGCTGGACCACGCCCCGTTCACCCCCGAACGGGTCCTGGCCGCCCTTCGCAACTCGCCGGACCCGACCGTACGGGCCTGGGCCGGCGACCCGATCCCGACCTCCGACTGAGAAGAGGAACCCCCATGGGCCAGAACTGGTCCTCGGACGCCGAACTGGCGACCGACTTCAACGCCTACGACGACCTCACCGAGCAGGCCATCGGCTTCCCCCTGGTGTTCCGGGCCCTCGGCCTCGACCCGTCCGGTCTCGACCCCTCCGGCCCCGGCCACCTCCTCGACTACGGCTGCGGCCCGGGCCGGGTGTCGCTGCTCGCCGCGCAGGCCCACCCCGCCCTGCGGGTCACCGGCGTCGACATCTCCCCGCACATGCTGGGCATCGCCGCCGAGCGGCGCACCCACGAGCGGGTGCACTACCGGCGGATCGACAGCGCCGACCTGTCGTTCCTGCCGGACGACTCGGTGGACGCCGCCATGTCCTGCTTCGTCTTCATCAACATCGGGGACTTGGAGACCGTCCGGGAGGTGACGGCCGAGGTCTTCCGGGTGCTGCGGCCCGGTGCCCGCTACGCCGTGCTGGACTCCAACCCGGAGACCGTCGGGATCCGCTTCGCCACCTTCCGCACCGGCGAGCCGGGGCGCCGCTACGCCGCGGGCGAGACCCGCCGGGTCCAACTCTTCGGCTCGGCCGACACCCTGGAGATCGAGGACTACCACTGGCCGCTGGACGTCTACCGCGACGTCCTGTCCGGGGCCGGCTTCGCCGGGGTCGAGGTCCGCACGCCGGTCCTGGCCGACGCCCTGGCGCTGGGGGCGCCCGTCGTGCCGCTGCCCGGCGGCGACGCGGCGCCCGAGGCGACGCACGCCCCGATGGTGCTCGCGGTCGGCACCAAGCCCGTCTGATCCCGGCCGGTCCGGAGCAGCCTCGCCGGAGCAGTACCTCCGGAGGGACCTATCCCGCGGCCCGCCGGGGACGGGCCGGGACGGGCCGCGGGAGGACCGACCGTCCCCGCGCCGCCATCCGCAGGCCCGGGCCCGCCGGGGCGTCCGCCGGGACCGCCGACCAGGGCGGACGCCGGACCGCCGGACGCTCCGCGGCCACCGGACCGCCCCCCAGGGAGGCGTGCAGCTGGGTGCGCCGGGAGATGCCGAGCTTGCGGTAGACGTTGGTCAGGTGGAACTCGACCGTCCGCTGGGTCACCGTCAGCCGCTCGGCGATCTCCCGGTTGGACAGGCCGTTCGCCGCCAGCTCGGCCACCCTGCGCTCGTGCGCGGTCAGCGCCCAGCCGTGCCCGACCATGCCGGGCGTGCGGCCCTCGCCCGACCGGCCCCGCGGCACGAGGGGGGTCGGGCCCCCCGCTCCGAGGTGCGCCCCCGCCGCCGACCCGGCGTCCAGGTCCTCGCGCTCGCAGGCGGCGGCCTCCTCGGCCCGGCCGAGCGCGCGCAGGGCCCGCGCCGCGGGCGCCCGCCAGCGCAGGACAGGTCGGTGCGCCGGATGCACCGAGGACAGGCGCCGCCCGCAGTCCAGCAGTTCGGCCAGGGCCTCCTGCGGGGAGCCCTCGGCCAGCAGCAGCCCGCCCCTGGCCAGCCGCAGCGCCAGCGCGCCCGCGGTCGACGGGAGCCGCCCGGCCGACCGGAGGCGTTCCAGCATCGCCCGGGCGGACTCGGGCCGGTCGCCGCGGACCTCCAGTTCGGTCCAGACCGCGAGGCTCCGCAGCGCCCACGGCGCCCGGGCCCGCTGCCCGTGGCACTCCAGCACCGCGTCCATCGCGATCCGGGCGTGCCCGGCGGCCCGGCCCTCCTCGCCGCGGGCCAGCTGCACCCGGGCCGCCAGCACGTGTCCCGCCGCCGCGTCGTCCTCGGCGCGGTGGCGCAGCGCGTACTCCAGCGCCTGCTGTGCGCACTCCAGCGCCGCCTCCGTGTCGCCGGTGAACAGCAGGGCGTTGACCAGCAGTTCGTGCTCCCAGTCGGCGGCGTCGGGGCCCAGCCGCGCCCAGCCGGGCGGCCAGCCCGCGGCCGCCGCCGGGTCGGCGGCGGTCAGCAGCGCCAGCGCCCGCCGCACGGCGGACGTCCGGGCCTCGTCACGGTCCTCGGGAGGGCACTGGGCGCCGCCGCCGTGCGGCCGCGTGGACGAACCGCCGTTCGCGACGGCCCCCCTGGTCAGCAGCCGGAGCCCGGCCACCGCACCCGGCGCCGGATCGACCCCGGGTGCGCCGGGCCTTCCGCAGGCGTCCCCGAACATGGTCCGGGCCGTGCGGGCCAGCACCGCGACGCCCTCGGGAGCCTGGGCCTCGTAGACGATCAGGGCCGCGGTGGCGGCCAGCCGCTCGGCGTCGGCCCGCCCGGTGGAGGCGTCGAGCGCCCGGTCCAGCCGGACCAGTGCCCGGACCGGCTCCTCCCCGGCCTCCGCCAGCGCCAGCTCGCAGAGCACCTGCGACCGCTCGGTGTCCTCCAGCGGCTGTTCCAGGGCCGCGCGCAGGCAGGCGACCGGCAGGGCGGTGTCCTCCGGCGGGGCGTCCGCGGCCGCCCGGCGCAGCAGCGGCGCCACCCAGGGCAGCCGTACCGGTGCGCCCGCCAGCAGCCGCCTGGCCACCTCGGCGGGCGGCGCGCACTGCTGGTAGAGCCGCACCGCCGCCTGCGCCTGCCAGCGGGCCCGTTCGGCGTCGGGGACCAGCGCGCGGACCCCGTCCCGCAGCAGCGGGTGCCGGAACCTCGTACCGTCCGCCGTCAGCACGCCCATCGCCGTCAGCACCCGCCGCGGCTCCGCGTCGGTGCCGGCGACCGCCGCGACCTCGCCGACCAGGCGCGGTGCGGCCGGCTCCAGCACGGACAGGCAGCGGGCGTACTCCGCGGCGTCCGGCGACTGGCGCCGCAGTCGCTCGACCATCCGGACGGCCGGCTCGACCGCGCGGACCCCGGCGTCGTGCGGCAGCGGCGGCCCGCTCTCCCGCGCGTCCAGCAGGACCCGCAGCAGGGCCGGGTTGCCGCCGGCGTCCCGCAGCACCTCCGGGGCGGGCCCGACCGAGCCGCCACCGCCACCGCCGCCGCGCGCCGCCGCCAGCCGGGCCACCTGCGGCCCGGTCAGCTCCGGGACGGGCACCTGCCGGGCCCGTGCGAGCAGGTCGGCGAGCGGCCCGGGCGCGGCCCCCCGCTCGGCCGGGCAGCGGGTCACCAGCAGCACCACCGGCGTGGTGACCGGGCAGCGGCTGAGGTAGTGCAGCCAGCGCAGCGACTGCGGGTCGGCCCAGGTGATGTCGTCGACGGCGAGCAGCAGCGGCGCGTCGAACACCAGCTGCTGCACCGCCTCCTGCAGCCGTTCCACGGCGGCGCGCTCCGCCGCCGGGCCCTCCGGGGTGTCCGGCAGGGACGGGTCCGCCGCCCGGTGCCCGAGGAGCTGGCGGGCCACCCCGTACGGGTAGTCCTGCTGGTGCGGCCCGGCGGCGGCCTCGCGGACGGTGAACCCCCGGCGGCGGGCGCGGTCCGCCGAGGCCTCCAGGACGGCCGAGGTGCCTGCGCCCGGCAGCCCGGCCAGGCAGACCACGGCCCCGCGGCCGCCCTCGGCCCGGGTCAGGGCCGCCTCCACCTCGGCGAGTTGGAGGCCGCGCCCGACCAGTGCCGATCCGGTGTGCGCTCCGGTCGGCGGCCGGTCCCCGGGCTGCGGGTCGACGTCTTCCACGAACATCCTGGCTCTCCAAGCGGCGGGGTGTCGGCGTAGGGCGGGCCTGCTCGGCCCGGTGGCGGTCAGTGCGCCGTCGGCGGCCGGACCGGCCCGTGCAGTGCGGACAGCCACTCCTCGACCTGGGGCCGGGTGACCAGGTCGCGCCGGTGGACGACCAGGCCGCGCAGTTCACTGCCGGTGTCGGTGACCCACAGGCTCAGGTCGAACAGCGCCCGGTCGAGCTCGGGCAGGCCCGCCTCGCCGGTCCGGCCGCCGAGGGTGAAGGCCTCCGGCGGGTTGCCGGCCAGGAAGAGGGCCCTGGCGGGCGCGGCCGGGTCGGCGCCGGGCCGGCCGACGCCGCGCACCGCCTCCGTCACCCGGTCCGACGGGACGTTCTGGTGGAGCAGGGCCCAGCGCACGCCCTCGTGCACGGCCTGGACGGTCGCGTCGAGGCCCGCCTCGCGCGGGGTGTCCACGAGGACCGGCAGCAGGTTGACGAAGTTCCCCGTCACCTCGCCGGCCTCGGGCACGTAACGGCCGGGGAACGGGCAGTAGAAGGCCAGTTCCTCGTTGACGATGGCGGGCCGCATGGCGTGCAGGACCTTGGCGCCCGCCAGGACGAAGCTCGTCACCCGGTGCCGCCGCGCCTGCTCGGTGTGCCGCCGGTAGGCCTCGCCGTCGACGGTGAACGGCACCGAGGCGGCCGCCACCGGGCCGGCCGGCCACGGGGAGTCGTCGCCCAGCAGCACCGGCGGGACCCCGTTGGGCAGCCGCTTGCGCCAGAGGTCGAGCAGCTCCCGGCTGCGGTCGCCGTCCAGCACCCGCCGCTCGGCGGCCGCGACCGCCGCCAGCGCGGGCCGGTTGCGGGTCCGGAGGAACGCCTGCTCCTCGGCGGTGTACGCGGCGCCGACGTCCTCCAGGAACCGGGTGTAGGACAGGCCGTCGCAGACCGCGTGGTCGATCCTCAGCACCACGGCGAAGCCCGGCTCCGCCCGGCGCACGCACACCACCCGCAGGTGGCGCCGCCGCCCGTCGCCCTGCGGCGCGGCCCCGGCCGCCGCGGCGTCGGCCAGCTCCCGGTCCGCGATCCGGCGGGCCTCGGCGCACAGCCCGTCCCAGTCCGCACCGCCCAGCTCGACCAGGTCGACCGTCGGCGTCCACTCCTCCTCGCGGTACTGCGGGCCGGCCGCCGGGTCGTCCCGGTAGGCGCTGCGCAGCGCCGGGTTGACCCGGACCGCCAGGGCCACCGCCCGCTGCAGCCGGGCCGGGTCCACCGAGGCCCCGGCGAACCGGAAGACCTTGCAGATGACGCTGACGGGTGTGCCGCCGCCGAGGTCGCCGCGGCGCACGCCCAGGCTCATCCGGTGCGGCAGCGCGGCCCAGCCGTCCGACGGCCCGGGCTCCGGCTGCCGTTCGGGCTCCGGCTGCCGCCCGGGGGCCGGTGCCGTCCCGGCCGTTCCCGCCGCGCGCTGCACCTCGGCGGTGAACTCCGCCAGCCGGGGGGAGTCGAACAGGGTCTTCAGCGACATGTCGGTACCGAACCGCTCGCAGACCCTGGCGACCAGCGCGTCGGCGAGCAGCGAGTGGCCGCCCAGCTCGAAGAAGGAGTCCTCGGGGCGGATCGGACCGAAGCCCAGCACCTCCTCCCAGATGGCGGTGACCGCGGCCAGCGTCGCCGCGTCCAGCGCGGTGGCGTCGGCGCGCCGGCCTTCGGTGTCACAGGCGTCTGCCGGCGCGGTCTCGGCGGTGGTCGCCGACCGCACGGGCGTGGCCGCCACCGCGGTGTCCGGGTCCTCGGCGATGTCCTCCAGGATCCGGACGTAGTCGTCCACCATCGCCGAGACGAGGGTCGGTCCGCAGGCCCCCTGCGGGTCCTTCCAGAGGAGGTGCGTGCCGGCGCTGTCCTTGCGCACCATCGCCGCCAGCGTGAACCCGGCGGTGCTCTCCATGGGCTGGAGGCTCAGCACCGCGTCCGTGTCCGGGCCGGTGAGCCGCACCCGCTGTACGTCCACCCCGTCCCGGGTGGTGGCGTCCCAGAGCTGGAACACCGTCTGGTGGGTGCTGGCCTGGGCCTGCGGGCCGGTCAGGCCGGCCGCCCGCATGATGGCGGGCAGCGGGAGGTCCCCGTGCGACAGCGCCTCCTTGAGCCGGCGGTACGCCCGGGGCAGCAGCTGCGCGTAGGAGTCGGCCCCGTCGACCCGGCAGCGCACCGGCAGGGTGTTGACGAAGTAGCCGACGCTGTCCCTCAGCGCGGCGTCGGAGCGCCCGTGGTACGGGACGAACGCCAGCGGTTCGGCGGCGCCGGTGCAGCGCGCGAGCAGCGCGAAGTACCCGCCGAGCAGCACGGCGGTGTACGAGATGCCGAGCCGGGCCGCGCGTTCGCGCAGCCGGGCCGCCAGGTCCGCCGGGAGGGTCCGCGCGACGGCGGTGTATTGCGGCCGGTCGGCGCCGGCCGGCAGCCGGAAGTCCCGGGCGCCCCCGTCCAGCGCCTCCCGCCAGTAGGCCCGGTGGACGTCCCCGTCCGGGCCGTCGGCCAGCGCCCGGGAGCGTTCCGCGTACGCGGCGGTCGGCCCGGTCGGCGCCTCGGGCAGCGGCTGCAGGTCCGCGTAGGCCCGGCGCAGCGCGTCGAGCACCAGCAGGATGGAGGCGCCGTCGTAGACCAGGTGGTGCACCGCGAGCAGCAGCACCGTCCCGTCGGGGCAGTGCAGCAGGTCCACCCGGGCCAGCGGTCCGCTGCGCAGGTCGAACGGGGACTGCCAGGTGCGGCGCACCGCCTCCTCGCGGGGCTCGTCGGTGGACGACTCGCGGACGGGGATCTCGGGCGCCTCGGACCAGTCCAGGACCGGTCGGCCCTCGTGCTCGGCGACCCGCCCGCGAAGCTGCGGCCAGGCCCGTCCGACGGCTCGCACCGCCCGGGCCAGGCGGTCGGGGTCGATCCGGCCCCGCACCAGGAAGGGCGTCGGGATGATGTGCGTCCACTGCGCCGGATCGCGTTTCCAGGCCACCCACATGGCCTGCTGCCCGACGGAGAGCGGGATGTACTGCGGTGCGGTGTTCACGCACAGTCCTTCCTGGGTGCTGCCGATGCTGCCGGGGTTCCGGGGGCGGCGGGCCTGGCACGCGGCACGGGCGGGGCCCGCGGCGGATCCGGCTCCTGCGGCCCCCGATGGCCACGATTGTGCTGGCGGCGCGCCTGCGGGGGATCGACGCGCGTTCAACACCCGGCCCGGCCCGGGGCGCCGGGCGCGGGTGGCCGGGCCGCCGCGAGGGGTCGGCCCGGGCCGCCCGGCGGCCTGTCGGCCCCGGTCGCGTCCACCGCGTTGAACGGAAGTTGATCGACGGTCAGGCGGACTCTGCGACAGTCCTCCTGTCCACCGCCCCCTGCCCGGAAAAGAGGTGCCCGTCGATGTCCGCCGGCTCCCCGCTCCCCTCCCGCCGCACCCGGTTCACCGCGGCGCTCCTGCTGTCCGGCGCCGCGTTCCTCCTCGGCACCGCGTACGGCGCCCCGGGCGCCGTCGACGGCGGGTCGAAGGTGTCCGCCGCCCCCGCGCCGGGCGGCACCGGGGTCCCGCTCGAATGGAACACCACGGGCTCCTGCGCGAGTTGCACCGGCAAGGCCGCCGAGAAGTGATCCCAGGCCCCGACGGCCGGGGCCGCCACGGCCGCGGCCCGGTCGGCCAGGGCCGCCGGGCGCGGCGGCTGCTCGGCCGGACAGCTCCGGCACTGGCCGTACGGTTCGCCGGCGCGTGACGGGTCGGGGACGCCGCCCGGACTCGGCCGCCCGCCGGCCCGCACCGCCTCGCCCATCCCGTCGAGCAGCCGCTGCGCCTGCGCCGCCTCCGGGAGGTCCAACTGCCGGAGCAGGTCGAGCGCCTGGCCGCAGGTGAGGCGGGCCTCCTCGGACCGGCCGAGCGCGGTCAGCGCCCGGGAGAGCGCCAGCAGGGCCTGGCCCTCGTCCCGGCGGGCGCCGGTCTCCCGGCAGAGCCGCAGCGCCGTGTCGGCGTGGCCGACCGCCTCCTGGGTGCGGCCGACCGCCCGCAGGCTGTCGGCGAGCTGGTAGCGGGCCCGGGCCTCCCGCCCCCGCATGCCCGTCCGCTGGGACAGCGCGATGCACTCGCGGTACCGGGCGATCGCCTCGTCATGGCGGCCCGACTGGTGCAGCGCCAGGCCCAGTACGTACAGCGCGTAGCCGGCGGACGCCGGGTCGGCGCGGGTGTCCGGCTCCGCGAACACCTGCTCGCAGGCCTCGACGGCCTCCTCCGTCCGCCCGCTGCAGGACCGGGCCAGCGCGGCGTTCAGCCTCGTCGCGGTCGCCCCGGAGCGGTGGCCGAGCTCGTGGGCCAGGGTGATCGCCTCGTCGAAGCAGGCCACCGCCTCCTCGTAGCGGTGCTGGAACTGCGCCACCATCCCGAGGTCGTTGAGGGCCTGGCGGAGGATCGCGGTGTCCCCGGCGATCCGGCACAGCTCGACCGCCTGCCGGGCATGGGTCTCGGCCTCGGCGAGCCGGGCGGCCTGGAGCGCGAGGTTGCCGTTCAGGAACCGGGCCCGGCCCAGCGTCCTGGCGTCGTCCACCTGGTCCGCCGCGGTCAGCACGGCCCGGGCGCCGCGGGCCAGCAGCCCGTGCCGGACCTCCCAGCCGAACGGGGTGAGGGCGATCAGCAGGTCGGTGGCCTCGCTCAACGCCCGGCGGCCGTACTCCTCGCCGCCCCGGGCGGTCTCCTCGGCGGCGGCGACCACGCCCTCGAACTCGGCGACCGCCCAGGCGCGGGCCGCCCGGGCGTCGGCCAGCGGCTCGCCGGCCGAGCGCGCCGGGCCGAGCATCCCGCTGACCGGGTCGCCGGGGACGGCCTGCTGGAACGCGGAACAGGCGGTGGCCAGCAGGAAGTCCAGCCACCTGGTCCGGGCCGCGACCGCCTCGCCGGGCCGTTCGCAGCGGGCCCGCTGCCGGGCGAACACCCGCAGCAGGTCGTGGTAGCGGTAGCGGCCGGCGGCCGGGCTCTGCAGCATGGCCGCGTCGACCAGCGACTCCAGCAGCTCCTCGGCCTCGGCCTCGTCCGCGTCCACCAGCACCGCGGCGGCGGGCACCCCCACGTCGGGCCCGTCCGCGAGGGAGACCAGGCGGAACGCCCGGGCCTGGGCGGGGGTCAGCTGGCGGTAGCCCAGCTCGAAGGCGGCCTCGATGGCCAGGTCCCCGACCCGCAGCTCGGCGATCCTGCGCCGCTCGTCCGCGAGCCGCCGGGCGAGCGACTCCAGCGTCCAGCTCCGGCGGGAGGCCAGCCGGGTGGCCAGGATCCGGACGGCCAGCGGGAGGAAGCCGCAGGTGGCCAGCAGCTCGACGGCGGCCTCGGGCTCCTGGTGCAGCCGCTCCGGGCCGGCCAGCCGGCCGAGCAGTTCGAGGGCCTCGTCGGGGGTGAAGACGTCGAGGTCCACCTCCAGGCCGGTGGGGAGGCCGAACAGCCTGGTGCGGCTGGTGGCGATCACGGCGCAGCCCGCCGAGCCCGGCAGCAGGTAGCGCAGCTGTGCGGCGTCGCGGGCGTTGTCGAGCAGGACCAGGACGCGTCGGCCGTCCAGGGAGGACCGGTACAGGGCCGCCCTCGCCTCCAGCCCGTCCGGTATCGCGTCGGCCGGGGTGCCCAGGGCGAGCAGGAAGTCGGCCAGCACGATGGACGGGTCGGCCGGCTCCTGGTCGACGCCGCGGAGGTCGGCGTGCAACTGCCCGTCGGGGAACCGGCGTCGGGTGCGGTGGGCGACGTGGACGGCCAGCACGCTCTTGCCGACCCCGCCCATGCCGGCGACGGCCACGACGGCGGGAGCGCCGCGTCCGGCGCCGGTCAGCGCCTCGCACATCCGGGCCGCGGGCGCGGTGCGGCCGACCAGGTCGGCGGTCTCGGCGGGGAGTTGCGCGGGTGCGGGCAGTGCCACCCGGAACCCGCGCCCGGGTGCGTCGGCGTGCGGGGACGGCCGCTCGGCCGGGGCCGGCGCCCGCTCGTCGGGCGCGGTCGGGGTGGTCGGCGCGTCCGGTGCGTCCGGTGCGTCCGACGGCTCGGAGGCGTCCTCCCCCCGGGCCGGGCCGAGCAGGCAGGGATCGCCGGCCAGCACCCGCCGGTGGATCCCGGTCAGCTCCGGGCCCGGGTCCAGGCCCTGCTCGGAGATCAGCCGCTGCCGGATCCGCTGGTAGACCTGCAGCGCCTCGGTCTGCCGGCCGCCCGCGAACAGCGCCCGCATCAGCAGCCCGTGGGCGCTCTCGCGCAGCGGGTTCTCGGAGACGAAGGCGGTCAGGTCCGGGACGGCCAGGGCGTGCCGGCCGAGCGCCAGCGCCAGGTCGAGCCGCTGCTCGATCAGGGTGAGCCGGAGTTCGGTGAGCCGGGCCCGCTGGCGCTTCGCGAAGGGCCCGGGGATCTTGGCGAGCGGGTCGCCCCGCCACAGTGCCAGGGCCTGTTCGAGGAGGGCGTCGGCCTCCTCCAGGCGCCCGGCCGAGCGGGCCCCGGCCGCCCGGCCGACGAGGTCCTCCGCCTGCCAGAGGTCCAGGGAGTCCGGCGGGACGAGCAGCCGGTAGCCGTCGCCGGCCGACACCAGGACCACCGGCGCGACGGAGCGGTCCGGCTCCATCAGCCGCCGCCAGCGCCATGCGTAGGTCCGCACGGTGGTGACCGCGGCATCGGGTGGCGACTCGCCCCAGAGCGCCTCGACCAGGCCGGCGATGGTCGAGGACCCGTTGGGGCTCAGGAGCAGCACGGCCAGCATCGCCTGCTGCTGCGGGGTCCCCACCGCGAGCTGCACCGAGCCGCAGTGCGCCCGCAGGGATCCCAGCACGCCGAACCCGAGCCCGCGCGCCTGGAAACATCGTTCGTCCACCTGTGCTCCGTTCATATATGCAGGACTTGGCATGTCCCCGAATGGTTCCCGCGGAGGAATCCCCGTCGACCGGGCGCCCGCGTCCCGCTCCCACCGGCCTTCCCCGCCGGTGCCCGGCGATCTACATCCGTTCAACCCCCGGATCAACGGACGGCCGCACGGATTCCCGCGGATTCCCGCTGGTCCCCGCCGGGCGGAGCAGCGCGGACGCCTACGGAGACGGTCATACTAAGTTCAGTCATAATCTGCAGTCACAGGGGGAGTTCAGCGTGGAACACCTGCAACGGCTGGGCGCCGGGATCCGGCGGCTGCGGCGCGCCGCCGGCCTCTCCCAGACGGACCTGGCCGGACCGGACTTCTCCCCCAGCTACATCTCCCTGCTGGAGTCCGGCAGACGGACGCCGTCACCCGACGTCCTCCTCCGGCTCGCCGCCCGGCTGGGCTGCGAACCGGAGCACCTCGCCAGGCTCCTGGACCGCGCCGACCGCGGCGAGCTGGAGGTCGAACTCCAGCTCGCCGACGCCGCCCTGGAGCGGGACGGCTCCCCCGAGGCCGCCCTCGACCGGTACCGGTCCGTACGGGAGCGGGCCACCGGCGCGGACCTCAGGGACCTCGGGCTCGCGGCCGACCTGGGCACCGCCCGCGCCCTGGAGCGGGCCGGCCGGTTGACCGAGGCCGTCGACCGCTACGAGCGGCTGCGGACCGCCGCCGCGCAGTCCCAGGGCCGGGTCTCCCGGCTCGCCGTCGTGGTGGCGCTCTGCCGCTGCTACCGCGAGCTGGGCGACCTCGACCACGCGCTCACGCTCGGCGAGGGCGCCCTGGCCGAGGTGGAGCGGCTCGGGCTGGTCCCGACCCAGGTGGGGGTGGAGCTGCTGGCCTCCCTCGCCGCCCTGCACTGCGAGCGGGGGGACGTCCACCGCGCCCGGCAGCTCACCGGCACCGCCGTCCGGCTCGCCGAGTCGGTCGGCACCCCGGGGGCGCTGGGTGCCGCGTACTGGGGCGCCGGGCTCGCCGCACACGCGGGCGGCGACCCGGGGGACGCCCTGCCGCTGCTCAGACGGGCGCTGGCGACCCAGCCGGCGGGCGAGCACGAGCGGGTGGCCGGGCGGCTGCGCGTCCTGCACGCCGAGGTCCTGCTCGGCCTGGACCCGCCCGAACCGGCCGCCGCCCGGGCCGAACTGGCCGCGGCGGCGGCACCGCTGGCCGGGCACGGCTCTCCCGCCGACCGGGCCGCGCACGCCCTCGCCGCCGCCCGGGCCGAGCTGTTGCTCGGCGAGTCCGCCACCGCCGCCGAGCTGGCCGGCCGCGCCCTCGCCGTGCTGCCGCCCGAGGCCGGACCCGAGCGGGCCCGGGCCCTGCTGCTGATCGCCGAGGCCCGGACCGGTAGCAGCGCGGCCGCCCCGGCCGTCGGCACCGCCCTGCGGCAGGCCGCCGAGGCGCTGACCGGGGCGACCCGCGGCCGTCGCGCCGCGGGCGCCTGGGCCGAACTGGCCACCGCGCTCCACCGGGCCGGCGCGCACGAATCGGCCGCCCGGGCCTTCCGGCAGGCGCTGCGCTGCCACGGCCACCGACTGCCGGAACCACCGCCCGGCGAGGGCGCCGAATTCGCCGACCGGTAACCCCCTTTCCGGCCGGGAAAACGAACGGCCGGTCAATGCCAAAAGTCACGGACCCCCTTCCGGGAAACTCGCGTTGACACCCAATTCGGCCGCCCGGAGCGGCCTTTGACGGCCCGGTCGCACCGTGGTCTCATCGTGGTCGCTGGCCGACCGAGGGAGACCTGATGAGCCGGATACCACTCGCGCTGAGCCACGGCGAGCCCATCGATCTCACCGCCGACGATCCCCGCACACTGCCCGAACTCCTACGGCTGGCGGCGGTCCGCTTCCCCTCGGCCGCGCTGGTGACCCTGGACCGGCAGGGCGGGGCCCACACCGTCCGCTACCCGGAGCTCCTCGACACCGCCGGGCGGCTGCTCATGGGGCTGCGCCGGCACGGCCTCGCCCCCGGGGACCGGGCGATCCTGGTCGGCCTGCCCCCGGCCGACTTCTTCCCCGCCCTCTGGGCCTGCCTGCTGGGCGGCGTGCAGCCGTTGGCGATCAGCGAGCCGGTGGAGAGCGCCGAGCTGCACGCCGGAACGGGCCGGTTCGTCCACGCCTGGCAGCGGCTCGGCCGCCCGCCGGTCCTGTCGTCCGCCACCGGGGTCGCCGCGCTCACCGCGGCCGGGATACCCGCCATCGACCCCGGCTCGCCGACCGACCCAGGCTGGCTGACCGACCGCCACGGCACCGACCCGCACCGGCCGGACGGCGCCGACACCGCGCTGCTGATGCTCTCCTCCGGCAGCACCGGCCAGGCGAAGGCCGCCCGGCTGACCCACCGCGGCCTCGCCGAGTTCGGCCACGGCTCGCGCCGACTGCTCGGCTGGCAGCCGGGCGAGGTGGCGCTGAACTGGCTCCCGACCGACCACAGCGGCGCCCTGCTCCTCTACCACCTGCTGCCGCTCTTCACCGGGACCACCCAGATCCACGTACCCACCGACCTGGTGCTGGCCGATCCGCTGCACTGGCTCGACCTGATGGACCGGCACCGGGTGAACCACTCCTGGGCCCCCGCCTTCGGCTACCAGCTGGTCCGCGACGCGCTGGCCAGGCGTCCGGAGGCCGACCCGGACCTCTCCGCCGTCCGCACCCTGGTCAGCGGCGGCGAGCAGATCACCCCCGGGCTGGTCCGCGGATTCCTGGCGGCGACCGCCCGCCTCGGCCTGCCGGGCGACTCCTTCGTGCCCGCCTGGGGCATGGCCGAGACCTGCACCGGCATCACCATGGGCCGGTTCGGCGCCCCGGGGGGCACCCACCGGATCCGTCGGGCCAGTCTGGCGGGCGCGCTGGAGTACGCCGGACCGCAGACCCCGGACGACGAGTGCGTGGAGTTCGTGTCGGTCGGCCGCCCGGCCCCGGGCACCACCCTGCGGATCGTCGACCCGCGGGGCGAGGTGCTGCCCGAGGGCCGGATCGGCACCCTCCAGGTCGGCTCGGCACGGGTGACCCCGGGCTACGTGGACGACCCGGCCGCCGACGAGCGGGCGTTCCCGACGGGCGACTGGGCTCCCCGCAGCTGGCTGGACACCGGGGACCTGGGCTTCCTCCGCAACGGCGAACTGGTGGTGACCGGACGGGACAAGGACATCGTGATCCTCAACGGCCACAACCACCTCTGCCACGAGATCGAGGAGGTCGCGGCCTCCGTCGAGGGCGTGCTGGCCGGCGCGGTGGCCGCCTGCGGCCTGCCCGGTGCGGGGAGCGGCACCGAGGCCCTGGGGGTGCTGTTCGCACCCGATGGCCCCGCACCCGATGGCCCCGCATGCGACGACCCCGCGCGCGAGGCGGCGGCGACCGCGCGGGCGATCCGCGCGGCGCTGTTCACCCGGCTCCGGCTGACCGCCGCGGCCGTCGTCCCGGTGGCGGCCGCGGACTTCCCCCGCACCTCCAGCGGCAAGGTGCTGCGCCGGGCCGCCCGCGAGATCCTGCTGGCCTCCGGCCCGGACGAACCACCGGCCCCTGCGCAGCCGACAGCCCCTGCGCAACCGCCTCTCGCCTCGCAGCCGCCTCTCCCTCCGCAGCCGCGGCCCGCGCTGGACGCCGTCCGCCGAACCGTCCGCGAGGTCCTCGCCGCGCGGTCCGGCGGCGCTCCCGACGAGGGCCCGGGGGACGCCACGCCCTTCCACGAACTGGGGCTCGACTCGGTGGCGCTGGTCCGGCTGCACGTCGGGCTGGAGCGCGCCCTTGCCGTCGGGTTCCCCCGGACAATGCTCTTCGAGCACCCCACCATCGCCTCGCTGGCGGCCGCGCTGGACGGGCTGCACGCGGCCCCGGCGTCCGCCACCGGGAACGCCGCCGGCACCACCACGGCCGGGACCACCACCGGGACGGCTCGAACGGCAGCACCGACAGACGCACCGGAGCCGCCCGACCGACGGGTCGCCGTCATCGGCATCGCCCTGCGCTTCCCCGGCGCCTCGGACCCGGAGGGCTTCTGGGCCGACCTTCGGGCCGGCACCCGGCGCATCTCCACCTTCAGCGAGGCCGAGCTGGCCTCGGCCGGCCTCACCCCCGAGGACGCCGCCGATCCCTTGCTGCGGCCCTTCGGCGGGGTGCTGGACGACGTCACCGGCTTCGACCACCGCTTCTTCGGCATCAGCCCGCACGAGGCCGCCCTCACCCACCCCGCCCACCGCCTGTTCCTGGAGTGCGCCTACCACGCGCTGGAGGAGGGCGGCTACGCCGACCCCGCCCGGGCCGAGCGGATCGGCGTCTTCGCCGGGTCCGGTATGAACCTGCTCGACTACCAGGGCGACGCCGGCCGCCCGCCCGCCGATCCGGGTCTGGCCATGCAGTCCTCGCTGGGCGCGGCCCCGGACTTCCTGGCGTCCCGGGTCGCCTACCGGCTGAACCTGCGCGGCCCCGCGGTCGGCGTGCAGACGGCCTGCTCCTCCTCGCTGGTCGCGGTCCACCTCGCCGTCCAGGCCCTGCACAACGGCGATGCCGAGCTGGCCCTGGCGGGCGCGGCGGCGGTGCACCTGCCGCAGCACTCCGGGTACCGGCTGCACCCCGGCAGCGTCCTGTCGCCGAGCGGTGCCTGCCGTCCCTTCGACGCGGCCGCGGACGGCACCGTCGGCGGCAACGGGGTCGCCGTCGTGCTGCTCAAGCCGCTTCGCCGGGCGCTGGCGGACGGCGACCGGATCCACGCGGTGATCGCGGGCTCGGCGGTCAACAACGACGGCGCGGCCAAGATCGGCTTCACCGCGCCCGGCGTCACCGGGCAGACCGAGGTGATCGCGCAGGCCCTCGCCCGCGCCGGCGTGCCCGCCGACGGCATCGGCCACCTGGAGGCGCACGGTACCGGCACCCCGCTGGGCGATCCGGTCGAGTTCGCCGCCCTCGGCGCCGCCCTGCGCAGCCCCTCGGGCCGCACGGGCTTCTGCACCCTCGGCTCCGTCAAGGCGAACATCGGGCACCTGGACACCTGCGCCGGTATGGCCGGTCTGATCAAGTCGGTGCTGATGCTGCGTCACCGCACCCTGGTCGCGATGCCCGGCCCGACCACCTGGAACCCCGCCCTGGAGGCGGCCGGCAGCCCGTTCGTCCTCGCCACCGACACCCGCCCCTGGCCGGCCGGCCACGGACCGCGGCGTGCCGGGGTGAGCGCGCTCGGCGTCGGCGGCACCAACGCCTTCGTCGTGCTGGAGGAGGCGCCCGAGCCCGTCGGGCCCGCCGCCGCCCCCGCCGGCGGGCCCGCCGTGCTGACGCTGTCGGCCGCGGACCCCGAGGCACTGCGCGACCTGGCCGCGGAGCTGTCCGGCCGGCTGGCCGCCCGGCCGCGGACACCGCCGGGCGCCGTGGCGGCCGAACTGGCCCGCCGCCCCCGGTACACCCACCGGCTCGCGGTGACCGGTCGGACCGCGACCGGACTCGCCGAGGCGCTGGACACCTGGCAGCGCACCGGCGCCACCCCCGCCGGGCACCACGGCAGCGTGCCCGCGGAGGGGTTCGGCACGACGGCCTTCGCCTACTCCGGCCAGGGCGCCGACCCCCGGCCGCTGCTGGCCCTGCTGCGCACGCACCCCGCCCCCGGACGCCTCCTCGCGGAGTGCGACGAGGAGTACCGGCGGCTCACCGGCACCGGACTGCTGGACCGCCTGGCGGCCGCGCCGCCCGGCCCGCTGTCCACCGAGCTGGCCCAGCCCGCGCTGTTCGCCGCCCAGGCGGCCGCCACCGAGCTGTGGCGCGGCCGCGGCCTGCGACCGGAGCACCTGCTGGGCCACAGCATCGGCGAGTACGCCGCGCTGTGGGCCGCGGGCGGCATCGGCACCAGGACCGGCCTTCAGCTGACCGCGCTGCGCGGACGGCTGATGCAGGGCACCGCACGCGGCGCGATGCTCGCCGTGCGGGCCGACCCCGCCCTCGCCGGGCGGATCGCCGCGGCGACCGGACTCACCGTGGCGGCCGAGAACGCGGCCGACGGCCAGGTGCTCTCCGGCCTGCCCGGGGACGTCGACCGGGCCGCGGCCCTGCTCGACGCCGAGGCGGTGGCCTGGCGGCGGCTGCCGGTGGACCGGGCCTTCCATTCGGCGCTGCTCGATCCCGTCCTGGCGGAGTTCCGCCGCGAGGCGCAGCGGTGCGAGTACCTCCCGATCCACACCTCGTTCGCCTGCGGGCCGGACGGCACCGTCCTGCCGCCGGGCACGGTCCTCGGGGCGGACCACCTGGTGGCCCAGCTCCGCGGCCCGGTGCGGTTCCGGCGGATGCTGACCGCGCTGGAGGCGGCGGGCTGCCGCGGCTACCTGACGATCGGACCGGACGAGGAGCTGGCCGGACTGGGCCGCAGGACCACCCGGGGCCGCCCGTGGACCGCCTCCCAGCGGCGCGCCCTCCCGGCGGAGTCGGGGGACGCGCTGGCGCAGGCCGAGCTGTACTGCCTGGGCGCTCCGCTCGGGCTTCCGCGCGAGGGCGGGCCGTCGCCCGATCCGCTGCCGCGCTACCCGTTCCGGCGAACGGACGTCCCGTACTCGCGCGGACCGTCGTCGGCGCAGCCGTTGCCCCCGGAGCCGTCCGCCCCAGTGCCGTCGTCCCCCGAGCCGTCCGCCCCAGTGCCGTCGTCCCCCGAGCCGTCGTCCCCCGAGCCGTCCCGGCCGGGCGGCCTCGCCGCCGCCTCCGGCGTGCCGCTGGCCGAGGTCATCGCGCTGACGGCCGGCCATCTCGGCTGCGCCCCGGGCGAGGTGGCACCCGACGACACGTTCGTCCGGCTGGGCGCGGACTCGCTGACGCTCGCCGCGATGGGCCGCGAGCTGACGGAGCGCTTCGGCTCCCGGGTGGCGCTGCGCGACCTGTTCGACTCCCTGGACACGCCCCGCAGGCTGGCCGCCGCGCTGGCGCCCCACCGGCCGGCCGCTGCCGCTGCGGTTCCCGCCGTTGACGCCGCCGCCGCTCCCGCTGTCGGGTCCGCGCAGTCCGACCCCGTCCAGGCACTCATCGCCCAGCAGCTGCGGCTGGGCGACCGGATGGCCGACCTGATCGAGCGCCAGCTCACGCTCCTGGGAGCCGGCCCGACACCGTCCCCGGCGCCGCCCGCACCGGTCACGCTCCCGTCGCCCGCGCCCTCGCCGTCCCCGGTTTCTGCGCCAACCCCGGTGCCGGGCCCGTCGGTTCGGGGCTGCGACTTCAGTCTCTACTTCTTCGGCGACTACCCGGAGCAGGACGGCCGACACAAGTACGACCTGGTCCTGGACGCCACCGCCTACGCCGACCGGCAGGGCTTCCACACCGTCTGGCTGCCCGAACGGCACTTCCACTCCTTCGGGGCCCTCTTCCCCAACCCCTCGGTGCTCGCCGCCGCGCTCGCCACCCGCACCACCCGGATCCGGCTGCACGCGGGCTCGGTCGTCCTGCCGCTGCACCACCCGATCCGGGTCGCCGAGGAGTGGTCCGTGGTGGACAACCTCTCGGACGGCCGGGCCGGCCTCTGCGTGGCATCCGGCTGGCACGCACGGGACTTCGCGCTCGCCCCGGAGGGCTTCGGCCGGCACCGGGAGCTGATGTACGAGCGGCTCGACACGGTGCGGGCGCTCTGGTCCGGAGCGTCGGTCGGCGCGACGGCAGGCGACGGCAGGCCCGTCGACGTGGCCCTGTTCCCCCGGCCGGTGCAGGCCGAGCCGCCGCTGTTCGTGGCGGTGGCGCAGAACCCGGACAGCTACCGGGCCGCCGCCCGGAACGGGCTGGGGGTGGTCACCAACCTGATGTCGCAGTCCGTGGAGCAGCTCGCCGAGAACATCGCGATCTACCGCGGCGCCCGGGCCGAGGTCGGACTGGACCCGGCCGCCGGCCGGGTGGTGGTCCTGCTCCACACCTACCTCGGTACCGACCGGGCTGACGCCCGGGCCGAGGCCCGCGATCCCTTCTGCGCCTATCTGCGCTCGTCGATGGCGCTGCTGGGCCAGTTCGCCAACAGCCTCGGGCTGGCCGCCGACCTGGAGCGCACCCCGCCCGAGGACCTGGACTTCCTCCTGCAGCGCGCCTACGAGCAGTACTGCGCCGACCGGGCGCTGATCGGCACCGTGGACAGCGCCGCGCCCGTGGTCGAACGCCTGCTGGCCGCCGGGGTCGACGAGATCGCCGGCTTCGTCGACTTCGGCCTGAGCCGCGAGCGGGTGCTCGACGGGCTGGTCCGGCTCGACGAGCTGCGGCGCCGTTTCACCGCCGCTGCCACCGAGCCCGAAGCCGCAGCCGAGCGCGAGCCCGAGGTCGAACCCGAGGCCGAGGCCGAACTGCCGCTCTCGCCCGCGCAGCGCGGCGTCTGGTTCATCGAACAGCTCGATCCCGACAGCACCGACTACCTGGAGCCGCGGGCGATCCGGCTGGACGGCCCGCTGGACCGGGCCGCCCTCGACGCGGCGCTCGACCTGGTGGTGCGCCGGCAGCCGGCGCTGCGTACCGCGTTCCGCCAACGCGACGGCGTGCCACGGCAGGTGGTCCAGGCGCAGGCCGCACTGGACTGCCCGCTGGTGGACTGCTCCGGCCGCTCCGAGGAGGACGCGGTGGCCGAGCACCTCGCCGAGCTCGGCGCCGAACCGCTGGACCTCACCCGGGCACCCCTGGTCCGGGCCCGGCTGCTCCGGCTGTCCGCCCGTCGGCACGTCCTGCTGCTGCTGACCCACCACCTGGTGTTCGACGCGGCCTCGCTGCACATCCTGGGGCAGGAGCTGGCCACCCATCTGCGCGCGTGGCCGCACGCGCCCGCACCGCTGCCCGCGCTGCCCGCCCGCCGGCCGGAGAGCCGCTCGGAGAGCCGCCCGGAGAGCCGGCCGACCGCGCCCGACCGGCTCGCCTACTGGCGCCGCCGGCTCGCGGACGCACCCGCCCCGGCACTGCCCACCGACCGGCCGCGCTCGGAGCGCCCCCCGGTCCCCGCCTGGCTCTCCCACAGCTTCGGACCGGCCACCCGCCAGGCCCTGCACGGCTTCGCCCAGGGCAGCGGTGCGACGCCGTTCATGGCCGTCGTGGCCGCCGTCGGCACGGTCCTCGCGAGGTTCGGCGGCCAGGACGACCTGGTGCTCGGCACGGCCGTGGGCAACCGCCCCGCCGACTGCGACGGGGTGATCGGCTTCTTCGTGGAGACCGTCCCCCTGCGCCTCGACCTGGCCGGGGATCCGGCCTTCGCCGAGCTGCTGGACCGGGTCAGGACGCTCAGCGCCGACGCCTACGACCACGCGGTGCCCTTCGACGAGCTGGTGCACGCGGTCAACCCCGAGCGCGGGGCCGGCCGCAACCCGCTCTTCCAGGTGATGGTGGAGTACGAGGCCCCGGCCGAGCCGGGGTTCGACGCGGGCGCGCTGCGCGGCGAGGTGGTCGACCTGCCCAACGGACGGGCGCCCTTCGACCTCAGCCTCTGCCTGTCGTACCGCGACGGCCTGCTGCACTGCCTGGCGCACTACGACGCGGCGCTGTTCACCGAGGAGACCGTGCGCCGGATCCTGGCCTACGTGGAGCAGGTGCTGGAGCTCGCCGCCGAGGATCCCGTCGGCCGGAGGCTGTCCTACCTGACGGCGCCGCCCGCGGCCGAGGCCCGCCTCCTGGACGGCTTCGAGAACCACCCGGACGCCGCCGCCCCCGGCGGACCGGACCTCCCGGAGCTGCTGCACCACGCGTTCGAACGGCAGGCCCGCCGCACGCCCTCGGCACCGGCCGTGGTCGACGCCGGGCAGCCGGTCGGCTACCGCGAACTCGACCTGGCCGCCGAGGCATTGGCCGCCCGGCTGCGCGGCGCCGACTGCACCGGGGCCGGGGTCACGGGGGCGGTGGTGGCCGTCTGCCTGCCGCGCGGTGTGCCCGCGGTGTCGGCGGTCCTGGCCGTGCTCAAGGCCGGAGCCGTGCTGCTGCCGCTGGATCCCGCCCAGCCCGCCGCCCGGCTGGCGCACATGCTGACGGACAGCGGAGCGGTCCTGCTGGTCACCACGGCCGCGGCGGAACCGGCGGGCCTGCGCACCGCCGTACCCGGGCTGCGGGTGCTCGACCTCGACGACGAGCCCGCCCGGCCCACACCGGACACCGCCCCGGACACCGCCCCGGCCGGCGGCCCCGACGACCCGGCGCTCTGCCTCTACACCTCCGGCTCCACCGGCCGCGCCAAGGGCGTGCTCCTGCCGCACCGCGGACCGGTCAACCTGTTCCGCTGGTTCCGCCGGACCAGGCCGCGACTGCGGACCCTCCAGTGGGCGTCCGCCGGTTTCGACCTCAGCCTCTTCGAGCTCTTCACCACCCTCGGCTCGGGCGCCGCCCTGGTGCTGCTGCCCGAGGAGGACCGCTACGACGCCCACGCGCTGGCCGACGCCGTACGCCGCAACGGCGTCCAGCGGCTCTGCCTCACCGCGAGCGCCCTGGCCCATCTGATGGAGGCCGAGCCCGAACTCCCCGAGCTGCGCGAGCTGGTCTCGGTCGGCGAGCGGCTGCTGCCCACCCCGGCCCTGCGCCGTTTCCTGGCCGCGCACCCGCACTGCGCCCTCTTCAACGAGTACGGCCCGACCGAGGCCTCGATGATGGTGACCTCCCACCGGGTGGACCCGCTCGACGACGCCCCGGCCGTCGGCCGCCCGGTGTCCGGGGTCGCGGTCCGGCTGCTGGACGGCGCCGGGCGGAGGGTCCCGCTCGGCGCGGTGGGCGAGATCCACGCGGGCGGCGCCGCGCCGGCCCTGGGGTACCTCGACCGGCCCGGGGAGACCGCTGCCGCCTTCGTCCCCGACCCGCTGGCGCCCGGCTCCCGGCTCTACCGGACGGGGGACCTGGGGCGCTGGACGGCCGCCGGGGAGCTGCGCTACCTCGGCCGGCGCGACGACCAGGTGAAGATCCGGGGCGTCCGGATCGAGCCGGCCGAGACCCGCCGGGCGCTGCTCGCCCTGCCGGGCGTCCGCGACGCCGAGGTGGTGGTCCGCACCGGTCCCGACGGCGGGCCGAGGCTGGTCGGCTACCTGGCGCTCGGCCCCGGCACCGATCCGGCGGAGGTGCACGCCCGGCTTGCCGCCCGGCTGCCCGGCCCGTTCGTCCCCGGTGCCTGGGTCCGGCTGGACCGACTGCCGCTCAACGCCGCCGGCAAGCACGACCTGGCCGCCCTGCCGGAGCCCGACTGGGCCGCGGCCGAGGGGGGAGCCGAGCCGCTGACGCCGGCCGAGCACGCCGTGCACACCGTCTGGTGCGAGCAGCTGGGCCTCGGCTCGGTGCCGGTCGACCGGTCCTTCTTCGCCGTGGGCGGTCACTCGCTGAGCGCGGTCCGGCTGCTCGGCCGGCTCCGCGCGGAGCTCAAACTGGACTGCTCCCTCTCCGACTTCCTCCGGCAGCCGACCGTCCGGGCGCTGGCCGGCCGCCTGCCGGCCCCGGGAGACGAGGGCGCCGAGCTGTCCGGCGTGCAGCTGCGGATGTGGCGGCGGCACCGGACGCATCCACGGCCGGAGGTCTGCAACGCGAGCGTCCGCCTCGACCTGACCGGGGAGCTCGACCCGCAGGCCCTGGCCGACGCCCTCGGGCTGCTGGCCGGGCGGCACGAGGCCCTGCGGAGCCGGTTCACCGAGACCGCCGAGGGGCCCCGCCGACACGTCCCGGCCGAGGCCCGCCCGGAGGTCCGGGTGGAGGAGGTCGACCCGCAGCAGGTGGACGCCTGGTGCCGCGGCCTGGCGGACCGGCCGTTCCTCCCGGACGAGGCGCCGTGGTGGCGCGCCGGGCTCGCCCGCCTCGGCGAGGGCTCGTGGACGCTGGTCATGACCTTCCATCACCTGCTCGTCGACGGCTGGTCGCTGGGCGTTCTGCTGGCCGAGCTCCCCGCCCTCTACACCGCGGCCGGCGCCGGCGCCGAACCGGACCTGCCGGAGCCCTCGGTGCCGTACCGCGACTACGCGACCTGGCGCACCCGGCAGACCTCCGGCGCCGCCCGAGCCGAGCTGGAGGGCTTCTGGCGGGCCGAACTCGCCGGAGACCCGGGCGGCCCCCGCCTCCCCCGGGACCTCCCCCGCCCCGCCCGGCCCTCCGGCCGCGGAGCCGTGGTCGCCACCGCCCTGCCGGCCGCCGCGACCGAGCGGCTCCGCCGGCTGGCCGCCGAGCAGGGCAGCACCCTGGCCGCCGTGCTGGCCACCGTGTGCGCCCGCTGGCTCGGCGGGCTCTGCGACCAGTCCGACCTGGTCATCGCCCTGTCCAGCGCCAACCGCCCGGACCCGGCCCACTTCCACACCGTCGGCATGCTCGGCGGCCCCGTCCCGCTCCGCCTGTCGGCCGACCCGCACACCCCCTTCGACGCCGCCCTGGCCCGGACCACCCGGTCGCTGTTCGCCGCGCTCGAACACCAGGCCCTGGCCTGGGACGAGGCGGTCGCCGTCATCCCGCCCCCGAAGGAGGGCGAACCGCCGCTCGACGCCGTGATGCTGACCGTGGCCGACACCGCCGGGCCCTCCGTCCGCCTGCCCGGCCTCCGTACCGAACTCCGTACTGTGCCCAGCGCCGGGGTGTCCCGCACCGATCTCTACATCCGCGCCGAACCCGGCCCGGACGGCATCCGCCTCTGGTTCGAGTACAGCACCGACCTCTTCCGCCCCGACACCCTCACCGGCTGGGCCGCGGAGTTCACCTCGGCACTGGAGCGGACCGCCGACGCCGCCGACTGACGCCCGGCCGACGCCGGGGGCGCCGACGGCCGGGAGCCGGGGCCGTGCCCACCCGGCGCCGACCTGACACGCCCTACGCTGCCGGTCATGACGAGTACGGCGGAGCAGATGGCGCGGGCGTTCGACGAACTGTCGGGCGACTACGACGACGCGCACCACGACGCGATCGCGGCGGAGCTGACCGACTGGCTGGCGCCGGAGGAGGGCGAGCGGGTGGCGGATGTCGCCTGCGGCACCGGGGCGGTGGCGCTGGCCGTGGCCCGTCGGCGGAAGGCCGCGGGCCGCGGGGTACCGGTGCTGGCGGTCGACCTCTCGGCCGGGATGGTGGCGGCGGGACGGGCCCGGATGGAACGGGCCGGCCTGGCCGGGGCGATCGACTGGCGGGTCGGCCCGGCCGTGCCGCTGCCGGTCCACGACGGCGGTCTCGACCTGGCCCTGTGCGCGTCCTCGCTGCACTTCCTGGGGAGCGCCGCGCCGGCCGACTGGCTGCGTGCGGTGCGGCCGGGCGGCCGGGTCGGCTTCAGCCTGCCGGTCGCCTCGGGCTTCCGGCCGGGCGGGGTGTTCGCCGAACTGGTCGCCTCCGACCTCGTGCTGCCCGAGGACGCCGAGGGCGCGGTCCGGCTGGCCGAGGCGGCGGGGCTCACCGCCGCGGCCGCGCGGCTGCTCCGACTCGGCACCCGCGCGGTGGTGCTGGTCCGGGCCGAGGTGCCCGGCGGACCGGCGGCCCGCTGACGCCTCTGCTTTCCCGTCGGCCCCTTTCCGCGGCGATTTCCACGTTCATCCATTCGGCAATAACCCCGCCGCACCGTGCGGGCACCCAGGCGGGTCGGCGGGCGGAATTCCCGCCACCGGAATTCCGGTGAACGGCGGAGTTCGACGCCGCCCCGGCGGATCGACCCCCGTCACCCCCGTCACCCCGGGCGTCCGGCCGTTCCGGAGGCACGGCAGCCAGGCTGACGGCTGGTCATCGCGTTCACCTGCAGGCCATTGCAAGGACCCGCCGACCCGGGTTGCATTCATCGACATTTCCATTGCAACAATCCGGCGGGATATGGCCGGTTTGACACCGAAATGCGGCATCGTTTCGATTGACCCTGCCCGGCGCGCGACATAGTTTTCCCTTCCCGGGAGGAATACGGCCCGACCGGGGGCGAATTCGCCCCCGCAGCACCGGACCGCCCCACGCCGAGACCCGCGCCGATTCCCGGCCCGGGATCCGCGCCGGGAAACGGTCGGCCACACCGATCCAGCGGCACCACGGACCACCCGGACACCCCGGACACCCCGAGCGAAGGAAACGGCCGAACACCATGGGAAAGCCCCTCCACCGTGCACACCCGCCCCCCGACGGCGCCCCCGCCGTACCGTCGACCCCCGGCCGCCGGCCGCCGGGCACGGGCCACCGGACGTAGGCCGCGACCCCCGCCGGACGCGCGGCCGCGGCCGCGGTGACCCGCTCCGGCCTGCGGCCCGACGGGGGCACCCGGGGCGGCGTCAGGCCAGCGAGTCGATCCAGCGCTCCAGCCGGCGCCCCTCGACGGCCATCAGCTCGGGCTCGCGCAGGGTGTTGGTGAGCAGCGAGATCCCCTGGTACGCGGCCACCAGCGCGACCGCGAGTTCGCGGGAGTCCTCGCGGCCCATCGCCTCGAACTGGCCCTCCGCCCAGTCGATGAGCTGCCGCATGACCTTGGCGATGGACTCGTCGAGGCCGTCGGCCCGCTTGTCGAGCTCCGAGGCGAGGCTCCCGGTGGGGCAGCCGTACCGGGCGGTGAGCTCGCGCTGCCCGACCCAGCCCGCCAGGAGCGCCTTCAGCCTCTCCTGGGGGGTGGGGAGCGCGTCGAGCGTTTCGATCATCGTCTGGAGACCCTGCCCGTGCGCGGCGATCGCCGCCTCGACCAGCTCGTTCTTGGTCTTGAAGTAGTAGTAGACGTTGCCGACCGGGACGTCCGCCGCCTGGGCGATGTCGGCCAGCGTGGTCTGTTCGACGCCCTTCTCGTGCAGCACCTGCGCCGCGGCGGCCGCCAGCCGCTCCCGCTTGCCCGACGATCGCCGGGAACTCCTTGAGTCAGTCACCTGACTGACTGTAGACGCCTGACGCGGTGTCGGCTACTGTTCCGAGTGAGTCAGCCAACTAACTCACTCCGCTGGCCCATCGACGGCCTTACCCATGGGGGTTCTTGTGATTGTTGTGACGGGTGCGACCGGAAACGTCGGCCAGGAGCTCGTGCGGCACCTCCTCGGAGCCGGTGAGCAGGTGACCGCCGTGTCCCGGCGGTCCGGCCGACTCCCGGACGGCGTACGGCACTTCGCGGCGGACCTCGCCGACCCGAAGAGCCTGGACGCCGCCCTCGACGGGGCCGAGGCGCTGTTCCTGCTCGTCGCCGGCGACGACCCGGCGGGCGTACTCGACCTCGCCGCGGCGCGCGGGGTGCGGCGGGTGGTCCTGCTCTCCTCGCAGGGCGCCGGGACGCGGCCGGAGGTCTACGGCCACCCCGCGGCGTTCGAGGACGCGGTGCGCCGCTCGGGTCTGGAGTGGACCATCCTGCGCTCCGGCGGCCTGAACTCGAACGCCTTCGCCTGGGCCGAGTCGATCCGGGCGCAGCGGACGGCCGCCGCGCCGTTCGGCGAGGTCGGGCTGCCCACCGTCGACCCGGCGGACGTCGCGGCGGTCGCGGCCGCGGTCCTGCGCGAGGACGGCCACGCGGGCCGGACGTACGAGCTCACCGGACCGGCGCCGGTCACGCCGCGCGAGCGGGCCGAGGCGATCGGCGAGGCGCTGGGCGCCCCGGTGCGGTTCGTCGAGCAGACCCGCGCCGAGGCCCGCGCGCAGATGCTGTCCTTCATGCCCGAGCCGGTGGTGGAGGGCACCCTCGCGATCCTCGGCGAGCCGCTGCCCGCCGAGCAGGCGGTCAGCCCCGACGTCGAGCACGTGCTCGGCCGGGCACCGCGGAGCTTCGCCCGGTGGGCCGCCCGCACCGCCCCCGCGTTCCGCTGAACCCCCCACCCCGTCAGCACACTTGAGAGGAAGGCCGTCGTGCCCGTCCAGCCCGTACTCGACTCCGTCATGTTCCACCGGGAGGTCGGCGCCGGCGCGCCGATGGTCTTCCTGCACGGCAACCCCACCTCCTCCCACCTGTGGCGGGACGTCCTCCCGGCGGTCGGCGCACCGGGGCGGCTGCTGGCCCCGGACCTGATCGGGATGGGCGAGTCCGGCAAGCCCGACCTCGCCTACACCTTCGCCGACCACGCCCGTTACCTGGACGCCTGGTTCGACGCGCTCGGCCTGGAGGACGTGGTGCTGGTCGGCCACGACTGGGGCGGCGCCCTGGCCTTCGACTGGGCCGCCCGGCACCCCGGGCGGGTTCGCGGCCTCGTGTTCACCGAGACCATCGTCAAGCCGATGGCCTGGGCGGAGTTCCCCGAGGGCGGCCGGGAGCTGTTCCGGTCGATCAGGACGCCCGGGGTGGGCGAGGCCATGATCCTCGACGACAACGCCTTCATCGAGCAGGCGCTGCCCGGCTCGGTCGCCACCCCCCTCTCCCCCGCCGACCTGGACGTCTACCGCCGCCCCTACCCCACCCGGGAGAGCCGCCGACCGCTGCTGCAGTGGCCGCGGTCGATGCCGCTCGAAGGCGAGCCCGCCGACGTGGTGGCCAGGATCCAGGCCTACGACCGCTGGTTGGCGACCAGTCCGGACGTCCCCAAACTGCTGCTCGCCTTCGCGCCCGGACCCGGCGCCATGATGGGCCCGGAGATCGTCGACTGGTGTGCGGAGAACATCGCCGGCCTGGAGATCGAGCGCAGCGACGCCCCGGCCGGACACCACACGCCGGAGGACCAGCCCCTCGCGATCGCCGCCGCCGTCGCCGTCTGGGCCGACCGCCACAAGCTCCGCTGAGCCCCCTCACCCGACGGTGTTCGGCGGGACCGGAAAGCACCACCCACGACTCGGAGGATTCGCATGACCGCACAACGCAGGATCGTGACCGGCCTGTTCATCTCGTTGGACGGCGTCGTGGAGGCGCCGGAGACCTGGCACTTCCCGTACCTGAACGACGAGATGGGCGCCGCGATCGGCGAGATGTACGGCGCGGCGGACACGCTGCTGCTCGGCCGGACGACCTACGAGGCGTTCGCCGCCGTCTGGCCGCACCGGAGCGGCGAGCTGGCCGACGCCATCAACGGCATCCGCAAGCTGGTCGCCTCCACCACCCTGACCGCCACCGACTGGAACAACTCGGCCGTCATCGAGGGCGATGTCGTCACCGCGCTCAAGGAGCTCAAGCAGCAGCCGGGCGGGACCATCAACCTGACCGGCAGCATCGGTCTGACCCGCACCCTGCTGGAGGCGGGGCTCGTCGACGAACTGCGGCTGCTCGTCCACCCGGTCGTGCTGGGCACCGGCCTGCGGCTGTTCCCCGAGGGCTCCGCGCGGGTGCCGCTGAAGCTCACCGGCTCGACCGCCTTCTCCACCGGCGTGCTGGACCTGACCTACCAGCCCGCCTGACCGTACGGGGCCGGCCCGCCGTGCGCGTGCGGCGGGCCCGGCCTGCTCCGTGCTCCCCCGCAGGCCCCGGTGGATCGGCGCCGGCTCCGACCGCGGCGGCCGGCCGACGGGCGTCAGCCGCACAGTGCGGCTGTCCCGGGTGGACGGAAGCAGGCCCGCGGACGGGGGGCGCCCCCGTCCCGCGAAATCCGGTTGCCCGTCGACCACCGGGAGAAAAGGATGCCGCTCATGATCGACACACCGCTGTACCTGACCTTCGTGATCGCCGCCCTCGCCCTGTGCGTCACCCCGGGGCCGGACATGATGTTCGTGGTGGCCATGGGCGGCCGCGGCGGCCCGGTCTCGGGGGTGATGGCCGCCCTGGGGGTGGCCTTCGGGGCGATGGTGCACGCCCTGGCCGCGATGCTGGGGCTGTCGTCCCTGTTCGCCCACCTGCCGGTGCTGTACGAGGTGCTGCGCTGGGCGGGTGCGAGCTACCTGGTCTACCTGGCCGTCCAGGCGCTCCGCGACCGGTCGTCGCTGGTCGGGGGTGACGACGGGCCGGCTCCGGCCGGCCGGCTGCGCGCCTTCGCCAAGGGCGCCGTCACCAACCTGCTCAACCCCAAGGTGATCATGTTCAACATCGCGTTCCTGCCGCAGTTCGTGAACCCCGACCGGGGCAGCGTGACGGGCCAGCTCCTGGTCCTCGGCCTCACCCTGGTGGTCGTCGGCCTGGCCGTCGACGCCACGGTGGGCGTGCTGTCCGGCAGGCTGGCGGCGCTGCTGCGCAACAGCCGCCGGGTCGCCCGCGGCCTCGACGTCTTCAGCGGCGCGGCCTTCGGCGCCCTGGCGGTCCGGCTGGTCACCGCCTCGGACTAGCTTCTGTCCGGGCCTGCCCGGCCGGTGGCGCCCAGGGCGCCCCGGCCGGCAGGGGGCGGCAGGGGGCGGCAGGGGGCGGCCGATCAGAGGCTGCGGGCGGTGATGTCGCCGTAGGCCGTGGTCGCGTGGATGACCAGGTCGGCGGCGCCGCCGGTGTTCCGGAGCGCGTTGTGGATCCGGCCGTACGAGGTGCCGGCGTCCAGGGAGGCGCAGGCGCCCTGGGCCGCGCCGACCGCGATCTCGCCGGAGTCGGTGCGCAGCGTGACGGTGCCGCGGACGGCCTCGGCGATCCTGATGTCGCCCTTCCGGGTGCCGATCTCCGCGGGGCCGCCGAGGCGGCCGACCGAGACGTCGCCGGCGAGGAGGGTGACGCGGGCGCTCGCGGCCTCGTCGAGCGCGACCGACCCGTGCGAGAGCTCCAGCAAGACGTCGCCGAGCCGCCCCTCGCCCCGGAGTTCGGCGCTGGCCGCCTTCGCCTCGATCCGGGAGCCGGCGGGCAGCCGGACCGTCACCTCGACGGATCCGGAGGCGCCGAGGACCTGGTTCCTCTCCGGGGCCTCGATCCGCAGCACGCCGTCGCGGTACTCGACCGCGGTCTGCTCGGCCGCCTTCACGTCGCGGCCCTTGCCGGCGTCCGCCGGCAGCACCTCGACCACGGTGTCGGCGCGGTCGGCGGCGATGAACCGGATGCGCCCCGCGGGGATGTCGAGGACGGCGGCGATCGGGGCGGTGGTGTCGAACTTCTGCATTGTTCCGTCCTTCGCTTCGTTGTTTCTTACATCGCAAACGCTACGTTGCCTTCACTGTTTATGGCAACATCACCGTTGCGGAAAATCTGCATCACTGCAGCTCAAAGCGCAATTATCGTTGCAATAGATGGCAATTCAACGCAACGGACCTACCTCAGGCCGTTGCATTGCAATGGAGCCGAACGCTACGCGGCAGGCCTCGGGGAGGCGTGCCGGAGCATCAGGACGTCCGGGGCCGCGTCGTCGCGGGCGAGACCCGTGAACTCCTCGACTGTCAGCACCTCCCGGCATCCGGGGTGCGTGGTGAGGAAGCGACAGGAGGCGAGCGGGTCCGCGACGATCCGCGCCATGGTGGAAGCGAGGGCGTTCACCGCGGTCGGCACCCCCCGGCTCCGGGAACGGACATCTCGGTGTTGCTCCTCTTCTGCGTGCTCCGGGGACGGATCAAGCATTCCGCCACCGTGATCACCGGAACAACGGCCGAGCACGCAACGGTCGTTAACCCCCCGGTTGACGAACCCCGTTGACGAACCCCCAGGCCAGGGGCCCGGGCCGCGGCCGCTCGTCCCGGCGCCCGGGCGCTGATCACCCGCCCGGCCGTGCTGCTGGCCGACGAGCCGACCGGCGCGCTGGACACCGGGAGCGGCCGCGAGGTCCTCGCCCTGCTGCGCACCATGGCCGACGACCCCGGCCGGGCCGTGGTCATGGTCACCCACGACCCGATCGCCGCCTCCTACGCCGACGAGTACCAGCTCGACCTGCCCGCCGACCGACCACTCCCCCCAGGCCGGCGTACGGGCGGTGGTGGCCTCGGCCAGCCCGTGAACACCGGGCCCGGTGAAGAAGCCCCCGCGTCGTCCAGGTCGGACGCCGATGCGTCGGCCGTGTTCAGGAGCCACAAGGATGACAGTAAAGATGACAGTGACGACATGCCCGAGTTGATGGCTTGCGAAGCCAGGACCTGCGGAAATGGGACTTGTGATGATTGACGTGATCGTGGTCGGCGCAGGACCAACCGGTCTGATGCTGGCCGGCGAGTTGCGGCTGCACGGGGTGCAGGTGCTCGTGCTGGAGAAGGAGGCGGAGCCGACCCGGCAGTCCCGCGCGCAGGGGCTGCACGTGCGCAGCCTGGAGGTCGTGGATCAGCGCGGTCTGCTGGAGCGGTTTCTGGCGATCGGCCGGCAGGTCACGGCCGGTGGCTTCTTCGCCGGTCTCGGCACGGCGTGGCCGGAGCGGATGGACACGGCCCACTCGTATGTCCTGGCGATCCCGCAGCAGGTCACCGAGCGCCTGCTGACCGAGCACGCCATCGAGGTCGGTGCCGGGATCCGGCGCGGCTGCGAGGTGGTCGGGCTGAGCCAGGACGACCAGGGGGTGGGCGTCGAGCTGGCCGACGGCACGGCGCTGCGTGCGCGTTTCGTCGTCGGCTGCGACGGCGGCCGCAGCGCGGTGCGCAAGCTGATCGGTGTCGGCTTCCCCGGTGAACCCTCCAGGGTCGAGACGCTGCTGGGCGAGATGGAGCTGACCACACCGCCGGACGATCTGGCCGCCGTGATGGCGGAGGTCCGCAAGACCCAGCAGCGGTTCGGCGCCATGCCGCTCGGGGACGGCGTGTACCGGGTCATCGTGCCCGCCGAGGGAGTGGCCGGGGACCGCAGGGCCACGCCGACCCTGGAGGAGTTCAGGCAGCAGCTCCGGGCGACCGCCGGCACCGACCTCGGCGCGCACTCACCGCGCTGGCTCTCCCGCTTCGGCGACGCCACCCGGCAGGCCGAGCGCTACCGCGTCGACCGGGTCTTCCTCGCCGGCGACGCGGCGCACATCCACCCGCCCACCGGCGGGCAGGGGCTCAACCTCGGTATCCAGGACGCCTTCAACCTCGGCTGGAAGCTGGCCGCCGAGGTCGCGGGCTGGGCCCCGGAGGCACTGCTCGACAGCTACCACGCCGAACGGCACCCGGTGGCCGCCGCCGTGCTGGACAACACCCGCGCGCAGATCCAGCTGATGTCGACCGAGCCGGGACCGCAGTCGGTGCGCCGCCTGCTGGCGGAGCTGATGGACATCGAGGAGGTGAACCGGTACCTGATCGAGAAGATCACCGCCATCGCGGTCCGCTACGACTTCGGCGAGGGCCACGAACTGCTCGGTCGACGGATGCGCGACCTTCAGCTGACGCACGGTCGCCTTTACGAGCGGATGCACACCGGCCGGGGGCTCCTGCTCGACCAGACCGGCCGGCTCTCGGTCGCCGGCTGGGAGGGCCGGGTCGACCACGTCGTCGACGTCAGCGGGGAGCTCGACGTGCCCGCCGTACTGCTGCGGCCGGACGGCCACGTGGCATGGGTCGGCGAGGACCAGCAGGCACTCCTCGGGCGGCTGTCCGCGTGGTTCGGCACCGCGGCCGGCTGAGCCCGCGGATCCGGCGTCGGTGTCCCCGGGTCCGGCTGTGGGACTGCAACGGCACCGACGCCCAGCGGTGGGTCCGGTACGAGGGCAACGTCCTGATCAACCCGCAGTCCGACAGGCGCCTGTCGGCGGGCCTGGAGCCGGACCGCCCTGGGCGACTTCGCCCAGGGCGGTCCCCCAGGGGCGGCATGGGAGAATCCGCAGGTGAGTCCCATATCGCCGCAGAAGACGGTCCAGCTGTGTGCGGATCCCGGCTGTTCCCAGCCGACCGCGTACCGCACACGCTCGCGCGACGCCTGGTGCGACGGCCACATCACGGAGATCCTCCGTACCGGCGGCGTGGAACCGCTGGAGCCGTTCACGAAGCCGACGGCGTGGCGTCTGACCCGGTGTCTGACCTGCGGGTGCGAGGCTCACTACCGGTTCGAGTACACGCTCGCCAACAACGCGGTGGGCGAGGTGACGTGCCGGGCCTGCTTCTGGCGGCAGTGGGCACAGGAAGCCCGCCGGTCCCGGGGCGCCCACGCGGACCTGGCTCCCGTCCCGGCGGCGGAGGCACGGCAACACGCGGAGAACAACGGTTACGACTACCTGGCGCCGCTGACCGCGCCGTCCCTCGGCGACGATCCTCACCACGTCCGCTGCCGGCACTGCGGGCGCCTGAGCGCCGAGCGGCTGGGGGACATCGCGTTCGGCTGCCGGTGCCAGACCAACCCGAGTCGCGCCCGGCAGACGCCCAACGCCCCCGGCGAGAAGCAGCGGGCCCTGCTCAAGGACTCCGGGCTGCCCGTCCTCGACTGGTGGGACCACGAGGCCAACGGCGTCGCGCAGTGGGAGACCGTCACCGTCACGGCCCTCCGGGAGGTGGCCTGGCGCTGCCCCGACTGCGGCCAACGGTTCACCGCTCGGGTCAGCCACATGCTGCACAGCCGGCAGTGCCCCGCCTGCGAACCGAAGCGCCGCGCCGAGCGGGAGGCCGACGACGAGCGCCTCCAGGCGACGCCGGTCGCCGACATACCCGAGCTCCTCGAAGCCTGGGCCGACGACGAGGACCCCCGCACCGTGTTCGTGGCCGGCGACCTCACGCTGCGCCGGTTCCGCTGCCCGCGGGGGCACCACCCCCGGGTGTCGCCGCACACCTACCTGCACTCGGGCTGCCCGTCCTGCCGGGGCCACCGGACACGCACCACCCGGCTGGAGGCCGCCGGAGCCGATCCCGCTCCCTTCAGGGGCAGTCCGGAGATCGCCTCCCAGTGGCACCCGACCCTCAACGGCCGCCTCAGCCTCGCCAAGATCTCCCCCCGCTCCCGCAGGACCGTGTGGTGGCAGGACCCCGGCTGCGGCCACGAGTGGCAGGACACCCCGGAGCAACGGGACAAGGGGCAGCGACTGCGGTGCCCCCTGTGCCGCACGATCCTCGACTCGCTCGCCTTCCACTTCCCGGACCTCGCCGCCGAGTGGTCGCCCGCGAACCCCGTCTCCGCCTGGCAGGTGCGTCCGACCGCCCAGACGCCGTTCGTTCCGGCCTGGGTGTGCTCCACGGCCCCCGAGCACGTGTGGCAGGCGCCCCTTCCCTCCCGCGCCAACGGCAGCGGATGCCCCGAGTGCCGGGAACACGGCAAGTCGCGGGTGGAGCTGAGCCATCACGAGGCCGCGGAACGCGCCTTCGGCACGGCCTCCTCCGGCCAGACCGTCCGCCATGACGCGTTCGTCCGACGCGGCACCTGGTCCGTCGACATCACCGTCGACCTCCCTGGCGGCCGCAAGCTCGCCGTCGAGTACGACGGCTCCTACTGGCACGCGGACAAACGCGACCTCGACATGGAGAAGTCCCGCGACCTCCTCGCCGCCGGGTACCTCGTCGCCCGGCTTCGCGAACACCCCCTGCCTGCGTTGCCCATCGACGATCCCGGCTACGCCGAGTTCGTGGTCCACTCCGCTGCATCCGACCCGGACGGCGTGATCGAGCGGGTGAAACAGTGGGCGTCCGGCCACCGGTCACAGGACGTGCCGTAACGGCCGTGCGAGCTGGGCCGAGCCCCCGCCCGGCCACGGCCACGAGCACGGCGACCACCTCCCCGAGACCGACAGCAACGCGGCCCGGCTGCCGCCCTTCGTCGGCCTCGCCGCACTGGTTGCCCTCACGGCGGGCACGCTCCTGTTCCTGAGGAGCCGCCGCACCCGCTGAACTCCGTGACCGCACGGCCTTGTGCTGCCGGGCTGCGCCGCACGTGCCGCGCCCCTCGCCAGGCGCCTCCCGTGACCGAACGCTCGTCACCCGCTCAGGATGCACCGCTCAGGATGCACCGCTCAAGGCCGTGCAGCCTGCGGGTCAGGAGAGCAGCGACTCGAAGTTCGCGACGAGCTCGGCCGGGGACGGCAGGGCCCGGATCTCCGCCCGGATGGTGCCCGCCGACTTCCGCAGCGCCTCGTCGGTGAGCAGCCGGTCGAGCAGGTCCGCGTCCACGGCGTCCGTCGTCGACCGCAGCGCGAAGCCGTACGCCTCCGCGGCTGCGGTGTTGATGAAGTGGTCCGCCCCGTGAGGAAGGATCAGCTGCGGGATGCCCACCGCGGCGGCGGTCATCATGGTGCCCGAGCCACCGTGGTGCACCACCGCGTCGCAGGCGTCCAGAAGCTGGGCGAGCGGCACCCACGGCACGGGCCGGACGTTGGCCGGGAGCCCGCCCAGCGGCGCCAGGTCCGTGCCACCGACCGCGAGCAGTATCTCCGCGTCGAGGCCGCCCGCCTGCTCCAGCAGGCGCTTGAGGGGCGCGATCCCCTCCCACTCGGGGACGACCGTGCCGAGCGTCACCGCGATCCGCCGACGCGCGCCCCGCCCGACCAGGTCCGCCGGCACCGTCCCGCCCCCGTTGAACGGCACGTACCGGACGCGCCAGCCGCCACCGTCCCCGCCGAGCGAGGCCGGAACGACGTCCAGGACGGTGGACTCGGCGGGGCCTTCCAATCCGTGGGCACGGTACTCGTCCGCGAGCAGCCCGGCCAGGAGGCCGGCCGTCCCGCCGGTCGACACGCCGAAGTTGTGCACCACCGCGGGTATGCCGAGCTTGGCGGCCACCAGCGGCGCGGCGGCCTGGAACGGGGCGTACACCAGGACGTCCGGCCGCCACCCTGAGGCCACCGCCAGCAGCCCCTCGATGGTCACCCGGCCGTGCTGGGCGAAGCCGCGCGCGCCCAGCGCCATCGTCTCAGCGTCCGACCGCTCGCCGTCCGCGAACTGAACGTCGGGGAGGACCCGGGCGAAGGCCTCGCGGAGGTCGGTCCCGTCGCCCACGTCGACGGCGGGCAGCCCGGTGCTCCGGAGCTGGTCGATCGGCGTCTGTCCGGCGAACAGCACGTCGTGGCCGACCGCCCGCAGCGCCTGCGCGACGGGTACCAGCGGGAAGATGTGGCCGACCGACGCCGGGGCGGTGAAAAGAACGCGCACGGTGGTGCTCCCTCGTAACGGAGTTCGTTGGTGCGAAAACGTATCCCCGCACGAAGAATTCATTCCTGGGCTGAAGACACAGGAACGACACCGCTGGTCACGCCGACATCTGTTCCATCGACCGTGACGTCGACGGCCTGCGCCCGGTGTGCGCGTGGTACGGCAACCTCCCGGCGAACGGCTGCTCTTGAGTGAGTGTCACGATGAGCATCCGCCTGGCGACGGCTGACCGTCCCGGGATCCGGCGGCACGCGGGACAGCCGTTCAGGTCCACGTCCCGGGCCGCGCCGGCAGGGATGGTGTTCATGCGACTTTCCCGGCGGGCCATTGCGACCGGGAAGGGGGCGGCTGGGCTTTCGGCCTGCCAGTCCCGGGAGCAGCTCCTCAGGGCCTACCCCGAAGGTGCCGGTCCCCAGCTGGTCCCCGGCAAGATCATTTATGGGCGTTCGCGAGCGGCTCATTTCACTGACGGCGCATCACGCAAAAGCCCGCCGACCTGGGCTTTCACCCGGCCAACGGCCTTTCCGACATCACTGTCGGGACGACAGGATTTGAACCTGCGATCCCTTGACCCCCAGCCCGGCTATAGCCATCGCCGCACGTCAGGCGGGCAGACAGCCCGCGCTGTTCGTTCCGCGAAAGGCGACTCAGAGGCAATGGTGAGCAACGCGTGGTCCCCGGCAAGTCCCCACCGGTCCCCCTTCCGCTGCACCCCTCAGCCACACTCCGTGGGCAACCGCATACAAGGAAGTGGCTCGGGGTACTCAGTTCTCGAACCGTGCAAGAAGGTCCACCCCCGCGAGATCACCATCACGGCCAAGGCCGAACGCGAGGCCATCACCGCCTGACCCCGGGGTGCGGCCGGGACCCTCTTCCTCCGCACACCGGGCCTTGGTGCGCCGCCCCGGGGCGCCCCTCAGTGACACCGATGAACGCCACCTCGGCGCGGCGAGCCGCGCGCGGGGTGGACGCCGGCCACCCCGCGCCCCGGTGCGGTCGCGTTCGCGGCCGGGCGCGCGCACGGTTGCCCCATGGGCATCGTGGTTCCGCTGGAACTGGTCGAGCCGCTGGACACCCTCGCCCTGGGGATCGGCGACGACCAGGTCGATGCCATGTCGGTGCGGCGGGTACACGCCGCACCATCAGAGCCGAAGGCCACCGGCGGCCCGGGGGCGCTGACCGCATGCGGAATGGACACCTCGTCCATGGTGGTCGACCGGTGGAGCCCGCAGCGGCCCGGACAGGGCAGGTGTCCGCCGCGCTGGGCCGGGTACGCCTGCCCGACCTGCAACGCCGCCGCCCGCGCCTTCTGATCCGGGAGCGCGGCGGGCCGGCTCGGCCTAACGGGTTCCCGGCGGGCGGTCGCCGTGCTTCCCGGTGGTGTCGATGGCGTCGCGCAGGGCGGGCAGGTCGGTGAGGGCGACCTGCTCGGCGAAGCGGGCCAGCAGCCGGCGCAGGACCCGCTCGTCGCGGTCGCGGACAGCTTCGGCGATGGCCGCCGCCAGCGACACCTGGGTATCGGGGTCGGGGGTGCGCACCTGCCGCGCGGCCTGCTGCCCTTCCACCGCTCGCCTCCCGTTCGTTCGTCGTCGTGGCCGCCGGACGCGGCGTCCTCCGTCCTGGCGCCGCTGCGGCGACCGGCCGCCCCGCCTCGTGCGGGGCGAAGACTACCTCGCCGACCGACACCGCAAAATCTATGCCCGTCGGAGTAGACATTGCCGCACGCCGTGGTTAGTGTTTCTCTCGTAGACGAGGTCAAGCGGTACCCGCCAGACACGAACTGGCGGGCAGCAGGAAAGAAGTTCGCAGGTCGGCACGGTTGCAGGGCCCTGAAGCCAGGGATGGTGCAGTAAGGCGACAGGACCGGTGGCCGGGCCGGGCGGCCCGCAGGTATCAGGGGCCGCCGCCCAGCAGTACCGCGGTTCAGCAGGACACGCCGCGCAGGTGGGCGTGAAGCAGGTGACGCAAAAGACGGCGCGGTAGCGGAGTCCCGGAGCCACAGCAGGTGCTTGACGGCGACGTGACTGGCGACCGGGCCGGGCGGCCCGCAGGTATCAGGGGCCACCACCCAGCAGTACCGCAGTTCGGTAAGTGCATTACCAGCAGGTCAAGTTGAGTTGCGCAGTACCAGCAGTCGCAGTACGCGGTATCCCAGTGAAGGCGCCCAAGACTGCGGGCGCGCGTGCTGGGAGTCCGGTAGTGGGGTTCCAAGCCGAGCGGTTGAGCAGGACGGGCGACGGGGCTGGCTGCCGGAACCGGCGGACCACCAGGACCGCCACAGCAGCACCGGGTAGTTGGCACTACCACGCAGTTCGCAGTACCAGCAGCACCGCAGTTCCGAGCAGGTCGCAGTACCCGGTAGTGGAAGTACCCGCAGTTCGCAGCAATCGGCCAGTACAGAGGATGAACGGAGGGGACAGAGCGCCATCAGGATCGCCCGGCCCGTGAGGCATCACCCGGGCGGATTCCGAAGACCCCAAGGCAAGGACGGTGGTTTCCGGTCACGCATACGCGATCCCCGCTCGCCCCCTCCCCCGGGGCGAGGCGGACATGAGGAAGTCGGCCACAGGCCGGCAGATGGTGTAAAACCCTTCGGGGCCCCGGGAGCCGAAACGGCCCCGGGGCCCCTCAGCGCGTCCCCGGACACAACAACAAGAAGAGGTGCAGTGACCACGGCAACCATCCGACCCCACACCCCCGACGCCGTCAGCTCGTTCGACGATGACGACTACCCCGCCTACACCATGGGCCGCGCCGCCGAGATGACCGGCACCACCCCCGGCTTCCTGCGCTCGCTCGGCGAGCAGGGCCTCATCACCCCCCTGCGCTCCGACGGCGGTCACCGCCGCTACTCCCGTTACCAGCTTCGGATCGCGATGCGCGCCCGCGACCTCGTCGACCAGGGCACCGCCATCGACGCCGCCTGCCGCATCATCATCCTCGAAGACCAACTCGAGGAAGCCCTGCGCATCAACGAGCAGCTCCGCCGCTCCCAACACGGCCAGGAACCCTCCGCCGACACCTGACCCAGCCATCCAGGCCGACGAAACCGGCCCGCGGTGAGCAGCAGGTGCTCACCGCAGGCCGCCCGGGACACGAGCCCCTCGGGTTCCGGTTCGCCGGCCGACCGTTCTCCACCGGCCCGGCCGCCCGAGTTCCTGCGTCACCGGCGCGGACCACGCAGACCGCGTCCGCGCAGGGGATTTCGGGTTCGTGTGAGGCCGCACCGGCCCGGCACATCCGCTGGTAGGGGCGAAGCGCGCTGCGGGCGATACCGCGATGGCCGGCGCGTCGGCGCCGACGCGCCGGGCCTAGAAGCTGAGCAGGCCGATGGCGTGGCCGTCGTGGTCCACCACCGGCCACACGGCCAGGCCGCGGGAACGCATGGCGGCGGCCGCAGTGGCGGCGGGCATGTCGGCGGTGGCGAACGGGGCCCGGTCGAGGACGATGTCGCGCACCGGGGTGCGCTCGGTGGACCGGGAGCGGGTCTGGAACGGCGCCAGGTGCAGGCGGGTCAGCAACCCCGCGCAGCGGCCGTCGTCGTCGCGGACCAGGAGGTGGTCGGCACCGGAGCTCTGCAGGATGTCCATCGCCATGTCGACCATGACGTCGTCGCTGATCTGCAGCTCCGGGCAATTCATGAGGTCGCCGACCGTGGCGGTGGTCGCGGGGCGTTCGAGGGTGATCGTCATGGGCAGAATCCTTCGCGTATCCACCGCCGGGACCGGCGGTAGTCAGGGCTGGCGGTGGAACGACCGGCGGGTGCGCCGGAGCGGGCCGAGACTGCTCTGCGCTTGGTGGGTGGTGGGAGCCCGGACTGCGGCGGCAGTCCGGGCCCCCACGTACGCGCTAGGCGGCGAGGGCGACGCGGCGGGGTGCCCGGCGACGGCCGGAGGAGCCCTGGTTGTCGCGGCCTGTGGCGGTTGCGCGGGCGCCGGCTCCCGCGTAGGCGGGGCGGCTGCGGCGGCCGCGGCTCGTGGACGCGCTGCGGCGGGGGCGTTCGACGACGGGGGCCGCGATCACGGTGGGGAT
>NZ_JBITZW010000035.1:0-61847 GCF_044547105.1 Kitasatospora sp. NPDC052868 | reverse complement strand
GCGGGCCGGCACCACTCCGCTTCGCTCCATGGTGCCGGTGGGCTGATGCCCGTTCACATGGTTGAACTGGTGTTCTGGCTGAACTCACGACAGGCTGACTAGGGGGAGGGGTGCGCGTCGGGGGGCGTGCGGGCCGGCTTCACTCCCGCCATATTGGTCTAGATCATTCTCCCAGACCAGCATTTCACCTCCGGGCGGGGCGGGGGGCTATCCTCCGAGGGTGAGCAGCGGTGACCAGTGTATCAGTTGCAGCCTGTCAGGAAACCCTGCCGGATACGGGGTCCATCCCCGGCTTTTCCGAGATTTCCTGATTTTTCTCCGAGGCGACTGATGGACTATCGAAAGTCGCTCGCAAATGGGCTTGAATTCCAGCCCACTCTGGCCGCCTCGGTTCGGCCAGTGAATGTATCAGAAACGCACCGTCAGCAGTTCCTGCCAGATCCCGGGTCCGGCCTGGGGAATTCGAGGGGAGAGCTTTTCTGTGAGTGTGGAGACCTTCCTGGCGGAGGATCAGGAGCCCGAGGAGATCCGGCTTCGCCATCACCAGGTGGAGGTGCCGGAGGCGATCGTGCGGGGCCTGACGCTGCGCCTGGGGCAAAGTGCGCCGGCGGGCTGCGGGTGACCGCGCAGATGGCCAACGCGCTTACGCCAATCAATGCAGTTGATGAGCTCTTTGGGGGGGATGCTATACATCGCGCCTATCGGAGGTGGCGCTTCTGGGGATAAACCAGCCATCGAGATCATGTCAACCCAAAGGGTGATAAATATTTCCAGCGAATTGTACCCGCATGGATATATCGTCTTCTATCAGGTTGTCGCAACCATCATTCCCCTGTTGACCTTGAATTACTTCTTTAACGTCAAGGCGACGGAGACCCTCGCGAAAGTCACCGAAAAATGGTCGAGTTGGGCCAAATGGCTAGCCGTTCTCATTACTCACGCACTCGGACCAATTGCCGCTTTCGCGGGTGCAGTCACGAGTGAGATTGCGTGCCTCTTTGCGCTTTACAGAAAAGAGGCAACGGCAGCAAACGAATTCTGGACCATTGCTGGATTGATGGCTCTGGTAGCCGCTGGGGGCGTGGCCTGGGTAACAACTTTCATTGCTCGCACACCTAAGGTTGTAGAGGAATTCAAGCGCGCGCTCAATGGGCAATGAAACAGACCCGACACTGCTGCCCCACCATAGCCAGGCCTATCAGTGAGAACCGGACGCTCGGGCCCCACGGCGCTCTGGCCACGTCGGCCAACAGGTTCTCAGGTCTGCTTGGCCTTGTTCTCCTTCCTCGGCTTTCGAGGGCCAAAGAGCGTGCGAAGGATGGTGGCATTCTCAGCGGTCTGGGTGAGTTCGATGTGTGCCTCGGCGGCCTGGGTGATCTGCTGGGCGGCTTCGGCTTCAGCGGCCTGGTCGGCCTTCTGCTGGCAGAAGTGGCAGAGCTTCTCGCCGTCGGAGGCGTAGCGGGGGTTCTTGTACTTGTCGGCGGTGCGGTGGCAGTGGGGGCAGGCGGTGGCGAGGAGTTCGCGTTGCTGGCGGCGTTGTTCGGCGGCGGCCTGATCGGCCTGCTGCTGGGCGCGCTGGGCTTCTTGGTGCCGGGCGTACGCCTGGGGTCCGTCGTGGTCGTCGAGGGCGGTGTGGAGGGGCTGGAGGGGGCCGTCGCGGCCGGCGCGGCGCCAGATCGGGGAGAGGGGGCCGCGTTCGATCAGCAGCTCCAGGTTGGTGAACAGGATGGGGATGGCTTCGCTGTGGTCGTAGTAGCCGTCGCCGAGGTGTCGGCCTTGCCAGTGGCGGCGGGTCATCTCGGTGAGGGCCGTCACGCGTTGGCGCATGGCGCGCTCGCCGAGGTGGCCGAGGACGATGGCCACGGGCGGGTAGCCGGGGCGGCCGGTGTCGGGGTAGGTGCGGCGCCAGTGTGGCTCGGTCTTCTTCCACTCCAGGTAGCCGATGGTGCCGCGGGAGTGGGGGTTGGGCAGCGGGTGGCGGTGGTCGAAGAAGCCGCGGTAGTCGTCGAGCTTCTTGGCGACGATCGGGTTGGACTCGTTGTCGAGGTCGACTTCGACCAGGAGCACCGGGATGCGGTGGTCGGGGGCTTGGAGGACGGCGTCGGTGCGGACGGTGGGCTTGTGTGGGGTGAGGTGTTCGATCTCGGTGGCCCACTGCTCGATCCGGCCGAAGCCGGGCCCGACGCCGGGGGCGGTGCGGTCGCCGTTGACCTGCTTGTCCGGGATGTTCGGGCCGGTGCCGCCGGCGACGAAGGCGATGATGGTCTCGGTGACGGCCAGGGCGTGCCCGGCGGCCGAGCTGGCGCCGGCCTTGCGGGCGATACCGCCCATGTCCCGGCCGTCCGGGAACAGCGCCTTCGCGGCGTCGCGGCCGGCGGTGGTCATCCCCCAGATGTCCCGGCCGTCCTCGCCGGTGCCGTGCTTGACGGTGATCCGCTTCTTCTCCAGATCGTTCAGCGCGGCGCGGGCGAACTTGTTCTCCAGGGCGTGCGGGCGCAGCAGTCGCCACAGCTGGTGTGCTGTGACGATCTTCAGGACGGCGATGGCGCGTAGGACGTCGGCGCGCAGGTCGTTGGAGGAGCCGCCGGGGTTGGTCTTGGACGCCTTGCGGGTGCGCGTGTGCGGCGCGGCGGCGGCGCCTTGGGCGTCGGGCTGGTCGGGTGTGCCCGGGGCGGGCTGGCGGTGGCTCACGGCGCTCCCCCTCGCTGGTGTGCGGTGCGGTGGCTGACTGCTTTGCATACCGCACGTCGCCGACAAGTCGATCACGCCCAACACCGGCCGCCACCGACCGGCTCCGCCCCAGCACCGGCCCGCCTCGGCCGCCGCCGGCCCGCCCGGCCCGGCCGCCCGCACCCACCGGAACGCCGAGCTGCCCGGCCGCGGCGCGAGCACCGGGCCACGCCCCTGGGGGCTGGGGGGACAGCCCGGGGGTTGGGCGAAGGGCCGGAGTGGCCCGGAGCGAGACCCTGATGGAGCCGCGCTAGGCGACAGAAGGGTTGTCGGCGTTTCCGGTGGGCCTGGGCAAGGGGTCTGACCTGCGTTGATGCCCCATCAAGGTGAGGGGTGACCGGAAGCGGTATCGGAAGCGGTACTGGAAGCGTGCCGCCCGAGTGATCCGGGCCCGGGACAACGGGTCGCGGGGCGATTCTCACCGGCCCCGGCGGCCGTCCGGGCGGCCAGGCCGCGCTGGTTGGACAGTACCCGGCGCAGGCCTTCGGCACGCCGGCTTTCAGCCCGCCAGGGTGCCGGTCCCGCCGGTCGTCGGGGACGGGACGGTGCGCAGCCGGGCGGCCGGTGGTGTGGGTGCGGGGGTGCGGGCCGGGGCGAGGTACTGCGGGATGACGGCGGCCAGGCCCTGGGCGGCCTCCAGGAGGAGCGGGTCTTCGCCGGGCCGGTCGAGGAGGGCTTGGGCGAGGCGGAGCGCGGACTCCAGGACGGCGGCGGGGGTGCGGACGTGGCGCAGTGCGGCGATGGCGTCGACGGCTTGCTCGGCGGGCCCTGCGGTGAGCTGTGGGGCGTCCGGGTGGGTCGGTGGGTCCGGGACGGCGGCCGGGCCCGCCCAGGCGGCTGTGGGCGGCCTGGGGGGCGCTGGGGGCGAGGGCGCGGACGGCGCCGGGGCCGAGGGCGCGCCGGGCGGAGGACGGGTTGCTCACGGGGCGTTCAACGAGTCCGGGTGCGGCCCGGTGGCGGGCGGCGGCCCTGGACGACGCGGCCGGCACTACCGGACGCACCACGCCCAAGCGGGACCGGTCGGCGGCCTGCGGTGCCGGCCCAGGCGGCACAGATGGCCACACCTACCGGGTGATGTTTCGTGACGCCGTTTGGAATGCCACCGCCCCCGTACCCGGCTCGGGTGGGGGCGGTGGCGTGGGTTTGTTGTCAGCAGTCGCCCCAGCTGTTGGAGCTGCCTTCGTGAGCGTGAGCGCTGTCAGGTCCCGGCGAGGAGGTGCCGGCCTTGATGACCTTGACGCTGCCCAAGTAGCCCTCGTACTGCCACACGCAGGCGTTCAGCCCCGAGGTTCCGTGGTTGTACCAGGACGAGTCGTGGTTGTTGATCGCCCAGGCCGCCCACGAGGAGTTCGACCCGGAGAACTTGTACATGTTGCCCTGGTAGTTGATCTGGTCCCACACGCAGAGGTAGCCGCTGGGACAGGCGGCGGTGCCGGTGGTTGTAGCCGAGGCGCCGACGACGGGGCCAGCGATAGTCAGCGCGGCAGCGAAGCCGACGGTCAGGGCAGAGACAAGGATCCGGCGCATGGCGGTATTCCTCACGTCGAAGGCGGATTGGTGTGCGCTCAGCAACCACCCGCAACCTAGAGCGTCAACACGCACCGATCCTCACGAGTGACGCTAGGTGACGAAATTCGTGCCCATAGCGACGTAAGAGGCCTTCTTGACACACCCTTGAGGGCGAGGGCGCGGGCGGCGGCCCTGGACGACGCGGCTGGCACCACCGGACGCGTAACACCCAACAGCCCCCGGCAGGGCGAAAGCCCCGCCGTCCGGACCGTCACCCAAACCGCACCCACCACACCACCAGCAACCAGGGAGAGGGACAGACAGAGGGGGTTGTCTGATTTTCCGTTGCGCCGGAAATTGGCTCTGAGCTGGGGAAACGTCGGATGGTCACGGGAAAGGGCGTGATACCTGCGGTGGTACCTACGTGGAAACCCGGCGCGGCTGGTCGGCGGCCGTCGGCCGGCCCCGCAGGCTGCGGACAGCTCTTCCGGACGCGAAAAGACCAACAGCCCGCCGCAGGCGCGAACCCCGAACAACACTCGTACGGACGGTCTACAGGTGCGGGCCGATCAGCAGCACGGTGAGCGCCGCGCCGTCCCGGCCGCCGTGCTGCTGGTGGCTGGTGCGGGTCGGTCCCAGGCCCAGTAGATCCGCCAGGCGCCGGCGCCGGTCTCGATGTAGGAGTCCCAGACCCGGCGGCGGCCGTGCCCGGGCAGGGCCTGGTAGCGGTGGGTACGCAGGCCACCGGCTAGACCTGTGCCAGGTAGGCCTTCATGACGGTGTGCGCGGCCTGCTCGGGGGTGTCGTGCAGGACCGGGTCCTCGGTGGCGGAGTCGACGAGGAAGCACTCCTCGTACACCGCCACCCACCGCCGCTTGTAGCCGGGCAGCCCCCGCTCGACCCAGCCCACGGTGTGGCCCTCCCCGGTGACCAGCCAGACGTCGGGCTGGACCGTCCAGCCGTGCAGTGCCCACCAGTCACCGAACACGGCCGGGTCGAGGTGGCGGCGGGCGTCGCTGTCGGGCAGGCCGCGCAGCATCGGGTGGCGCGGCACGGTCACCAGGCCCGGGTCGACCGCCCGCGGGCCGATCCACCCGGACGCCTGCGGGGCCGGGACAGGACGCGCGGCGGTCGGCGTGGCGACGTCGCGGGCGGTCGGCACCGGCGCGGCCGGCCGCGAGGTGTGGGCGGCCTGCAGAGCCTCCAGCGCCCCGCCCGGGTCGCGGTGCGTCCGGGGCCGGCCCAGGCTCCCGGTGAGCGCCCGGGCGCCGCCGCCGTCCAGGACCCGCACCGCGATCCACCCGCCCAGGCCCCATGGCCCGTCCGGCAGCAGGGTGGTCCAGCCGACCCTGACGCCGCGGTGGTGCAGTTGCCGGACACCGGCGGCCTGCCGCGCCGTCCAGGAGGACAGCGTCCAGTCCGGCCCGAACGTGAGCGCCAGGTCCTCGGTCCGGTCCGGGTCGCCGAAGCTGCGCACCGGATCGGCGGTCCGGCGCAGCAGTGCGTCTGGTTCCGGGGCGCCGTCTCGGGGTCCGGTGGTGTCTGTGGTGCTTGTACGGGTGGGGGTCGGTGCCGGCTGTGCGGCGGCGGGAGGGGTTTCGTCGCGGTCACGGAAGTCGGGCGTGGACGGCTCCGGTGGGCCGGGCGGGGTTTCGTTGCCGCGACGGAAGTCGGGCGCGGCGGGCTCGGTCAGGGGTGGTTGTCCCCCGTCGGCGGGGTGGGGTTTCGTTGCGTCGGCTGCCGGGTCTGTGTCCCGTGCGGCCTGGGCGGTCAGGTCCGCGGCAGCGGCCAGCAGTGCCCGGAGCGCGGCCGCCGGCCGCTCGGTGCCGCTGTCCTGGTCGAGGGTGTCGGCGAGCGCAGTGGTGGTGGCGGTGACCGCTGCGGCGAGTTCCAGCAGGCGTGCCCGGCGTGCTGCTTGTGCCTCGTCGGGGGCGGTGGCCTGCGGTGTTGCCTCGGCGGCCTGGGCGCGGCGGCGCCGGTGTGCGGCGGATCGGCATGTCGAGCCGCAGTAGCGGGCGGGGCGCCCGGTCCCTGCCGCGTGCCGTACGCGGCCGCACTCCTCGCACGTCCCCGGGGGCCGCAGCGGCAGGTCGACAAGGGTCGGCTGATCCACACTCATGCCCTCAAGCCTAGGGTTTCGTTGCATCCGGCCCGGCGGCGGGGCCGGACGCCGGGTGCGGTCCGGACCGGGGTCTTCGGGCTGCCGGGGCGTCGGGGCGGGTTTCGTTGCCGCAACGTCCCGCCGGGTCGGCGTGGCCCGGTGGCGCGATGCCGGGTTTCGTCGCGGCGACGAAAGGCGCCCGCGCGACCGGCTCCACGGGGTCGCCGCGGTCGCGCGCGTGGACCCGCTGCGTGCCCGTGACCGGTCGGGCCCCGCAGTGGTTGCACCGGGCATGACGACTCCTCCGCTGCCCCGGTCCCCACTTCCGCACTCCCCCGCCCCTGACAGGACCGGCACTGGCGGCGGCGCCCAGGCGCGGCGCGGGCAGGAGCCGGCGGCGCTGCACCGCGCCGCCGGCGCCGGACAGGCCGCGGCCGCGTGGGTGCGTCGGCTCGCCGCCCGGCAGGGCGATCAGGGACACGCCCGGGCGCTGGAGCGGGCGGCCGACGCGATCGAGCGGGCGAGCGGGCCCGAGGTCATCCCCGGCGGCGACGGGCACCTGGTCGAGGAGCTGCGCCATGCGCTGGCGGCGGACGTGCTGCTCGGCGCCGCCCGCACCGGCACCCTGCCCGAGCTCCACCCCGGCGAGCGGGGCGTCCTGGTCGCGGTGTGCGCGCTCGCGGCCGCCATGCCGGGCTGTGTGCTCGGCGACCTGGAGCACGAGCTCGGCGTGCTCGCTGGCGAGCTGGAGCACACGGCCGAGGCCGGCCGGACCGCGACCACGGCCAGCGAGACCCGTCAGCTGCCCGCCCGCCGGCGGCGGCTCGTCCTGGGCGGCGACCGCGACGACTCGCCCACCCTGCGGCACGTCGGCGCCCGCGCAGCGCACGCCTTCGAGATCGCCCTGCACTACCAGGGCCGCGGCCAGGAGGCGCGCACGGAGGCCCTGTTCAACGCCCTCGCAGCCGCCGGACCGGGCATCGCAGCCACCGCGCTGGCGAGGATCGCGGACGACCCCGCACTCGGCCTCGACGACGACCAGAAGGACTACCTCCACACCGTCGCCGCCGACCTCGACATCGACACCGTCGCGAACCTCATCGGCGCAGGCAGCGGCCACGCCCCGGCCGCCAGCCCGGCGTAACCGGTTCAGGCCCGCGGACCGGCCACGGCGCAAGCGCTCCCGCCCGGTCCGAGCGGCCTGCGCCCATCGGCCGCCACGTGCCGGGGGCGGTCGGGCTGCGCGGCGGCCGGGGACTGGAACGGTGAGCGCTCCACCGGCAGCAGCCGACGGGGCTCATCGGCCAGAGGGAGATCGGCGGAGGGCTCGGAGAAGGGCTGCCACAGCGGGCGCCGACCGTGTTGATCACTCATGGCTGACAGTCTGTCACCCTCAGGCCACCACCCTGATGGCGGATGTACCAGACCCCAGGTGCCGAGCGGGGCGGCACCGGCGTCGGCCTGGACGAACGGCACGGCGGCGAGTCACCACCGGGCCAGGAACGCGCGCAGCTCATCGCGCTGGCGGGCCTCGTCGGCGAGGACGTCGGCCAGGACGCCGCGGTCGACGTACGGCTCGACGGCGGCCATCAGCAGCCGGTGCAGGTCGTCGCGCTCCAAAGCCTCGATCTCCCACTGGACCGGGCGGGCCGGGTCGAAGCCATACTTCGCCGCGAAGCGGGGCCAGCGCGGGTCGCCCTTCTTGCCCTCGGCTGGCGGCAACCCGTACGCGATCCGCTGCTCATTGGTGAGCAGCACCCGCTCGACGGTGTCCCAACAGCCGGTGCGGGCGATCCAGTCCTCCTCGATCCCTTCACCTGAGCAATCGAAGTCCCCGAAGTAGGCCAACCTCACCTCCCGCTCTTCCTGGGCGGTGCGGTCGCGGACCATCTGGACGTAGGACTGGGAGCCGTAGCCGCGCACCACGATCACCGGGATGCCGAGTTCGTCCAGCCAGCCGGTGAACTGTGCGCGCAGGGTGTCCTTCTCCGCCGCGACGTACAGCGCCACGTGCTGGCCGCGGGTGCGGTCCAGGCGGAACCAGCCGGGCATCTGGGCGACCATCGCCCCCGCGTCGTCCCAGGCCGCCGGTGCGTGGACCTGGCGCAGTGTGTCGATCAGGTCTGGGAAGCGGCCTTCGCGGCGGGCCTTCGCCAGGTGGGCGGACAGGTGCTTGTAGGCGGAGGCGGTGTGCGGGATCACCGCCTGGGTGATGAGTTTGTAGTAGACCTGGCGCAGCGTGCAGTCGCCGCCGTAGCCGACCACCACCAGCCGCGCCTGCTCGACCACCTCCGGCCACCTGGTCCGCTCCATGGGGGACATGTACCCATTCCGCGGCGGTATGGGACACGCTCCCCGGCTGCTACGGGCCGGGGTGGACCTCCAGGGCTGTTGAAGGCGGCCAGCAGCACGCCGGTATCGGCGACCGCCAGCACCGGGCCGGGCGGCGCAGTGGGTGGGGTCACCTGCCGAAGCCTTCGGCGAGGTGCTCGTCGGCGTGGGTGGCCAGGTCCGGCGGGCCGTCGAACAGCGCCCAGTCCGCGAACTCCGACTCGCCGATGCTGCTGGTGGGCAGCTTCAAAGTGCCAGCCGCGTACTCCAGCGCCAGTGCCTCCGGTGACCGGCCCAACACGCCGGCCAGCTCGCACAGCACCGCCGCCTCCAGCCCGGTCACCGTCACCTGCGCCGTGATCGGCCGCACCTGCGGCCTCGGCGGCTCTGCCTGCTCGCCCATCACCAGTACCTCTCTGTCCAGGACCAGCCCGGCCGGTACGGCCCGACGCAGCGGGTGGTCGTTATCGGGGCGGCAGCAGGACGCCGAGCTCGACCAGGCGGCGGCGCTTGGCGTCGCACTCGGCGGCCTCCTTCGCGAGGCCGGCGGCCCAGTCGGCGAGCTCCTGGGCGAGCTCGGCCACCGGCCGGCCGGTGTTGAGGTGGTCCTCCCTGAATCGCGTCATCGGCCCGAATCCGCGGCCCGTGCCGGAGCCGAGCCCGCGGAAGGCATCCGAGATGCCGTGCATGCCGCCCATCAGGCCGGAGTGGAGGAGGTTGTACTCCTCAGCCGGCTGCGGTCGAGGTCGGTGTCATCCGTTTGGTCGGTCACGGCGCCAGCCTCCCACCCGCGCGCCCGTCCGAACCGGATTCACCGAACGGGGGACACCGCGGGCCTGCCCCGGCCGCGCTGTTCCAGCCACCAGAGCGCCTCGGCCACGTCCAGGCCAGTCGGCTGTTGGCCTTGGTCGGTCACTCGGCACCCTTGCGGGCCAGCAGTTCGGCCACGGCCGCGTCCACGGCGGCGGCGGCCTCGGGGTCGGCGGCGAAGAACACCCGGCCCCGGTAGTCGGCCACGATCTCACCGACCGCGAAGAGGTCGATCACCGCGCCGACCTGGTCGACTTCCTCGATGCAGTCGACCGGCACCCCGCGCAGCAGCAGCTCGGCGAGCTCGGCGTCCAGGCACTCGGCGTCGCCGGGTGAACCGTGGCCGGCCCGCAACGCGGCGCGCAGTTCCTGGACCGTCTCCATCGGCGGCAGCCCAAAGCTGCTGCCCTGGCCGGATACGTGCTCGGCGGGCTGAGCACTCATCCCTACCAACCCCTCTCCACGTCGGCTGAGCCCGGCGCCGGGCCGAGCCCTGTGCCATCGACGGTAGCCGCCCCGGGCCGATCCGTGGGCCGTTCGGGTCGGCCTCACCCCGTCGCCTCGTATCAGCTCGAGTGCCGTGCCGTCGGCAGCACGGGTGTGCGACCTACGATGGGCCGGTGTCCGACACCGATTTCCCCGCTGACCTGCTCGAACTCCAGCGCCGCTGGTACACCGCCGAGGCCGACTGGGCCGCCGGCCCGACCGAGGAGAAGCGGAGCGCGTTCACCGCGGTCGGTGCCGAGCTGCACGCCCACCCGTACTGGGCCGGTGCCGAGAACCGGCACAAGGCCGCGATGAAGCTCAAGCAGGCGACCCGGCCGAACGCCGTGCAGGGCCCGGCGGCCTGACCGCCGGTCCGCCCTGCGTGTGCGTCGGCCTGCCCCCGGGCCGGGTGATGGTGAAGGGGACCAGCGAGCACTTCGGGAGGCAGCGGTGGCAGGCCAAGTCGGGGCCGACGGGACGGACGAGGCGCACCGCCGGCCGCCGGGCGTGGACGACGCCACCGTGATGGCGCTGGGGATGCTGTCGAAAGCCTTGGAGTACACCGAGCGGGCCCGCGGCCACCTGTATGCGGTGCATCAGATGACCGGCGGCGCCGACCGGATGCTCGCCGAGGCGGTGCGGATGCTGCGCCAGGCCGGGCGCGGGGAGCAGGCCGACCTGGTCGAGCGTGAGCTCCTCGGGCGGGACGTCGTCCCGGGGATGTGGACCTACCAGCTGATCGAGGCGTACGACCGGACCTACTACAAGGTGTTCGCCGCCGTTGAGGAACAGGTTCGACAAGACCTCGCCGCCGGCCGCCGGCACCTTGCCGAGGCCGGGATGCAGCGGGCCGCCCGCTCCCGCCGCCGCGGCTTCAAGGCTCCGTAGCCGTCCGAGCGCCCGACGGGCCAGGGACGGGGCGCAGGCGGCCGGGGCCCCGGGGGACGAGGGGGGCGTTCCGCGGGGCCCCGGCCGGTGGGAGGTCAGCCGCACCCAAAGCCGGGCGCGACTGCTCTGCTGGGCGGCCCAGGAATGCTGTGGCGGGCCGGCCGTGCCGGGAATGCTAGACCCGCCTATCGGCGGGTGACCAGGGCTTTGACCTGCAATATTTCGGCCGCGAACATGCCAGATGAGGGCGCATGGCGTCCGGGGCGCATGACGTGGTCCGCGCCCCGGCGTGGCGTGCCCCGACCCGCCGAGGGGCGTTGACCGGTCATGACCGATCACACGCTGTTCCCCTCCCAACCGCCGACTGTGCCCTGGTGGCACCCCGGCGCGCCGGCCGGCCCGGCCCCGGCCTCGCCCGCGAGGAGGACCGGCATCCCCGGCCTGGCCTCCTGGGCGCAGCGGGCGACGGCGGCCGGGATCGAGGTGGGGATCGCAGGCGGGCTGATGACGGCGTACCTGGCCGCGTTGTCGGCGCTGGCGCCGGCGTTCGCGGCGCTGCAGTTGCTGGCGCTGCTCGCGGACACGGACATCCGGGGCGCGCTGGCGGGCGGGTACTGGGTGGTCGGAGGCGGGTGGCTGGTGCTCCAGTGGGCCGAGCGGGGGCGCACCGGGCAGGGCCTGGGCGGGCGGCTGGTCGGGATCGTGACGGTCGATGAGGACACCGGGGCGCCGATCGGCGCGGCGCGGGCCGTCTGGCGCGGTGTCCTGCACGGCCTGGACGCGCTGCCAGCCTTCGCCGGCTTCGTCCGCCCCGTCACCCACGTGCGGCGCCAGACGTGGGCCGACACCATCAGTCGCAGTGTGGTGGTCCGACGGGAGCTGATCGACCGGATCGCTCTGCCCCGCCAGCAGTAGCCGGCGGTGACGGCCCCGTCCGGTGCTACAGGTGCGGGCCGATCAGCAGCACGGTGAGCACCGCGCCGGCCCCGCGGCCGTGGGCCTGGTCGCCGCCGTCGGCCGGGCCCCAGGTCCAGTAGATCCGCCAGGCGCCGGCGCCGGTCTCGATGTAGGAGTCGAAGACGCGGCGGTGGCCGTGGCCAGGCAGGGCGCGGTAGCGGTGGGTGCGCAGGCCGGGGTGGCGCGGGTCGGCGGCGAGCCGCTCCAGCGCGTGGCGCACCCGGCGCAGTTTCACCGAGTCGGCCCGCCGTCCGCGTTCCAGGCAGGTGAGGGTGCGGGCGGCGGCGGGGTGTAGTGCAGCGTCGGCATCGCGGTCTCCTTCGGTGCAGGACATGCGAAGAGGGCCCGGCTCCCCGGTGTGCGGGGAGGCGGGCCCTCGGTGGGCGGGTTGGGTGGCGGGTCAGTCGGCGGGGTCGGCTTCCCGGCCCGTGGCCGCGATGCACTCGACGTCGAGCTGGTCGGCGTAGCCGGTGAGGTCGGCGGCGTAGAGCTCAGCGGTGCGGCGGCAGTCGGTGTCGTCGCAGGGGGAGGCGGTCCAGCCGGCGGCGATGGTGCGCAGCAGGAGGGTGACGGCGGTGGCCGGGATCATCAGCCGGCCGCTGAGCAGGTCGTGGACGACGGTCAGCGGCAGGGACGGCGGACCGTCGTGGGCGGTGTGGTGGAAGTGGTCGCTCATTGTGTTCTCCGAATTTCGGTGAATTCTGTTCGGGGTCGCGCAAATAGAAAGTCCCGGCCGCTTGGGAGCGACCGGGACGGTGTTTTTCGGCGACACGGAGGGTATCGGGACCGGTCTACAGCTCCAGGTCCATCCAGTTGATGCTGTTCAGCTCGACGTCGAGGCCTCGGGCGCGGCCTCCCCGGGCCTGGAAGTAGTGCTCGCGCAGCGCGTCGGCGAGCAGCTTCTCCTGTTCGGCTTCGGTGGCGCCGGTGTCGCGGGCGGCGTAGAGGGCCTGGGCGACGCTGCCGGGCATCCGGAGGTTCTCCAGGAGCCGGTCGCGGGGGTCGTCGGTGGAGCCGCCGGACGCGCTGAAGCCGAAAGTGGCGGCGAGGTGGAGCGTGAAGCCATTCGTCTCGGCGTCGCGGCGGACCCGGTTCTTCACCCGGGGCTGCCAGGCGGTGCGCACGGCCTGCTCGACCTTGGCCGCGTTCGCCTTGGCCATCGGGATGTCGCCCTTCAGCTCCCCCTCGGCGACGGCCTTGAGCGCGTGCACCCAGCGCTGCGCGGTGCGCACCGAGACACCGGCCGCCTGGGCGAGGCGGGCGGTGTCCTCCTTGGCGACCTTCTCCCACAGGAAGCGCACGCGGGTGTTGAGGTGCACGGGGATGGGGCGGGTGCGCTCGGCGCGCTCCAGGCCCTCGTCGATCTCTCCCACGGGGCATCGGTTCCTTCCTACCGCCCCGGGGTCCGGGGCGGCGTCGCGTCGTGGCGGGCGGTGGGGCGGCCCGCCGGGCGGGTGCCGACGGGCCGCGGTGAGGGCCGGCTATTCGTCGTCGGAGACGACGCCGCCTGGCTTCATGCGGCGGGCCGGGTTCTCGCCGTCGGCGAGCATCCCGGTGATCTCCGGCATCGGGCGGGAGCCCTCGTGCTTCACCAGGCCCGGGCTGACGCCCAGGCGCAGCGCGGTGGTGAGGGTGCCGTCCGGCTTGGTGAGGATGTTGAGGGGGCCGGGGCCGGGGGCGGCGAAGACGGCGCAGTCGGAGAGCACCGCGAAGGCGTGCAGGCCGGTGTCGGCGGTCATCTTGCGGAGTTTGCGGTGGAGGTTGACGGTGGCGGTGTCGATGATGAGGGCGCGGGTGAGCGGTTCCCAGGTGGGGCGTTCCAGGGCGGCCCAGGGGTCGCCGGGCTTGTAGCCGTGCTGGCCGCGGGGGCGTTGCCGGAAGGCGCCGACGGTGGACTTCGCGGTCTGCTTGATGGCGGCCAGGACCGCGAGTTCGGCCGGGTCGCCGGTGGTCTTGAGGGCGGCCATCGCGTCGAGGAACGCGAGCGGGTCGGTGTCGGCGAGGTCGATCGGGATGCCGAGGGCGGCCATGGTGTCCAGGTACGCGGCGCGCAGCCGCTTGTGCCACGGGTCCAGGTAGGGGCCGCTCTCGTGCCGCAGCCACCCCTCGGTCGGCTGGACCTGGGCGCCGAGCTCGATGGCGTAGGCGACCTTCACCGTGGAGTACCAGGCCGGGCCCATCGGCCGCGCGCCGTCGGGGGAGAACGGCGAGGGCAGCAGCGGGTCGGTGTCGACGTGGGACAGGTCGACCAGCCAGGAGCCGGGGACCTTCTTGTCGAAGACCGGGTTCAGCTCGTGCACCGCCCCGGACAGCGGCAGCGTCAGCCGGCCCGCGGCCGCGAGGAACGAGGTGTTCACGTCCAGGCCCACCGCGAACGGCGCCGCCTGCTCCTCGACGGTCAGGTCGCGGCACCAGTCCCACGCCTCGGTCACCAGCTCGCCGCCCGTCTCCCGGCCCTGGGCGAGCGGGTGGATCGAGGGGACCTCCGACGGCGCTGGCTCCAGCGCCTCCTGACGGGATCCCTCCACCGGGCCGGACTTCCAGCCGGCCTCGGTGCGCACCGCCATGGTGGGCGGGCGCAGCGCGGTGACGAGTTCCAGGCCGGAGGAGGCGGTGGAGCCGCGCGGGGTGATCACGCGCTTCGCATAGGTGCCGAGGAGGCGGGCCAGGCCGGGGGCGTCCAGGCCGTCGGGGATGGACCAGCCGCCCGAGGCGAGAGCGCCCCAGCCGGGGATGCACAGCTGCACGCACTGGCGCTTGCCGTCCTCGGGGGTGCGGTAGATCCGCGCCCAGGGACCGAGGCCGCGCTGGGTGAGCTGCCAGCCGGCCTTCTCCAGGGCCTTCACCGTCTTGTGGGTCTTCGCCAGCTGGCCCAGGCGCTGGACGAAGTCCTTCTTCTCGTCGCGGCCCATCGGCGGCAGGCCCAGCTCGGCGAGCGCGGCGTCGGTGAGCACGACCAGGGCGTCGCCGTCCTTGCCGTGCCGGTGCAGACGCGGCGAGCCGAACCTGCTCTCCAGTGCCCACTCCACGACATCGGCGAGCGTGCGCCCGGCCGGCGCGGCCGGCGCCTGGGTGCCGTCGGCGAGGTAGGCCACCAGCGCCCGGCCGGACGGGGCGACGTCCAGCACCGCCAGCGGCCCGTCCGGGAACCGCGCCGCCGCGGCCTGCTCCCAGTCGGCCGGGCCCTCGGCCGCGGCGGCCTTCTTCGCCGGCGCCTTGCGCGCCCGCGAGGACGCCGCCGGACGCGACGACCCGGGACGGCTCGGCGCAGCCGCAGGGGCGGCCTGGCGGGGCGCGGCGACCGGAGCGACCGAGGCAGCCGGCTCCGGCGCCGCCACGGCGACCGGGGCAGCGGAGGGGCGGCAGAACCCGCCCAGGTGCATCGGGTGGCCCTGGGCGCGGTAGACCGACGGCTGCCCGCACTGCACACACGGCGCAGGCGCGGCCATCAGCAGCGAGCCGTCCGGGTTCTGGTCCAGCATCACCAGCTGCGCGGCCGGCGCGGACGGGGCCGGCTGCTCGGCCACCGGGGCGGCGGCGAACGCCTCCGGCACCACGGCCGCCGCCGGCGGCTGGGGCGCAGGGAAGCGGGCGGCCAGGCCGCGCAGCAGCCGGGCGTAGTCAGCGCGCTGCGGCGGCCGCGGATCCGAGCGGCCGGTCTCCCAGGCCCAGATCGTCTCCTCCCTCACCCCGATCCGCTCGGCCACCCGGCCCCGGGTCAGCTTCGCCGCCAGGCGCAGCCGCTTGCGTTCGGCCGGCGGCGGGAGCTCCTCTTCTTCGATCTCCGCGAGCAGCGCGTCGATCGGGTCGATCCCCTCGGTCATGACGTACCTCCTGTCACCCATCGTAGTGCAGTTTCTAAGCCTGGATCTAATGATTTGCTAACCCGCGAGGATGGTTCCGAGCCGCTCGGACTGACCGGGGGGCCTCCCCACCAGCCGCCCAAGACCGGCCGTTTTCAAACGGCCGTCCCGGGCCAAGCCCTAGATCGTCTCCTGGCGGCCGATCTTGACCCCGAACGGAGCGACGGCGCCGGAAAGGGCGTCCAGGTCACCAGAGGGGCCGTCAGGGCCCTTCTTGGGGCGGTTCAGTCGTTGGTCATGGAGGCGAGCCTGGCCATGTGGCCCTGGAAGGACAGCTGGACGATCCGGCCGTTGGGCCCGTTGCGGTTCTTGGAGACGATCGCCTCGACGGTCCCGGCGGTCGGACCGGTGTCGGTGCCGTCCTCGGCGAGCTCGCGGTGCAGCAGGATGATCACGTTGCTGTCCTGCTCGATCGAGCTGGAGTCCTTGAAGTCGGAGACCAGCGGCCGGCGGCCGACCGCGCCGCGGTTGAACTGGGCCAGCGCCACGACCGGGATCTCGAACTCCACCGCGATGTTCTTGAGGCCCCGGCTGATGTCGCCGATCTCCTTGGCCCGGGTGTCGTTGGCCTTGGAGTTCTCCGGGGTCATCAGCTGGAGGTAGTCGGCCACCAGCATGGCGGGCGGGTGGCCCTGGGAGGCCATCCACCGCAGCTTCGCCCGCAGCTTCGACAGGGTCTGCCCGGGGGCGTCGTCCAGGACGAAGTTACGCGCGTTGCGCATCCGGTCGGACACCCGGGCGATGCGCTCCCAGTCGTCGTCGTTCAGCTTGTGCTTGACCAGGCGGTCCAGCCAGACGCCGGACTCGGCGGAGGTCAGGCGGGCCATCAGCTCGTGGCCCATCATCTCCATGCTCGCCACCAGGACCGGCCGGTTGCGGTGCAGGGCGACGTGCGCGGCCAGGTTCATCCCGAACAGACTCTTGCCGCCGGCGGTCGCGGCGCCGATCATCACCAGCTGGCCCGGGAGCAGCTGGACGACCTCGCTGATGTCGGGCCAGGGCGTGTCCAGGGCGCGCGGGTCGACCCCGGCCTCCTGAGCGTCGATGAAGTCCTGCCACCGGTCGGCGACCGACAGCTTCTGCTCCACGACGGCGGTTCCCGCAACCAGCTGCTGGAGCTCGGCCATCGCGGCCTGGACGACCTCGGGGGCCTCGCCGATCGCGGCGTAGCCCCGGGCGGCCATCCGGGTGCCGGTCTCGATGACCTTGCGGAACGCGGCCAGGTCGCGCACCGTCTCGGCGTAGTGCTCGGCGTTGGCCGACGTCGGCACCGCGTTCACGCAGGTGTGCAGGTAGGCCGGGCCGCCGACCTTGGTGAGCTCGCCCCGGGAGGTCAGCTCACCGCCCACCAGGATCGGGTCGATGTCGACCTTGTCGGCCGTGCGGTCGTGCAGGTCCCGGATCGCGTTGTAGATCAGCTCGTGCGCTGGCCGGTAGAAGTCGCCAGGCCCACGCAGCGTGCCCAGCACCGCGTCAATCGCGGGCCGCGACAGCATCATCGCGCCCAGCACGGCCTGCTCGGCCCTGATGTCGTTGGGCTGCTCGCGTTCCAGCGCCTGGCGGGCGGCCGGTACTGGCAGGTTTCCGTCGTCGCCGTCGGGCGCCGGGCCGTAGGCGTCGGCGTAGTCGCGGGAGTCGTCTGCAATGCTCATGGTGGAACTCCTGGTCAGTCAGTGAGTGGGCGGTTCCGCAGGGCGGCTGGACCATGCCGGGTCCAGCCGCCCGCTTTCGCTACCGGGTCAGGCCGTGGTCTGGCACTGCGGGCACGCCTGGAGGCGCAGAATCCCGGCCTTGTCCCGGACACCGCGGGTGCGGGTGATCGGGTCGCAGTCCAGGTCGCCGCAGTGCTGTGCCGGGCGGACGTCGTCCGGCGCGGTCCGGGGCCGGGCCACCGACGGCGCGTCGCGGTCGCGCAGCACCACGTGCCGGGCGCGCAACTTGTCGATCCGGGCACCGATCGCCGAGGACGGGTCCTTGAGGCCACCGGCCGAGCGGTGGGTCAGGTCGTAGACCAGGACGTCGTCCAGCTCGGTGTAGCCGAGCAGCGGCAGGGCCGCCAGCAGCCGGGACGCGAACTTCTTCGCGTCCCGCAGCCCGCACGCGAACGGCGCGGGCAGCTCCATCAGGAACCGGACGACCGCCTGCTGCTCCTCGGTCATGGGCGCGGGGTTGTTGTTCCTCGCGGAGCGAGTCCCGCTCCCCCTCCCCGTCACGGTGTCAGCCGAGACGGAGGGGTCCGTTGTGGCACGGGGGTTAGGGGGGGTAGTTCCTACCTCCGGGGGGTGTGGGGGGGAAGCGCTACCGTGACCGGCAATGCCGTCCACGGTCTGACCTGCGGAAATGCGCTTCTCACCGTGACCGGCATTGCCGTGGGCGGTGCTACCGTGACCGGCAATGCCGTCCACGGTCTGACCTGCGGAAATGCGCTTTCGACCCTTTCGGGCCCCAGCCGTGCCCGGCATTGCCGTCTGCGGTGTGACCTGCGGCGATACCGGAGCTCCATCAGCGCTGAGCGGCTCCGACGGCATCCAGTCCGGGTTGTACGCGGGCCGCCGGTACAGCTCGTACCCGGCTCCGCCGAACCGCCCCTTCTGTCCCTGGGCCTGGCCGATCCGGCGGAGGAACCCGGCCTCGGTCAGCCGGCGGAACGACGCCTGCACCGCGTCGCGACCGATCAGCCCCGAGCCGTTGCCCGCCTGGACCCCTTCGGCCCGGAGAGCGGCCAGCACCTTCGCCGCGGTGGGCGAGGTGCCGCCGGCCACCATGAACATCAAGTGCAGGAGCACAAGCGTGTCCAGAGGATCGGGCAGGTTGGAGCCGTAGACCATGTGCATGTGCACGGTGACTTCGGTGACCGGCTCGGTGCCCGGGACGACCCGCATGGTGTCGTCGTCGTGCGACGTGTTCATCGGGTGCCCCCAAAGTCGCTGGCGGCCTCGCGGATCAGCACGGTGGCGTCCACGCCAGCGAAGTCGAACCACTCACCTCGAAGTCGAAGGGGAAGTGCGACTTCTTCCCGCGGCTCAGGAGCCCAGCCGGTGTAGAACTCGGCGCCGGACCTCACTTTGGCCACCGCCGATCCGGCGGCGGGCACCAGGAGCAGCCCGGCCTGGACGACGGCAGGGTGGTAGGCGGGCGGGTGCTGGACATGAGTGTGGTTCTGCATGCCCCTAGAGGCCGGAAGTCCGGGCACGGTGTGATCCGGGATGGGGTGACGTGCGTCATAGATGGGTGGTGCGGCCGGAGTGACACGGCGGCGCCGGGGGGCGGGGTGGTGCAACGAGTGCTCGCTCTCCCGCCGTTGCCAATCCGTCGGCACCAGGCGCTCGCCCGGCTGGGCGATGAGACAGGTGTCTCTCGCCCCAGGCTGGGTATGCCTGGTACCGTCGGACCAGCAACGGCTGTTTCTTGGGCGCTCACCTGGGTGTCCCTGGTAAGAGCCTGAGTTTTGAGAAGCGCAAGCGGCCCAAGTTTGGCGACTGGGGGCCGCTTTCGCGTTTTCTGGGTCTATATGCCGCCCGTGCGGGCGACCGGCTTAGCTTATTCGTCTCCCAGGGTCCTCGGACTGTTCGTCCTTGGCGTGTCGGCTGGACAGCTCAGCCTCGGCGCGGATCAGTTCATCCAATGCCTGGTCGGCCGACATCTTGGTGTTCTTGGAGTCGTCCCACCGGCTTAGCGTGGATGCTGCCGAGCGAAGCAAATCCTCCGGGAGGCCTGCGACGGCCATAGTGTCGGCGGCTTCCTGTAGCTCGGGGCCCCACCGCCATGCTCGGGCAGCGGTCTTGCCAATGTAGTCAGTCTCCGTCAGGTACGAGCCGGCCCGCTGGCCGGCGACATCGAGCAGTGCCTGCTCGACACCATGCTCCCTCGCGAGGCCGTAGGACAGCGCGGCCAGCAACCGGGATGCTTTCTGGAAGGCTGTGTATGAGATCTTCAGAGCGCTAGCCTGGCCGATCTCCTCGCCCAGTACGCGTGTCGACACTGCGGTGCCGGAGAAGAGCTGCTCGACCATCCAGACCTCGTCCGCTGGCCCGGAGAGGTACAGCCGGGGTCGCTTCGTACCGACCGGTGGCGAGCCGATCACCGCGCCGTCGATCACAGCCCGCGCCGTGCGGCCCACCAGCTCGGCGATCCGCTGCGCCCGCTCCGGGCTGATCGCATTGCCCTCCACGAACAGCCCGGTGAACCCGTACTGGGCGACCTCGGCTGCGACGATCTCCGCAGCAGCTGGCGGGCAAAGGCTCAGAACCACCTCGGCTCGCCCCAGCAGCTCCTCCAGCTCGGCTACTGGCTCCAGGCCGAACCGCTGGGCACGGGCAGCTGTCGCGTCGCTCCGCCCTGCCTCGCACCACAGCACCTGAGCGCCGGTCGACGCGGCGCAGCCTGCGACTGCGGCGCCCATGCTGCCTGGGTGTAGGACACCAAGCACTTGATGGCCTGTCATCGGACACTGCCGCGGACGTGGGCCACGGCGGCTAGGACGTCCTGCGCGATGTAGTCCGGCTCCGTGCCACCGGGCCACGGTCTGCCGTGCGACACCCAGACGGTGCGCAGCCCGGCCCCGCGGCCGCCGACGATGTCCAGCTTGGCGTTGTCCCCTATCATCCAGCCGCCTTGGGCGAGGCTTTGGCCGACGCTGGCAGCCGCTGTCTCGAAGATGATGCGCTCGGGCTTTCTGGCGCCGACCTCCTCGGAGATGCATATCGCGTCGGCCCGATTGACGATGCCGCTCGCCTTGAGTTTGGCGCGTTGGATCTGGCTGCCGCCGTTGGTCACGATGACTACGCGCCATCCCTCGGCTCGGGCGACGTCCAGCGCGTCAAGAACCCCGGGAAAGGGTCGGACCGTAGCAGCCAGTTCGTTGCCATAGCGTGCCCAGAGGTCTGCAGCCGACTCGGCCAGGCCGAGCTCGGCACGCAGCGCCTCGAACGTGCTCAGGTCGGCGCGGACCTGCATGGCGTCGAGCATCCGACGCCTGGCGTCGGACGCTAGGCCGCGCTCGGCGCAGTACGAGGCGATCCAGGAGGTGACCGCCGCGTGGCGGGCTATCAGTGTGTCGTCGAAGTCGACCATCAGCAGGCGCTGGCCGCGCGATTCGAGCGCTTGGGAGACCTGCTCGGCAGCCTGCTCAGCGGAAACGGTGTCGGTCCGGATCACCAGGTCGAAGCGGAACCCAGAGTTGGCGTCCAGGTCCGCGCGGGTTGCTTCCCACGCAGACAGGCGCGCCAGGGTGTCCCCGTCGCCGCGCTCGGTCGACCGGCTGGCTGTTACCTCCTGGGGGCACCACAACAGGACACTCAGCCACGTGGCCTGGTAGTCGTCCAGTAGCGCGCGGACCCCGTCGACCTGCCCCAGGTGTACCACCGGGACCCCGGCCTCGAAGGCGGCATCAAGTCCGGGCCGGTCGACGACGTAGGTGTTGCCGTACCGAGAGTTCGCGTAGACGACGTCGTTCGCCGCCGCCAGCTCCGCCAGCTGCGCCTCGCTGCCCATTCGGTAGCCGGCCGCCTTGCCGGTACCAATCTTCAGCCGCTCGAATTGATGGTATTGCTCGTCGTGTCGCGTTAGCGCTGCGGTGATGGTGTCCTTGCCGGAGGCGGGCGGCCCGTACAGGAGCACGCCGCGCCGCTGCTGGCTGGTCATACACGTACCTCCGCGAGTGCGAGACGGGCCTGGTCTGCCAGCGAGATTGCCGTCCCGAGGCGGTTGTCGACCACCAGGTGTGGCACCACCGGTCGTAGCTCTGTGTCGACGGTGGCGATGTAGTCGTCCCAGTGGGCCAACTTCCATGCGTCGCGGGCGGCTGAACGGAATCCGATGTACTCGCGCATCGACTCCGCGTCACAGCTCACCCAGATCGGCGCCACGTCGACCCCTTTGGCGCGGGTGCGGTTGATAAGCCGGGTCATCCACGCAGCGTCCGTCATCTCGGCGATGAAGGGTGCGGTCAGGACCGTGCTGATCCCGCAGGCTACGTTGGCGTAAGCGGCCTGCATCAAGCAGTCGTACTCCAGCGCCCGCACTTGGCTTCGGTACAACTCCGTGTGTCGGTCATTGGGGTCGCCGCCGAGCGAGACCAGCAGCCGTTCTACCAGCGCCCGGGTCAGTGGGTCCTTGTCCAACAATGGCCAGCCAGTCAGTTGGGTCAGGAACCTGGCGAGCTCTGTCTTCCCGCTGCCAGCGTATCCGCCGACCAGGACGATCAAGGGTTGGTTTGGGTCACCGCCCGTGTGGCGCCGCCGCCATGCATCCATGATCCGTTGTTGTACTGCCATGTTGTCGGTCTCGGCTGTACCCGGTGCGATCCGGTGCACTGCCCGTTCGACAGCCAGTACGTGAGCGCCGTTGTTGGTCGCGGACATCGGAGTTAGCGCAAAGGTGGTGTTCTCGCCCGGCAGCGGATTCCGGAAACCGAGCTGCGGATCCGTCGCCCGGTAGAGCGCGCAGTACGCCCGTCGGTAGTCCGGGCCCGGGTAGATCTCACCCTGCTCGTGTTGCCAGATCGTCTGAGGGTGCGCCGCCGGGACGTTTTTCAGTCCGGCCTGCTCCGCCACCGTGCGGAGCCGATCGCCGGCGTCCTCAAGCGTGAGGCCGTGAGCCTCCCGTTGCTCGCGCAGCTTCTCGGGCCGCCACCCCAACCGCACCTTTGCCATGCTCCCCGCCTCCGCTGTCGTCATGCTCGCGAGCCTAGGGGCGGAGCCCCAAAACCCATGTGTACGTGGATATTGAGAACGCGTTGATGAGCTCGCGTACGGATCTCCCCATGGAGATGTGATGGTCAGTCACTACCTGGGCGGGATTTGATTTGTCTATCAGAACCGCCTGAGGGAGTGCCTGTGGATCACGTCCTTTTGAAGAGCTCATGCTCGACCCGCTCCAGGCGGGCAGTCAGCGCGCTGACCTGCTCCCGTAGCTCCTGGAGTTCGGGTGGCGCCTGGGGTTCGTCTAGCGCCTGTCGCACGAAGCTCCCCTTCCCCTGATGCGAGTAGATCAGCCCGGACACCCGGAGGTCGGCGAGTGCCCTCTGTACGGTCCCGTGGGCCACTCCGTAATGAGTGGCCAGCTCGCGGGTGCTGGGCAGCTTGTCGTCTGGCCGAAGTCTGCCTAGACGGATTTGATCGCGCACGTCCTCCACGATCCGCTGGTAGGGCTGGGCGGGTGGATCAGTCATGAGCCACATCGTAGAGCCACCTCTCTGGCATAGATAGCTGTACCGGCTTAGTTGACACAGTGACTGTACCAGCTAAGCTGGCTAAGCCGACATGGAAGTACTCGTGGAAACGGCAAGACCCCGGTGCGCCTGGACAGCATCCACCGGGGTCTCGACGGACCGACTCGTCAAGGGAGTGATCCGCATGACCAGCATCGCGCACCAGAACCCGATCGGGAGCACCGGGGCAACCCTGACCCTCCACCCCCAGGCGCTCAGCGTCCAGAGCATGGTGGACGCCCTCACCGCCCACCGCAGCGCCCCCCTGCAGGTCCAGTACGAGGACCAGGTCATCGCCCTCGTGATCCGGGACCTGACGTCCGCCGACCCGGCCGCCAGCGTCGGCGCGGTGAACGCGGTCGTCGCCGAGGTCTGGAAGCAGGCCGCCGAGCACGTCGAGAAGGCCGCCACGACCTGGACCCACATCAGCTGGTTCGTCCAGAACGCCGTCACCGAGTTCATCGAGGGCCTGCGGCCGCAGATGGCGGGGTGCTGACGTTGATCGACACCACGATCGCCGCTGGGCCCGCGCCCGTTCCGCCTATCGACTCCAAGCAGATCGCCGACGCGGCCAAGGCCGCCGGTCGCCTGCTCGTCGGCCTGCTCGGCCGCAAGGGCGGTGGAAAGTGACCAGCGAGCAGCTGTACTCCGCCGTTGCGAACCTCAACGGCCAGATCACCGCCCACACCACCGCTCACGGCATGACCGGTCAGCCCCCGGCCGATGCCCAGATCCCCAGCCCCCAGCCGGCCCCGCAGCCGACCGCTGGCCAGGGCGCCGCGGGAGGTGCGTCCTGATGGCGGGACGAATCGCCGCGTTCCTCGGCTTCGGCTCCAGCAACTCGTCGAGCTCCACCACCTCCGGCGGCACGAGTACTCGGACTGACGGGAGCTCGTCGACAGGCTGGCACTCGTCGGCGCCGCTGCCCGGCGGGCGCGAGGTCCACCCGGCGCCGGCGGCGACCGACCGGTCCGGCCGGCGGGTGTACTCGCCGGACCCGTACACCGGGCCGACCGCCTCCGCCGCGCGCCGCAACTTCGGGCGTCCGGGCCCGTGGCCCGAGCCGCCCGCGGGCAGCCCCCGTCAGTAAGTCCGGACCGCCCTCCCCTCCCCTCTTTCAGCAGCACGGCCTCCCGCCGCCTGCCTCTCGGAGCCGTCCTGGCATGCCCATGCCGGAACGGCGCCGGGAGTGGTGCGGCGGGCCCCGCCAGGGCCCACCACCAGCAACGTTCCCGCTCTCGCCCGATCCAGGAGGCACCCGCATGTCCCACACGCTGACCGGCCGCCGCCCGGCCGCCGTCCCGACCAGCGGCGCCGCCGCGCTCGCCCGGCACATCGTCCGCGCCACCACCACCGCCTCGCGGTCGTGGACCGAGACCGCGCAGCGGTTCGCCGCCGAGGTCGCGGCGCTGACCGGCACCGACCCGGAGATGTGGCTGGAGAGCGACCTTGACGGCAGCGAGACCCGACGCCGCCTGCTGGCCCAGAGCGCGGACGCGATCGTGCGCACCGACGCCTCGATCGTGGTGGTCCTCCCGGCCGAGGCCGGCGACGACTTCGCGGAGCTGGAGGCGGAGATCGCCAACGAGGCCGCCGCCGACGCCGCTAAGGAGGCCGCGACCACCGCCCGGCTTCGGGTCGCCGCGAAGGCCGACCGGCGCGAGCGGGCCCGCGAGCTCGCCCTGCAGGAGTACACCGCCGCCGAGCTCGCCGCCTTCGGCGACGACCCGCTGGACGCCTGGAGCCGCCACGAGCGCGAGCAGGTCAAGCTCTGGTCGCCGTTCCGGGACGGCCCCCGCTGGAGCGAGACCCCGCGGGCCCTCTCCGGCCCCGCCGCCGTCCGGGACTAGCCGCCCGCCGCACCGCCAGCTCCACCCGTCGCCCACCCGGGTTCTGCACCGATCAGCTCGCCGTCCGGTCCCGGCCGACGGCGCGAACCGCACCACCCGGTACAGCCGTCCGGCCGCACCGGCCCCGATCCACCACGACCCGTCAGGAGAACCATCGTGACCACCACCAGTACCGCCCAGCCCGCCCAGGCCCCGGCCGTGCAGGGCACCCACCAGTACCTGCTGACGATGCAGAAGCCCTTGCCGAACAGCGGCGGCTACATGGTCAACACCTACGCGGGCCACTGATCCCCCAGCGCCGGGCTGTCCCGCCACGACCTCTACTAGTGGCTGGTCGGCGAGATGTTCCGCCAGAACCCGCACATGAGCGGCGCCGCCACCCTCTTCTTCGACGTCCAGCCCAACCGGCTCTGACGAGCCCCGCGCCGCGCTGGCCACCCACACGGGTGGCCGGAAGGTTGACGCGCCGTGCATCACCGTCACCCAGTGACCTGACCCGCCGCGCTCCTGCGCATCCGTCGACTCCCAAAGGGGGGAGCACCATGCACCACCAGCCCTTGATTCTCTACTTCTTCGTCGGTGCCACGGCCGTCCCGGTCCTGGTGCTGCTGGTCTGGTCCGTCAAGCAGCACCGCAAGCAGGTCAAGGACAGGGCCGTGACCGTGACCGTGGCCGAGGAGTCCGGCGCCACGCTCGGTCGCTGGAGCGCCCGCAACACGGACCCGGCCGCGTTCATGGCCGAGCGGATCCGGAAGGCGGCCAGCAGCGATGTCTGACACCACGACCAGCGCGGGCACGTTCTCCGGCCTGTTCAACACCGCCACCGCCGGGCCGGGGGGCCTGGACGGCGTCGAGATTGTCGACGCCGAGATCGTGGAGGACACTGTCCCGCCTGCCTCGGTGCCCGGCGGCCGGGCGCCGCACTGGTGGGAGACCCAGCGGATCTACGCCCCGCCGCCCGCGCCCCCGTCCCCGCCCGCGCCCCCGTCCCCGCCCGTGCCGCCGTTGGCGCCGCCGTACGCGGACTGGGCGGCGCACGGCTGGACGGCGGACGCGGCGATGGCCGGCCCGGCGTACTACGCCCCGCCCCCGCCGCCCTTCGTCCCGGCGCCGTCGCCCTTCGGCGCCCCGGACCCGGGCATGGTGGTGCCGGTCGAGGTCGTGGCTCCGCAGCCGGTGCCGGTGATGGTGGTCGCTCCGCCCGCCGAGCCCGAGCCGTTCTGGGACTTCTCGTGGCTGCAGCTGGGCGCCAACGCCACCGCGGCCGCGCTGGCCGCTGTTCCGGCCTGGCTGCTGCACCACTACCAGCCGGGCCTGACCGGCAACTACGGCGTCGACGCCGCTGCGGCCATCGCGGTCCTGTGGGGCGGCAAGCCCGCCCTGCGCTCCCTGTTCCTGGCCGGCGCCGCCTACTACGGCTGCGCCGCCTTCCACGCCGACACCGCGACCACCGCCGCTGTCGAACTCGTCGCCATCGCCCTGCCGCTGGCCGGCGCCAGGCGGGCCGAGATCTCCCCGCTGCGCCGCGCGGCGGTGTGGCTGCCCGTCCTGTCCGGCTGCCTGTCGCTGCCGGCTCTCACCGACGCCATCACCTGGCTCACCACCGCATTCACCGGAGGACACTGATCATGGACGTCACCCTCGGCACCTACGCCGCTGTCTTCGGCCTGACCGGCTGGCAGCTCGCCCGCACCTACGGCATCCCGCTCCCGAAGATCGGCGGCAAGGGCGGCGGGGCCTTCGGTCGCAGCGGCGACGCCGACCACGCCCAGCTGATCCCCTACGCCATCGGCACCGGCTTCGGCACCCTGTGCGGGCTGTGCGCCGGCGGCATCCTCGGCGGCCTGGGCTGGCTCGGCTACAAGGCGAGCGCGTGGGGCGGCCAGCTGTCCCTGTGGTCCAGCACCGGCGCGGCCTCCACCGCCCAGTTCCACGGCGCGAACCCGGTGCCGGTCGGCGGCGGCGGCGCGCTGCTGCTGTTCGTCGTCGCCGTCGTGCTGGCCGGCGCCCGCAAGTCGGCCAAGGGTGCGGCGGGTCCGCGGACCCCGGGCGCCACGGCCTCGGGCCTGGACAAGTGGAAGGTCAGGTTGGGCTTCGTCAACGGCGCCGCCCTGGCCTCGGTCCCGCTGGTCACCTACTACGCCAACGAGGCCCTCTCCAAGGGCGGCCAGGTCGTCCTGGACGCCCTGAACCACGTCGCCTCCACCCGCTGAGACCCGACCCGGAAGGGGGAGCCCGTGAGCATCGACCTGCGCGTGGAGCCCGCCGAGGAGGAGATCCTCGAGGGCGAGCTCCTGGACGACGACGACCCGGGCCCGCGCCCGGCCGAGCCGGCGCCGTGGTGGCGCCGCCAGATGGACCACGTCCCCGCAGGCCTGCGGATCCTGGCCGGCGAACGTGCGGCTTGGCTGTTCGTCACCGAGGACCACCTCACCGACCGCGCGGTGGCCCTGCACATCCTCAACAATCGCCACCAGGTGTGGGAGGCGGCGCGCGGCGCGGAGCACACCGCCCTGGCCGCCCGCGCCGCGCAGGAGCTGGCCGCCGCCAACACCTCGGGCGCCGCCGCCCAGGCCCAGGGCGTCACCCCGGCCGGCCACACCGCGGCCAAGCGCGCCGAGCTCGCCGCCCGCACCGCCGCCGCCCAGTGGGAGCAGAAGGCCGCGAACCTGCTGGCCCTTACCTACACCGGGCACGCGCCGGTGACTCCGGGGGAGGTCGGCGACCACCGGCGGCGCATGTCCCACCGGCGCCGTATCCGCCTGGCGCTCACCGTGCTGGGCACCTACGGGCTGCCCGGCCTGCTCGGCGGCCTGCCCACGCTCACCGCGGAGGGCGTGGCCACCGGCGCGGCCGTGGTCCTGGCTGCATGGGGGAAAAGCGTTCTTCCCCGGTGGCGGTCCGCCCGCCGCGCCGAACCTGACCTGGCCTACCCGCTGCCCGACGGCGGTGAGGTGATCGCCCCGGCCGGCCAGCAGGCTGCCGGGAACCCGGCGGCCGCCCCGGGCGGCGCCAGCGGCTCTCCCACCGCGCCGCCGGCGCCACCCACCGGAAACCCGTACCCGATCCGCCAGGCCCAGGGCGTGCAGCAGGCCGCCGAGTGCATCCACCTCGCGCTGCTCGCCGAGGGCCTGGCCATCGGCCAGGTCACCGACGTCACCCAGGAACGCTGGGGCTGGCGCGCCATCGCCCACCTGACGAAGGGCAAGCCCGCCGGTCTGGTCGCCAAACTCGCCGAGCTGGAGGTGCTGCTCGGGGTACGCCAGGGCGGGGTGATGGCCCAGCCGCAGCAGGCCGCCGCCGGATCCGTGGTGCTGCGCGTGCTCACCGGCGACCCGTTCGACCCGATGCCGCCGCACCCGGTCTACCCGCCGCGCTCGAACAGCATCCTCAAGCCCATGGTGCTCGGCCCCTCGATGGACGGCGAACCCACCAGGATCACCCTGGCCGGGCAGAACGTGATGGTGATCGCGGTGCCCGGCGGCGGGAAGTCCATGATCGTCCGGGCGATGGCCGACTACATCACCAGCTGCACCGACGCCATCGTCATCGACATCGACCCCACCGGCCGGGGACTGGGCCCGCTGCGCCGCCTGGCCGCGATGCGGGCCTACACCGAGAAGGCGATCGACGACGCGCTGGACTGGGCGATCCGCGAGGCGGAGCTCCGCACTGAGCAGATGGGCGACGACGTCGACAACTTCCAGGTGGACGACGAGAACCCGGCCGTGTTCGTCATCGTCGACGAGCACCCGCAGCTGACTCCGAAGCAGAAGCAGAAGGTCATCAAGCTGGGGCGGATCGGCCGCAAGGCGAGGGACACGGTGATCCTGCTCTCCCAGGACGCCACCAGCGAGGTCGTCGGCGACGCCATCGCCGACGTCTTCGGCATCCGGATCATGCTGCCCGCCCGCAAGGCCGACGTCCCGCTGGTCGTCGGCAGCGACACCGCGATCTCCGAGGGCTGGATGCCGCACCGGCTCACCCCCTCCCCCGGCGACTGGGACCCCGCCGACGCCGGGACGTTCTACATCCTCGCCCCGGGCCTGCGGGACCCGATCCTGCGCCGCGCCACCCACCTGGACGCGGCCACCGCCACTCTCCGTACACAGGAACGGCTCGCCGCCGGCACCGTCACCATCACCCCCGAGCCCGCCGACAGCAGCGACAACGAGAAACTGCCGCTGGTGCTGCTGGCGATCCGGGCCGCGTTCGAGAAGCACGGCGACCCGGACTTCCTCACCACGGACGAGGTCCTGGACCACCTCGCCACCATCGGCGACGAGTGGCGGAAGTGGGACGGCCAGGAGCCTGCCGACCGTCGCCGGGAGGGCGTCAAGAAGATCGGCAAGGAGCTCAAGGAGGCCGGCATCAAGGACCTGTCGACGGTCCGCCGGTTCGACCTCGACAAGAAGAACCCGCCGTCCGGCTACTGGCTCAGCAACGTCGAAACGGCTTTCACTTCGCTCCCCGACGAGAACGCAGCGTAGCCACACAGCGGCCCCGCTGATCCGTGCCGCGATCCGTGGCCGATCCGTGCCGATCCGTGGTGGACACGGATCAGCCACGGATCGGCACGGATCACGAAACGGATCGTGACCTGTGGAAACAGATCAAACGGATCGGATCCGCGCACCCCCCGGAAACGACCCCGACACCGCCGGTCGGGGCCGCTTCCACACCCTGGCCGCCCACCGCCGCCGGGACCCCGCTCGGCCGCCCAGGCCGCCACACACCGTCACCAGCAGACAGGAGTCCCCGGCCATGACCCCGGCCCGCACCACCGCCCCGCGCCGCGCTCGTGCCGCGAAGAAGCCCACCGCCAAGACCCCCGCCGACGCCTCGGCGAAGACCCCGGTCGAGGTGTCCGAGACCTTCGCGGCCCGGCCGGCCGCCGACCCGGTCCTGGCGGATGCCGCCGACCGCGCCGCCGACGTCCTCGCCCTCGCCGACGACCAGGCGCTCGCCGTCCTGCACCGCGCGGCCGCCACCGCCGGCCGCCAGCTGGCGACCGCCGAGCAGTGGGCGAGCGAAGCCGAGCAGCTGCGCGCGGACGCCGCCGCCGAGGCCGAGACCATCACGCAGCGTGCCGAGCAGACGGTCCGGCGGATTCTCGACCTGGCCACCGACCAGGCCGACCTGATCCTCCAGCACGCCCGGGAACAGCGCGAGGAAGCCGACGCCGACGCCCACGCGGCGGCCGACCGGCTCCTCGAGGAAGCCACCGGCCGGGCCCAGGCGCTGCTGGCCGGCGCCGAACAGCGCGCCGCCGCCGTCCGCACCCAGGCCCAGGCGGAAGCGGGCCGGATCGTCGCCGCCGCCGAGCAGCGCGCCCAGGCCGTCGCGGCCGGTGTCACCGAGGCCGCCGAGGAGCAGGCCGCCAAGCTGCTCGGCGAGGCCGGCCGCGAGGCCGAGCGGACCCGCAGCCGGGCCGCGGCCGACCTCGCCGACGTCCAGGACCAGGTCGACCAGGCCCGCCAGGCGCTGGAGCACACCCGGACCCGGACTGCCGCCGACCGCGCCCGGGGCGAGCAGGAGCTGACCGACGCCCGCGAGCTCGCCGCCACCGTGCAGCGCGACGCCGCATCCGCGGCCGACCGCACCCTCACCGAGGCCGCCACGCAGGCCGCGGCCATCCGCACCCGGGCCGCCGCCACCGCCCGCGACATCCTCACCACCGCCGAGACGCAGGCCGAGGAGCTGCACACCGACGCCGAGGAGCGGGCCGCCCGCCTCACCGAGACCGCCCTCGCCGACGCGGACACCGCCCGGGAGGAGGCCGCCACTGCCGCCGACCAGCTGCGCACCGAGGCCGAGGCCGAGGCGGCGGAGCTCCGCGAGGAGGCCGGGCGCCAGGCCGCCGAGCTGCGCCGACGCGGGCAGGCCGACGCCCAGGAGCTCCAGGCCGAGGCGCAGCAGCAGATCGAGCAGGCCCGGCAGCAGATCGGCGAGCAGCTGCGCCAGGCCGGCTCGGCCCGTGGCAAGGCGGACGCCGACGGCCAGCGCCTGCGCGCCGCCGCCCGGCGGGACGCCGACCAGGTCACCGCGGACGCCCTCGCCGAGCTTGCCGAGACGCAGGAGCAGCTGGCCGCGCTGCGTGCCGAGCAGGCCGAGCTGGAGGCGCGGCGGGCCCGGAAGGAGCGGCGGTGGTGGCGCCGGGTGCTGCGCCGGGCGGCGGCGAGCCGGGCTCACCTGGTGCCGTTCCTGCTGACCCGCACGGTGCTCGGGGCCGGCCTGGCGTACACCTCCTACAAGGAGCACCAGCTGGCGGTGACCGCCGGGATGAACTCCGCGCTGGCGTGGCTGCTGGCGGTGTGTGTGGACGGGTGGGTGGTCGCCGCGACCCGCAGCAAGCTCAAGACGGAGATGCGGATCGCGCTCGCGGTGATGATGCTGTGCCAGATCGCCGCGATCCTGACCGACCTGCACCTGCTCGGCGTCAAGCTGGACGCTCACGGAGTGTGGAAGATCCAGTGGGAGCTGGCGATCCCGCTCGCCATGGTCGTCCCGATCGCCATCTGGCGCGTGCACGAGATCATCGACCACGCCAAGGGCGCTCACGGCGAGCACGGCGTGAGCGCTCCGTCCGTCGACGCGCTCACCGGCACCGGTGGCGGCGCTCACGAGGACCCCACCCCGCGCCCGCCGTACGGCGGACAGCCGCTGCCCACCGCCCACGCCACCCTGCTCCCCGCGCAGGGCGTCTACATCGAGCGCTCACCTGAGCGCGAGATCACCGCAGGTGGCGGGACGAACGGCGCTCACCGCGCACTGCCGGGCGCTCACCCGCAGACCGCCGACGCTCACCCGCCGGTCGCCCTGACCGGGGCCGCGCTCACCTACGCCCGGCGGGCGACCGTCCGCCAGCTCTACACCGCTCTCGACCGCCGTCCGCTCGTCTCCGAGATCCATGCCGCGCTCACCGCCAAGGGTCTGCTCACCGGCGACGAGAAGACCACGCGCTCGACCTGCCAGCGCGTGCGCAGCGACGTGGAGGACGCCGAGCCCGCGCTCAAGCCCGCTGTTCGTTCTGCGTGACCGAGCGCCCAACGCGAGCGGCCTCCGGGATGAAGAAGACACCCCGGAGGCCAAGGCACCCGAGGGTGCCGGCGGGTCGGCCTCGCCGCCGACCCGCCCCCATCCTCCCGCACCGCGAACCACCCACCGAACCCGATCCCGGAAGAGGACTGCCCTTGTTCGCCATCGACCGCGACGCCCGCATCGCCGCCCTGCGCACGACGCACCACGAGCGCGGCCAGACCCTCGCCACCATGCCCAAGGGCTCCCGCTCCCGCGCCCGCCTGCTCGCCGAGTGCGAGGACATCAGCGACGAGATCGACCGTCTCACGCGGTGCATCGACATCCCGCGCTCCGTCGCCCTGGCCGTACCCGTGCTGCTCGCCGTCCTGGTCCTCGCGCTCATCAGCTGACCCGGCCGTCGGCCTCGCCCCCGGACCACACCGCCCGCCCGGCACCCAGCCCGGCGGGCGGCGCGCATCGGGGGACGGGACCGGCCGCCGGTGACCACTGTCTGCCCGACCCGCCGAACCCGCCCGCTGGAACGGAGATCCGCATGCCCGCTCTGCCCGCCATCACCTTCAACCGCTTCCCCACCTCGCCGCTGGCGCTGCGCACCAACGACCCCGCCGACCAGGCCCGCCGCCGCGCGTTCTCCTGCCGGATGGCCCAGGCCGCCACCGCCGCCCGCGACCACCTCGCCGACCTCCTGGCCACCACCACCGGCACCGAGGAGCGCGTCGCCGCGCTCGCCGCCGTCCACACCTCCGTCACCGACTGGCGCTACCAGGCCGCCGCCCGCGCCACCGGCCGCGTCGGACGAGGCATCGCCTACAACCCGGACCGCTTCCGCACCCCCATCGCCGCAGCCGGCACCAACTACGACCGCCTCGGCCCGGTCGGCCGACTGCGCGACGGCTCCACCTGGCACCCGGCCACCCACACCTACCGCGGCGGCGACGACACCCCCGCCTCCCGCGCCATGGCCCACTACGGCCTCGCGGCCCTGCGTCGCTTCGCCCGCGAAGCCCCCAGCGCCGACATCCTGCAGAACCGCGCGGTCCTGCCCGACGGCCGCACCATCGCCGGCAACCAGCTCCTCCGCGGCCAGGCCGCCCGCCAGGCCGGCGCCGAACTCACCGCCCGCATCGCCGCCCGCGGCCTCGACACCGCCCACGTCGAAACCGGCGGCCACCCCCTCTACACCGCCACCCCCGCCCCGGCCGACGCCGCCCTGCTGCGCGACGAGGCCTTGTGCATCCTGGCAGGCCCCGGCCTCACTCCCCAGCTCTTCCTGACGGCCCGCTACCTCCTCTTCCAGGCCCCGGTCATGAAGAAGGGGTCCGACGCCGTCACCCGGGTCTTCACCGCCGCCGTCGCTGACCTCCTTTTCGGCACCGACGCCCCGGCCCTGCCCGCCGACATCGACCTGCGCTGCTACGTCCTCGGCCAACAGGCCGCCACCCGCCCCTGACCACCGGCGACACAGCCCCCCACACCCACCACCGAGAGGACCCGCCCTCGTGAACCTCACCTTTGAACCGGGCTCGCTCGTCGTCCTGGTCGGCGGAAGCGGCGCCGGCAAGACCGCCTTCGCCACGCGCTACTGGCCGACGACCTGGCGGCTCAGCCTGGACGACTACCGCGAGATGGCCACCGACTCGGCGGCCGACCAGAGCGCCACCCCGGTCGCCGACCAGGTCCAGACGCTGCTGCTGGACGCCCGGCTCTCGCGCAATCTCGCCACCGTGGTCGACAGCACGGCCCTCCAGCCTCACGTCAGGGCCGGCCTTCTCGCCCGCGCCCGCTACTGGCAGCGCCCCTGTGTCGCGGTGCTGTTCGACGTCCCGCTGGAGCGCCGCCGGACGCAGAACGCCGCCCGGGAGCGGGTCGTACCCGACCACGTCCTGCTCGACCAGGAGCACCTGGTCCCCACCGCCGAGCAGCTGCTCGGCGAGGGCTTCGCCCGGGTCGAGACCGTCACCGCCATCAGCCCGGCCTACCTCGAACCGGCTCACGCCCGCTGACCCCGGAGGAGACCCGTGCGCGCATCCGACCTCGACCCGACCGGCGAGCACCACGGCGGCCTGCCCACCTACCCCTGGCGCTGGGCCCCCTCCCCGGACCTGATGACCCGCCGACAGCTGCGCGCCGTCGGCCTCCGGATCGGCGGCCAGGAACCGGCCGCGCAGGTGGTCTGCCGAGGCGGCCGCTTCGGGTACCTGTACCACCGCTCCCTGGCCCTGCCCGTGCGGCCGATGACCCCGGCCCGCTGGCAGGCCCACCAGCGCATGATGCTCGCCCGCCGCACCTGCCCGCTGTGCCGCGCCGTCGGAGAGCACTGCATCCCGACGTCGCTCGGCTGCTGCCTGGAGTGCGCCGACGGCCTCGCCCTGGCCGAGCTCGAACAGCTCCTGGCCCTCGCCCGCGCCGCCGTCCCGGCCCGGCCCGCCCACCTCGGCGGGCCGGGCCCCGCTTCCCGGAGGCCCCGATGACGCGCGCCGCACCCGGCCCGCACCCGCACCCGCTCACCCCGGCGCAGCTACCGCCCGGCACCGACTGGTGGAGCTCCTGCCCCGACTGCCGCACCCCGATCCAGGGCGGCCCGCTCGGACTGCGCGCCCACCGCCGCACCGCCCACCGCCCCGACCCGACCGACCGCCGACCGACCATCACCATCCGACTCGACCGCTGAGGAGAACCCACCCGCGCATGACCGTCATCACCCTCACCCCCGACTCCCCCGCCAGCCACGCCGTGGGCGTGGACTACGACCTCACGCTCGTACGCCATGACCAGGGATGGCAGGACGGCCGCATCTACGGCGAACCCATCCCCGGCGCCCTCGAAGCGCTGCGCACCCTCCAGGCCCGACGATCCGTTTTCGTCGTCACCGCCCGCAGCCGCAACCACCACCCCGCCATCGCCGCCTGGCTGGTCCGCCACGGCTTCGACGCCGTCGTCGACAACGACCCCGACCGCGCCTACTGGCTCGGCCAGCAGATTCTCGTGACGAACAAAAAGCTGGGCGCGGCGCTCTACATCGACGACCGCGCCCTCGCCTTCACCGGCGACTGGGACACCGCCCTCCCCGAGGCACTGCGCCGCATCGGCGAGCCCCCGGACCCACCGGCCCCTGACACCGTCGCTCCGGCCTTGACGATCCGCCAGCCCTGGCTGGCCGCGATCCTCGCCGGAGACAAGCGCGTCGAGAACCGGTCCTGGCCGACGAAACACCGCGGCCCGGTCGTGCTGCACGCCGCCCGCGCCCTCGCCCGCGACGGCCAGGCCGACCCGCTTGTGCGGGCCGCCCTCGCCCGCCCCGGCGCCCCGGCGCTGACGACCGGCGCCATCGTCGCAACCGCCAGCATCACCGACTGCCACCGCGATACCGGCTGCTGCCGCCCCTGGGGCCTGCCCGGCCTGTGGCACTGGACCCTCACCGACGTCCGGGCCCTCGCCGACCCCATCCCCGCCGCCGGCCGCCTCGGCCTCTGGCGCCTCGACCCCGGCCAGCACGCACTGCTCCACCGCCACCAGGCCGGGGCGCTCGCCCGCCACTGACCCACCCGCCCCGAAGAACGCCGAAGGCCCGCACCCCCAAATTCGGGGGTGCGGGCCTTCGGCGCGTTCAGGCTCCAGGCAACTGGATGGAGTTCGTTCGATCCATTTTCGATCGTGAGGGTTGGTGTGGTGGGTTCCGGGAGTTTTACGGCCGTAAAACTCCCAGGACTCGCATGTCTCGCGGGCGCCGCCCCGGTCGGGGCGGGGAGCCAGTTTTACGGCCGTAAAACTCCGAAGCCTCGCACGCCGTGCGGGTACCGCTCTGATCATCTGAGAGGATGCTTCCCATCCATCCGAAGTACCGGGTTTCCGGGAAGTAGTCGGAGAGCAGTTCATGCCCTACATCACTGTGCTCTTGAACCGTAAGGGCGGGGTCGGCAAGTCCCTCCTGTCGGTCAACCTCGCCGCGGTCTACGCCGAGATCCTCGGCTGCGACCCCGAGTCCTCAGACGGCCCGTCCGTTGCGGTCGTCTCAATAGACCCACAGGGCACCAGCATCGAGCATGCTGAGAAGGTCCGGAAGGCCGGCCGACCCGTCCCGTTCCGGGTGGTCGACGCCAGCCAGAGCATCGACAAGCTGCGCCGGCTGCGCAGCGCCAAGGCCGACATCATCATCGTCGACACCCCCGGCTTCATGCCGCTGAGGGCCGAAGACGACGACGAGTCCATCGACCCGCTCGGCGACGGAACCACCGGTGACGCGCTGCGAGCGGTCCTCGACGTCGCCGACGACGTCATCGTCCCCCTGGAAGCGGAAGGCTCCGCGTTCACCCCGACCAGGGTCACCGTGGAGCGGGTTCTGATCCCCCGCCAGATCCCCTACGGCGTCGTCGTCAACAACTGGGACCCCCGCGACGGCGTCGCGGACCGCGATCGCACCATCAGCCTCGTTCAGAGCAGGGGCTGGGAGCTCTACCATGCCACCGTCCGCCACTACAAGCCGCACACCCGCGGCATCACCAACGGACGGGTCTGCACCCAGTACGAGTCCAACCACATCGCCACCAAGGCCAAGCAGGACTTCGTCTCCCTGGCCCTGGAGCACCAGCTCCGCCGCCAGAAGTACACGGCGGGCCGATGATGACCAAGCACGACGAGTTCGACGACTTCTTCGGCGATGACGAAGACACCCCAGTCGCCGACACCCGGGCGGCCGGCCGCCTGCTCCGCGTTCCCCTCAACCGGCTCGCCCCCAACGACGTCAACCCGCGCACCGACTTCGGTACCGAAGCCGAGTTGCTCGACCTCGGCAAGAGCCTGCACCGCCGCCAGATCCAGGCCTGTCCCGCCGTCAGCCGCAGTGCCTACCTGAAACTGTGGCCCGACCACGCGGAGCAGATCGGCGACGTCGACTACGTCCTCGTCGCCGGTGAGCGTCGGTACCGTGGCGCGGACGCCGCCGGCAACCCCAACCTGGACTGCGTCGTGGACGACGGCCTGGCCAAGGACCGCAAGACGTTCGTGGAGGCAGTGGTCTCCGAGAACGTCGACCGGCAGAACTTCGACCCCGTCGAAGAGGCGTACGCCGTACAAGCCCTCGTCACCGAGTTCGGCTCCAACCGCGCCGTCGCCCAGCACTTCGAGCGGGTCGACGGATGGGTCACCCAGCGCATCCTCCTCACCCACCTGGCTCCGGAGGTCCAGGAGCTCGTGCGGAAGAAGGCCATGCCTCTCGAGGCCGCCCGGTCGCTGGGCAAGCTGGCCCGGGACAACCAGTGGGACCCCGCGAAGCAACTGGCGTGGTGGCAGGACGAGCAGGAGCAGAGGGCGGCAGCATCTGCCGAGCGGTCGGCTGCCAAGAAGGCTGCCAAGAAGGCCGCCGTTTCCGCCCCGCTGACAGGAGAGTCGGCTGCCGGTCCTGACCAGCCCGGGGCAGACCCGTTTTACGGCCGTAAAACGGACCAGGCCAACCCAGCGCCGGCGGAACCCGCTCCCACGGAGCAAGACGCCCCTGCCAGCGCAGGGCAGTCGAGCGCACCAGCCGTTCCTGGACAGGCCAGCCCAGCCGAAACGACAAGGGAACAGCAGCCCAAGCCGTTCCCCTACGAGGACGGTGCCGCCGCAGCGCGCTACCTGATCCACACGATGCCGACTGACGAGTTCGACAAGATGCTGGACCTGCTCAACAAGCACAGCGAGGCTGTGCCTGTCGGTTGACCACGTGGTCCGAGCGACTCGTTGGAAGCGGCGGCGGCCTACCCCTGTTGGTGGGCCGCCGCCGCGCGCATTGTGCCGAGCTGTAGCTCACCCCGGACCCGCTCAGGTGAGGGGAGCGGCACAGCGTCGTGGAAGAAGGCGGTCCAGGCCGAGGCTGCCACGGCGGCACGCTCTGTGGTGACTGACGCTCAACACCCACGGGCACGCTCCCCGCAGGCCCAGCAGCACGAGGAGGACCCGGCGGGGGCGAAGGAAGCCGTGCAGCAGATCGTGAAAGTCCTGCTCGGCCAGGACTCCCACCACGACCTGTCCTACGACCTGCGCCGGGCCGTCGGGACGGCCCGCGACCGGATCGAGGAGAACGGCGACAAGGGCCGGCGCCTGCCGCCGGACTCCCGCTTCCTCCACCTGCGCGACGTCACCTATCGGGACGGCCGGTCCACCCACACCCTGCCGACCTGGCGCGGCCCGGTCGCCGCGGTCAGCGGATGGACCCTTGGCGAGCCCGAGAAGAGCTGAGATTCGCCGGTCACGGGCGCAGCCCGAGGAAGGTCCGCCACCGCTCCCGCAGGCCTTGGCGGGGCAGGTCGGTATGCGGCTGCGGGCCGATAGCCGGCGGATGCGTCGGAGGCGGTGGCAGAGTGGCGGGCGGGCCGGGCGGGCCGGGCGGGCCGGGCGGGCCGGGCGGGCCGGGCGGTTTGGGCGGTGCGACCGGCCGGGCCGGAGTGATGGGTGGCTCGGCCGAGGCGAGCAGGTACACGGAGTCCTTCATCGGCTGCTTGACGTCCGGGGCGCCGGACGGCTCGGACGCCTCCACGCGCCGCTGCTCCTGGCTGTCCGGATCGGCCGCCCGCTGCCCGCCCGGGCCGGGATTGTCGTCCTGGTCAGCCAGGGCGGGCGAGGGCGGGGCGTCGGCGGGCGCCCGCGGCTGCGGCGGGGCGGGAGCGGTCGTCGGTGCCGGGTCCGCCTCGGGTTCGGGCACGGGTGCGGCCAGGAGGGCCGGGGTGGGTTCCCGCTCAGGGTCGGGCACCGAGGGCAGGACAGGCTGGTGGCGTTCGCGGTAGAGCGTGGCGGCCTGGTTGCGGCGGTAGCTCCACCGCCCGCCCTGGGACTGCTCCAGAGCAAGCATCAGGTCGTTCGCGGCGGACAGCGTGAACACCCCGCGGCTGCGGGTGAGCTCCTCGAAGGCGACCGGCGCCAGACCCCACCGCGAGGCGTCCACGGCGGGCACCGGACGGCTGATCCGCCAGTCCCGGCGGAAGTCGCGCCTCCAGTCGGGGAAGTCCCAGTCCTCTGCGGCCCGCTGCTCGTGTTCGAAATCGTGCACGCCGTACGGGACCAGGACCTGCTGGCCGTCCAGGAAGTAGACCCGGCCGCCGCCGGCGATGACGGCCAGCTGCTGCCCGGTCGGCGCGATGCTCGCGTGCCGGGTCTTCGGCCGACCGCGCGGCGCTACGGGCAGGTCGGCCAGCCGGGCCGCGTGGAGCGCGTCGCCCGCCCAGAACCAGACGTGCCGCGCGCCGGCGCCGTACCGGGCCCGCACCGTGCGGATCCGCTCCTCCACCTCCACCACACCCACCGGCCGCCGGGGCCGCTCCACCACCACGACGTCCCTGCCGCCCTGGCCGCTGCACACGACGACCGCCGGCGGCAGCACGCCCGCCGGGCCCTCCGCGCCGCCGTCCAGGCCGACCGGAACCTCCAGCACGCAGTGCATCCCCGGCCAGGCCCGGGCGATCCGCCGCTGGAACTCGATGACGACCCGGTCGTCCAGCTCCAGCTGCTCCCGCACCGCCGGTGAGGCGGAGCACTCCGTCCCGGCCTTGTGCGAGAAGTGCGGCGAGTTCACGGCCCCGGGCCGGGCGCTGCGCAGGATCAGGCTCTCCCGGCAGGCCCGGCACACGTACCGGTTCCCGGCCAGGCCAGGCTCCAGCCCGGCGACGCCCTGCGAGAGGTCGACCCACCGCTTCGCCACCCGGTCGTACACCCACGGGGCCGACGTCTCATCACCCATGCTCGTGATCATGCCGGGTTCGGAGCCGGATGTCCGGAGTTTCGGGGACCCGACCCGCGCCGACGAACCGGTTCCGAGGCAGCCGACGTCCAGAGTCCCGACTTGTGCGATGAGAACCATTGCCCGCAGCGTTTGTTACCTCCTGGGCGTAACGAACGCTGCTCAGGCGTGTAAGTATTGATGTATGGAGCGGGCTGAGCAGATGGTCATCGTCGGCGGCATCGCCGCTGACCAATGGGGCCTGGTCACAGCGAAGCAGGTCGCGGAACAAGGCGTGAACGGTGTGCGGCTCAAGCGCCTCACCGACGCCGGCCTGCTGGAACACGTCAGCCGCGGGGTCTACCTGGTGCCGGGCGCGGGCTACCCCCAGCACCTGGAGATCAAAGCCGCCTGGCTGCGCCTGGCTCCAGCCAAGGCGGCCTGGCAGCGCGAGTCCACCGACCCGGACTCCGGAGTGGTCTCCCACACCTCCGCGTGCCTTCTCCATGATCTCGGCGACATCCCGGCCGGCGACGTGGAGATCACGGTCCCAAGGCGCCGTGTCTCCCGGGACCCGGACGTCCGGCTGCGGATCGGCGCCCTCGAACCGGCCGACATCACCCTGATCGACGGCCTGCCGGTCACCACGGCCGAGCGCACCATCGTCGACCTGCTGCGCTCGCGCGCGGATGCCGGCCACATCGGCGGCGTCATCGCCGACGCCGAGCACCGCGACCTCATCGCGCTCGACGCGCTCGCCGACCGGGTGCAGGCCTTCGCGAAGTCCTACGGCGTATCCCCGACGGCCGACGGCCGCGTACTGATCGACCACCTGGTCGCCCAGGGCGGCGCACGGCTGCGCGCCGACGACGTCAGAGACGTGGCCCTGGCGGCGTATGGCAACGGAGCCGCGGACATGGTGAGAGGTTTCGCCATCGACACGTCCGCGCTGCAACTGGTCATCGCCGGTCTTCCGCTTCAGCTGCCCACCATCCTCACCCCAGAGCTGCGTGAGGTTCTCCGAGCGATCGCTGCCCCGGCGGACGCGGCACTTCTCGAGAGCTTTCGTGCCGCGCTCGCACCGCTCACCGCCGAGACCAACGGTCACCTGAAGGACGCCGTCGACCGGATGGCGACGCCGATGGCCGAGGTTCTGCGTGAGAATCTGCGCCACCTGGACGTGCCCTCGGCGGCGTCCATGCGGCAGATGCTCGGGCCCCTGGCGGGCCTCGAGGAGACAGGCCGGCAAAGTCCCCGGCACGCGCTATCGGCGATACCCGCCGCGGACGGACCACGTTCTTCGCCGGCGCTTCCGTCGGCCGCTGCCGCTGCCGATGTCGAGGAAGCCGAAGCCGAAGATGCAGTGGACCGGCCGACCGGCGCCCGGGGCGAACCGCCGGTTGTCGGTCCGTAGCTCCGCGCGGCGGCGGGGCCCGTCCTCGTAGTCCGCGAGGGCGGGTCAGGTCTTGCCCCTAGGCTCTCCGAAGGACCGATCAACGGAGCAGCGAGTGGGCAAGACGTACGACACCCCCGGGGCCTTCCGGACAGCCCTGAACCAGGCCGCCCGCAAGGCGGCGAAGGAACACGGGCTGAACATCGCGGAGCTGATGGCGGTCTTCTACTTCAGCCGCCTGGCCGCGCGGGTCTTCACCCACGATCCGCACGGATGGCTGATCAAGGGCGGCCAGGCCCTGCTGGTCCGCTACGCCGGATCGGCCCGCCTCAGCCGCGACCTCGACCTCCAGTCGACGTCGGCCGACCTTCCGGTCGAGGCCGCGCTCGAGGCGCTCGTCGCGGCCGCCGGCCACCAGCTGGAGGACCACCTGCGGTTCGTGGCCCGGCCCGCCAGGCTGCACGCCGATCCCACCAAGGGGGCCGAGCAGCCCTTCGACGTCTACCTGGGTTCCACGAAGGTCCACAGCGTGAAGGTCGACGTCGTCGTCGGGCGCACCGTCATCGGGACACCCGAACTGCGGGCCCTGGCGCCCATCGTCGGGCTGGAGTGGCCGGTGGAGTGGCCGCAGGCCATGCTCTACCCCGTCGTCGACCACGTCGTGGACAAGATCTGCGCCATGTACGAGGAGCACCCCAACGGTCCCTCCGGCCGCTACCGCGACCTCGCGGACCTGCTCCTGATGAGCCAGCAGGAGAGCCTCGACGGCCGCACCGCCCACGACGCCCTTCGACGCGAGGCCGCCCGCCGGACGGCCAGGGGGTCGAAGGTGAACCTTCCCGTGACCTTCGCCCTGCCGGACGCCACCTGGAATGCCGGCTACCCGGGGGCGGCGGCGCTGGTCATCGGCCTCAAGGGCTGCGGCGACATACCCGCCGCCACCTTGGCCGCCCAGGCCTTCATGGACCCGCTGCTCGCCGACGGACCGCTGCACGCGACGTGGGACCCGGCCGTCGCGGCGTGGCAGCCGCACGACGGGTAGTCGGGCCGTCCGGCCGTCCGGTTCGTTGGCGATGCCGGGGTCCCGGCCGCGGCGAACGCGCCGACCGGCCGGGACCGGCTGTTGGCACCCGAACGCGGGTCGGCGACGGCGGCCACCGGCCCGGCGCGAGCCCAAGCCTACGCATGAGCGTCCCCCGGCCGAACCGGGTGCGGTCGTCCTGTGAGGAAGCGGTCACAGAAGTAGCTGTGCGCCCTTGTCGGGCGAGGCCGGTGTCCGGGATCATTCGGGGGTTGAGGGGTTACACGAGGGGGATTTCGCGCACATGGCCGCACCACGCCGGGACACGACCACCAGGATCGCCGACCTGCTGTCCTCTCCGCTTCTGAACGGGGTGATCGGCGTTGTCGGCCTGGCGACGCCGATCATCGGCTGGGTGAGCAGCGCGGTGAGCCTGGAAGCCGTCCTGGTGGTGGAGACGGTGCTGGTGCTGCTGCTGGTGGCGAACCACATCTGGATGCGGCAGGTCTACATCCACCTGCGGCGTGCCAACAACCGGTCCATGGCGGACGCCCGCTACTTTGACCTGGTGCGCAGCCAGTTGGAGCAGGAGCTCATCGCGGACTTCGGGGAGATCGCGGACGGTCACCTGCAGGTGTACGCCTCGGAGGTCCCCCGGCTGTCGGTGCTGCTGCTCCAATCGCTGATCGACTCCGGTACCGAGCCGAAGCGGGTGCTGGCGGCGGACCTGACGACGAACCCGAACCTGCTGACCCAGCGCCGGGAGTACCTGGCGGTCAACCGTCGGCTCATTGAGGCGGGCGGGACGATTCAGCGCCTGTTCATCGCCTTCGCCGCAGACCTCGTCCGCGAGGACTACGCGCGCCCGCTGCTGCAGCTCGTCGACCACCACCGCTCGCTCGGCGTCACGTGCGGCATCGCGGTGCGCGAGCGGCTGCGCGCGGACCAGGCGATCGACTTCGTCGTGGTCTCCCGGGCCGCGGTGCTCGTGGAGGAGGACCAGGGCGACGCCGACTACACCCGCGGCCGCTCGTCGGTGTACTTCAAGCAGGTGGACCGCTGGACGGGGCGCTTCGAGTCGGTCTGGGGCCACGGCGCGAACGCGGCGCCCTTCGCCCTGCAGTCCTACGAGAGCGCGGCCCGGCCGATGCTCGACGCCGGCACCTGGGACACGGGGCGGGCGGCGGAAGCCGTCGACAAGCTCTGATCTCCGCCGCCCGATGCCGGTGATCACCGGCTCGGTACGATTGGCGCACCAGCCGGCTGGCAGGCGCCGGTGCGAGGCGGAGAGCGGTTCATGTCCCATCTTTCGATTGCCAAGACCCACGGCTCGCGCAACGACATCTTCGTGGTCGACGGCACCCCCGGAGACCACTTCTCCTCCGCCGACCTGACCCGGGCCGTGACCAAGCTGTGCGACCGCAAGAGCGGCCTGGGCTCGGACGGGGTCTACTTCGTCGCCGACCACGGCAACGGCACTGCGGACGCCTGGTTCTTCAACCCCGACGGCTCCGCGGCGCTGCTGTGCGGCAACGGGATGCGCTGCGCGGGCCGGCTGCTCCTGGACCGCCACAACGCCGACAGCTACACGGTCAACACCGGTCCGTACTCCTTCACCATCCGCAGCGCGGACTTCACCCCGCAGGGTGTGCGGCAGGTCTCGGTCGAGCTGCCGCCGGCGGACTTCCTGCCGCGCGAGGCGATCGTCGCCGGTGTGGCCGCGCCGTTCATCGGCAAGGGCCTGCCCGCCTTCCACCCGTCGCTGGCCGTGTCCGCGGTGGCCATGCCCAACTCGCACCTGGTCAGCGTCGTCGGCTCCTACGACGAGGCCGACCTCATCGCGACCGGCACCCGCGTAGCCGAGACCTCCGATGTGTTCCCTATCGGCGCGAACGTCTCCTTCGTCCTGCCGGCCGGTGGCGACGGTGGCGACGAGGTGTTCGTCCGCACCTTCGAGCGGGGCGCGGGCCTGACCCCCTCGTGCGGCTCCGGGAACTCGGCCTCCCGCGCGGTCCTGTCCCAGCTGGGTCTCGCCGACCCCGGCCAGCGCGTCGTCATCCGCAACGCCGGCGGCCCGGCGCGCAGCTGGCTGCAGGAGCGCGACGGCCAGTGGCAGCCCGTCCTGGAGGGCAACGCCACCATCGTCTACCGCATGGAGCTCGACGCGGCCGCCCTGCTGGGCGACGGACCGCTCGACACGGTCGGCGGCCAGGTGTACACCGCGGAAATCGAAGCCTTCGACCTCCTGTACAAGGACAATCTGAAGGCACTGCAGGAAGCCGGAGTCAGCCCGGCCCAGATCTAGCCGGTCCCGTCCCGGGACCTCCGCGGCCGCAGGCCCGCGGCCGGATACGGGCCTGCGGCTGGAGGGGATGGGACATGGGCACGTACTTACTGGTCGTCGCCGCCGCGATCGCGGTGCGGCAGGTGGACCGCTGGTGGTTCAGCCCCCGGCGCGGCGCAGCGCCGGCCACGACGCGGCGGGACCTGGCGCTGCTGCAGCGCTCCCGGGCCAACGATCTGACGCCGGTGCTGCTGATGGCCGGGCACTGGGCCGAGCTGGCCGGCTGGTGGGGGGTGGCCGCGTACGGCGGCGCGGCCGGCGCGGCCGTGGCGGCGTGCGCGGTGGCGGTGAAGTTCCGCCACCTCCAGGAGGTCAGCCACTTCGCCGTCCACGGCGTCCTGACCCGATCCCCGCGCGTGGGCACGGCACTGGCCGAGGCGCTGGTCCACATGCCGATGGGCCTGGTCCCGGTGGCCGTACGCCGCGAGCGGCACGTACGCCTCCACCACCCGAACGCGACGATTCCCGGAGCGGACCCCAACCTGGCCGACCTCGAGGAGGCCGGGCTGGTCCCGGGCGTCGGACCCTGGCGCTTCGCCCGCGGCCTCCTGCACCCGCTCACCCCGGCAGGCATCGCGGGCACATGCCGATCCCTGGCCGCAGGCCTCTCGCCCCGCACCGGCCCGTGGCGCCTGCCGGCCTTCGCCGCGGCGGCGGGCGCGGCCTACGCTGTCGGCGGCTGGCGGGCACTGCTGCTCGCCTACGTCCTGCCGCGCCTGCTGCTCTATCCGCAGCTCGCCTGGATGTCGCTGATCGTCGAGCACCGCTGGTTCGACGCCGAACCCGCCGCCGGCACCCCCGCCGAGGTGGAGGCCGGCCGCTGCCTTCGCCTGTACCCGACCGGCCCCGCGCTCGCGCTGCTCGCCCGCGGTACCTGGCTGCCGTACGGCGACCTGTTCCACTACGTGCACTCCGTGCACCCCGCCGTCCGGTGGAACTACCTGTCGGCGCTGGAGCGCGCCATCGGGATGCCCCACTACACCCCGGCCGGGTTGCTGGCAGGCCCGTCCGCGGTGGTCGGCCACCACCGGCGCTCCCTGGGCGCCGGCGTCCGGGCCGGGTCCCCGGCGGCCGGGCGCGGGGCGGCGGCACTATGACGGCCTCCTGTGCCGACCCATGACGTCGCCCCCGGCCTTCTGGCCGGGGGCGATTGCTGTGTCCGTGTGTGCCGGGCGCCGGGTACTCAGGCGCAGGCGAGTTCCGGTTCCAGGTTGCGCACGCCGTCGAGGAAGCAGTCCCACTCGTGGGCGGTGTAGGAGTGCGGCGGCGTTCGGTGGGCGAGGTCGTGCAGGGTCACGGCGCCGTCGGAGGCGACGTCGACCCGTATCCGGTCGGTCGTGACGGGGGCGGCGCCGACCTGGCGCAGCCGGGCGGTGAACTCGCGCCACGCGCTGCGCGGGTGCAGGTGCGGTGCCAGGGAGCGGTCCTTGCTGTCGCGGACGGCGACCAGGTCCCCGAGGTCCGCGACCTCCACGCAGCCGCCGGTGGCCGAGCTGGCGCGGGCGGTGTGCCAGCGGGCGTGGTCGGTGCCGGGCACGGGGCGCTGGACGGGCATGGCTCAGGTCTCCTCGATGGCTCGGGTGATCAGGCGCAGGGACTCCTCGGGGCCCAGGGCCTTGGCGCGCACGCGCTGGTAGATGCCGTCGAGCTGCTCGACGTCGCGGTCCTTGTGGAGGAGGAGGTTGCCGGCCGGGGAGTCGACGTAGACGACCGGGGGCTGGTCGCCGACGTCGAACAGGGAGAACGCGCCGGACAGCCCGGCGTGGGCGCCCCGCTCGTACGGGACGACGAGCACCGTGACGTTGGGCAGCGCCGCGGTGCGGGTGACGGCGGCGAGCTGGTCGCGCATGACGGCGGGGCCGCCGACGGGGCGCCGTAGCGCGGCCTCGTCGAGGACGACTTCGAGGTCGAGCGGCTTGGGGGTGCGGTGCAGTACTTCGGGGCGGCGGGTGCGCAGGGCGACCAGGCGCTCGACGGCGCTGGGGCTGTGGACGCCGGCCTCGGTGAGGACGGCGCGGGCGTACTCGGGGGTCTGGAGGAGTCCGTGGACCAGGACGGTCTCCAGCGCCCGTTCTCGGGTGGCCGCGGTCTGCAGTCCGAGGAGGGAGTCCATGCCGCTGGGCATGACGTCCTCGTAGGGCTCCCACCAGGCGGTCTGTTCGGTCTCGGCGAGCAGGTGCAGGAGTTCGTCGACGGTGCCCTGGTCGTGGACGCCGAAGAGGTCGGCCAGGCGGCGCAGCTCGCCGGCCTTCAGGGTGGCGCCGGTGAGCTTGCCGGTCTCCAGGCGGGAGACGCGGGGTTCGGAGCAGTCGAGGAACGCGGCGACCTGGCGCATGGTCATGCCCTTGGCCTTGCGCAGTCGGCGGAGCTCGGCGCCCAGGTGCAGGCGGGAGTCCAGCGGGTTGCTCAGGCTCACTCGGAGGACTCCTCGGAAAGGCTCGTTCTTGCGCGACGCAAGTGCGTGACGCAAGTGTGCCTGACGGATGCTGCGCGGTGCCATGGGGGCCTCCCAGCTGGTGTCCTGCGGCGCGGGGGCGCGCGGCCGACACCGGGTCACGAAATTTCGTGACGCACTTGCGTCGTACTTGCGCGAGGGTCCACTGTAGAGCCCGGCGCCTCACCACGCAGGCGCCCCGCGACGGCTCCCGGCCCGGACCGCAAGGAACCCGGGCACCGCCGCACACAGCACCGAACCCGCCGGCACCCGCCGCACACCAGGAACACCCCCTGGCCCGGCCGGTGCACGCCACCCCGCCCAGGACCCCGCACCCGCCCAGCAGAAAGACCCCACAGCACGTGAGCACCCTGACCTTCGCCAAGGGACACGGCACCAAGAACGACTTCGTCCTCATCGCCGACCCGGACGCCCGGCACGACCTCACCCCCGAGGCCGTCATCGGCCTCTGCGACCGCAGAACCGGCATCGGCGCCGACGGACTACTGCGCGTCGTCCGCTCCGAGGCCCTCCCCGAAGCAGCCGCGATGGCCGCAGACGCCGAGTGGTTCATGGACTACCGCAACCCCGACGGCACCGTCGCGCAGATGTGCGGCAACGGCATCCGCGTCTTCGCCCGCCACCTCGTCGACACCGGCCTCGCGAAGCCCGGCACCATCCCCATCGCCACCCGGGCCGGCGTGCGCCTGGTCCACATCACCGCGGACCCGGACGGCGAGGTCAGCGTCGACATGGGACGCCCCGCACTGCCCGGCCCCGACGGCATCAAGGTCAGCGTCGGCCCGCGAAGCTGGCCGGCCCTGCACGTCGACACCGGCAACCCCCACGCCGTCGTCCTGGTCGACGACCTCGCCCACGCAGGCGACCTGCTCACACCCCCGCTCGTCGACCCGGTCGGCGCCTACCCCCACGGCGTCACCGTCGACTTCGTCGCCGCCCGGGGCCCCGCCCACCTCGCCCTGCGCGTCCACGAACGAGGCGTCGGCGAGACCCGCTCCTGCGGAACCGGCGCCTGCGCCGCCGTCACCGCGGCCCGCCACCACGCACACCACCCGCCCGCCGACCACTACACCGTCGACGTCGCCGGCGGCCGTCTGCGCATCACCGTCCAACCCGGCGGCGCCATGCGGCTGACCGGCCCCGCCGTCCTCGTCGCCCGCGGCACCGCCGACCTCGACCGCATCACCAGGCCCCGCCCCCACCGCACACCACCGCAGCCGTCCTGACCACCGTGCCCCGCGCAGCCACCCCCGGCCGCGCGGGGCACGCGCCCCCTGCGCTCGGCCACCCACCCCGCCGGCCCCTCCACCGAAGGAGAGCCCGCATGCCAACCACCCCACCACCCGCCCCACCCCTCACCCCGAGGCCAGCCACGGCCGTCGGCTACGCCTGCGCCGCCCCCGACGAGGCCTCCGCCGGACTGTTCACCGCCTGGTGCGAGCGCCGAGCAGCAGCCGACGGCTGGACGCTCGCCGGCCTGGTGACCGACACCGACGACCTGCTCCCCCTCGCAGAGCGCCCCGGCTGGCAGCACGTCACCGACCTAGCCGCCGCCGGAACCCTCGACGCGGTCATCACCGTCACCCGGCCGATGATCGGTCCCACCACCCGCGACTGGGTCCGCGTCTGCGACCACCTCGCTGGCCTCGGCGTCACCCTCACCACCATCGGCGCCGCCTCCCGCACCACCCCGGAACACGCCCGGTGACCGCCGACCGCACCCCGCAGCACCCCGCCGCGGTGTACCGCCTGACCCTCGCCGCCACCTCCCCCGACCCACACGAGCGCACCGCCTGCGTCCCCCCGGCCCGCAACGTCGTGCGCGCCGTCGCCACCGGCTGGGGCGTCACCGGCACCGCGCTGGACGACCTGGTCGCCGTCGCCGGAGAACTGCTCGCCAACGCCGCACTCCACGCCGGACCCGACCTGATCCACGCCCGGATCCTCCTGGACGCCGGTGGCAACCAGCTGCGCATCGAGGTCGCGGACAGGGCGGCCGCACTTCCACGGGCAGTGACCGGACCCGGCGACGACCGGGAAGTCACCGGCAGAGGCCTGCTGATCGTCCAAGCGCTCGCCGACCGCTGGGGTGCCGACCCCACACCCGCCGGAAAGGCCGTCTGGGCCGAGCTCGACCTACCGCAGCCGCTCGACGAGTTGGCCGTCGCCGCCCGGGCCCGCCAGGAGAACGCCCGGGCCGACTACACGGCAGCCGCCCGCATGGGCACCGCCCCCGTCCGGCTGCCCACCTCCCGCCGACCCCCAGCCGGCCACCCCTCGGGGCCGCAGCCGAGCGCCCACTGCATGCCCGGGACCGTCGTCCGCCTCCGAGGCCCTGCTCCAGCCCGCCCTCGCCTCTTCCCGTCAAGGCGACAGACGTCGAACCCCGTCCAGCCCCCACCTCGCCGCCGACCAGACAGCACCGCTCAGCCAAGCCGCCCCCACGTCGGCTTCCCGCAGCCCGGCTGCCCGCCCGGGCCGCCGCCGCCGTCCTTGGACCCCCTGCAGCAGCCGACCGTCGATCGGGCCCGCGAGGCACTCCCGCCCCGCTGCCGCACAGGGACCGCGCCGCGGCCGACAGGGCGCAGTAGCCTGGGCGGCCGGCTTTCGAACGGGAACCGAGGAGGTATCCGTGTCTGCTGTGAACCGTGACCTCTCCATACTCGGCACCATGGCCGAATCGGATATCCGGCCACCGGACGGACCCGTGTCGGAGCGGGTCCGCGCCGTCGTCGCCGCCCATGCCCGCGGTCCCGAGGACGAGCAGCTGCTCCTGTCCGCGCTCGGCCTGGAGGGGCCAGCCGATCAGGCCCTGTGACGCGGCCCGCCGACCGTGGAACCCACCGCATCGTAGACGCACACCGGGTCTGGCCTGCCCGCGAAGCACGGCCTACAGTGACCGGACGATCAGCCTCACCCGGGGAGTTCCTGTGGCCAAGCCGCTTTCCGCCGCGATCCTGTTCGACTCGATCTGGGGCGGCGAGACGCCGACAGCACCCGCACGCGGGCAGGGGCCCGTTATCGACTGGAGGGAGCTGCGCAAGCTCCTCGACGACAACGGCCACGGCAAGGTGAGCATCGACGTCATGGCCGACAGCAGCATTCGGCTGTGGTGACCCGTTCCGCCACCCGGCAGGACTGCAGCCGGACACCGCTGGCCGACCAGCTCTCCGAAGGCGCCGCGCTGATCACCGAGATCGGCGCGTACGGCCCCGGAGGCCGCGCCCACTACGAACCCTGCCCGGCCGACCCGCGCCGCTGGGGCTGGTGCGGCGACACGCCCTGAACCGGTGCCGGCCGGACCGCCCGCGGGCAGTCCGGCCGGCACCGGCCTTTCAGCGCAGGGTCAGCTGGATGTGCTCGGCCAGGAGCTGCACCGCCCAGATGGCGGCCGTCGCGCCGACGTGTCCGGTGAGGCGGGCCAGGATCTGGCCGCGCATCCGGTCCGGCGACCGCCAGGGCGACCGCACCGCCGCTGGCACGGCCGCCGCCGCCCGCCGTTCGACGCCGTCCCACCCCGCCGCACTGTGCTCCCCGTGCGGCCTCATCTCGTTCACGATGCTCTCCATTCGTCTCGTACGGATCGGTGAAGACGAAGGCCGACAGGCCGGAGTGCAGGGGCACGCTGTGGCGTGTCCGGACCGGTTTCCGGGGCCTTCGGAGCCGCACAGTAGGCCCGTGAGAACGCCGGTCAACCCCCCGCCGGAACCGGTTCCGGCGCCGACCGCAGAGGTGCCCCCGCCCATGCACGGGACGCCCTCTACACCACCCAGGACGCCGGTCAACCCCCTCCCACCAGCACCGATCCACGAGCGCCCGGACCCGAGCCCAGAGCCCGCCCACACTTGATGGGAACGAATGCTTGAATTAAGTGGAGGGGTGGCCAGCGTCATTCCGTTCTCCCAGCCCCGCCACCCGGACCACCGGCCCGGAGACGCGGCTCGGGCGCCCCAGGAGTTGATGTCGGGTCCCGGCCGGTGCTGGGACGCCGATCCCCGCTGGCGGTGGGTGGACATCCGCATCGCCGGCCGATGGCGGCCGGGCCGCGTCGAGCGCTGGCGCCTGCACCACGGTTCGACCCACTGGGTCGCCCTGGTCCGCTGGGGCCCGGACACCCTGGACTGGTCCTGGTACCTGTACGACCCCGCCACGATCCGCCAGGTCCCCGAACCGACCGACCCGCACGGCCCGGCCGCCTGGTAGAAGCTGCCCCGTATGAGCGGAACCCCGCCGCAGGGCCGCGGCGGGGCACACGGCCGCCTGGTGTCAGACGAGGCCGGCTGCTGCGGCAAGCTGTGCCACGTTCATCGTGTGCTGCAGCGGTGCAGGCTTCCAGCCCAATGCCTCCTGCACGAAGCCGCCCTTGTCGCGACGGTGCTCGTTCCACCCCAGGTCCTCGACCGGCAGCCGCAGCCAGTTCAACGGCTCGCCGCTGACCGCGTGCACGGGCGGGGTGAAGTGGGTTCGGAAGTCCTCAAGGCCCTCCAGGCCGGGCACGTGCTGCTGGAACGGCGCACCCTCGAAGACCCGGTCCGGACGGTCGGGCGAGGTGATGAACCAGGAGATGGAGACCTCGCCAGCCACATACCGGCCCGGGTGGTCGGCCGCCAGGTGGTTCTGGCGGCGCCCGGCCCACTTCAGGTAGAGGTCGCGGGCGCTGATCTCCTCGGGCAGGTAGTCATCGGACATCGACGAGTAACTCGCCTCCCACACAAAGGCGAGCTGGCAGATCAACTCCCCGGCGCCATGCAAGCGGGGGCGGAATCGCCACGGAGTGTCGGCGGGGTACGGCTGGACGATGCTGCTCATCGTGGCTCCTCAAGGGACCTGTTAAGGCGCCGATGCCGGCGCGAGCCTCACTGTGGCCGAGCACGCAGAACTGTCGCCAGCACGCTTGCGTCGACCCTTCCGCCCCGTCACAATGCGCGCGCCGCCAGGGCTGACATGGAGCGCGGTTTGCCGGCATCGCCGTTCGGGTCGGCGCCGACGAGGCCCTGTCGGCCGACCCGGCGGCCGCTCTGGATCCGGCCAGTGCGGCCCCGCTGCCCGCCGGCCGCGGCACCCCCCCGACTGCTGTACCGGTGCTCGACCCGGGTGACACGGCTTCCCCGCTCGCCAGGCGATGAAGGCGAGCGGGGAAACAGCAGAGGGTGGCCACACCCGGTAGGTGCGAGCCACCCTCATGGGCGCCGCGCTGGAAGTCGCGGTGATGCCCGATCCCTGTTCGTGGTGCAGCCACTGCGCCAGGGAAGGTCCCCGACCCGATGGCCGGAAAACAGCGCCACCGGAAGACTGTCATCACACCGGCCAGGTCGGCAATCCCCCATGGTCGAAATTGAATGAACCCGTAGTGTTTACCCACTATGACCTGGGACAACGCTGAGGATCGAACTTCAGGGGACATCAATTCGGCACCTTTTCGGGCGAGCCCGATGGTCGATTGTGAATCAATCCGCCTGCTCCTCCTGATACGGATTGTGATCGCCGCGTCACCGGTGAGAGGATCACACCGGTCCGGCGCCCAGGGGTCTGGAAGCCCCGCCGGACCGTAGTAGGTGCAGCCGCTCAGTCGCGTCCGCAAGCCGGGCGCGACTGAGTCTGATTGAGGGAAGAACACATGCGCTCGATCCACACCACCGCCCCGCAGGTTCCGGACCGTCCCGGACGTTCCCTGACCGCGGCCGAGGCCGCCATCATCATCGTCATCGTGCTCCTGGCCGGCGCCCTGGCCGCCGCCGGACTGCCCGTCTTCGGCGTCATGGAACTCGTCGGCGCCGCCGCCTACCTCGCCTGCCGGACCATCAAGGGCCTGCGCGAGCAGCCCCCCGCCGACCAGGCTCTGGCCGACGCCACCTGATCCCGGGCCATGGGACGGCGTGAGAACGCCGTTGCCAAGGTCACGGACCAGCTGACGGATCTGGCGCTGTGGCTGCGCGCCCAGCGCCAGAACCGCAACCTGACCTACGCGGCAATGGCCGAGAAGACCGACTACACCGCCTCCATGCTCTCCCGAGCCGCCAGCGGCGCGACAGTCCCCTCCTGGAGAATCGTCGAGGCCTACACCCGGGCATGCCAGGGTGACCTACGCACCGCCCACCGGCACTGGAAGGCCGCCCGCTGGGCCGAACAGCACCGCCGCCGCCGCGAACGCACCGACGAGATCCCCCTCGCCGCCTTCGCCGCCAAGTACTACAACGTCTTCGCCACCAAGCCCCAGCTCATCGACGACTTCACCAAACTGCGCGTGGGCATGATCGGGCTGCGCGCCAAGGGCGGCGAGCCGTCCCTCGAGGAACTGCAGAAGCGAGCCGGCCGGATGTCCAACGGCGGTTGGCGCTTGCCCGCGAGCAGCCTGAGCGCGGTCCTGCGCTCCGAGGCGGTCCCGATCCGCCGCCATGTCACCGCGCTGGTCACCGTCATGGGCGAGGCGCCGCGGACGGTCCGGGCCTGGGGCGAGGCGTGGGACCGGGCGGCCGGCAAGACAAGGCGCCGGACAGGACCGGGTCCCCACCCTGCCCACCGTGCCCCTCGTACGGACGCCGCCCCACAACCGATGCGGGGCTTCCTGCTGGAGGGAGCGGAGATCCGCATCGCGGACATCCCACCCCAGGGCCGCGTGCCGAACCCTTTCGCGGACACCACGGTCAGGATCCTGGTCCGGACCGACACCGGCACTGACCCCGGGGCCGGCGCCGCGAGCGGGCTCAAGGCCGAGGACGTGGAGTTCCTGACCACCCACGGTCTGACCGTTGCACAGCCCCGCCCCGGCCAACCCCGCTCAGACATCGGCCCCACCCTCCCACTGCCACCGGCCGGCTACACCGCCGCGGGCCTGCCCATCCGTGTGCCCCGCCGCAGCCTTCCCCCACCGGCCTTCGGCGGCACTGCAGGCCCGACCCTTGCATGGCGCCACTAGCCGCCACCCGAACCCCGCCACCAGCGAACCCGTCCACCCCGACCTACTCCGGGGGGAGAACGCCATGACACCAATCCATCCCGGACAGCGACCCCAACCAAGCTGGTCGCCCGCAGCGCCGACCGTCGTCGCGACTCCCGGGAGGTGCTCAAGGTCCTCGTCCGCCGCAGCAGCCGCTGATCGGCTGACGTTTGATCACTTGGGCAAGTTATCGAACAATAGTTCTATGACCTCAGCTGTGCCGTTCTCCCGCCCCCGGTATCCCGATGGGCAACCGGGGGATGCCGAGCGGGCGCCGCGGGAGCTGATGACGCTGCCCGGCCCCTCCCGGGACGTGCGCAGGTGGCGCCTGGTGGAGATCCGGCTCGGCGGCCGGTGGCGGCCCGGGCTGCTCACGGTGTGGCGCCGCCCGCCCGGCAGCCCGCGCTGGGTGGTCCACGTGCGCTGGGACGACGACGCGACCACGGCCGGCGGGCAGGCCTGGGGCTGGTTCCTCTACTCGGAGCAGACGGTGCGGCCGCTGCCCGAGCCTGCCGGTCCGGCGCCGGTCGCCGGGCCGTACTTCGGCCGGTGGCGGGACGCCGTCGCGGTGCCGGCCGAGATGGCCGGCGCTCCCGACCCAGGGGGTGCGGACCGGTGCTGGCGGCTGGCCTGGGTCCGCGCCGAGGGCCGGTGGTGCTCCGGTCTGGTCACCGCCCGGCGCCGCCCGGGTCCCGGTCCGTGGATCGCGCACGTGCGCTGGGGCGAGGGCGCGCAGGCCGCCGCCTGGGTGATCGCCGACGCCGCAGTCCTGCAGCCCGTGCCCCCGGACACCGAGCCCGCCCGCACCGACGAGCCGGGCCCGTCCCCGGCCGCCGCCCTGCCCGCCGGCGACCCCACTTCCGGCCGGGTGGCCCGGTGAGCGCGCTCGCCGCCATCCACGATCAGGCCGCAGCCGAGCGCGCCGAGCACCTGGCCGACCTGCTGGAGGTGACCAGCCCGGCCACCCGCGCCCGCCAGGCCCAGGCCGCGGTCCTGCCGGTCCTGGAACCGCTCGCCGGGCTGCTGCCGCACGGCGGCCTCGCCAAGGGCACCGTCACCGAGGTCACCGACCCCGGGCTGCTCCTCGCGCTCGCCGCCGGACCCGCCACCGCGGACCCGCACGCCTGGACGGCCGCGATCGGGATGCCGACCCTGGGCCTCGCCGCGGCCGCCGGATACGGCCTCGACCTCCAGCGCCTGGTCGTCGCCGACCACCCCGGCGACCACTACCCGGAGGTCCTCACCGCCCTCGCCACCGCCTGCCCCGTCATCATCGCCGCCGCTCCCGACCACCTGCCGCCCCGCACCACGGAGCGCCTCGCCGCCCACCTGCGCCGCACCGGCACCGTCCTCATCACCCCCGGCCCCTGGCCCGGCGGCGCCCGGCTACGCCTGGAGGTGACGGCGCGGGCGTGGTCGGGGCTGGGAGACGGGTGGGGTCAGCTGACCGGGCGCCGGGTGACGGTCGAGGTGTCCGGGCGCGGGGCCGCGGCCCGCCCGCGCAGCGCGCAGTTGTGGCTGCCGGACGCGAGCGGCAGGCTCAGCGCCGTAGCCGAAGCGGTCGGCGCCGGCGCGGTTCCGGGGAGCGCGGCGGCGGCAGCGTCGGCGTAGTGGCAGGGGCCGGGTCCTGCCGGGCGTCGTCCGCGCCGCCGTGGCGGCGGCTGACCGAGTCGATCGAGGAACGGGTCGGCGGCGCACCGGCCGACGGAGCCGCGGCGGGCAGGTGTCTTTGGCACCGGGGCGCTGCGGAGATGGCGAGAGGGTGGTGCACCGAGGTGCTCCGCCGCTACCTCACCGCCATCGCCGCCGCGCGCCCTCCTCGCCCTCCTCCCCTCCGCAAGCCCTGACCACCTGTCGACCTGCCAGTGCCGCCTGGGATGCTGGCGGCCATGGACGACGAGGCGCTCATGCGCGGCCGGGTGTACGGGGCCGACCACGACGACCCGGACCCCGGCCCGCAGCCGGGCCACGAATACCGGGAGCTGGTCGGCGGCCCGCTCGACGGGCTGCTCCTGGATGTCACCGGCTGGGACGCCGAGCAGCTCGCCGATGGCGCCGCGCTGATCACCGAGATCGGCGCCTACGGCCCCGGCGGGCGCGCCCACTACGAGCCGCGCCCCGCGGACCCGCGCCGCTGGGACTGGGCCGGCGACACCCCCTGACACGCTCTCGGCCTGTCGGGCCCCGGTGCCACCACGGCGGTGACACCGGGGCCGCGCAACGCCAGGGCCCGCCCATCGTGCTGTCCGCGCCGCCGGGCCGTGCGGTGCCGGGGCGGCGCCGGATCGGTTGGGGTCCGGTGTTGCGGTTCCGGGTATGGAGGTCAGCGGGCGAGGGTAATGGTCAGGGTGTCGTTGGGGCAGGTCGCGCCGAGGTCGCGCAGGACGGTCTTCTCGGTGGTGTCCACGGTCTGGCCCCAGCGTGTCTTGGAGACGGTCCAGCGGGCGACGTAGTCGCACTTCTCGGTCTCGACCGGACGCCACTCGGCGATGTCCTTGTCGGACTTCTGCCTGTTCGAGCGGGCGGTGACGGCGACCAGGTCGCGGGGCTCGTCCAAGTCGTTGGCGTACGCCTGGCGCTCGGCCGCGCTCCAGTTCGAGGCCCCGCTGTCCCAGGCCTCGGCAAGCGGCACCACATGATCCACATCCAGGCCGGCGGCGTCGGTGACGGTCACCCCGTCGTAGATCGAGTACCAGACGCCGCCGGTCAGCGAGCAGCCCGGGCCGACCTCCGGCGCGACGACCGCCTCTCGGAGGATGACCTCCTTCCTGGTGTTGCAGCCGTCGCGGTCCGCGTCGATCCAGTGCCTGAACTTCGTCCTTTCGTAACCAGCCCGGTTCTCGTCCGCGACGGGCAGTGCCTCGATCGCGTCCCGCAGCGGGATGGTCACTTCCTCGCCGGCCGCACGATGCGGCGCGGCGGAGCCGGCGGCGTGGGTGGGCGAGGCGAGCAGGCCGAGGAAGGCGGCGGCCGAGAGGACAGGCACGAGTACGGGACGTGTGCGCACGAGGTCTCCAGGAATGGGCAGGCAGCAGGACCGCACGGCGCAACGACGCCCGGCCGCAGTGGTCACGGCGCCTGACCGAAGTTCACCGTGTCCGGTAGACGTTTCGGCGGGCAAGCATGGACGACGAGGCACTGATGCGCGGCCGGGCTCGGCCGCGGCTCCGGTACCACCGCCGTGGTGGTACCGGAGCCGCGGCACAACGGGCCCGCGTGCACCGTGGCATCGCGCCGTCGGCGCCGCCGGGCCATTCGGTGGTGGCCCGCCGCACCTGGCGGGCGGGCCTACGCGATGAAGTCGGACAAGACCTGCAACACCTTCAGCCCGATCCTCGAGCCGAGCTCGCTGGCGGTTCGGACCAGGATCAGGCCGGGCAGCCGGTCCGGCGACCACCAGGCCGGGTGGCCAACCGGGTCCGCCGTCGTGCGGCGGCGCTCGGCCCCGTCCCACCCCGCCGAGCCCGGCTCCTCGCCGCGCGGCTTCGTCTCGTCCATTGCCATCTCCTTCTGCGTCGTGTGCGGTGGGTACGGGCCGCGGACGGGAGGACCAGGGCGCAGGAGGGCGCCACGGGCCCGCTTCCGGCGGTCCGTGGTGCCAGACGCTAGGCACGGGAGACGGCGGGTCAAGAGAGGGACAGGTACCAGTTTCGCCGACAGCATCAGCCCAGTGAGGTGCAGGACCAGCGGACGGTACACCGCTCGGACGGCTGGTCAACCCCACGCCCGGAAGCGGCTTCTGCGACCTGCCCAGCAGACCGACAACACGGTTCGAGAAAGGCCATGTTGGTTGTCAGAGGGCGGTGCTATTTTCGGGCCAAGCGCACGTATGAGAAGTGGATGACATATGGCACTTGGTGACGAGCTGCGGGCCGATCTGGCGAAGTTGATCGGCGAGCCGTGGAACATCCGGGACGGCAGGGTCGTGCCAGGCACGAAGGACGTCGGACTCTTCTCGAACGACGCGGTCAAGCTGGATGCGGTCTACCTCTATGCCGACCTGCTCGGCTCGACCAAACTGGCGCGGGACTTCACTCCGCAGACGGCCGGCAAGGTCATCCGGGCGTCTCTGCGGACGGCCTCGCGTCTGATCAAGGGGTTCGACGGGCAGATCCGTAGCTACGACGGTGACCGCGTTATGGGCATCTTCATCGGGGACTCCAAGAACACCAACGCGGGCAAGGTCGCTCTGCGGCTCAACTGGGCGATGACCAACATCGTTCAGCCTGCCCTGTACAAGGAGCTCCCCACGCTTAAGAGCGCCGGATACCAGCCCCGCATGTGCGTGGGCATAGCCTCCGGCGAGACTTTCATCGCCCGAGCCGGAGTCAAGGACAGCAGCGACCTGGTCTCCATCGGTCGCGCGCCCAACGTGGCGGCGAAGCTCAGCGACATCCGCCAGGGGAGGTACCGAACCTTCATCACCAAGGACGTCTACAACCGCCTCGAAGCTGCGGTCAAGCGCACGAAGAAGGGCGAGGGGGAGGACATGTGGGAGATGTTCACCCAGGAGGTCGCGGGTGAGCGGATGACCATCTATCGGTCCAGCTACTGGTGGTCGTTCTAGCCACGGAAGAGACACACCATGACGAACCCGAATGAGGCAACCGAGACGGCCTGGCGGATCCACGGCGCGATCGGTGAATGGACGGCGCGGGTGGACGCGAAGGCGTCGTTCGCGCTGACCCTAGAGTCGGCGGCGGCGGCCGGCATCGTAGCTCTGTCCGCAGACGACCACATCTTCGCCCACATCCACAGCTGGGGCGCGCGCTCGCTGCTCTGGACCGGAACCATCCTCATCCTGGCCGGCGCCGTGTTCGCCATCCTGGTCGTCATCCCACGCCTACGTGCGGCACACACAAAGGCAGAGGCGCCCGACAACTTCATCTACTTCGGTCACCTCATACACCGCGAGAAGACCGAACTCGCCACCGCCCTCCAACAGACAGACATGCTGCCTGTACTGAGCCAGCAGCTGATCGAGATGAGCAAGATCACGTGGGCTAAGCATCGACACGTCCAGTACTCCTTCCTGCTCTTCGCCATCGGCGCCATACTCGTCTTCCTCGCCGGAATAGCGGCGGCCTAAGTATTGAAGAACACCACGTACGGGAGAGGGCGGCCCCCGGTAAGGGACCGCCCTCTCCCGCTACGCCCACTCCACGCCGTGTTCGGCGAGCTGTGCGAGCTGGCCCGGGGTCAGCTTCGCCCGGCGGGCCTTCTGGTTGTTGAGCCAGGTACCCAGCGCGAAGTGCGACACCACTACCTGTTCCTCACCTCCGGGCCCGGCCTCCACGGTCTCCAGCGGCTCCTTGTGCGGGCGAGGCACCCGGGGATGCCGCTCGCGCTCGACGAAGGCGGTCAGCGCGGCCAGGCCCTGGGCGAACCGGTCTGTGCGGGACACTGTCGGCTTCGCCTCCGCGGCGGCCTTGGCGGCCACCAGCTCGGGGTCGGCCTCGATGCCGATCGCGGCGAGCAGGTCCCGTTGGTCCTCCTCCAGGCCGGGCCACCCGCCGCGCTGCGCCTGCACCCAGCGGCCGAGCTGCTCGCCCTCGTACACCGTCTCCACCGGCAGCACCGTCCAGTCGACCAGGCCGTCGGACTCCAGCCACCACTGCCGGGCGGTGGCGTAGGCGCGCTGCCAGGTGATCGGCCAGGCCGGGCACCACCACGGGTCGATCTCCTCCAGCGCCCGACGCCGCTCGGGCGACAGCGCTCCCTGCTCGCCCGTCGGCACCTGGGCCGCGGCCCGCAGCTCGGACAGCCAGGTGCCGATCGCGTACCCGCCGACCGAGGCCCGCGCCGGCGCGGCCAACGATCCGCCGTGGTCCTTCGCCCACACCCGCGCCCAGTCCAGCCCGGCCCCGAACCGGGCGTCGGAGACGGACCAGATCATCCCGAACCCGTCCAGCTGCGTCACCCGCCATGACGCCAGCTCACCCGCCGCATTTTCCGCCCGCCGGTCCGACAACCACTTGCCCAAAGGGAAGTTCTGATTTTCTCCAACCAATGCCGAATAGGGAACATCGAGACCGCCGGTCTCCTTGAACCAGTGCCGTACGTGACTGATCGCCTCACGCCACAACTGCGTCTCGCTCGTCAGTACCCGCGAGGCGATGAACAACGCCAGGACGTCATCACCCGGGTCGCTCTCGAACCGCACCGGCAGCGTGAACGCCCCCGCCCCGCCAGCACCCCCACCACTGCCCTCACCAGGGGCGAAGGCCGCCTCGGCGCTGCGCCCGGTGGTCCGCTTCCCGGACTTCTGGGGCACCGCCAGGGCCTCGACCATGCGGGTGTCGTGTGACCTCAAGGCGGTCAGGATTTTGACGAGCCCGCCATAGCTGTCCGACTCCAGGATGTCCCCGGGCTTCTCCCCGGGCTTGAAGAAGACCGGCACGATGAGGCTCGCCATCTTGCCCTCGCCGGGCTTCATCCGCAGGGCCCGGCCGACGGCCTGGACGATATCGACCATGCTGCCCCGGCCCATGAGGAGGATCGAATCCGCATTCGGGATATCGACTCCCTCGCCCATGATCTTGCACTGCGAGATCACCCGATAGCTCAGACCATCGTCTTCCTCGTCCTGTCCGAACTCATCGATGACCTCCTCACGGAAATCCACGGAGTGCTCGCCGGAGAGCCACTGCGCCCAGATTTCCTCCGGGTATTTCTCCGGGTTCTGGAAGTGCAGCCGTTCTACCGTCTGGTTCAGCGTCTCGCTGAAATACCGCGCCTCAAGGGTGCGGTTGTGGAAGGTGATGGTGCGCTTCAGGCCGCGCTCCGCGGCCACCTTGAGGAGGCCGGCCTGCATCGCGGCCAGGTGCTCGGCCGGCACCTCGTCCTCGCTCCCGTCCTGCGCCTCGCCGACCCCGGCCCCCCAGGGCACCGGCTGCTTGCCGGCCTGGTCGCGGTCGGCGAGCGGGTCGCGCAGCTCCAGCACCACCACCTCGAACGGCGCCAACAGGGATTTCTCGATTGACTCGGCCAGTCCTAGCGAGAACACGTGGGGCCCGTAGACGCGCACGTCGTCCATGGACACCGCGAGCTCCTCAGGCAGCGGCTGGTGGGCCCCTTCGCGGGCCTTGAGCATCCGCGTCGGCGGCGCCCAGATACGCGGGGTGGCGGTCATGTAGCACCTGCGGGCCGCCGGGATGGAGGCCTGGTCGTGCACCACCGTCCACGACTTCTCGACACTGCCGGAGGACCGGTGCGCCTCGTCGCAGACCATCAGGTCCAGCTCGGGCAGCAGCTCCTGCTTCTCCCTCGCCCAGTAGGCGTAGGCGTCGCGCACCGCGCCGACCGAGGCGTAGGTGGCGAACAGCGTCATCGGCCGCCGGCCCCTGGCCGCCTTGGAGATCCAGTCCCCGACGATCAGCCCGCTGGTGGAGGCCAGCACCCCGGCCGGGAGCTCCTTCTGCATCAGGGAGCACACCGCGTGCATCTCCCCGGCCCGGCCGGCCTCCCGCCACGAGCCCATCATCTGGAGCAGCAGGTTCAGGGTGGGCACCACCACCAGCACCACACCGCGGGGCGCCAGCCGCTGCCCGGCCACCGCCCCCACGTAGCTCTTGCCAGTGCCGGTGGCCATCTGCACCGTCACCCGCAGACCGTCCGGTGCCACCTGCCCAGGACGCAGCGTCAGCCCCCGCACGATGGCCGCCAGGGCCTCCTCCTGGTGCCCCCGCAGCGTGACACCCCTGGTGGCTTCCACGGCCAGCAGACCCGGCTTTACGACACCCACGGAACTTCTCTCCCCTCACCCGAATTCACGACCCCGCACACGGCATCTCACGGGATTCCCTGGCAGTGCGATCCTGATACATTCACCAGCCGACGACCGGAAAGCTTCGGACTGGAATTCAAGTCACTTCACGACAGCTATCCGGCAGGCTATCAGTCGGACGCCAAGATTTCTTGGGAATCTGCCAGAAGTGGGGTCCGCAGGCTCGCTGCGGCGGGATCTTCTGACGGTGCAAGGTTGATACACTCGGTCTCGTTGCTCACCCTCCCAAGGTAGCGCACCCCGACCCCTCATGGAGGTGAAACAGTGGACTGGACCACGGTCTAGACCAATCTGGCGGGAGTGAAGCCGACCCGCACGCGCCCCCTCGGCGCCCACCCCTCCCCTAGTCAGCCTGTCGTGAGTTCAGCCAAAATGCCAGTTCAGCGATGTGAACGGGCATCAGCCCACCGGAACCATGGAGCGGAGCGGAGTGGTGCCGGCCCGA